>NZ_JBVHJO010000003.1:0-648387 GCF_055559995.1 Streptomyces sp. NPDC023541
AAGGAACGGACGCTTCCTTCGTACTCACCCTCGCGGGCTTTCCTCCGGGCTTTCGTTCTGCTGTCTTGCGTTTCCGACTCTATCAGACTCTTTCGTGTCCGATTTCCTCGGCGCTTTCCAGGTTCCCGCTTTCGCGTTTCCCTTTCCGGCGGTGCCGACTCTATCAGATCCTTTCGGGCCTGACTCCCGGTCAGCGGGTTGTGCCGCTTGGGCTGTCGGCCCTTGCGGCGAGTGAGACAGTAGCGGATTCCTCGTCCCCGAACCTAATCGGCGACGGCGTCCTCGGACACGGATTCCTCATTCGCAAATACGCATGAAAACGAGACGACAAAGTGCGTCGTTCGTTCGAATGTGTGGTGCGGAATGGCTGTCCGGGGACCGACCGGGGTCGGCGCTCACGTCGGACAACTCGAAGAACCTTACGGACCGGGCACACCCGTGTCAACCCCTGCTGAACGCCGCCGCGCGGGGCCAGCGAAAGTCACCCCGTCCTCATCCCCGGAGGTCTACGCTGGCTCCCATGACTACGCATGCGCTCACGCTCAGCCTTCGCTGGTGGGCCGCCTGACGGCGGCCGACCTTCCACGCGAGCACGCATGCGCTCACGGCCGCCGCCCCGGCGGCCGTTTCTGTTTTCTCCCTCCGGGGAGTGGCCCGGCCGCCCGAGACGGTGACCCGACTCCACTCACGCATTCACAGGGAGAGCAGGACATGACGAGGATCTTCAGCGGGATCAAGCCGACCGGTCACATGACCCTGGGGAACTACCTGGGTGCGGTCCGGCAGTGGGTCGCGGCCCACCAGGAGCCCGACGACGCCCTGTTCTGCGTCGTCGACCTGCACGCGTTGACCGTGGAGCACGAGCCGGCGCGCGTACGGAGGCTGAGCCGGCAGGCGGCGACGCTGCTGATGGCCGCCGGGCTGGAGCCCCAGCGCTGCACCCTCTTCGTACAGAGCCACGTCGACGAGCACACGCGGCTCGCCTACCTGCTGGAGTGCACGGCGACCGACGGGGAGCTGCGGCGGATGATCCAGTACAAGGAGAAGGCTGCGAAGGCGCAGGCGTCCGGCGAGGGCGTGCGGCTCTCCCTGCTCACCTATCCGGTGCTGATGGCCGCGGACATCCTGGCGTACGGGGCCGGGGAGGTGCCGGTCGGCGAGGACCAGCGGCAGCACGTCGAGCTGACCCGGGACCTGGCGGTGCGCTTCAACCAGCGCTACGGGCACACCTTCACCGTTCCCAGGGCCACCCTTCCGTCGGTGGCCGCGCGGGTCATGGACCTGCAGGATCCGACGTCGAAGATGGGCAAGTCGCACGCGAACGGTTCGGGGATCGTCTATCTGCTCGACGAGCCCGGGGTGGTGCGCAAGAAGGTGATGCGGGCCGTCACCGACAGCGGGGAGGGTGGGGTGGTCTACGACCGGCAGGCACGGCCCGGGGTGGCGAACCTGCTGGACGTCCTGGCGGCGTGCACCGGCGGTGATCCGGCCGTCCTGGCGGACGGGTACGACGGGTACGGGGCGCTGAAGCGGGACGTCGCCGACGCGGTGGTCGAGCTGCTGCGGCCGTTGCAGGAGCGGCACGCGGAGCTGGCGGCCGATCCCGCGCAGGTGGACAAGGCGTTGCGGGAGGGCGCGGCGCGGGCCAGGGAGCTGGCGCGGCCCGTGGTGGACCGGGCGTACGAGGCGATCGGGCTGCTCGCGCCGTAGCCGGGGGTACGACGGGTACGGGCCCCGCCGCGGCGGGGCCCGTACCGGTGGTTCAGCTGTTGCCGGAGGCGAGCTCGCGGCTGCGGTCGCGGGCGGCTTCGAGGGCGGCGATCAGGGCGGCGCGTACGCCGTGCTTCTCCAACTCGACGATCGCGTTGATGGTCGTGCCGGCGGGGGAGGTGACGGCCTCGCGGAGCTTGACGGGGTGTTCGCCGCTGTCGCGGAGCATCACCGCCGCGCCGATGGCGGCCTGGACGATGAGGTCATGGGCCTGGGCGCGGGGCAGGCCGAGGAGGATGCCGGCGTCGGTCATGGCTTCGACGAGGAAGTAGAAGTACGCCGGTCCGGAGCCGGAAAGGGCGGTGGCCGCGTCCTGCTGGGACTCGGGGACGCGCAGGGTCTTGCCGACGCCGCCGAAGATCTCCTCGGTGTGGGCGAGGTGCTCGGCGGTGGCGTGGCTGCCGGCGGAGATGACGGACATGGCCTCGTCGACGAGGGCGGGGGTGTTCGTCATGACGCGTACGACGGGGGTGCCGGGGCTGAGGCGCTCTTCGAAGAAGGAGGTGGGGACTCCGGCTGCGCCGCTGATGACCAGCCGGTCGGCGGGGACGTGCGGGGCGAGCTCGTCGAGGAGCTTGGCCATGTCCTGGGGTTTGACGGTGAGGATCAGGGTGTCGGCGCGCTTGGCGGCCTCGGCGTTGGAGACGGCCTCGACGCCGTAGCGGGTGCGGAGCTCCTCGGCCCGCTCGCTGCGGCGCGCGGTGACGAGGAGCTTGGAGGCGGGCCAGCCGCCGCGGATCATTCCGCTGAGCAGGGCCTCGCCGATCTTGCCGGTACCGAGGACTGCGACTGTCTGGGTCATGCCCGATTCACCTCGCCGAACTGTTCTTCCGCCTGGGCTGCGTAGGCGTACGCGTACGCGTCCTCATCCTTGCACCCGGGTGGGGAGCGGGGCCGCGGTGTCCGCAGTGCGGTCAGGGGGTCCGGCGGCGGAGGGTGGCGGCGCCGAGGGCGAGTACGAGCAGGGCGCAGGCGGCGACGATCACGGCGTCGCGGACGAAGTCGGCGGTCATGTCGGTGTGGGTGAGGACCTGGGTCATGCCGTCGACGGCGTAGGACATGGGCAGGACGTCGGAGATGCCTTCGAGTACGGGGTGCATGGTGTCGCGGGCCGCGAAGAGGCCGCAGAGGAGCAGCTGGGGGAAGATCACCGCCGGCATGAACTGGACTGCCTGGAATTCGGAGGCCGCGAAGGCCGAGACGAAGAGGCCGAGGGCGGTGCCGAGGAGGGCGTCGAGGAGCGCGACGAGGAGGAGCAGCCAGGGGGAGCCGACGACGTCGAGCCCGAGGACCCAGAGGGCGAGGCCGGTGGCGAGGAGGGACTGGACGACGGCGACGGCGCCGAAGGCGAGGGCGTAGCCGGCGATGAGGTCGCCCTTGCCCAGGGGCATGGCGAGGAGGCGTTCGAGGGTTCCGGAGGTGCGTTCGCGCAGGGTGGCGATGGAGGTCACCAGGAACATGGTGATGAGGGGGAAGATCCCGAGGAGTGACGCGCCGATGCTGTCGAAGGTGCGGGGGCTGCCGTCGAAGACGAAGCGCAGCAGGGTGAGCATCAGGACGGGCACCAGGACCATGAGGGCGATGGAGCGCGGGT
The DNA here is from genome assembly GCF_055559995.1 of Streptomyces sp. NPDC023541. Lineage (NCBI taxonomy): Bacteria > Bacillati > Actinomycetota > Actinomycetes > Kitasatosporales > Streptomycetaceae > Streptomyces > Streptomyces sp. NPDC023541. The sequence goes on from NZ_JBVHJO010000003.1 coordinate 3,365, forward strand.
CGTGGCGGAGCTGGCGCAGGACGCGGGCGGCGGTGGCGGCGGTGCGGGCGGTGTTCATCGGGTCTGCTGCTGGACGGGAAGGGCGCCGGCCTGGTCGACGAGGCGGAGGAAGCCCTCCTCGACGGTGGCGGAGCGGGTGCGGGTGCGCAGGGCGTCGGGGGTGTCCTGGGCGAGGATGCGGCCTTCGCGCATGAGGAGCAGGTCGTGGCAGCGCTCTGCTTCGTCCATGACGTGGGAGGAGACGAGGATCGTGGCGCCGCGGGTGGCGGCGATGTCGTGGAAGAGGTTCCACAGGTCGCGGCGCAGGACGGGGTCGAGTCCGACGGTGGGTTCGTCGAGGACCAGCAGTTCGGGGGTGCCGAGCAGGGCTACGGCGAGCGAGACGCGGCTGCGCTGGCCGCCGGAGAGGTTGCCGGCGAGGGCGCCTGCGCGGCTGGTGAGGTCGACGTCGGTGATGGCGCGGTCCACGGCGTCGGTGCGGCGGGCGGCGGCGGCCCGGCCGGGGGCGAGGACCGCGGCGAAGTAGTCGAGGTTCTGGCGGACGGTGAGGTCGTCGTAGACGGAGGGTGCCTGGGTGACGTAGCCGATGCGGGAGCGCAGGTCGGGGTGGCCGGCGGGGTGGCCGAGGACGTCGAGGGTGCCGGTGACGTGCGCCTGGGTGCCCACGATGGCGCGCAGGAGGGTGGATTTGCCGCAGCCGGAAGGGCCGAGGAGGCCGGTGATGCGGCCGCGGGGGACGTCGAAGGCGATGTCGTCGATGACGGTGCGCGGGGTGCGGCCGGTGCCGCGGCGGACGGTGAGGCCATGGGCGTGCACGGCGGCGGCCGGTGCTTCACCGGGCTTCTTATTCATCATGTGATGAATAATGCTCCTGGCGGTGCCGGGCGTCAATCACCGGGGAGCCGGGCGGGGTGCGGAAGGCCCCCGCCGGCCTGCGGCCTACTTCTTGCGCTTGGGGCGGCGGGCGGCCGGGTTCCCCGTACGGGTGCTGCGGCGGCGCCCGTAGTCGGCCAGGGCGCGCTCGTACTCGGCGCGGCGGAGTTTCTCGCCGGGGGCCTCGACCAGGCAGCGCAGTGAGTAGGCGATGAGGGAACCGATGAAACCGATCGTCTTGAGGCCCTTGAGGGCGGCCTCGTCGGAGGACGGTGCCGGGCGCCGGTTGTAGGAGTCCCAGGTCTTCATGAAGGCGATGGAGCTGGCGATCGCGAAGAGGACGACGACGGAGATGCTGAGGAAGGGGCCGACGTTGCCGATCTCCAGGCCCTCGTAGGAGAGGCGGAGCAGCACGGCGGCGGCGGTGGCCGTGGCCAGGGAGCCGACGGCGAGGGCGGCGCGGCGCAGGCCGTAGCCGCTCTCGTGGTTCAGCCAGGTGGTGCCGAAGTACCGGATCGGCTCGGGCTGCGGGCCGGTCGGGACCGTAGGCGCGGAGGCGGAGCCGGAGGCGGACGCGGCGGCGGCCGAGGCCGCGCGGGCCGGGGCAGCCGCGCCGGCAGCCTGCTCGGCGGGGGTCTGGTCTCGCTGGTCGTCGCTCACAGCAGCGATTATCCCCCCGCCGGGCCGGTCGGGCCGGGTGTGTCTCACGTGTCAGACGGGTCGTACGCGACGTACGGACCGGTTCCGCCGGGACCGGCGGTCAGCCGCAGTGCGTGACCACGAAGCCGTCGCTGCCGGTCCGCACATACGCGTCGGAGACGAACCGGCCGTTGCCGATGCAGTCCCAGATGTCGGTCGTGCCGTACGGTCCGGACACCGTGGTGCCCTCGGTCTGGCAGCGCAGCGTGACGGTCGCGCCGAGCGGCAGGACGTCGATCACCGAGTGGTTCGTGCCGGGACCGCTGCGGACGTTCAGCCGGTAGCCGGGAGCGACCGGGTAGGACGGGTAGCCGGAGCCGGAAACCACGCTCTGGACTTGGCTCGAATCGTTCTCCACCGACATGCGAAATCTCCCCCCATGGGCGTTGCCGTGCGCAACTCGCGCAGGGTAGCAGGACCTTGGAGATGCGTAAGGGTCATCGACTAGGCTCCGGCGGGGGTGGTGAGCGGTGCATTCGCTGCGCGCGGACGACTACGCGGGCTTTCCGGAGTACGCCGGGCAGTACCGGCTCGAATCGGTGCTCGGCTCCGGAGGGATGGGCGTCGTCCACCTCGCCACGTCCGGCTCGGGGCTGAAACTCGCCGTCAAGATCGTGCATGCCGAGCACGCGGTGGACCCGGAGTTCCGGGCCCGCTTCCGGCAGGAGGTCGCGGCCGCGCGCAGGGTGAGCGGGGCGTTCACCGCACCCGTCGTGGACGCCGACCCCGATGCCGAACGGCCTTGGATGGCCACCCTGTTCATCGACGCGCCGACGCTCGCCGAGCGGGTACGGGAGCGGGTGCTGGACCGCACCGAGCTGACCCGGCTCGCCGCCGGCCTGGCGGAGGCGCTGCGGGACATCCACCGGGCGGGCGTGGTCCACCGGGACCTCAAGCCGAGCAACGTGCTCATGGCGCCCGACGGCGTGCGCGTCATCGACTTCGGGATCTCGCGGCCGGCGGACAGCGACCTGCGGACCGAGACCGGGAAGCTGATCGGGACGCCGCCGTTCATGGCGCCCGAGCAGTTCCAGCGGCCCCGCGAGGTGGGAACCGCAGCGGACGTCTTCGCCCTGGGCGCTGTGCTCGTGCACGCGGCGACGGGCCGCGGGCCCTTCGACTCCGACAGCCACTACCTGGTGGCGTACCAGGTGGTGCACAGCGAGCCCGATCTGACCGGGCTGCCGCGCGGGCTCGTACCGCTCGTCGAACGGTGTCTGGCCAAGGATCCGCAGGAGCGGCCCACCGCCGCGGAGCTGATCGCCGAGATGCGGGCGGTCGCGTACCCGACCTCCGAGGACACCCAGGCCTTCATCCCCCGGCCGCGCCGGCCCGACAGCGCCGAGCTGCTCACCCACCGCAGGGAGCGGGCCCCCGCCGGGCCGGAGCCCCGGGCCCCGCGCCGGCGGCCGGGGCGCCTCGCCGTCGCGGCCGGGGTCGGGCTGCTGCTCGCGGGGGGCGCCGTAGGCGGCTACCTGCGCTTCGGGCCGGCCGCCGGGTCGTCGCCCGCCCAGATCGCGGGAAAGTCGGATCCGGCGCCGGCGAAGGCCTTCACTCCCTGGTCGGTCCCGCTGGGCAAGCCCGGTACGGGCAGCCGGATCGGCGCCTGCTCCTGGCAGGCGGAGGCCCTGTACTGCGCCGGACCGGGCCTCGCCGCGGCCCGGCTGGACCCCGCGGACGGCAGCGCGGTGTGGAGTGTGGAGGCGTCCGCGACCGCCCCTGCGAAGGGGGCGGCGACCGCGGGCGCGCCCCTGCACGCCGGCGGACGGGTCCTCGTCGTGGTGCCGGGCAGCGAGACGCTCCAGGCACTGGACCCCGCCACGGGGGCCGAGCGCTGGCGGCACAGGCTCCCCGCCGGTTCGCAGGCGGTGGCCGCGGGCGCGCAGGTGCTGTTGGTGGGCACCCACGGCAGCATCAGCGCACTGGACGCGGCCGCCGGGACGACGCGCTGGACCCGGCAGATCGGCGGGGTCGGCTCCGTGTGGTGGACCGGCGGCGGGCCGGAGGGAGGCGGCGCGCCCGAGCTGTACGCGGCGACGCCCGACGGCGGCGGTTCCACACAGCTCGCCGCGGTCGATCCGGCGACCGGGACCGTCGGCCGGCAGTTCCGTACGGCGGGGCGGCTGCGGCCGGTCGGGGCGGCGCAGGGCGGCCTGTACCTGATGGAGGTCGACGCGTCCGGCCGGACCACCGCCGTCGTGCGCGCCGATCTCGCGGCGCACACGGCACAGCGGGTGCGGCTCACGGCGCCGCTGTATGACGCGGAGGCGGCGGTGGACCGGGACGGGGTCACGTACCTGTTCGGGACCTCCGGTGCGCTGGTCGCGGTCGGGGCCGAGAAGGAGCGGTGGCGGCTGGAGACGGGCGTGACGGTGGCCTCACGCCCGGTGCTCGCCGGCGGCCGGGTCCTCCTGACGGCGCCGGACGGCCGGCTGCTGGCCGTCGACGCCGCCGACGGCCGGCCGGCGGGCCAGACCAGGCCGCGGATGGCCGACGGCAAGAACACGTACGCGTCGACGCTGCCCGCGCCGGTGGCCGGGGGCGGGCGGGTGTTCGCGGGTGCGCCCGACGGCTCGGTGTTCGCGGTGGACGCGGGCGATCCGGCCCGGTGGTGAGAGCGGGCGATCCGGCCCGGTGGTGAGAGCGGGGGCGCCGGGGTGAAACGCGGGCGCCCCCGCACCGGCGCGGTCGTCGCTGCCGCAGGGGGCCGGGTCAGCCCAGCCGGGTGACGTCGCGGACCGCGCCCTTGTCGGCGCTGGTGGCCATCGCGGCGTAGGCGCGCAGGGCCGCGGAGACCTTGCGCTCGCGGTTCTTCGGGGCGTAGACGCCGCCGAGGGCCTCGTGGCGGGCCGCCAGGGTGGCGTCGTCGACGAGGATCTCGATGGACCGGTTCGGGATGTCGATGCGGATGCGGTCGCCGTCCTCGACGACGGCGATGTCGCCGCCGGACGCCGCCTCCGGGGAGGCGTGGCCGATGGACAGGCCGGAGGTGCCGCCGGAGAAGCGGCCGTCCGTCACCAGCGCGCAGACCTTGCCGAGGCCACGACCCTTGAGGAAGGACGTCGGGTAGAGCATCTCCTGCATGCCGGGGCCGCCGCGCGGGCCCTCGTAGCGGATGACGACGACGTCGCCCGCCTTGACCTCCTTGCGCAGGATCTTGTCCACGGCCTCGTCCTGCGACTCGCAGACGACCGCCGGGCCCTCGAAGGTCCAGATCGACTCGTCGACGCCGGCCGTCTTCACGACGCAGCCGTCGACGGCGATGTTGCCGCGCAGGACGGCCAGGCCGCCGTCCTTGGAGTACGCGTGCTGCACGGAGCGGATGCAGCCGCCCTCGGCGTCGAGGTCGAGGGTGTCCCAGCGCTCGGACTGGGAGAAGGCGCTCGCGGAGCGCTTGCAGCCGGGGGCCGCGTGCCACAGCTCCATCGCCGTGTCGCTCGCCGTGCCGGAGCGGGCGTCCCACTGCGCCAGCCAGTCCTCCAGGCCCGCGGAGTGGACGGTCGTCACGTCCTTGTTGAGGAGCCCGCCGCGGTGCAGTTCGCCGAGGATGGCGGGGATGCCGCCGGCGCGGTGCACGTCCTCCATGTAGTACGTGCCGCCGGGCGCGACGTTCGGGGCGACCTTGGCCAGGCAGGGGACGCGGCGCGAGACGGCGTCGATGTCCTTGAGGTCGTACTCCAGGCCCGCCTCCTGCGCGGCGGCCAGCAGGTGCAGGATCGTGTTGGTGGAGCCGCCCATGGCGATGTCGAGGGCCATGGCGTTCTCGAAGGCCTCGCGGGTGGCGATGTTGCGGGGCAGCACGGACTCGTCGCCGTCCCCGTAGTACCGCTTGGTGATCTCCACGACCGTGCGGCCGGCGTCCTCGTACAGGGCGCGGCGGGCGGTGTGCGTGGCGAGGACCGAGCCGTTGCCCGGGAGGGCCAGGCCGATGGCCTCGGCGAGGCAGTTCATCGAGTTGGCGGTGAACATGCCGGAACACGAACCGCAGGTGGGACAGGCGTTCTCCTCGATGCGGAGCACGTCCTCGTCGGAGACGTTCTCGTTGGAGGCGTCCACCATGGCGTCGATCAGGTCCAGCTTGCGGACGGTGCCGTCGACGAGGATGGCCTGGCCGGCCTCCATCGGGCCGCCGGAGACGAACACGGCCGGGATGTTGAGGCGCATGGCGGCCATCAGCATGCCGGGGGTGATCTTGTCGCAGTTGGAGATGCAGATCAGGGCGTCGGCGCAGTGTGCCTCGACCATGTACTCCACGCTGTCCGCGATCAGGTCGCGGGACGGCAGGGAGTAGAGCATGCCGCCGTGGCCCATCGCGATGCCGTCGTCGACGGCGATCGTGTTGAACTCGCGGGGGATCGCACCGGCCGCGCGGATGGCGTCGGAGACGATCCGGCCGACGGGCGCCAGGTGCGTGTGACCGGGGACGAACTCGGTGAAGGAGTTGGCGACCGCGATGATCGGCTTGCCGATGTCCTCGCTCGCTACGCCCGACGCGCGCATCAGGGCGCGGGCACCCGCCATGTTGCGGCCGTGGGTGACGGTGCGGGACCTCAGCTCGGGCATGCGGTTCACTCCCCATGAGAACGGCTGGCTGTACGGTCAGCCGCGACTGCGGATATGGCTCAGCTACGAGGCTACGCCCACCGCCCGCGATCCGGACGGTGTGTCCGCATGGCGGGACGGGCGGCTCAGTCCTCGGTCAGGTACCGCTGAAGCGTAGGGGCCACGAGGGCCACGATGTCCTCCGGGTCCGCGGACGCGAGGGGCTCGACCCGCAGGACGTAGCGCAGGATCGCGATGCCGACCATGTGGGAGGCGGCGAGCTCGGCGCGGAAGGTCGGATCGGGCACGTCCAGGTCGGCGGCGACGCGCTCCAGGACCCGGCGCAGCACCAGCCCGCGCAGCACCTTCGCGGCTGCCTCGTGCGTGAGGGCGGACCGGATCACGGCGAGCAGCGGGGCCCGGGTGACCGGGTTCTCCCAGACCCCGAGGAAGTAGCGGGCGAGGCGCTCGCCGATGCCGTCGGGCCCCTCGCCGATGACGGCCGGGACCACCAGGGCCGGCTCCATGCTCATCTCGATGGCCGCGGCGAACAGGTCGTCCTTGCTGCCGAAGTAGTGGTGTACCAGCGCCGGGTCCACGCCGGCGACCTTCGCGATGCCGCGCACGGACGTCTTGTCGTAGCCGCGCTCCGCGAAGACCTCACGGGCGGCGAGCCGGATGCGCTCCTGGGTGCCCGGACCCCCCTCGGCCTCGTCCTGGCGGGGCCGCCCAGGGCCCCGGCGGCGCGGCGTGCTCTCCCCGGTCACGGCCGGCGGGCCCGGTCGCGCCCGGCGGTGGCCAGGTGCAGGCGGGTGAAGGCCAGCGCCTCGGCGAGGTCGGCCTCGCGCTCGGCGGAGGACATCGCACGCCGCGTGTTGACCTCGATCACCACGTGGCCGTCGAAGGAGCTCCGGGCGAGGCGTTCCAGCAGTTCGGCGCAGGGCTGCGTACCGCGCCCCGGCACCAGGTGCTCGTCCTTCGCCGATCCGTTCCCGTCGGCGAGGTGCACGTGGGCGAGCCGCTCCCCCATCCGGTCGATCATCGCGGTCGCGTCCGTGCGGGCCGTCGCGGTGTGCGACAGGTCGACGGTGAAGTGCCGGTAGTCGTCCTTCGTCACGTCCCACTCGGGGGCGTAGGCGAGCATCTCGCGGTCACGGTACCGCCAGGGATACATGTTCTCCACGGCGAACCGGACGTCGGTCTCCTCGGCCATCCGCCAGATACCGGAGACGAAGTCGCGCGCGTACTGGCGCTGCCACCGGAACGGCGGATGCACGACGACCGTGGACGCGCCGAGCTTCTCGGCCGCCGACCGGGCGCGCTGGAGCTTGACCCACGGATCGGTGGACCACACCCGCTGGGTGATCAGCAGGCAGGGCGCGTGGACGGCGAGGATCGGCACCTGGTGCTGGTCCGACAGGCGGCGCAGCGCGTCGATGTCCTGGCTGACCGGATCCGTCCACACCATCACCTCGACGCCGTCGTATCCGAGGCGTGCGGCGATCTCGAAGGCGGTCGCCGTGGACTCCGGATAGACGGAGGCGGTGGACAGGGCGACCTTCGCGGTGGGGATGCGGACGGGTTCTGCCACGGGGACAGGGTACGGGGCCCGCGCCCGCCCGGTACGTGACGGCCGCCACGTGGGCCCGGTTCCGGCCGTCAGACGAGCCGGAAGAAGAGCGTGTCCTGGGTGTACCAGTCGAGGTCCCTCGTCGCGCGCTCCCACTCCTCGTGCTCGACGTCGAGCTTGTCGATGAGCTCCTGCACGTCGTAGTGGAAGTCCGGGTCCATCCGGCCCAGGACGGCCCGGTACGCGTCCGCCGCCTCCCTGGTCTTCGCGAGCGGCAGATGCCCGATGGCCGGGTAACCGTCCACCGACCAGGGGATGGACGGGAACTCGTCGGGCGGCCCGCCGTAGAGGAACCCGTGCGGCAGCAGGTCGGCGGGCACGCCGAGGCGGCGCATCTCCTCGTCGACCAGGCCGAAGAAGGTGCTGGGCATGGAGTAGGTGCCCAGGTGGGAGTCGTCCGAGGAGTTGCAGTCGATGACGAACTGCAGGGCGGTGGTGTACGCGTTGCCGGCGCAGTCCGCGTCCGAGTCGGTGTGCCCGGCGATGAGGTGCTCAAGGGCGTCGGGAATGGACAGTCCCCACTCCACACCCTGACGGTCGAGACCGTCCTGGTAAGCCCGGGCGTTCCTGCGCATGATCTCCAGCCGGCGCAGCTGATCCGCCGTCAGATCGCCCTTGCTGCCGAGGTAGGCCAGCACGTCGGCCTTGTCCGCCGTCGAGTACGAGATGTTGTGACTCATGGTCACCAGCCTGCCAGTCGCCACCGACAGCCTTGTCGGTGGCGGCCCCTACCGTCCGCTCAGGACCTCGGAGCGGAGCGGGAACGGGTTTCAAGACGCGACCGAAGGGAGCGCCCTTGAGGGACCGGCCCGACACGGAGAGACGATGGGACTGACGGGAAACCCCCGGCCCGTCTACGACACCGCCCCGGCAGACCGACCCACCGAAGCCCCCGCCCGGCAGACGACCGGCATCCGCCCCGCCGCCGCCGGGGGCGGGTGGGCAGCCACCGACCGAGAGCGGTGGAGCCGCGGGGCTGAAGGCGCCGAGTGCGCGTGTACCCGTACACGCGCGGACACGCACCGCCCCGCGCGCGAAGCCCCCCGTACCCCCTACGCCGGCGCCGGGGTCGGGAGGTGGTCCAGGCGGCGGAGGATGACGCCCTCGCGCAGGGCCCAGGGGCAGATCTCCAGCTCGTCGACGCCGAAGAGGTCCATCGTGGCCTCGGCCACCAGCGCGCCCGCCAGGAGCTGGTTCGCCCGGCCCTCCGAGACTCCCGGGAGGGTGGAGCGCTGGGCCGTCGTCATCGCGGCCAGGCGCGGCACCCATTCCTCCAGGGCCTTGCGGCCGAGGTCGCGCTGCACGTACAGGCCGTCGGCCGAGCGGGCCGCGCCCGCGATGCGGGCCAGCTGCTTGAACGTCTTCGACGTCGCCACCACGTGGTCCGGGGCCCCGAAGCGGCTGAACTCGCGGACCGTCCGGGCGATCTCCGTCCGCACGTGCCGCCGCAGCGCCCGGACGTCGACGGCGTCCGGCGGGTCGCCCGGCAGCCAGCCCGCGGTGAGGCGGCCCGCGCCCAGCGGGAGCGAAACGGCCGCGTCCGGGTCCTCGTCGATGCCGTACGCGATCTCCAGGGAGCCGCCGCCGATGTCCAGGAGCAGCAGCTTCCCGGCGGACCAGCCGAACCAGCGGCGGGCGGCGAGGAAAGTGAGCCGCGCCTCGTCCTCGCCGCTCAGCACCGGCAGGTCGACGCCGGTCTCGGCCTTGACCCGGGCCAGGACCTCGTCCGCGTTCGTGGCCTCGCGCACCGCGCTGGTCGCGAAGGGCAGGACGTCCTCGCAGCCCTTGTCCTCGGCGGCCTGTACCGCTTCGTTGACGACCGAGAGGAGCCGCTCGACGCCCGCGGGGGTGACGGCGCCGGCGTCGTCGAGGAGCTCCGCCAGCCTTATCTCCACCTTGTGCGAGTGCGCGGGCTGCGGGCGCGCACCGGGGTGCGCGTCCACCACCAGCAGATGGACCGTATTCGAACCCACATCAAGGACACCGAGTCTCATAGGGGGAAACGCTACTGCGAGGAACACTCGGGGGTTGAGTAAGGGGCGCTTAGGCTTGGGTTTGTGCCACATACGAAGAAGGCCAACAAGACCCGGTCGCAGAAGGACACGGGCAAGGACTCAGGCAAGAACCCGATCAAGAACCCGATCAAGAGCACGGGCAGCGCCAAGGGCGGCAAGGCCGGGAAGGGCAAGGCCGTGGCTGACGAGAAGGGGCTGGACTTCCCCCGGGCCTGGGTGGAGTTCCCCGACCCCGCCGACGACGAGCAGGTCTTCCGCTGTGACCTGACCTGGCTCACCTCCCGCTGGACCTGCATCTTCGGCAGCGGCTGCCAGGGCATCCAGGCGGGCCGGGCTTCGGACGGCTGCTGCACGCTCGGCGCGCACTTCTCCGACGAGGACGACGAGAAGCGCGTCGCGCAGAACGTGGCCCGGCTGACGCCCGAGCTGTGGCAGTTCCACGACGTCGGCAGCGAGAGCGGGTGGACGCAGAACGACGACGACGGGGAGAAGCAGACCCGCCGCTGGGACGGCGCGTGCATCTTCCTGAACCGGCCCGGCTTCCCCGCCGGGGCCGGCTGCTCGCTCCACATCCTCGCCCTGAGGGAGGGCCGGGAGCCGCTGGAGACCAAGCCGGACGTCTGCTGGCAGCTGCCGATCCGCCGGACGTACGACTGGATCGACCGGCCCGACGACACCCGGGTGCTGCAGGTGTCGATCGGCGAGTACGACCGTCGCGGCTGGGGCCCCGGCGGCCACGACCTGCACTGGTGGTGCACGTCGGCGACGTCCGCGCACGGCGCCGGGGACCCGGTGTACGTGTCGTACCGCGCCGAGCTGACGGAGCTGATGGGCAAGGAGGGGTACGAGGCGCTGGTGCAGCTGTGCGAGGCCCGGCTGGCGTCGCTGCTGCCGATGGCTCCGCACCCCGCGGACCCGGCTCCGTAGACGGAGCGGAGCCGTCGGCGCTGCGACGTCGGCCGCCCGCGGGTCCCGACGGTACGACGTCGGCTCCCCGCGGATCCCGGCGCTACGACGTCAGCCGCCCGCGGGTCCCGACGGTGCGGGGTCGGGCGCCGGGGAAGCCGTTCCGCCTGTGCCGTCCGTCGGGGACGGCGCGGGCGTCGGGGACGGCGGCGGGATCGTCGGCTCCGTCGGCGCGGGCGTCGGTGCCGGCCCCTGCGTCTGGTCCGGCGTCGGCGACGGGCTCGCGGGCTGCGTCGGCTCCGGCTGCGGGGTCGGCGTCGAGGCGGGCCGGCCGCGGCCGCGGATGGAGACCACCGCACCCGTCGGGTCGACCCCGACCCGGGCGGTCCAGGCGCCTACGGGCTGCGCCTCGGCATCCACTGCGATGCGTAGGGTGACCGATTCTCCGGGCGCGAGCGTGCCCGCGGTGCGGCTCGCGCGCAGCCAGGGCGCGTCGGACCAGAGCCGCCAGTCCACCGGGGCGCCGCCCGAGGCGGTGAGGGTGAGCAGGGTGAGTGCGCCCCGCGAGGACGCGGCCACGGAGAGGTGGCCGCGGGCGCCGGCGTGGTCGGGGGTCGCGGGCGGGCCGGTGCTGATCACCTCGACGGAGACGTCGGAGGAGTCGCTGCTCTCGGCGAAGCCGGGGCCGCTGGTGGTGCCGGTGGCGTTCCCGGTGTTCTCGTAGGCGGTGAGCGGGCGGCCGTCGATCCGGGCGGTCGGCAGCTCGGTCTCGCTCGCGGAGATACGGGTGGAGCCGTTGCCGACGGAGTCGCCGGTGCCGTGCTCGCCGCGGTACGAGGCCCACAGCGCCAGGACCGGGGCCGCGACGACGGTGGCCACGACGGTGGTGGTCACGGCGCGGGCCCGCAGCCGGTCGCGGCGGGCGGCGCGGTCCTTGGGGTCCATCGGGAAGCCGGTGCGGTCGAAGCGCGGGCCGGGGCCGCGGCCCCGGCCGGAGCGGAGCATCGCCGCGTGGACCGCGGTGCGGGGGGCGGGCACGAGGGGCAGTGCGGCGGTGTTGACGCCGCCCGAGCCCGGCCAGGGGGCGGCGGCGCCCACCCGTTCGGCGACGCGCCGGCACCGGGGGCAGTCGTCGACGTGGCGGACGAGTTCGGCGCGCAGGGTGCTGGACAGCAGCACGTCGCCGTCGCCGCCGTTGCCGTCCGCGTCGCGGCCGGTGAGCTGGGAGACGCTGGGGCAGCTGCCGGTCTCGACGACGGCGAGGGCGGCGCGGGTGCGCTCCACCTCGCAGGCGGCACCGGTCAGGAGCTCCCGGGCGGCGGCGGCGGGTGTGCCCAGGACGGCGGCGAGTTCGGGGACGCCGAGGCGGTGGCGGACGGCGAGTTCGAGTGCCTCGCGCTGCGCGGGCGTGGTCCCCGCGGCCTCCGGCCACGCCAGACGGGCCAGCTCGGTGCGGCGGTAGGCACTGACGTCGATCTGCCGACGGGCGTCCACGGCCGGGACGTCATCCGCTGCGCCCCCCGGCGCACTGTCGCGCGCGGTGTGCTCCGGCGCACGCCGAGCGGAATGCGCTCCCTGACTTACGCGCCGCTGCTCGGCCAAGCGGCGCAGGCAGCCCCAGCGGGCGAGCGCGTAGAGCCAGGCCCGTCTGTCGCCCTCGTCGGGGCAGCGGCCGGGATGCCGCTCGGCCACGGCGAGGACGTCGCCGAGCACGTCGGTCGCGGTGTCGTGATCGCACAGGACCGACAGGCAGTAGGTGAACAGGCCGTCGAGATACGGCTCGTGCCGGAAGGGGCGCGGCGGCTCCTCTTCTTGGTGCGTGCGCCCGTGCGCCCGGTGTGCGCCGGTGCGCGGTGAGGGTGGTGCCTGGTCGCTGCTGTTCACCTGGCGACCGTAGGCGGCGCGCCGGTGGCGCCCTGGAAGCCTTCCCCGGTTTTAGCCCTTATGGGTGAACAGATCGTTGACACACTGACGGCGGGCCTGACGTGGGCGGTCCCGCCGCCGGGGGCGCCCCCGGCCGTCCCGGCGCCGGGGACGGCCGGGCCCGCACCGCGGCCCGGGCTGTCGGTGCGGGCGGCTACCGTGGGCGCCATGGCTGCCCGCACTGCTCGTTCATCCGCCAAGGACCGTCCGTCCTACCGCTGCACCGAATGCGGCTGGACGACGGCCAAGTGGCTCGGCCGGTGCCCCGAGTGCCAGGCCTGGGGCACCGTCGAGGAGATGGGGGCGCCCGCCGTACGGACCACCGCGGCCGGCCGGGTCTCGACCGCCGCACTGCCGATCGCCCAGGTCGACGGGCGGACGGCGACCGCGCGCAGCACCGGTGTGGACGAGCTGGACCGCGTCCTGGGCGGCGGGCTCGTGCCCGGCGCCGTCGTGCTGCTGGCCGGCGAGCCCGGCGTGGGCAAGTCGACGCTGCTGCTGGACGTCGCCGCGAAGGCCTCCAGCGACGCGCACCGCACGCTGTACGTCACAGGTGAGGAATCGGCGAGCCAGGTGCGGCTGCGGGCCGACCGCATCAAGGCGCTGAGCGACCACCTGTACCTCGCCGCCGAGACCGACCTGTCGGCGGTGCTCGGGCACCTCGACGCCGTGAAGCCGTCCCTTCTGGTGCTGGACTCCGTACAGACCGTCGCCTCCCCCGAGATCGACGGCGCACCCGGCGGCATGGCCCAGGTGCGCGAGGTGGCGGGCGCGCTGATCAGGGCCTCCAAGGAGCGGGGCATGGCCACCCTCCTGGTGGGCCACGTCACCAAGGACGGCGCCATCGCCGGTCCCCGCCTGCTGGAGCACCTCGTCGACGTGGTGCTGAGCTTCGAGGGCGACCGGCACGCGCGGCTGCGGCTCGTGCGCGGCGTGAAGAACCGGTACGGAGCGACCGACGAGGTCGGCTGCTTCGAGCTGCACGACGAGGGGATCACCGGGCTCGCCGACCCGAGCGGACTGTTCCTGACCCGGCGCGCCGAGGCCGTTCCGGGGACCTGCCTGACCGTGACCCTGGAGGGGAAGCGGCCGCTGGTCGCCGAGGTGCAGGCGCTGACCGTGGACTCGCAGATCCCCTCCCCCCGGCGGACCACCTCCGGCCTGGAGACCTCGCGCGTCTCGATGATGCTGGCGGTACTGGAGCAGCGCGGCCGGATCACGGCCCTCGGCAAGCGCGACATCTACAGCGCCACCGTGGGCGGGGTGAAGCTCACCGAGCCCGCCGCGGACCTGGCGATCGCGCTCGCGCTGGCCTCCGCCGCCAGTGACGTCCCGCTCCCGAAGAACCTGGTGGCCATCGGCGAGGTCGGCCTGGCCGGCGAGGTGCGGCGGGTGACGGGCGTGCAGCGGCGGCTGGCGGAGGCACACCGGCTGGGCTTCACGCACGCGCTGGTGCCGGCGGACCCGGGCAAGGTGCCGCCCGGGATGAAGGTCACCGAGGTCGCCGACATGGGCGACGCGCTACGGGTTCTGCCGCGCGGGCGCTCCCGTACACCGGCCAAGGAGCGGGCGGCGGCCGCCGAGTAGGCCCCGCTCCGGGCGCGCCGCCTCCGACCATGATCGAACCGAGCGACCCGTCATGATCGACCCGGCCGACCGACCGGTCGCCGCGCTGGTCAGGGGGTCCGTACGGGCCGCCGCCGGGCGGTACCTGGCCAAGCCACGGCGGGGCCGCAGCGCGCGCCGGTAGACTTTGTGCTGGTCCGCCCGGCCGTACGCACGTCCTCGTGCCCCCGCGCTGGGCGGCGCAACCCGCGACCGGAGGAGTGCAGTGGCAGCCAAGGACGGGGCATCAGCACCCGGGAAGTCCGGCGCGAGCTCCAAGCACGACGCGCTCATGCGCGCCTCGCTGAGCGCGGTCGCACCTGGTCAGCCACTGCGCGACGGCCTTGAGCGGATCGTCCGGGGCAACACCGGCGGCCTCATCGTCCTCGGCATGGACAAGGCCGTCGAGGCGATGTGTACGGGCGGCTTCGTCCTGGACGTGGAGTTCACCGCGACCAGGCTGCGCGAGCTGTGCAAGCTCGACGGCGCGCTCATCCTCGACAAGGACCTCACCAAGATCCTGCGGGCCGGCGTGCAGCTGGTGCCGGACGCGTCGATCCCCACGGAGGAGACGGGCACGCGGCACCGCACGGCCGACCGCGTCTCCAAGCAGTGCGGCTTCCCGGTGGTGTCCGTGTCGCAGTCGATGCGGCTGATCGCCCTGTACGTGGACGGGGAGCGGCGGGTCCTGGAGGAGTCCGGGGCGATCCTGTCGCGCGCGAACCAGGCGCTGGCCACGCTGGAGCGGTACAAGCTCCGCCTCGACGAGGTCGCCGGCACGCTGTCGGCGCTGGAGATCGAGGACCTGGTCACGGTGCGCGACGTGACGGCGGTCGGGCAGCGGCTGGAAATGGTCCGCCGTATCGCGACCGAGATCGCCGAGTACGTGGTCGAACTGGGCACGGACGGGCGACTGCTGTCCCTCCAGCTGGACGAGCTGACGGTGGGGATCGAGCAGGAGCGGGAGCTGGTCATCCGGGACTACGTGCCCGAGCCGACGGCGAAGCGTTCCCGCACGGTGGACGAGGCGCTGGCGGAACTGGACGCGCTGACCCACCCGGAGCTGCTGGAACTGCCCATCGTGGCGCGGGCGCTGGGGTACACCGGCTCGCCCGAGACGCTGGACTCGGCGGTGTCGCCCCGCGGCTACCGGCTGCTGGCGAAGGTACCGCGGCTGCCGGGCGCGATCATCGAGCGGCTGGTGGAGCACTTCGGCGGCCTGCAGAAGCTGCTCGCCGCGAGCGTCGACGACCTGCAGACGGTGGACGGCGTGGGCGAGGCGCGTGCGCGGAGCGTCCGCGAGGGGCTGTCACGGCTGGCGGAGTCGTCGATCCTGGAGCGGTACGTCTAGCCTGCGGCTCTGCTCGGCCGACCCGTCTCGGGTCCGTTGCCCGTTGGGCGCGCGCGCCGCTCCTGGGGCTCCACCCCGCGTCTCGAACCCCGGCGGGGCGGGGCTGGGGAGTGCGCGCGCCGCTGCCTGGGGGCTCGGCCGCTGCCGAGGCCGCCGGCCCGGACGTCAGTCCTGCTTGAGGACGAATGAGGTCCGGGCGACCGGCATGCCGGGGGACTTGACCTCGACGACGTAGGTGTCCGGAGCGGCCGACCCCGCCGGAGGCGACTGGCACTGGTCGGCCGCACTGAACCTGCGGTCCCAGTCCAGCGCATGCTTGGTCTCGCCCTGCGCCGGGAGGCGGAAGAAGGCGTTGCCCGGGCCAGTCGGGCAGTCCGCCGAGGACCACACCGCCTTGTTGTTACTCGCCTGAAGGATGGTCAGGACCGCCTGCTTCGGGCCGAGATCGACCTTGCAGGTGGTTCCGGAGGTGTTGCGGGCGATCAGTTCGAGGCGGGGCTTCTCGTTCGCCTCGTACTCGTTCTTCGCGCTCTTGACCTCCCACTGCAGCGCGCTCGCCGCGCACGTGGGGAGCGGGGAGTCCGCGGGGACCGCCGCCGGACCGCCCGCGCCGCCGCTGCCGGCGGAGCCCGAACCCCCGCCCGCGCCCGCGCCGGTGCCCGGTTCGCCGTTCTTGCCCGCGCCGCCGCCGGAGCCGCCCTCGGACCCGCTGGTCCCGCCGCCGGACTCGGGGCGCCCGCCGGGCGCCGCGCTGATGGCGGGGCCCGTGCCGGACGGGCCTGGAGTGATCGAGGTGACGGGGTCGGGACGGCCCTCGCCCTTTCCGTTCGTACTCGTCTTCCCCCCACCGGAGCTGACGGTCCATACGGCGAGGAGCGCGAGGAGCGCGACGACGGACGCCAGCACAGCCCTCCGTCGCCAGTAGATGGAGGAGGGGAGCGGCCCGACCGGATTGCGCAGAGATCCCACGGAGGGAACTTTACGAGAGTTCGCGGCCCGATCAGTGCCCCACATGCCGCGCATCGCACTCGATTTGCCGATGATCATCCTGCGGGCCGAAGCGGAGGCGGTGAGAACCGGCCAAAGGGCTGACATGGAGATTAATCCGGTTTATGTACGTTCGGTGACCATGGACGCCTTCGGCTTCTCCCGCGGGCCCGGTCCGGACGGCAAGTCGGGCTCCGGGGTCCGAAACGTGCCAGGATGCCGTATGCCATGACTGCATCCCCCGCTTCCTCCCCCGACGTGTCCCGCGACCTGACCGCCGGCGCGTCCGCCGGCCCCTCCCACGCGCTGCACTCCCCCGTCATCGCGTGGTTCGAGCAGCACGCCCGCGACCTGCCCTGGCGCCGCCCCGAGGCCGGCCCCTGGGGCGTCATGGTCAGCGAGTTCATGCTCCAGCAGACCCCGGTCAGCCGGGTCCTGCCGGTCTACGAGCAGTGGATCGCCCGCTGGCCCAGCCCCGCCGACCTGGCCGCCGAGGCCCCCGGCGAGGCCGTACGGGCCTGGGGGCGGCTCGGCTACCCGCGCCGGGCCCTGCGGCTGCACGGTGCGGCCGCCGCGATAACGGAGCGCCACGGGGGCGACGTACCGCACGAGCACGCGCAGCTCCTCGCGCTGCCCGGGGTGGGCGAGTACACCGCCGCGGCGGTGGCCTCGTTCGCGTACGGGCAGCGGCACGCCGTCCTCGACACCAACGTCCGGCGGGTCTTCGCGCGCGCCGCCACCGGTGTCGAGTACCCGCCGAACGCGACAACGGCCGCCGAGCGGCGTCTGGCGCGCGAGCTGCTGCCCGAGGACGAGTCCACCGCGGCGCGCTGGGCGGCGGCCTCGATGGAGCTCGGCGCGCTCGTGTGCACCGCCAAGAGCCCGGACTGCGTCCGCTGCCCGGTGGCCGGGCTGTGCGCGTGGCGGCTGGCGGGGAAGCCGGCGCACGACGGCCCGCCGCGGCGCGGACAGACGTACGCGGGGACCGACCGGCAGGTGCGCGGCAAGCTCCTGGCCGTCCTGCGGGAGGCGGTGGGGCCCGTTCCGCAGGCCGTGCTCGACACGGTGTGGAACGAACCGGTGCAGCGGGCGCGCGCCCTCGACGGGCTGGTCTCGGACGGGCTGGTGGAGCCCCTCGACGGCGGCCTCTACCGGCTGCCGCAGACCCGGCCCGGGGCGTGACCGGCAGGCCGCGACAGCAGGCCGCGGTGGCAGGCCGCGGGCCCGGTCCGGGGTCCGGCCGGGGCGGGTGGGGAACGGACCGTGCACCGGTCGGGAACCGCCCGTAGCCGCACCTGAAGCTGAGTCAGGGATTCCGCTTGTGGCCGCCAAACCCCAGCTCACGGGCGCTGTTACACAACCTATGGGTGTCCGTGCTCCCACCGAAGGCTTGCTCGCACAGGCCCGTGACAACCCCTCCGTACCGTCGTCCCCGTAAGCCAGCGGTGGAGCGGTCGGACGGGAACGGAGGCGGTCTGAAATGGTGCAGGCGCATGGCGAGGTACTCGGGTTCGAGGAGTACGTACGCACCCGGCAGGACGCCCTCCTGCGCAGTGCCCGACGCCTGGTCCCGGACCCCACCGACGCCCAGGACCTCCTCCAGACGGCCCTCGTGCGCACGTACGGCCGGTGGGACGGCATCGCCGACAAGTCCCTGGCCGACGCCTACCTCCGCCGGGTCATGATCAACACCCGTACCGAGTGGTGGCGCGCCCGCAAGCTCGAAGAGGTCCCCACCGAGCAGCTCCCCGACGCGTCCGTCGAGGACGGCTCCGACCAGCGCGCCGACCGCGCCCTGCTGATGGACATCCTCAAGGTGCTCGCGCCCAAGCAGCGCAGTGTGGTCGTCCTGCGACACTGGGAGCAGATGAGCACCGAGGAGACGGCCGCGGCGCTCGGGATGTCGGCGGGAACCGTGAAGAGCACTCTGCACCGCGCCCTGGCCCGCCTCCGGCAGGAGCTGGAGAGCCGAGACCTGGACATGCGTGCGCTGGAGCGCGGTGACCACACCATGCGGTACGAGGGGCGTGAGCGGTGCGCGGCCTGAACGGCCAAGATCTGAACGGCAGGAGCTCTCCCCCCGTATTCGGCGGTCGGTCCGTATTCGGGGGTCGGGGCAATCTGGTGCTGGTGTCGGCGGGGACGATCGTCCTCGTCGGCACTGCCGTGTTCGCGGTCGGCTGCGCGACCGGCGGGACCGGCCTGCGTGACGGCGGCCCCGCCCGCACCGACACCGTCGCCAGGACCGCGCCGCCCGGCTCGTCCCCGGCCGACGGCGACTCGGCGTCGGCCTCCCCGTCCGGCACGCCCCTGAAGAAGGTGGACCCGGTCAGGCTGCTCATGGCGGACCCCAAGGTCAGCACCGACGTCAAGCGGGACCTCAAGCCCTGCACGGGCAAGGAGTACCCGGTGGACGTGAGCTACGGGAAGGTCACCGGCGGCCCGGTCGCAGACATCGTCGTGAACGTCCTGTCCTGCGCCGACGCCCTGGGCCGCGGCACCTACGTGTACCGGGCGGACGGCGCCGAGTACGAGAATGTGTTCGCGGACGAGCGGCCACCCGTCTACGCGGAGATCGACCGGGGCGACCTGGTGGTCACGAAGCAGGTCTACGGAAAGAGCGACGCGCTCGCCTATCCGTCGGGCGAGGACGTGATCACGTACCGCTGGAACGGGGAGAAGTTCACCGAGCAGGACCGGGTGCACTCGGAGTACAGCAACGTGGTCGACGGCGGCGCCCAGCCGGCCCCGGCCACGAGTCAGAAGAACTGAGCACTGAGCAAGAAGAACGAGGCGAGGCTTGCGCATGGCCGAGACCCATGTCCTGTTCGTGGAGGACGACGACGTCATCCGTGAGGCCACGACCCTGGCGCTGGAGCGCGACGGGTTCGTGGTCACGGCCATGCCCGACGGCTTGTCCGGCCTGGAGTCCTTCCGCGCGCGCCGGCCCGACATCGCCCTGCTGGACGTGATGGTCCCGGGCATGGACGGCGTGAGCCTGTGCCGCCGCATCCGCGACGAGTCCACCGTCCCCGTGATCATGCTGTCGGCGCGCGCCGACAGCATCGACGTGGTGCTGGGCCTGGAGGCGGGCGCCGACGACTACGTCACCAAGCCCTTCGACGGCTCGGTGCTCGTCGCCCGGATCCGCGCCGTGCTGCGCCGCTTCGACCACTCCGGCGGCCCCCAGAACGGCGCTGGTGGCGCCCTCGACGACGGCCCGGACGCCGAGCGCGGCGTGCTGTCCTTCGGCGACCTGGAGGTGGACACCGAGGGCATGGAGGTCCGCAGATCGGGTGCCAACGTGGCCCTGACGCCGACCGAGATGCGGCTGCTGCTCGAGTTCTCCTCCGCACCCGGCACCGTGCTGTCCCGCGACCGGCTCCTGGAGCGGGTCTGGGATTACGACTGGGGCGGCGACACCCGCGTCGTGGACGTCCACGTCCAGCGCCTGCGCACCAAGATCGGACAGGACCGGATCGAAACGGTCCGAGGCTTCGGATACAAACTCAAGGCATGAGACGGTTCACCCTCCGCACGGGGATCCGCTGGAAGATCACACTCGCCATCGCAGCCGTGGGCGCCCTCGTCACGATCGCGCTGAGTCTGGTGGTGCACAGCGCTGCCCGCGTGTCGATGCTGGGGAGCGCGCGCGAAGTCCAGCTGGAGCGCGTGCAGTTCATCTCCCGCAATGCCGACGCCGGGCGCAAGCCCTCCATGGGGGCCAAGGTCAACGATCCCGAACTGCCCGCGGAACTGAGGCAGAAGGCGCAGTCGGGCCGGCGCGGCACCTATATCCAGGAGCGGCCGCACGGCGTGCCCGAGGTGTGGGCCGCCGTACCGCTCGGCAACGGGCAGGTGCTCTCGCTGCACACGCCGTTCCGGGAGAGCGCCGATCTGCTCCCGGACCTCGACCGGGCCCTCGTCGTCGGCGGACTCGCCGCCGTCATCGGCGGATCGGCGCTCGGCGTCCTCATCGGCGGGCAGATCTCGCGCCGGCTGCGCAAGGCGGCCGCCGCCGCGCAGCGGGTCGCCCACGGCGATCCCGACGTAAGGGTGCGGGACGCGGTCGGCGGTGTCGTCCGTGACGAGACGGACGATCTCGCGCGGGCCGTGGACGCCATGGCCGATGCCCTCCAGCAGCGGCTGGAGGCCGAGCAGCGGGTGACCGCGGACATCGCGCACGAGCTGCGGACCCCGGTGACGGGCCTGCTCACCGCCGCGGAACTGCTGCCCCCGGGGCGGCCGACGGAGCTGGTCCGGGACCGGGCGCAGGCGCTGCGCGCCCTCGTCGAGGACGTGCTGGAGGTGGCCCGGCTGGACAGCGCCTCGGAGCGGGCGGAGCTCCAGGACGTGGCACTGGGCGAGTTCGTGAGCCGGCGCGTGAGGGTGCTGATGCCGGAGGCGACCGTACGGATCGTCGCGGACGAGGTCGTGAGCACCGATCCGCGGCGGCTGGAGCGGATCCTGGGCAACCTGCTCGCCAACGCCGCCCGGTACGGGCAGCCGCCGATCCAGGTCGACGTCGAGGGCCGGGTCGTACGGGTCCGCGACCACGGGCCGGGTTTCCCCGAGGCGCTGCTGCGCGAGGGGCCGAGCCGGTTCCGTACCGGGTCGACGGACCGCGCGGGTGTGGGGCACGGGCTGGGGCTGACCATCGCGGAGGGCCAGGCGCGTGTGCTGGGCGCCCGGTTGACCTTCCGCAACGTGGCGGCTCCCGGTGTCCTGGACCGCTCGCCGACGGCGGCGGGCGCGCCCGTCGGCGCGGCGGCCGGGGCGGTCGCGGTGCTGTGGCTGCCGGAGCACGCGCCGACGGCGACGGGCAGCTTCCCGGTACTGAAGCCGCCTCAGGGCTGACGGACGGGGACCGGGCCGTGCCCGCGCACGGGTGCGTGTCTTAGGCTCCGTGCCATGACCGACGGCACGAATCCCCCGAGCAGCCCGCAGCACGAGCCCGCCCACGGCAGCGGCGGATACGGGTTCCCGCCGGGACCGCCCGCCCAGAGCGGTTACGGCTACCCGTCCGGAGGCGGCGGCTACGGCTATCCGCAGTCCGGGCAGCAGCCGAACCCGTACCAGCAGGACGCGCAAGGGCAGCCGTGGCAGCCGGCGCCCGCCCCGGCCCCGGCCCAGCCGGGCTTCACGCGGCTGGCCGGTCCGGACATACCCGGCGCGTCGGAGCAGCCGGACTGGGAGGCCATGGCCGACCGTTCCGAGGCCGCACGACGCAAGAAGAAGCGGTGGGCGCTGGTCGGCGGGGTGACCGTACTGGCGCTGCTGGCCGGTGGTGGGACGTTCTTCCTGCTGGCCGGCGACGGCGACGGCCCGGAGGGGACGAACGCCCAGCCCTCGGCGTCCGCCTCACCGGAACCGGAGGACTCGAAGTCGCCGGCGGCCTACACGGCCACCGTCGCGGGTGACGACACCCTGCTGCGCGACAGCTACGGCTCCACGGGCATCCGGCTGGGCCCCGACCTCAAGGTCGGCCCGCTGGGCAAGCGCTTCCAGGTCGTCGGCAAGGGCAACGGGAACTCGTGGGGGCAGTCCGCCGAGCCCGTCGTCGACGTCACCAAGAGCTTCACGATCACGGCGCGCGCCTACAGCTCCGCCACCAAGGGCTCGCGGATCGTCATGAGCCAGGGCGACGGGGAGTCCTTCTCGTTCGAGCTCGGCGTGAACGAGGTGAACGGCAAGCAGGCGTGGATCTTCCGGGTGCAGACGGGCGACAAGGGCGCCGCGGCGACCACGAAGACCGTCGCCGCCGAGGGGCTCACCATCCTCAAGACACCGACCCTGGTGATGGCCACGTACGACGCGGAGAGGAAGAACATCGCCCTCTACGTGGACGGCAAGAAGGCCGGTGAGACCGAGGTTCCGGCCATCTGGCAGGCTCCCGGCCCGCTCCAGCTCGGCCGGTCCAAGCACCACAACATCTGGACGGGCCCGTGGCAGGGCGCGCTGCACAACATCAAGATCTACAACGCGGCCTTCTCGGCGGAGCAGGCCGCCGCGTACAAGGAGGGCAAGCTCGGCCCGGCGCCGAAGCCGGCCCACGCCTGGCTGCTGACCTGACCGACCCGATCTGACCCGACCGGACGGGACGGCCCCGACCGGACACGACGGCCTCGGCCGGACACGACGACGCCGACCGGCCACGGGGGCCGGTCGGCGTCGGTGACGGTGCGTGTGGCGCAGGTCAGATGCTGACGCCGTTGGTGCGCAGGAAGGCCACCGGGTTGAGGGCCGAGCCGTAGTTCGGGGTGGTGCGGATCTCGAAGTGCAGGTGCGGGCCGCTGGAGTTGCCGGTGTTGCCGGACAGGGCGATGCGCTGCTTGACGGAGACCTTCTGGCCGACCTTGACCTTGATCTTCGACAGGTGCGCGTACTGCGAGTACGTGTTGTTCGCGTGCTTGATCACGATGGCGTTGCCGTAGGCGGGGCCGTCGCCGCCACCGTTCGGGCCGGCCTTGACGACGACGCCGGCGGCGGCGGCCTTGACCGGGGTGCCGACCGGGACGGCGAAGTCCTGGCCGGAGTGCTTGCGGGCCCACATGCTGCCGCCCTTGCCGAAGGTCGCGGACAGCGTGTACTTCTCCAGCGGCTTGTCCCAGAGGCCGGCCTTCTTCTTCGCCGCAGCGGCGACGTCGGCGGTGGCGGCGGGAGCCGTCTGCGGGGCGTCGGCGAAGGCGGCGGTCGTCCCGGCCCCGAGAGCCAGCACAGCACCGAGGGTTGCGCCGACGGTGATACGGGTAGAACGGGTGATGACGCGCTTCGCGGACATAGAGCAGACCTCCGGGGCCGGGGATATGGGCGATCACGCCCGTCTCGGGCATGAAGTGACCCGGCACGCTCAGCCATGTGCCGGGTTGGCTCATCTTTGGTAACCCGAATGCCCGGACTTCCCCAAACGTCCCCGTTTACTACCGGGGCTCGTAGCCGTGCCGGGGTGACGTGCCCCGTTGACGGGATCCACCTGGGGCTAAGACCCCTCGACAGGGGCTGCTCGATCTACGAAACCCCCTAGTATGTCCGATTTATCCTGTGTGGCTTGTCACCGGCCACCGGCCCGGGCCGCCGGGTTGAGACCCCTTCCAATGTGACCGGCGCTACGCCCCGACCTCGTGGACGCATGCGTGGTGGGGATCAGGCTGGCCTCGGGGGTCTTGGCCCCTCGTCAGGAAGCTCTTACAGGGGGGAAGGAGCGGGCGCCGGCCTGGTGAACCGCCCGTTGCGGCTCTCCTCCTATGTGGCCTGGCGCGAGAAGCGCGGCCTCGACGCGGCGGACCTTCGCAAGCCGGCCGACCGCCTGGTCCGCGACGCCCTGCGGGCCCGGGCGAGCGGCCGCTCCCGCTCGGCGAGGAAGCCGGCGTGGCGGCGGCGCTCGCGGCGACCCTCCACGCCCTGGGCGACCTCGCCCTACCTGGCCCGCCGCCACAGCGGCCTGACCATCTTCGGCCTGGACCTGCCCCCCGACTCCACGCGCTGGCCCCTGGACACCGCCTACGTGTCGCTGGAGGTCTCCCGCCCGCTGCCGGAGCCCAATGTCCGGGCAGCGCCCGACACCCGGGCCGCGGGCGCGGCCGCTGTCGGACCGGGCGCCTGCCCGTACGCCCTGTCCGCCGACGAGGCCCTCACCCGGCACCGCCGGTTCCTGCCCCGCGGTGAGGTGACCGGCTGACGGGCAGGACAAAGGGGCGGCCCCGGGACGTGGAGTCCCGGGGCCGCCCCTTTTACCGCTCAGTCGCGCCTACGCGCCCTTCGACAGGTCCGGGCCGGAGCCCGTGGCCTCGATCGGGGGGAGGTCGGGCAGCGCCGACTTCTCCTCGCCGCGGAAGGTGAACTTGGCTTCCTCGCCCTCACCCTCCTTGCCGACGACCACGATGTGACCGGGGCGCAGCTCGCCGAAGAGGATCTTCTCCGACAGGATGTCCTCGATCTCGCGCTGGATGGTCCGGCGCAGCGGCCGGGCACCCAGGATCGGGTCGTAGCCGCGCTTGGCGAGCAGGAGCTTGGCGTCGCCGCTCAGCTCGATGCCCATGTCGCGGTCCTTCAGGCGCTCGTCCACCTTCGCGATCATCAGGTCGACGATCTGGATGATGTCTTCCTCGGTGAGCTGGTGGAAGACGACCGTGTCGTCCACACGGTTGAGGAACTCGGGCCGGAAGTGCTGCTTGAGCTCTTCGTTGACCTTCGCCTTCATCCGGTCGTAGCCGGTCTTGGTGTCGCCCTGAGCCGCGAAGCCCAGGTTGAAACCCTTCGAGATGTCCCGGGTGCCCAGGTTGGTCGTCATGATGATGACCGTGTTCTTGAAGTCCACGACCCGGCCCTGGGAGTCGGTCAGGCGACCGTCCTCCAGGATCTGGAGAAGGGAATTGAAGATATCCGGGTGGGCCTTCTCGACCTCGTCGAAGAGGACGACGGAGAACGGCTTGCGGCGCACCTTCTCGGTGAGCTGGCCGCCCTCTTCGTAGCCCACGTAACCGGGGGGCGAACCGAAGAGGCGGGAAACCGTGTGCTTCTCGCTGAACTCCGACATGTCGAGGGAGATCAGCGCGTCCTCGTCGCCGAAGAGGAATTCGGCGAGCGTCTTGGAGAGCTCGGTCTTACCGACACCGGACGGGCCGGCGAAGATGAACGAGCCACCCGGGCGCTTGGGGTCCTTCAGACCCGCACGGGTACGGCGGATCGCCTGGGAGAGCGCCTTGATGGCGTCCTTCTGGCCGATGACCCGACGGTGGAGCTCGTCCTCCATGCGGAGCAGTCGCGAGGACTCCTCCTCGGTGAGCTTGAAGACGGGAATGCCGGTCGCGGTCGCGAGGACCTCGGCGATGAGCTCGCCGTCGACCTCGGCGACGACGTCCATGTCGCCGGCCTTCCATTCCTTCTCGCGCTTGGTCTTCGACGCCAGCAGCTGCTTCTCCTTGTCGCGGAGAGAAGCCGCCTTCTCGAAGTCCTGGGAGTCGATGGCCGACTCCTTGTCCCGGCGGACGGCCGCGATCTTCTCGTCGAACTCGCGGAGGTCCGGCGGCGCGGTCATCCGGCGGATGCGCATCCGGGAGCCGGCCTCGTCGATCAGGTCGATCGCCTTGTCCGGGAGGAAGCGGTCCGAGATGTACCGGTCGGCCAGCGTCGCCGCCTGGACGAGGGCCTCGTCCGTGATGGAGACGCGGTGGTGGGCCTCGTAGCGGTCGCGCAGGCCCTTGAGGATCTCGATCGTGTGGGGGAGGGAAGGCTCCGCCACCTGGATCGGCTGGAAGCGGCGCTCGAGGGCCGCGTCCTTCTCGAGGTGCTTGCGGTACTCGTCGAGCGTCGTGGCACCGATGGTCTGGAGCTCACCACGGGCCAGCATGGGCTTGAGGATGCTGGCGGCGTCGATCGCGCCCTCGGCGGCACCCGCACCCACGAGGGTGTGGAGCTCGTCGATGAACAGGATGATGTCGCCGCGGGTGCGGATCTCCTTGAGCACCTTCTTCAGGCGCTCCTCGAAGTCACCGCGGTAGCGGGAACCGGCGACCAGGGCGCCGAGGTCAAGCGTGTAGAGGTGCTTGTCCTTGAGGGTCTCGGGGACCTCGCCCTTGACGATCGCCTGCGCCAGGCCCTCGACGACGGCGGTCTTGCCGACGCCGGGCTCGCCGATGAGGACCGGGTTGTTCTTGGTACGGCGGGACAGCACCTGCATGACCCGCTCGATCTCCTTCTCGCGCCCGATGACCGGGTCGAGCTTGGATTCGCGGGCCGCCTGGGTGAGGTTGCGGCCGAACTGGTCCAGGACGAGCGAGGTCGAGGGCGTGCCCTCGGCCGGGCCGCCGGCCGTGGCCGACTCCTTGCCCCCGCCGGTGTAGCCGGAGAGCAGCTGGATGACCTGCTGCCGGACTCGGTTGAGATCGGCGCCCAGCTTCACGAGGACCTGGGCGGCGACACCCTCGCCCTCGCGGATCAGGCCGAGCAGGATGTGCTCGGTGCCGATGTAGTTGTGGCCGAGCTGGAGGGCCTCTCGGAGCGAAAGCTCCAGGACCTTCTTCGCCCGCGGGGTGAAGGGGATGTGGCCGGACGGGGCCTGCTGCCCCTGACCGATGATCTCCTCAACCTGCTGGCGAACAGCCTCGAGCGAAATCCCGAGGCTCTCCAGGGCCTTAGCGGCGACACCCTCACCCTCGTGGATCAAGCCCAGGAGGATGTGCTCGGTGCCGATGTAGTTGTGGTTGAGCATCCGGGCTTCTTCCTGAGCCAGGACGACAACCCGCCGCGCGCGGTCGGTGAACCTCTCGAACATCGTTTATCGCTCCTCAGAGCGGTCGGGCAGTTCGGGGTCGGTCCCCGCCCTGTCCTTCCGCATGCTAGTCCCGTGGGGCGGGACAGCTCATTCCAACTGCCGACATCCGTCCACGGCTCACCCCTGCATCAGCGGGAAAACCGGCTTGAAGAGCCGACAACTGCTCCAACTCGATGGTGCGAGACGATGTTCCCGCAGGCCAGGCAGATACCCGTCATGCGTGTACGCCGACGGCGAACGGAAGCCGGTCAAATCAGCGTGTCGCCCCGATCCACTAGGAATGTCTTACCCGTAAGGGCTGACACTCCATGCCGGTGGCGCCGGTTCCCTCCGCTGAGGGCGAACAGGGTTCCGTCTCGAATGTGGGACTCCGACCCCTTGGGCGTTTACGTTCCGCACATCTTCGAGTGCGGAAGGTGACGTCCACCGTAACCCCGGCGCGATTCCGCAGTTGCTCCGGGTATGGCCGCAACCGTCCTGCCGACCGTCCCGCCGCCCCGCGTCGCGCCCGAGGAGGACGCGTACGCCGCCTGGTACGGGAGGGTGCTCGGCTGGACCGTCACGGGCGGGCCGCCGGTCCAGCTCGTGACCGGGATCGGATTCGACGTGCTGGAGCTGCCGTCGGACGCTGGGACGGCGCTGTTGCGCCGGCCGGTCGCCACGGGTCCGGTGGCCGTGATGGGGCGCCGGATGCGGTTCCTGGTGGCCCCGGGGAGCGCAGAGGAGCTCGACGGGCTGCTCGACTGGCTGGAGTGGGGCGGGGTCGCCCTGGATCTGGCCGCCCTGGGTGCGGGCGGGCGGATCACCGCCCCGGCTCCACCGGGGCTGCCCCCCGGAGGAAGCCCTCGGGGGGCCGCCGTGTGGCTGCGACCCCCCGAGCAGGGGTGTGAGGCGCTGCTGCCGGCCCTGCCCGGTCCCGGGCGGGCCGCAGGGGCCGCTCGCGGGCCCGACCTCGTACGCCTGGTCGCCGCGGCGGCGACGGAATGCCACCGGGCGCGGCTGGGGCGGCGTACGAACGGGGTCCGTCAGCCCTTGGCCTTCTCGTAGGCCTCGCGGATCTCGGCCGGGACGCGGCCGCGGTCGTTCACGTTGTAGCCGTTCTCCTTGGCCCACGCGCGGATCTCGGCGGTGTCCGGGTTGCCGGTCGCCGCGGCGGCGCGGCCCTTGGCGCGGGCCGCGGTGGCACGGCCACCGGTGCGGCGGCCGCCCTTGGTGTACGGGTCGAGCAGACCGCGGAGCTTTTCAGCGTTGGCGGTGGTGAGGTCGATCTCGTAGGTCTTGCCATCCAGAGCGAACGTCACCGTCTCGTCCGCCTCGCCACCGTCGAGGTCGTCGACAAGAAGGACCTGAACCTTCTGTGCCACCGGGATTTCCTTTCATCGAAAAGCAGTACGCGGAAAGGAAACCGCTTTTGCCTGGAAAACACAAACCCCCCGGGAGAGGTTCGAGACCGCAACGAGGCGGGAAACGTGCGCGATTCGGACATAGGCCACAGGTGCGCGGAGCGCCGGAAAAGCTGAGGCCATCGATCAGAGGTGCAGAAGCATCCGACTGTTGCCCAAGGTGTTGGGCTTCACTCGTTCGAGACCGAGGAACTCGGCGACGCCCTCGTCATAGGAACGCAAGAGCTCCATGTAGACATCGGTGTCGACCGGGGTCTCGCCGATCTCGACGAAGCCGTGCTTCGCGAAGAACTCGACTTCGAAGGTCAGGCAGAAAACCCGGCTCACGCCGAGCGTGCGGGCGGTGCTCAACAACTGCTGGAGCACCTGGTGGCCGACGCCGGCGCCCTTCAAGTCGCGGTCGACGGCGAGAGTGCGCACTTCGGCGAGGTCTTCCCACATCACGTGGAGTGCACCGCAGCCCACCACCTGTGAGTCGGAGTCGCGTTCCGCGACCCAGAACTCCTGGATGTCCTCGTAAAGGACGACGGGTGCTTTGTCGAGCAGGATCCGCTGCTGCACGTACTGGTCGAGGAGGCGGCGCAGCGCGGGAACATCGCGTGTGCGGGCACGGCGGATCGTCACTGTTTCTGCGTGTGCAGAGGAAAACTCTCCCATGGCTGCGGACGCTATCGCCCCGGCGGCCCCGGGTGCCCGGCGGTCCGCCCTTCGGCTTCCGGTGCCGCGGAAGGTTCCGGGGAGGGTTCCGGGGAGTGTTCCCGGGAGGGTGCGGGGGAAGGTTCGCCGGAAGGCGTGGAAGGAGGTTCCGCGGGCGCTTCCGCGCGGGGTTCACCGCGGGGTTCCGCGGGGGCGTCGGCGACGGACTCGTCGTCGTACTGGACGACCCGGACGGCGTCGCGGAGCGCATCGCGCTGTTCCGCGGACATCATGCCGAAGAACGCGACGAGAGCGGCGGCGGGGTTGTCGCTCGTCGACCAGGCTTCGTTCATCAGTGCGGCCGAGTAGGCGGCGCGGGTGGAGACCGCCGTATATCGATAGGCACGGCCTTCGGCTTCCCGGCGGACCCAGCCCTTCTGATGGAGATTGTCCATAACGGTCATGACCGTGGTGTACGCGATGGACCGTTCCTGCTGGAGGTCTTCCAGGACTTCCCGAACGGTGACCGGGCGGTTCCACTGCCACACCCGCGTCATGACGGCGTCTTCGAGTTCTCCCAAGGGGCGAGGCACAACAGCACGATAGTGCGGTCTGTGCGGAATTGCCCGACTATTCACCCGGCAACGCGCAACGAAATCGGGCGCACGGCCCGTACGGCCGCGCACCCGCGCGAGATGCCCGCGGGCACCCCGGCCTAGTTCTGCTGCTGGCGGGCGGCCTCCGCCCGGGCGATCACGGCGTCGACCGCCGCGTCCTCCTTGGCCTTGTTGGAGCCGCCCTGGCTCTTCACGATCGTCACGACGAGGGCGATGAAGAACGCGGCCATCACGAAGGGGGGCACGAGCGCGGAGACGTAGTCCATGCCCCCCAGCGTAGCCAAGCGGATCCGGGCCGGTCCTAACGGCCCGGGCGCGTTCACACGACGGCGAGCCCGGACGCCGGGGGCGGGGTGGGCTTGCGGCGCGGCGGGAAGACCTCACCGGGCGTCGGCACCGGCCGCTCGGGGCGCGGGCGCTCCTTGGGCGCGGGCGCCGGCCGCGGCGGCTCCTCCCGGGCGCCCGCCAGGGTCAGCCGTCGGGTCCGGGGCGCGGGGTTCGCCGTCAGGCGGCGCCGCACGGAGCGCTCCGCGACGGCCCGGGCCCCCTCCAGCAGCGCGGCGGCGGCCGGGTTGGCGCGGAGCGCGCGCAGGGCGGCGAGGTCGTCGGGAGCCGGCTCGTAGCCCGCGGCGAGGGCTTCCCGGAGCAGTTCCAGGTAGCCGGACAGGCTGCCGGGCAGGGCGCTGCGGTAGCGGGCCAGATCGTCCAGGAGGAAGGCTCTGAGCCGGCCCGCCTCCCGGGCCGCTTCGTCCACCGACTGCGCCAGGCGCAGGCAGTCCTGGACCTCCTCGGCCGCCAGGGGCGCCGAGGAGGACTGAAGGGCGTGGGCGAGCGAACGCCTGAGCACGTGCAGCTCGGCGGCGCTGAACGCCATGCCGCCGCGGGATCCGTAGGGCGTGGGCATGGGGCCGAAGATACGCGCTAATCGGACAAAATCCCCTCAGGAGGGGTGGGTGCGGCGCGGCGCGGGCCCCGCTCAGCCGGTCTGCTTGACCGCGTTCAGGAAGTCCGCCCAGGCGGCCTGGGTGGTGGCGAGGACCAGGTGGGCGGGGTCGACCCGGTCGGCGACCTTCACGAGGGCTCCGGGGCTGACGGCGACGTAGACGCAGGCGTCGCCGTCGCCGCAGAACGAGGACTTCCGCCACGCGGGCTGAGCGGTCATGGTGTCTCCTCCGGGCACGGTGGCCGGTAATTGCGGTCAAGGGACGGTAACTCCGTGGCCGGTCCGCACCGGCGACTTTCGCGCAATTCGGCGTTTCGCCGCTTCCCCGCGGGGGTGCGGGTGGTACACGGCGCAGCCGGCCGTGCGCAGGCCGGCGGGCGTACGAGCACTGTTCGGCGGGGGCCTGCGGGTCCGCGCCGGCGGGCCCCGGGCGGGGCCGTTTCCGGCCCCGCCCGGGGCGGCGTCAGATGCGGGCCACGAAGGCCGCAACCGCGTCGTGGACGTCGGATTCGCTCCAGGACAGGCCCGGCTCCGTGATGTCCAGCTCGGTCACCGCGAGGCCCGGCGGCCCCCCGGCCGACCAGCGGCGGAAGAAGACCGTGCCCGTCTCCTCCGCCTGCCGCAGGCCCGCGTCCGTCAGCCGGTCCGGCTCGTAGGGCAGCCACACCTGGAACTGGTGCGTGTGCGGTTCCTCGGGGTGGACGCGCGACCACGGGACGCCGGACTTCGCCAGCGCCTCGCGCAGCGCCCCGGCCACCATCCGCGCCTGGGCCACGTACGACGGCAGCCGCGGCAGTTCCCGTTCCAGTCCGGCCAGCGCGGACAGGGCCTGCGGGAACTGCCGGAAGATCTGGCCCCCGTAGCGGTGGCGCCAGACCCTGGTCTCCTCCACGAACTCCCGCGACCCGGCCAGGGCCGCTCCGCTCAGACCGCCGAGCGACTTGTAGAACGAGACGTACACGGAGTCGGCGAGCCCGGCGATCTCCGGCAGCGGACGGCCGAAGTGGACGGTGGACTCCCACAGCCGGGCGCCGTCGAAGTGGATCGCCGCCTCCCGCTCGCGGCCCGCCTCCACCAGCGCCTGAAGCTCCTCCCACGTGGGCAGCAGGAATCCGGCCTCACGCAGCGGAAGCTCCAGCATCAGCGTGCCGAACGGCTCCCCGACGTCCCCGACCTCCTCCGGCGTCGGCTGGCGCGCCTCGGTGGTCGGGTGGACCACCCGCAGCCCGGAGACCGTCGACAGGGCGTCGCCCTCCCACATCTCCGGGTGGCTCATCGGGTGCAGCGCCACGACCGGGTTGCCGGTCCGGCCCGCCCAGCAGCGCAGGGCGATCTGCTGCGCCATCGTCCCGCTGGGGAAGAACGCCGCGTCCTGCGTCCCGAGCAGTTCCGCGACGCGCCGCTCCACCTCGGCGACGATCCCGTCGCCGTAGATGTCGCCGGGCGCGTCCATGTCGTACGGGGCCTCGGCGAGCCGCGCCAGCGACTCGCCGACCGTGGCTTCGCGCGGGCTGCGCGTCAGGGTCCGTCCCGCCGCCCGCCAGGCCGCCACGAGCCGCGCCGTACGTTCCGTTTCCTCGTTGCCGTCGCTCATGACCCCTGATCCTCGCCCCTCGTCCCCGACCGGCCAAGACCCCCACGGGCTAGCATGGCGGCGTATCGTCCGGTACCCCCGCGGACTGGAACGGAAGGCATTCCCCGCGTGAATCATTCACAGCAGCCACGCCCCGCCCGGCTCGCCGTCGGCGTCGTCGGGGCGGGCCGCGTCGGCCCGGCGCTGGCCCGTGCGCTCCAGCAGGCGGGCCACCGCCCGGTCGCCGTGTCCGGAGTGTCCGACGCCTCCGTGCGCCGTGCCGCGCGGATGCTGCCCGACGTACCGCTGGTGCCGCCCGGGCAGGTCCTGGAACTGGCCGACCTGGTCCTGCTGACCGTCCCCGACGACGCGCTGCCGTCGCTCGTGGAGGGGCTCGCGGAGACCGGGGCGATCCGCCCCGGCCAGCTCCTCGTGCACACCTCCGGCCGGTACGGGACCGCCGTACTCGACCCGGCGCGCCGCGCGGGCGCCCTGCCGCTGGCCCTGCACCCCGCGATGACCTTCACCGGTACCGAGGTCGACGTACAGCGGCTGGCCGGCTGCTCCTTCGGCGTCACCGCCCCCGGCGAGCTGCGGCTGGCCGCGGAGGCCCTGGTCATCGAGATGGGCGGGGAACCCGAGTGGATCGCGGAGGAGAACCGCGCGCTGTACCACGCGGCCCTGGCCCTCGGTGCGAACCACCTGGTCACGCTCGTCGCCCAGTCCCTGGAGCTGCTGCGCAAGGCCGGGGTCGGGCACCCCGACCGGATGCTCGGCCCGCTGCTCGGCGCGGCCCTCGACAACGCCCTGCGCTCCGGGGACGCGGCCCTGACCGGGCCGGTGGCACGCGGGGACGCCGGGACGGTCGCCGCGCACGTCGCGGAGCTGCGCCGGCACGCGCCGGGCACGGTCGCGGGATACCTGGCCATGGCCCGCACCACCGCCGACCGGGCCCTCGCGCACGGTCTGCTCAAACCCGAACTCGCCGAGGACCTGCTCGGCGTACTCGCCGACACGGACCCTGACGGGGGCGATCAGTGACCGAGCTGCTGCTGCACACCGCCGATGAGCTGCACAAGCTGCCGCGCACCGGACGGCGGGCCGTGGTGATGACCATGGGCGCCCTGCACGAGGGCCACGCCACCCTGGTCCGGGCCGCCCGTGAACTGGCCGGGCCCGAGGGCCAGGTCGTCGTCACCGTCTTCGTCAACCCGCTGCAGTTCGGGGCGGGCGAGGACCTGGACCGGTATCCGCGCACCCTCGACGCGGACGTGGCGGTCGCCGAAGCGGCGGGCGCCGACGCGGTGTTCGCCCCCGCCGTCGACGAGGTCTACCCGGGCGGGGACCCGCAGGTGCGGATCTCCGCCGGCCCGATGGGCGAGCGCCTCGAAGGCGCCGCCCGGCCCGGCCACTTCGACGGGATGCTGACCGTCGTCGCCAAGCTGCTCCACCTGACCCGTCCCGACCTGGCCCTCTTCGGCCAGAAGGACGCGCAGCAACTGGCCCTGATCCGGCGGATGGTGACCGACCTGAACTTCCCCGTCGAGGTGGTCGGCGTACCGACCGTCCGCGAGGAGGACGGCCTGGCGCTGTCGTCCCGCAACCGCTACCTCTCCCCCACGGACCGGCAGACGGCGCTGTCGCTGTCGCGCGCCCTCTTCGCGGGGCGCGACCGGCTCGCCGCGCAGGCGGCGCTGCGGGCCCGCGCCGAGGCCGCCCCGGCCACCGACCAGCGGGCCACAGCCCTGGCCAGGCTGGGCGAGATCCGCGCCTCGGCGGACGCGCACGCCGTCTCGGCGGCCTGCGCGGGCCTGCCGGACGCGGTCCGGGCCGCGGCGGGCCACGTCCTGGCGGACGCGGCCCGTTCGGAGCCGCCGCTCGTGCTGGACTACCTGGCGCTGGTGGACCCGAAGGACTTCACCGAGATCGGTCCCGACTTCACCGGGCAGGCCGTGCTGGCCGTCGCCGCGAAGGTGGGCACGACCCGGCTGATCGACAACATCCCATTGGAATTCGGAGCACACTCGTGAGCACCCCTGGCAGAGGCCCCGCCGGCAGCACGGGCATACGGCTGCACGCGCCGGCGCCCGGCTGGTCCCTCGACGCCGATGTCGTGGTCGTCGGATCCGGCGTGGCGGGCCTGACCGCCGCGCTGCGCTGCGCGGCCGCGGGCCGCCGTACGGTCGTGGTCACCAAGGCCCGCCTCGACGACGGCTCCACCCGCTGGGCCCAGGGCGGCATCGCCGCGGCCCTCGGCGACGGCGACACCCCCGAGCAGCACCTCGACGACACCCTGGTCGCGGGCGCCGGCCTGTGCGACGAGGAGGCCGTCCGGCTGCTCGTCACCGAAGGCCCGGACGCGGTACGGCGGCTGATCGACACCGGCGCGGTCTTCGACACCTCCGCCGAGACCGGCGAGATAGAGCTGACCCGGGAGGGCGGCCACCACCGCCGGCGGATCGCGCACGCGGGCGGCGACGCCACCGGTGCCGAGATCTCGCGGGCGCTGGTCGAGGCCGTGCACGCCGCGGGCATAGAGACCGTGGAGAACGCACTCGTACTCGACCTCCTCCAGGACGCGCAGGGCCGTACGGCCGGGGTCACGCTGCACGTCATGGGCGAGGGGCAGCACGACGGCGTCGGCGCCGTCCACGCGCCCGCCGTGATCCTCGCGACCGGCGGCATGGGTCAGGTCTTCTCCGCGACGACGAACCCCTCGGTGTCCACCGGCGACGGCGTGGCGCTCGCGCTGCGCGCCGGAGCTGAGGTCTCCGACCTGGAGTTCGTGCAGTTCCACCCGACGGTGCTCTTCCTCGGCCCGGACGCCGAGGGGCAGCAGCCGCTGGTGTCGGAGGCGGTGCGGGGCGAGGGCGCGTACCTCGTCGACGCCGACGGCGTCCGCTTCATGACCGGACAGCACGAGCTCGCCGAGCTGGCTCCGCGCGACATCGTCGCCAAGGGCATCATGCGCCGCATGCAGGAGCAGGGCGCGCAGCACATGTACCTGGACGCCCGGCACTTCGGCGCCGAGATGTGGGAGCAGCGCTTCCCGACGATCCTGGCCGCCTGCCGCGCGCACGGCATCGACCCGGTGACGCAGCCGATCCCGGTGGCGCCCGCCGCGCACTACGCCTCCGGCGGTGTCCGGACCGATCTGCAGGGGCGCACCACCGTCCCCGGCCTGTACGCCTGCGGCGAGGTCGCGTGCACGGGCGTGCACGGCGCGAACCGGCTCGCCTCCAACTCCCTGCTGGAGGGCCTGGTCTTCGCCGAGCGGATCGCCGAGGACATCACCGCGCAGGAGTACGGCGGCAACGGCCCCGGCGTGCCGGTCCCCTCGACCGGTCCGCTGCAGCCCGCCGGGGCCCGGTACGAGGTCCAGCGGATCATGACGGACGGCGCGGGCGTGCTCCGCTCCGCCGCGTCGCTGGCCGCGGCGTCCGAGGCCCTGGAAGGGCTGTACGCGACCGCCCTGAACGAACTCGAAGCGCACGGCAAGACCGCCGAGCCGGGTGTGGACACCTGGGAGGCCACGAACCTGCTGTGCGTGGCGCGGGTCCTGGTCGCCGCCGCGCAGCGCCGCGAGGAGACCCGCGGCTGCCACTGGCGCGAGGACCACCCCGACCGGGACGATGCCCGGTGGCGCCGCCACCTGGTGGTCCGGCTCTCGGCCACCGAGAGGCGGGCCCTGGTCGTCGTACCCACCGACTCCGCGGACTTCCCGTCCGTGCACCCCCTGAGCACCCCGAGCCTGGAGCAGTGACCGTGAGCACCCCCGAACTTCCCCTCATCGACCAGAACGACGGCGGCTGCGGCGACGACTGCGCCTGCGGCGACGGCGAGGAGAGCGGCCTCGACCCGGCACTGGCCCAGTTGCTCGCGGACGCGGGCCTGGATCCGATCGAGGTCGAGGACATCGCCCACATGGCGCTCTCCGAGGACCTCGACGGCGGCGTGGACGTCACCACCGTGGCCACGGTCCCCGAGGACGCCGAGGCCATCGCCGACTTCGTCGCCCGCGAGGACGGCGTCGTGGCGGGCCTGCGCATCGCCGAGGCGGTGTTCTCCGTGGTCTGCACGGAGGCCTTCGAGGTGGAGCGGCACGCGGAGGACGGCGACACCGTCAAGGCCGGCGAGGTGCTGCTGTCGGTCCGCGCCCGTACCCGCGACCTGCTGACGGCCGAGCGCAGCGCGCTGAACATCCTGTGCCGGCTCTCCGGCATCGCGACGGCCACCCGCCGCTGGGCGGACGTCCTGGAGGGCACCAAGGCCAAGGTGCGCGACACCCGCAAGACCACGCCGGGCCTGCGCTCGCTGGAGAAGTACGCGGTCCGCTGCGGCGGCGGCGTCAACCACCGCATGTCGCTGTCGGACGCGGCGCTGGTGAAGGACAACCACGTGGTCGCCGCGGGCGGTGTCGCGCAGGCCTTCAACGCGGTGCGCGAGGCCTTCCCGGAGGTCCCGATCGAGGTCGAGGTCGACACGATGCACCAGGTCCGCGAGGTCCTGGACGCGGGCGCCGACCTGATCCTGCTGGACAACTTCACCGTCCCGGAGACCGAGGAGGCCGTCACGCTGGTGGCCGGCCGCGCGGTGCTGGAGTCCTCGGGCCGGCTGACCCTGGACACCGCGCGGGCGTACGCGGAGACCGGCGTGGACTACCTGGCGGTCGGCGGGCTGACGCACTCCTCGCCGATCCTGGACATCGGTCTCGATCTGCGCGAGGCGGTGTAACCGGTGCTCCTCACCATCGACGTAGGCAACACCCAGACGGTCCTGGGCCTGTTCGACGGTGACGAGATCGTCGAGCACTGGCGGATCTCGACCGACCCCCGGCGCACGGCCGACGAGATGGCCGTGCTGATGCAGGGCCTGATGGGCATGCACCCGATGCTCGGCAGCGAGCTCGGCGACGGGATCCACGGCATCGCGATCTGCTCGACGGTGCCGTCGG
This sequence comes from Streptomyces sp. NPDC023541, assembly GCF_055559995.1. Taxonomy (NCBI): domain Bacteria; kingdom Bacillati; phylum Actinomycetota; class Actinomycetes; order Kitasatosporales; family Streptomycetaceae; genus Streptomyces; species Streptomyces sp. NPDC023541. The sequence continues at coordinate 40,295 of NZ_JBVHJO010000003.1, forward strand.
TCCTGCACGAGCTGCGCGAGGTCACCCGGCGCTACTACGGCGACGTGCCGGCGGTACTGGTGGAGCCCGGCATCAAGACGGGCGTGCCGATCCTGATGGACAACCCCAAGGAGGTCGGGGCGGACCGCATCATCAACGCGGTCGCGGCGGTCGAGCTCTACGGGGGCCCGGCGATCGTGGTCGACTTCGGTACGGCGACCACCTTCGACGCGGTGTCCGCGAAGGGCGAGTACGTCGGCGGGGTGATCTCGCCGGGGATAGAGATCTCGATGGAGGCGCTCGGCGTACGGGGCGCCCAGCTGCGCAAGATCGAGCTGGCCCGGCCGCGGCACGTGATCGGCAAGTCGACGGTCGAGGCGATGCAGTCGGGCGTCATCTACGGTTTCGCGGGCCAGGTCGACGGGGTCGTGGCCCGGATGGCCAAGGAGCTGGCCGGGCCGAACGGCGATCCGGACGACGTCCGCGTCATCGCCACGGGCGGCCTGGCCCCGATGGTGCTGGGCGAGTCGTCGGTGATCGACGACCACGAGCCGTGGCTGACGCTGATCGGCCTGCGGCTGGTGTACCAGCGCAACGCGCCGAACTTCGAGTAGGCGGTCCCGGTCCGGCCCCTCCCGTCACGGGCGGGATCCGGACCGCGCGGCCGCGGCCCGGGCCCGGGCCTGCGTGCCGGGCGTCAGCACGGACGCGGGCGGGTCAGCATCCGGCGCAGGGCGGCTCTCCAGGGGCGGCGGGCCTCGCCGCCGTCCACGACGGCCCGGAACTGCTGGTAGGAGCGGGCCGCGCGGACGACGGCGACGTCGTCCCGGCCGGGCGGCGGGGGCATGCGGTCGCCGTGCTGGGAGGCGCGGTAGGTGTCGATGAGGTACTGCTCTATCGCTGTCATGCATCCACCCTCACCCCGTCGGCCCCGCCGCGCACGACGGTTGACGTTCCCCGTCAACTGTTCGGCCGGGAAGCGCCCGCGGGGCGGGCCGGAGGGCGGCCGGCAGGGCGCCCGCGGGGTGGTCGCGGGGTGGTCGCGGGTGGTCGCCGGGTGGCCGTCCGCCGGTCGTGATCACTCGTCCGGCCGCCGCGCCGGGGCCCGCGCCGCCACCCGTACGGCGGTGCCGGAAGGCCGGACCGGACGTTCCCGACGTGCGGGAACGGACAGAATGGCCCGATGAGCGTCACCATCGACATCGCCGGGCTCCCCCACGAGCGGATCACCTTCGCGCCCTCACCGCTCGCGGAGCTCTGCATGGCCCTGCACGCGCTCTCGCAGCCGGGGCACCACCCGCGGCTCACCTCATGGACCACCGCCACCTCGGCCTCGCTCGATCCGTGTCTCGCGGACCGTCTGCTGGAGGCCGAGTTCATGTGGCGCAGCTCCTTCTCCGACATCTTCATGCCCTTCGCCGGGATCCCCGGGGAGGCCGGGCGGCCGGCGGCGACGCTGGCCGAGGAGCTCGACGTACTGGACCGGCTGGACGACGAGCGGTTCGTGGGAGCGGCCCTTGAGCACTGCTGGCTGGCGCTCTACAACGAGGGCGGCGTGCCCTCGCCGCTGAAGGACCCGGCGGCCCGGGCCAAGGCGCTGGAGGCGGCCGCCGCCCGCGGCCCGCGCCAGCTGGACTTCTCCGTGCGGCTGCTGGACGACCCCGCGGCCGTACGGGTGTGGCTGCGGCGGCTCCTGGAGGACTGCGACGAGGCGTTCTTCGCCGAGACCTGGAAGCGCCTGGAGCCGGGGCAGAGCGCCGACGCCCGGCACAAGGCGGAGCTGCTGCGCCGCAAGGGCCTGCCGGCCGCGCTGAAGGACGTCTCGACGGCCCTGAGCGTCGACGAGGGCCTCACCACCATCACCGCCGACAAGATGGTCCACGGCACGACGACGGCCACCGATCCGCGCATAGGCAGCGGCCTCGTCTTCGTGCCGACCAACTTCGGCTGGCCGCATCTGCTGGTGCTGCACGCACCGGACTGGCGGCCGGTGGTCCACTATCCGCTCGGTACCCCCGAGCCGGCCTCCGGGCCGGGCTCGGTGGAGCTGCTCCAGCGGCGGATGGAGGCACTGGCGCACCCGATGCGGATGATGCTGTGCCGGAGCCTGGCCCGCGCGCCGTACACGACGAGCGAACTGGCGACCGTGTACGGGATCACCGCGCCGGAGGTGTCGCGGCATCTGGCCGTCCTGAAAAAGGCCGGTCTGATGCATACGCGAAGGCAAGGCCGTTATGCCCAGCACGAGTTGGATCTGACCGCCGTCGCCCGCATCGGCTCCGACTTCATCGAGGGCATCCTCCGGTAGCGGCAACGGGCGTGCGGCTGGCCGGATCCCACCGGCCCAGACTCACCGATATACGGAATTCATAAACCGAAATCAGTGAAAACTCTGGCCATGATGGCCACTTGCTGTCTAACGTGCGCTCACTGTTCCCCCACGTACCGCGCACCGCCTCCGCAAGTCCGGCCCGTCGCGTTCCGCCGCGCCGTGCCCCGCTCCGCCCCGTCGTGCCCGTCTTTCGCCTGCCCTGCTCGCCTTTGTCGTGGAAGGACCTCCATGCCCTCACGCCGTATAGCCGCAGCAACCGCCGCCCTGGCAGCCGCGGCCCTCGTCTCGCCCCTGCTGCTCGCCGGACCGGCCGGTGCCACCGGGAGCCCGCAGAGCGACGCCGCCAAGGGCGACGCGCTGGCCCGCAAACTGGTCAAGGACGCGACCGGCAAGGGCGCCTTCAACCACCTCAAGGTCCTGCAGTCGATCGCCGACTACAACAACGGCAACCGGGCGGCCGGTTCGAAGGGGCACGAGCAGTCGGCCAAGTACATCGAGGCCGTGATGAAGGCGGCCGGCTACCAGGTCACCCGCAACGAGTTCGACTTCGTCTTCGTCGAGACCATCGAAGAGAAGCTGACGGTGAACGGTGCGAGCGGGCGCGACGTACCGATCCACCTGATGACCTACACGGCCAACTCCCCCGAGGGCGGCGTGACGGCCCCGGTCGCCGTCGCCCCGGTCGACGCGGACGGGACCAACGGCTGCGAGCCGGGCGACTTCGCCGCCGGCGCCTTCACGGGCAAGATCGCCCTGGTCAAGCGCGGCGGCTGCACCTTCGCGGTCAAGCAGCAGAACGCGGCCGCGGCCGGCGCGGTCGGCGCGATCATCTACAACAACACCGCGGGCGCCCTGAACGGCACCATAGGGGACCCCGCCGCGGGCAAGGTCCCCACCGGCGGCATCACCCAGGCGGACGGCGAGAAGCTGGCCGCCGAGGCCGCCGCCGGCCCGGTCGAGGTCACCCTTGACATCCGTGAGCTGCGCGAGAACCGCAAGACCTTCAACGTCATCGCCGAGACCAGGGGCGGCGACGAGAACAACACCGTCTTCCTCGGCGCGCACCTCGACTCGGTCGCGGCCGGCCCGGGCATCAACGACAACGGCTCCGGCTCGGCCGGCATCCTCCAGGTCGCCCAGCGGCTCGCGAGCGAGCAGAAGAAGGTCAAGAACAAGGTCAAGTTCGCCTGGTGGTCGGCGGAGGAGTTCGGCCTGCTCGGCTCCGAGGCGTACGTCGCCGGCCTGACGGACGCGCAGAAGAAGCAGATCAAGCTCTACCTGAACTTCGACATGATCGGCTCGCCGAACGCCGCGTACTTCGTCTACGACGGCGACGACTCGGACGGCGTCGGCTCGGGCCCCGGCCCGGAGGGCTCCGCCCAGCTGGAGAAGGGGATCACCGACTTCCTCGACTCGAAGAAGATCCCGCACGCGGGCACGGACTTCTCCGGCCGCTCGGACTACGGCCCGTTCATCGAGGTGGGCATCCCGTCCGGCGGCACCTTCACCGGCGCCGAGGGCATCAAGACGGCCGAGGAGGCCGCGAAGTTCGGCGGCCAGGCCGGTGTCGCCTACGACGTGAACTACCACGGCGAGGGTGACGACATCACCAACATCGACCACAAGGCGCTCGACATCAACGTCGACGTCATCGCGGACGCGGTCGGCCACTACGCCCACGACCTCGCCCCGCTGTCGAAGCCGGTCGTGTCGACGCCGACCCCCGGCGGCAGCGGCGGTGGCGGCGGCCTGCACACGGGCCACGACGAGGTGGACCAGTGAGCCGCTCCGGGCGGTAGCACGGTGTCATGAGGAGGGGCCGGATTCCCTGGGGGTCCGGCCCCTCCCGCGTGGCGCGGACCGCGCACCGCGATTCCGCTCCGGTCACGGCTCCGGCTCCGGCTTCGGATCCGGTTGCGGCTCCGGCTTCGGATCCGGTTGCGGCTCCGGTTACGGCTTCGGCCAGGGCGGGATGCCGACCGGCTGGACCAGCCAGCCGAAGGCGCCCAGACCGGCCCGGGAGGTCAGCTCCGCCGCCTCACCGGCCGAGGCCAGCGCCCTGACGTAGGCAGCCGGGTCCGAGGAGGCCAGGGCCAGCGGGGGCCTGTCGCCCGAGACCCCGAGGTCGGTCAAGGCCTCGCGCTGCGTCAGCAGGACCGAATCCGGCCCGGCGCAGGAGTCCAGCGCCACGTGGGCGGTGACGTCGCAGGACCCGTCCGGGACCGGCGGGACCTCCCGGCCGTCCCGGAATCCCGTCATGGTGCCGTACGGGGGCCGGGCCTCCCGGGTGTGGGCGTAGTCCACCGCCACCGCCAGGCCCCGCTCCAGGGTGCGGGTGGCCGCCGCCCACGCCTCGTCGCGCGTCCGGCCGATCTCCGCGCGGCCTCCGCCCGGCCACCACCGCTCCAGCCAGGCCCGGTCGGCGTCCTCCAGCGGGCCGCCCCGGCTCTCCGTACCGTCCGGCGAGACCAGGACGTAGTGCCCGTCCTCGGCGACGTCCAGGGGGACGTTGTCCAGCCATTCGTTGGCGAACAGCAGCCCCGTCACGCCCTCGGGCGGCTGCGCGGTCCAGCGGATCCGCGGGTCGAGCCCGCGGGGCCGCTCCGCCCGTTCCACGGCGTACGGGCGCACCCGCGCGGCCGTCTCCGTATCCAGCGCGGCGAGCACCCCGGCCAGCAGCTCCGCCCGCCCGGCCCCCACGTCCACGAGGTCGAGTCGCCGCGGGTGCCCGAGCTCGGCGTCCACCCGGCGCAGCAGCCGGGCCACGGCCCCCGCGTACAGGGCGGAGGCGTGCACGGAGGTACGGAAGTGGCCGGCCGGCCCCGGACCACCGGAGCGCACGTAGAAACCGCCGGGCCCGTACAGCGCGGCTTCCATCGCGCTGCGCCACCGGACCGCAGCGGTGGGTCCACCAGAAGTGCTCATCACCGAAGGCTATGCTCACCCTCCACCTTGGGGAGTATGTCCCCGGTGTCAGGTTCGGACCTCTGGTTGACTCCAGCACCTATCACCGTTCCCTACTCTGGGTTACGTGCAGCGCCTCTACGACTTCCTCCGCAGACACCCGACGGGCGTCGACAGCTTCTGGGCTGTGCTCTTCTTCGGGGTCTCGATGCTGAACGTCGTGGGCGAGCCCGACATCAGCCGGCCCCTCAAGATCGCCGCGGTCCCCGTCGTGCTCGCGCTGAGCACGGCCCTGGCCCTGCGCCGCAAGTGGCCGCAGGCGATGTTCTGGCTCACCCTCGCAGCGGGCCTGCTCCAGCTGGCCGCGGGAATCGTCGCGGGGTTCTACGACATCGCCATGTTCGTGATCCTCTACACGATCGCCGCGAGCGAGGTCCCCCGCTGGGTCTCGCGCACCGCCCTGGGCTGGGGGCTGGCGGCCGCGCCGCTCTACTTCCTGCGGTACGGCGTGGACAAGGGCACCAACGACGTCGACAACGTCCTCTTCGCCGTCTTCATGATCGTCCCCTTCGCCCTGGCCTGGGTGCTGGGAGACTCCCTGCGCACCCGGCGGGCCTATTACGCCCAGCTGGTCGAGCGCAACCAGCGGCTGGAGAAGGAGCGCGAGGCCCAGTCGAAGGTGGCCGTGGCCGCCGAGCGCGCCCGGATCGCCCGCGAGCTGCACGACGTCGTCGCGCACAACGTCTCGGTGATGGTGGTCCAGGCGGACGGGGCCGCCTACGTCATGGACGCGGCGCCCGAGCAGGCCAAGGAGGCCCTCCAGACCATCTCGGGCACCGGCCGCCAGGCCCTCGCCGAGATGCGCCGCCTGCTCGGCGTCCTGCGCACGGGCGAGCCGCAGGAGTCCGAGGACTACGTGCCGCAGCCCGACGTCGAGCAGATCGAGGTCCTCGTCGAACAGGTACGGGCGGCCGGTCTCACGGTGGACTTCGAGGTCGAGGGCGCCCCGCGGCAGCTGCCCAGCGGCGTCGAGCTGACGGCGTACCGGATCGTGCAGGAGGCCCTCACCAACACCCGCAAGCACGGCGGCCCCGACGCGAAGGCCAGCGTCCGGCTGGTCTACTTCGATGACGGGCTCGGTCTGCTGGTCGAGGACGACGGCCGGGGCGCGGCACACGAGCTGTACGAGGACGGCGGCGCGGACGGCGCCGGACACGGGCTGATCGGCATGCGCGAGCGGATCGGTATGGTCGGCGGAACCCTGGACGCGGGGCCGCGGCCCGGTGGCGGCTTCCGGATCAGCGCACTGCTTCCCCTGAAGAAGATATGACGAGGACGAGGTAACTGATGTCCATCCGAGTGATGCTGGTCGACGACCAGGTCCTGCTGCGCACCGGCTTCCGGATGGTGCTCGCCGCCCAGCCGGACATGGAGGTGGTCGCCGAGGCGGGTGACGGCCTGGAGGCGCTGGAGGTGCTGCGGGCCACGAAGGTGGACGTGGTGCTGATGGACGTCCGCATGCCCAGGCTGGACGGCGTCGAGGCGACGCGGCGGATCTGCCGGCCCGAGGAGCACCCGAAGGTGATCATCCTGACCACCTTCGACCTGGACGAGTACGCCTTCTCCGGCCTGAAGGCGGGGGCCAGCGGCTTCATGCTGAAGGACGTGCCGCCGGCCGAACTGCTGGGCGCCATCCGCTCGGTGCACAGCGGGGACGCGGTGGTGGCGCCGTCCACGACGCGGCGCCTGCTGGACCGCTTCGCGCCGATGCTGCCGACGACGACGCAGAAGCCGGAGAACAAGGAGATCGAGCGGCTGACGGAACGCGAGCGCGAGGTCATGCTGCTCGTCGCGCAGGGGCTCTCGAACGGCGAGATCGCGGCGCGGTTGGTGCTGTCGGAGGCGACGGTGAAGACCCACGTGGGCCGCATCCTGACCAAGCTGGGGCTGCGCGACCGGGTCCAGGTCGTGGTCCTGGCGTACGAGACGGGCCTGGTCCGCGCGGGCGGCGGGGCCGGATAGCCGACCCCCGCCGCACTCGTCGGGCCGGTCCGGCGGGTCCGCCGGGTCCGGCCGGACCGGCCGGGTCCGGACCGCTTCGGCGGAGCCCCTCAGCCGCCCGGGTTGAGGGGCCGCTTGTAGTAGCGCCAGGGGAACCAGCCCGCACCGACCGGGATCCATCCTTCCGATTCCAACAGCCGGTGCCGCGCGGCGAACGGGAGCGTCACCCGGCAGTGCTCCCAGGGGTGGTCGGAGGCCTCCACCTCGTGGAAGAAGGGGCCGTAGCCCACCACGTGCCAGCCGTCGCGGCCGGCCTCCTCCAGGGCGGCCATCTCGTTGAAGGCGGTCAGGCCGCCGAGGGTCCGGCGCCCGGGGGCGTCCGCTCCCCCGACGGGCGGCACCGACGGGCTCGCGCCGCCCGCCGCCTTGCCCGCGAAGCGCTGCTGGGCGGCCTGGCGGCTCACGCCCAGGACGCGGCCCACCGCGTCCCAGCTGTGGCCGGCGGCCCTGGCGCCGTGCACGGCCTCCCGCAGCAGCCGGCTCGCCTCCTCGGCGCCGACGCGCGAGGCGTCCACCAGGCGCAGGTACCCGTGGGGGTCGTGTTCGAGCGATTCGGCCAGCCCCTCGGGGGCGCCGAGGACGGCCGCGGCGATCCCTTCCCGGATGCGGTCCATCTCCACCGGCTCGACCAGCGGTCCGTCGCTCATCGGCGCAGTCCGGCGAGGGGTTCGAGGGCGTCGAGGACCGCTTCGTCGCGGCGCGCCCGCTCGTCGAGGTCCGCCGCCCGGGCGGCCAGTCCGGCCGTGCAGGCGATGATCACGAGGCCCACGAGGACCAGGGCGAGGGTGGCGGGGGTGCCGAGCCGGTCGCCGAACATCACGCTCAGGGCGGGCAGAGCCACGCCGAGCGGCAGGGCGGCGGCCATGGAGGGGGTGGCGGGAAAGGGGTCCCGGTGGCCCTTCGATCGCAAGATCAACATGCGTCAAGGAAACCTTGACATGATCATCTTGTCAAGACTTCGTTGACGCTGACGCGGGCGCGGGCGTGGGCCCGGGGACGTGGCGGACTCACTCCTCGGGGCCGGACTCGGTCATCCAGCGGTCCGGGCGGGCCGACGCGCGGGAGGTGTGCGAGCGGGCGGCCTGCTCGTGCAGGAGCCGCGCGGCCGCGGAGGCCTCCCGCAGCCGGGCGGTGACCGTGCCGTTCGCGCCGGTGTCCACGTGCACGTCGGCGACACCGCGGGCCCGGGCCCAGGGCCCCTGGGTGAACCGGACGCTCTGCACCTTGGCGTGCGGAACGATCTCCGTACGGCGGCACAGGCGGCCGTGCCGGGCGGCGAACACCTCCGGGGAGACGGCCAGGGCGTAGCCCTTCCACCACACCGGGACCACCCAGCGCGAACCGGTGTCCGGGGAACCGGAGAAGGACAGGCCCGCCAGGTCCACCCCGGGCAGGACCCGGGCGATCACGGCGTACGCGGCGGCCCGCGAGGCCACCGGCACCAGGACCTCGTTCTTCGACCCGGCCACCGCCAGCTCCACCCGGACCCGGTCACTGCGCCGCCACAGCAGCGGCTCCACGATCCGTACGGTCTGCACGCGCCCCGGCGGCACGGTCTCGTGGGCCCGGTCCAGCATCCCGTGGTCCAGGCGCAGCCCGTCCGGGGACTCGGCGACCCGCCAGTCGTACTCGGTGAGGAAGCGGCCGACGGTGCCCGCCCAGACCGCGCCCAGCATCGGGAGCAGGGTGGCGAGGGCCACCCACGGGCTGGAGCTGAACCACCACACGACGAACGGGGCGACGATCCCGCCGGCCAGCGCCGCCAAGACGCCGAGGCTGAGCGCCAGCGACACGGCGAGTTCGCGCGGGGTCACCCGCAGCAGTTCGCGCTGCGGGGCCTCGCCGAGGCGCACCGCCTCCTCGGGGGCGAAGCCGGCGGCGCGGGCCAGGAGCTCGGCGCGCAGGGCGACGGCCTCCTGCTCGCCGAGGAAGGCCAGCCGGTCCTTCTCCTCAGTGCCGATCACGTCGAGCCGCAGGCTGGCGACACCGGTCAGCCGGGCCAGCAGCGGCCGGGTGACGTCCACGGCCTGGAGCCGGTCCAGCCGGATGTGCGCGGTGCGGCGGAAGAGCAGCCCGGTGCGGATGCGCAGTTCGGTGTCGGTCACCGCGTAGTGGGTGAACCACCAGCTCAGGAACCCGTACACGCCGAACATCAGCACCACCCCGGCCAGCGTCACCAGCCGCAGGAGCGTGGACAGGTCCGCCACCCAGCGCGCCGCCCGGTCGCCCTGCTGGGCGAGGACGCCGACGGTCGCGGCGATCGGCACCCAGGCACGGCGCAACGGAGTGAAGGGGTGCAACCGGCGCTCGGTCACGGCCCGCCCGGCCGGCTCCCCCGCGGCGCCGCCCGGCGCGCCGGTCCGGACCGGATCCCCGCCCGCCGGACCACCCGGCTCGCCTCCAGCCGCACCGGAGACCACCGGCCCGCCGCCCTCCGGACCGGAGACCACAGGCCCGTCCCCCACCCGACCGGAGGCCACCGGTTCATCGCCCCCCGGGCCGGAGGCCACCGGCTCGTCGCCCGCCCGACCGGAGGCCACCGGCCCGTCACCCACCTGACCAGAGACCACGGGCCCGTCGCCCACCCGACCGGAGGTCATCGGCTCGTTACCCCCCGGACCGGGGGCTCCAGGTTCGTCGCCCACCCGACCAGAGACCACAGGCCCGTCACACACCCGCCCGGAAGTCACCGGCTCATCGCCCACCCGACCGGAGGCCACCGGCTCATCGCCCCCCGGGCCGGAGGCCACCGGCTCGTCGCCCGCCCGACCGGAGGTCACAGGCCCGCCGACCTTGCCTCGCCGAGGGCGGCGAGCCGGTCGCGCAGGCGCTCCGCCTCGGCCGGCGCCAGCCCGGGGATCCGGGCGTCGGTGGCCGCCGCCGCCGTGTGCAGCTGGAGGGAGGCCAGGCCGAAGCGCCTCTCCACCGGGCCCGACGTGACTTCGACCAGCTGCATCCGGCCGTACGGGACCACGGTCTGCTCCCGCCACAGCACTCCCCGGCTGATCAGCAGGTCGTCGGCGCGCTCCGCGTACCGCCAGGACCGCCAGTTCCGGCCGAGGAGCACCCAGCCCCAGACCCCCGCGGCGAGCCAGAACGCCCCGGCCGCCGCCCACTGCGGACCCACGAGCAGCCCGAGCAGCAGCCCGGTCGCCACCGCGAGCAGGCAGGCCCAGCCCACGAGCAGCGTCCGCCGCATGGTGAGCAGCCCACCGGGCAGTCCCACCCACCGCAGGCCGTCCGTCTCACCCTTCGTCCCCGTATCCATCCCCCCAGCGTAGGGCTGAGACAATGCCCGCATGACGGAGACCACGGTCGGCATCGGCGGCGCGGCGGAGAGCACCGACATGGTGCTCAACATCGGCCCCCAGCACCCTTCCACGCACGGCGTTCTGCGCCTGCGCCTCGTCCTGGACGGCGAGCGGATCGCCGGCGCCGAGCCGGTGGTCGGCTACATGCACCGCGGCGCCGAGAAGCTCTTCGAGGCCCGTGACTACCGGCAGATCGTGATGCTCGCGAACCGCCACGACTGGCTGTCCGCGTTCTCCAACGAGCTCGGTGTGGTCATGGCGGTCGAGCGGATGCTCGGCATGGAGGTCCCCGAGCGGGCCGTGTGGATGCGGACGCTGCTCGCCGAACTGAACCGGGTCCTGAACCACCTGATGTTCCTCGGCTCGTACCCGCTCGAACTGGGCGGTATCACGCCGATCTTCCACGCGTTCCGCGAGCGCGAGGAGCTCCAGGCCGTCATGGAGGAGATCTCCGGCGGCCGCATGCACTACATGTTCAACCGCGTCGGCGGCCTCAAGGAGGACCTCCCGGCCGGCTGGCTCGGCCGGGCCCGCGCCGCGATCGCCGACGTCCGCACCCGGATGGACGTCTACGACAAGCTGGTCCACGGCAACGAGATCTTCCGCGGCCGCACCCGCGGCGTCGGGGTCCTGTCCGCCGGGGCGGTGCACGCGTACGGGGTCTCCGGCCCGATCGCCCGCGCCTCCGGCGTCGACTTCGACCTGCGCCGCGACGAGCCGTACCTGGCCTACGGCGAGCTCCAGGACGTCCTGAAGGTGGTCACCCGCACCGAGGGCGACTGCCTGGCCCGCTTCGAGTGCCTGCTGGAGCAGACCCACAACTCCCTCGACCTCGCCGTGGCCTGCCTGGACCGGATGGACGGCCTCCCGCCGGGCCCGGTCAACCAGCGCCTGCCCAAGGTCCTGAAGGCGCCCGAGGGCCACACCTACGCCTGGACCGAGAACCCCCTGGGCATCAACGGCTACTACCTGGTCTCGAAGGGCGAGAAGACCCCGTACCGGCTGAAGCTGCGCAGTGCCTCCTACAACAACATCCAGGCGCTGGCCGTACTGCTGCCGGGGCAGCTGGTCGCGGACATGGTGGCGATCCTGGGCTCGCTGTTCTTCGTGGTCGGCGACATCGACAAGTAGCCGAAATTCACAGGGAGTAGCCGCCGGACAGCCCCTGAGGGCCGTCCCGACAGCCCTTAGCCTGGCCGGATGATCCCAGACTTCTTCGACGGCTACCTGCGCCGCCTCGGCGTCACCGACCCCGGCGCGCCCAGTGCCGCCGGGCTGTTCGCGCTCCAGCGCGCGCACCTGGAGCGCATCCCCTACGAGAACGTCGACATCCAGCTCGGCCGGCCGCCGGGCATCGACCCCGAGCTGTCGGTGCGGCGGTTCGCCGCCGGCCGGGGCGGCTACTGCTTCCACCTCAACGGGGCGTTCGGGGCGCTCCTCGAAGCCCTGGGCTACGACGTGACCCGCCACGTGGGCGCCGTCAGCGCCGACGCGGCGTCGCGCGCGGTCCGGGGCGACCACCTCGTCCTGACCGTCCGCGTCGAGGGCGCGGAGTACTGGGTGGACGCCGGGCTCGGGGACATGGGCCCGTACGATCCGCTGCCGCTGCGCGCGGGCACATACGAGCAGAATGGTTTCTCCTACTCACTGGCACGGCTGGACCCGCTGGAGGGCGAGGGCCCCGGCTGGTCCTTCTTCCCCTCGTCCGGGGGCGCGCGGCGGATGAACTTCCGCGACGCCCCGGCGCGGACGGCCGACTTCGAAGCGATGCACGCGTGGCTGTCCACCGACGCGGAGTCGCCGTTCGTGCGGACCTTCGCGGTGTTCCGGCGCGACGCGGAGGGCACGGACGGCCTGCGCGGCAAGGTCCTGATCCGCACGGAGCGCGGGAAGCAGACCGACGAGCGGGTGCTGACCGGGCCGCAGGACCTCTTCGAGACCCTGGAGGGCTTCGGCCGGGCCACGGGCGACCTGACCCCCGCCGACCGGGCCGCCCTGTGGGCCCGGGTGGAGCGGACGCACGAGACCTGGCTGGCCGAGCGGCGGACCGCGGAGGTCGTGCGGGACTGATTGTCGGTACGACAGGGCAGACTTGGCGGCATGTCCCACTCCCCCCGCCGGGCCTGCCCCGTCTGCGGCCGCGACTGCGCCGTCACCGCGGGCCGTATCGCCCGCCACGACCCTCCCGCCCCGCGGGACCGCGCGGACCTGGTGTCCTGCCCCGGTTCCCGGGCCCGGGTGGTGCTCGGCGCCGCCGCTCCGACGCTGGACGGCTTCGTCCTGCCCGAATTCCCCGGGCAGCTGCCGCTCTTCTGAGAAGGCCCCAGGCCTCTACGAGATCGCGGTGCGCAGACGGACCACGTCGATCGGCTCGGTCTCGTCGTGGGCCGTCAGGTCGATGACCTGGCCCACCGCGCGAGTCTCCTCGGTCGGCGGCTTGAACTCCGGCTCGGCCGTCTCCTGGGCGGACTCCGCCTTGTGGACGGCGAGGGCCTCGGCCCCCACCACGTCGGCCAGGTCCTCGTTCTGGACCGCCTCGATCGCCGCGCGTGCCTGCGCCGAGTTCTTGGTGCCGAAGAAGTCGAAGCCGCCCTCGACGCGGGAGGCCGTACGCCGCTGGGCCGCGTACGGGGCCACGGCGGCCGCCGGACGGCGGGCCGGGACGGAGCCGGCGGTGGCCGGCGGCGCCGTGGGCAGCTCGCCCACGGCCCGCGCCCTGGGCAGGGACCGCTCCTGCGCCTTGCGGGCCAGCGCGGCCATGGCCGCATGGGCCCGGGCGTAGCCGACGGAGGTGGGCGCGCCCGCCGAGGTGCGCTCCTCGGTGACGGCCGGGAGCTGCTTGGTGTCCTTCGGCGCCGGGGCGGCGGAGGCCTCGATGGCCAGCAGACGGCGCTTCTCCAGGGCGCTGGCGCGCTCGGTCTCGGCCGTCGCGTACCGGCGCAGCAGGGCCGCGTGCTCGCCCCGCAGGCCCGCCAGTTCGACGCGCTTGGCGCGCAGCTTGGCGTCGAGCCTGGCCCGCAGCATCCGGGCCTCTTCGAGGTCGGACTCCAGCTCGGCTATCCGCTCGTCGGTCCGCCACTCGTCCTTGACCCGCTCACGGGCCAGTTCCGCGACCCGGCGGCCCGCGGCGCGGTCCCAGGAGCGCATCATGACGGCGCCGGCGATCCCGGCGGCCGCGGCGAGGGCCACGAGCAGCCTCAGCGCCGTCGCGTCTTCGGGGCCGGCCAGCAGCCAGGCCGATCCGGCGCTGGCGACGGAGACGGCGGCGACGGCCGACGGAGTGAGCAGCCGGTGCAGCGGTTCGGGATTGCGGTGGCGTCCTCGGGGCATGGCCTGAAATTTACAGGGAGTAGAGGTCGTGTGGGATACCCACCCGGCAATCTGTTCCCGGGCGGTTACCCCACATTCCTCCACCAACCCGTAGGCACTACTTCTTCACAAGGCCCTTCGACTCCAGGTAGCCCTTGGCGACGTCGGCGGGCTTGGCGCGCTCGGCGTCCACCTTCCGGTTCAGGTCGACCAGATCGGCGGTCGTGAGGACCTTGGTCAGCTTGTCGAGGGTGGCCGCGACCTCGGGTGCTCCGGCGTCCTTGGCGTTGACCACCGGGAGGACGTTGTCCGCGTTCTGGAGCTTCTTGTCGTCCTCCAGCAGGACCAGGCCGAAGCTGTCGAGGGTGGCGTCCGTGGTCGTGGTGAGCACCAGCTGGTCGACGCCGTCCTTGACGGCCTGCTTGGCCTGCGGGGTGCCGACGCCCTTCGGGTCGACACCGGAAACCTGAATTCCGTATGTCTTCGCCAGCCCCGGGCCGCAGAAGGGTCGGACGGCGCATTCGTCACCGGCCGCGATCTTCACCTTCAGCCCCGACTTTCCAAGATCGGAAAGGGTCTTGAGGTTGTTCTTCTCGGCGAATTCCCTGGTCACCGCGAATGCGTTCTGGTCGACCGCGGCGCCCGCCGGCAGCACCTTCAGTCCGAGCGGGGCCGCGAGCTTCTCCAGGCCCGCCACCGTCGCCGCGACGTCGCTGGAGGCGACCGGCTTCTCCTCGGGCGCCTTCGGCCCGTTCACCTTGGCGTTGAGGAACTCCGCGAGCGTGGCGGCGTACTCCGGGACGAGGTCGATCTCGCCCTTCTCCAGCGAGGGCTCGTACAGCTCCCGGTTGTTGACCGTCTTGACGGAGGTGCTGTAGCCCGCGTCCTTCAGGACCTGCGCGTACAGCTCCGCCAGCACGTTGGACTCGGTGAACCCGGCCGCGCCGATCACCAGGCTGCCCTTGCCGTCGGCGGCCGGGGAGGAGGAGCCGCCGTCCTTGCTCTTCTCCAGGCTGTCACCGCCGCACGCGGCCAGCGACACCGTCAGGGCCAGCGCGCCCAGGGACGCGCCGAGGACGCGCGTGGTCTTGGTCATGGAGTTGCTCCGTTCGAGGGAAGAGAAGGAAGGGGGACGGGAATCAGCGGTGGGCGCCGGCCCGGCGCAGCAGCCGGTCCGCCGCCACCAGCACGCCCTCCACCAGCAGGGCCAGGGCGGCCACGAGCAGGGCTCCGGCGACGACCTGCGGGGTGTTGTAGGTGTTGAAACCGGCGGTGATGATCCGGCCCAGGCCGCCCTGGCCGACCATGGCGGCGATCGTGGCCGTGGCGATGACCTGCACGGCGCCCGAGCGCAGACCGGTCATCACCAGGCCGCGCGCGAGCGGCAGTTCCACCCGCCAGAAGAGCTGCCCGCCGGACATGCCCATCCCGCGGGCGGCCTCCACGACCGAGCGGTCCACCTCGCGCATGCCGACGTACGCGTTCGTCAGCAGGGGCGGGACGGCGAACAGCACGAGGGCGGCGACGGTCGGCAGATGTCCCGCGTTGCGCAGCGGGGAGACCATGAAGAGCGCCAGCACCGCGAAGACCGGGACCGCCCGTCCGACGTTGGAGACGTTCACCGCGAGGGTGCCGCCCCGGCCGAGGTGGCCGAGGTACAGGCCGACCGGCAGCGCGACCGCACAGGCGATCGCCAGCGCGAGCCCGCTGACGTAGGCGTGCTCGCCGAGCCGGTGCCAGACGCCGCTCTCCCCGGACCAGTTGGCGCCGTCCGCGAGCCAGTCCCAGGCCCCTGCCGCCACGCCCATGCCGTCAGGCCCCCTTCGCGGGGGCGGCCGGGCGGGCGCCGGCCCGGGTCCACGGCGTGAGCAGCCGCTGCAGGCCGAGCAGCAGCAGGTCCGCGACGAGCGCGAGCAGGACGCACAGCACCGATGCGGTGAGCACCTGCGCCTTGAAGGAGCTGTTCACCGCGGGGGCGATGAGGTTGCCGAGGCCGCCCTTGCCGACGATGGAGCCGACCGTGGTCAGCGCGATCGTCGAGACCGTGGCGATCCGTACGCCCGCGAGCAGCGCGGGCAGCGCCAGCGGCAGTTCCACCTGCCACAGCAGCCGCCCGGGGCCGTAGCCCATGCCGCGCGCGGCCTCCCGGACCTCCTCGGGGACGGCTTCCAGGCCGGCCATCGCGTTGCGGACCAGGATGGTCAGCGAGTAGAGCACCAGGCCGGTCACGACCAGCGCCGCCGACAGCCCGAAGACGGGCAGCAGCAGGGAGAACATGGCCAGCGAGGGAACGGTGTAGAGCAGGGTGGTGAAGGTGAGCACGGGCGCCGACCAGCGCCGGCCGCGGCGGGCCAGCAGGGCCAGCGGCACGGACACGACCAGGCCGATCAGGACGGACGCACCGGTGATCCACACGTGTTCGACGGTGGCGTCGGTGAGTTCCTGAGAACGGGAGGTGACGTAGTCCCAGCAGATCCAGTCGTTCGCCACCAGGCAGTTCTGCGCCGGCATGCACCTCACCCCCCGTCACGAAACGTACGTATGCTCGATCAACTGCCCTTGGACGACCCTAACCCCCGCCGGTCCCGATGGCCGGAATCTTTCGCAGAGGGCAACACGCCCTTCACATTCGGACGACGCCCGTGGGGAAAGATGGGTCCGTGATCCGATTCGAGCATGTGACCAAGCGCTACCCCGACGGGACGACGGCCGTCGAGGACCTGTCCTTCGAGGTGGCGGAAGGAGAGCTGGTCACGCTGGTCGGACCGTCCGGCTGCGGCAAGACGACCACCATGAAGATGGTCAACCGGCTCATCGACCCGACGTCCGGCCGGATCCTGCTGGGCGGCGAGGACATCGCGGCCGCCGACCCGGTCGAACTGCGCCGCCGGATCGGGTACGTCATCCAGCAGGTCGGGCTCTTCCCGCACAAGACCGTGCTGGAGAACACCGCGACCGTGCCGCAGCTGATCGGCACCCCCAAGGCGGCGGCCCGCGCCCGGGCGGCCGAGCTGCTCGAACTGGTGGGGCTGGACCCGTCGGTGTACGGCGGCCGGTACCCGGAGCAGCTGTCGGGCGGGCAGCGCCAGCGCGTCGGCGTGGCCCGCGCGCTCGCCGCCGACCCGCCGGTGCTGCTGATGGACGAACCCTTCGGCGCGGTGGACCCGGTGGTCCGCGAGCGGCTCCAGAACGAGTTCCTGACCCTGCAGAAGACCGTGCGCAAGACGATCCTGCTGGTCACCCACGACCTGGAGGAGGCCATCCGGCTCGGCGACCGCATCGCCGTCTACGGAACGGGCAGCATCGAGCAGTTCGCCCGCCCGGCGGCGGTGCTCGGCGCGCCCGCCACCCCGTACGTGGCCTCCTTCGTCGGCGCCGACCGGGGGCTCAAGCGGCTCGCCGTCACCACGGTCGGGGCCGCCGACCTGACGCCGCCGGACGGGACGGCGACGGCGCCGCCGGTGTCGGTCCGGCTGGGCGCGACGCTGCGCGAGGCGCTCGCCGCACTGCTCCAGGAGGACTCGGGGCGGATCGCCGTCACGGACCCGGACACCGGCGAGCTGGCCGGCGTACTCACCCCCCAGGACATCCACCGGGCGCTGCGCCGGGCCGAGTTGCAGGAGGCATGAGAAGGGGCCCGACCTCAGGGTCGGGCCCCTTCCCGCTGCCGTACCGCCCGGCCGTCAGGCCTGGATGCGGCCGCTCATCCACACCAGCATCGGCGGGATCTCACGGCGCCACGTGTTGAAGTTGTGGCCACCGCTGTCGAGGATGATGGAGGAGACCCGGTCCGGGCCCTGCACCTTCTTGATGAACTTCTTGGTGTCCGCGAGGTTCGGCTCGCCCTTCTCGCTGCTGGTGACGAGGAAGGACGTACCGGCCGGCTTCTTGTGCTCCATGACGTGCAGGATGTCCGCGCGCTTCTTCAGCTTCTCGTCCCCGTGGAAGAGGTCACCGGTCGTCGGGTCGTCAGGAGCGTCGTAGTACGCGGACAGCCCGGCGGCGGCACCGAAGGTCTGCGGGTAGTGCGCGGCGATCTTCAGGGCGCAGTAACCACCCGTGGAATTGCCGATGAAGCCCATGTTCTCGGGCTTCTTGCCTACCCGGAAGGTGTCCTGGATGGCCTGCGGGAGGTCCACCCCGAAGAAGGTCTCGGTCTGCGGGCCGCCGGGTATGTCGACGCACTCGGTGTCGCGCGGCGGCGCCACGGTCGGGCGCAGCATGACCAGGATCATCGGCTTCATCTTGCCCGCCTTGGACAGGCTGAAGGCCTTCATCGGGTAGTCGAGCCCTTTGATCAGGTTCTCGGCGGTGCCCGGGTAGCCCGTCAGGACGATGGACGCGGGGAAGTTCTCGTCCTTGTGCTGCGGCTGGAAGTACTCCGGCGGGAGCCACACGTAGCCGGGGCTCGTTATCTTCGACTTCTGCCCCGATATGGCAACCTTCAGGATCTGACCGCCCACCTGGGGCTTGGCACCACCGGGGACGTCCAGCTTCTGCTTGTCGACGACCTTGATGTCCTTGCTGCTCATCGAGTGGTCGACGACCTTGCCCATCGACGTCTCCCGGCCGAACAGGTCGGCCCAGGAACCGTAGAAGAGGAACGACTTGTTGGCCGCGAGACCCACCGCCGAGAACAGCGCCAGCTGGGTCGCCAGCAGGAGCCCGATACGGCCGGCGAACGCACGCCAGGTGCGGCCCGAGAGCTTCGGCCAGAACCAGATGGTGGCCGCGAACAGCAGCACACCGGCGAGGACGGCCAGCGCCAGGACCGTATTACTGGTGAGACCCATGAGCAGTCAGTCGACTTTCTGATGGCAGGACTGGAAATTTCCGACGGAAGAGTGAACCCGCTGTCCGTCGATGTCGTCCTAAGGGACGCACCACACACCGGAGGCTGTCGCGGCCTTCGGCCACATGATCTCTCGCGGAGCAACGGGAAGCGATGTCTAGCAGGATAGATGGCGATAAGTCGGGACAGGTTCCGAGCAGGGTCCGCCGAATCCTCCGAGGCCCACAGCCGGAGTCGGTGCCCGGCCTGGTAGGTACGGCCGTCATGATCGTCGGCCTTCTGGACATCGCGGCGGGCGTCTTCCCGCGTTTCCGGCACAGCCGGATCCACGCGGTCACCGAGGTGCTGCCGGGCTCCCTCGGCCCGTTCGCGGCCGCCCTCTCCATCAGCGCGGGCGTGCTGCTCCTGCTGCTCGCCCACGGCCTCAAGCGGCACAAGCGGCGCGCCTGGCGGGCCGCCGTCGTCCTGCTGCCCGCGGGCGCGGCGGCGCAGTTCACCTACCGCCACTCGGTCATCGGCGTGGTCATCGCGGCGGTGCTCCTCGCGCTCCTCCTGCGCCACCAGGGTGAGTTCAAGGCGCTGCCGGACCCGCGCAGCCGCTGGAAGGCCCTCGCGAACTTCGTCCTGATGAGCGCCGGCTCCATCGGCCTCGGACTGGTCATCGTCAACGTCCACCCGGGCAAGGTCGTCGGCAACCCCGGACTGTACGAGCAGATCACACACGTCGTCTACGGCCTCTTCGGCTTCGAGGGCCCCGTCGACTACGCAGGCCGGGTGTCCTGGACCGTCGGCTACTCCCTCGGCGCGCTCGGCATGCTGACCGCCCTCACCACCATCTACCTGGCCTTCCGCCCCGAGCACCCGGCCGCCCGGCTCACCGTCGACGACGAGGGCAAGCTGCGCGAGCTGCTCGCCAAGCACGGCGGCCGCGACTCCCTCGGCCACTTCGCGCTCCGCCGCGACAAGGCCGTCGTCTTCTCCCCCAGCGGCAAGGCCGCCGTCACCTACCGCGTCGTCTCCGGCGTGATGCTCGCCTCGGGCGACCCCATCGGCGACGTCGAGGCGTGGCCGGGCGCTATCGAGCGGTTCATGGAGGAGGCCAAGGCCCACTCCTGGACCCCGGCCGTGATGGGCTGCAGCGAGACCGGTGGCGAGGTCTGGACCCGCGAGACCGGCCTGGACGCCCTGGAGCTGGGTGACGAGGCGATTGTCGATGTCAAAGACTTCTCCCTCTCGGGCCGCGCCATGCGCAATGTCCGCCAGATGGTGAAGCGCATCGAGCGCAACGGCTACACCACCAAGGTCCGCCGGGTCAGCGAACTCACCGAGGAGGAGCTGGAGCAGGTCCGCGGCGCCGCCGAGGCCTGGCGCGGCACCGACACCGAGCGCGGCTTCTCGATGGCGCTGGGCCGGGTCGGCGACCCGGGCGACGGCGACTGCTTCATCGCCACCGCGCACCGCGTGGAAGAGGGCGACACCAGCCCCTTCGGCGACCTGAAGGCCATCCAGCACTTCGTACCGTGGGGCAAGGACGGCATGTCGCTGGAGCTGATGCGCCGTGACCGCGGCGCCGACCCGGGCATGAACGAGCTGCTGATCGTCGCCTCCCTGGAGGCCGCCCCCTCGCTGGGCATCGAGCGGGTCTCGCTGAACTTCGCGATGTTCCGCTCGGCGCTGGCCCGCGGCGAGAAGATCGGCGCCGGGCCCGTGCTGCGGATGTGGCGCAGCCTGCTGGTCTTCCTCTCCCGCTGGTTCCAGATCGAGTCGCTGTACAAGTTCAACGCGAAGTTCCGCCCGCGCTGGGAGCCGCGCTTCGTGGTCTTCCGCACCACCCGCGACCTGCCCCGCATCGGCTTCGCCGCGATGCAGGCCGAGGGCTTCGTCACGCTGGCCCTGCCGCGGCTCTTCGCGAGCCGCCGCCGTCCCAAGCCGGTCCGTACCTGCTCGCACAACCTGATGGCGCCCGTCGCGAAGCAGCCCGAGCGCGAGGTCCAGGCCGCGTAGCCCCCGACCGCCCCGCGACGCGACACCCGAAGGCCCGGCAGGTTCCCCGTCCGGGCCTTCGCCGTGCCCGGCCCCGGCCGCGAGCCGTCCCGGGCGGCGGCGCCCGGGGGAGGGCCGGGGCAGTGCCGGGGCGGGCCGGCGGCAGTCCCCGGACTGGGCCTGGGCAGTGCCCGGACTGGGCCTGGGCAGTGCCCGGACTGGGCCGGGGGCAGTGCCCCGGGGTGGGGGCAGGCGGGGCAGCCCTACCCTGGAGCCATGAACACCAAGCGCGGAGCCACCGGCAGGGGCCGGGTCGCAGGTCTGCCGGAATGGGACCGCTGCGCGGTCATGGGCGTCGTCAACGTGACCCCTGACTCCTTCTCCGACGGCGGCCGCTGGTTCGACACCACCGCCGCCGTCAAGCGCGGCCTCGACCTCGTCGCCCAGGGCGCCGACCTCGTCGACGTCGGCGGCGAGTCCACCCGCCCCGGCGCCTCCCGCGTCGACGAGGACGAGGAGCTGCGCCGGGTCGTCCCCGTCGTGCGCGGTCTGGCGTCCGAGGGCGTCACCGTCTCCGTCGACACGATGCGCGCCGCCGTCGCCGCCCGGGCCGTCGACGCCGGCGCCGCCCTGGTCAACGACGTCAGCGGCGGCCTCGCCGACCCCGGCATGGTCCCGGCCGTCGCCGCGGCCGAGGTGCCCTTCGTGGTGATGCACTGGCGCGGTTTCAGCGCCGGCATGAACAGCCTCGCCGTCTACGACGACGTCGTGGCCGAGGTCACCTCCGAGCTGCGGGCCCGGATCGACGCGGTCGTCGCCGGCGGCATCGCCCCCGAGCGGCTCCTGGTCGACCCCGGCCTCGGCTTCGCCAAGAACGCCGAGCACGACCTGGCGCTGGTCGCACACATGGGGGACCTGCGCGCCCTCGGCTTCCCGCTGCTGGTCGCCGCCTCGCGGAAGCGTTTCCTCGGCCGGGTCCTGGCCGGCGGGACGGACGCCACCCCGCCGCCGGCCCGCGAACGGGACGCCGCCACGGCCGCCGTCTCCGCGATCGCCGCCCACCAGGGCGCCTGGGCCGTACGGGTCCACGAGGTACGGGCGACGGCCGACGCGGTTCGGGTGGCCCGCGCCGTGGAAGGGGCTCTGTGATCCTCAACGACCGACAAGGAGCCCAGTGAGCAGAACCGACATCGAAGCGGTCGAAGAGGTCAACACGGCCTTCTACGAGGCAATGGAGCGGGGGGACTTCGACGCTCTGTCGGCGCTGTGGCTGGAGGACGAGATCTCCTGCGTGCACCCCGGCTGGCCGGTGCTCTCCGGCCGCGGGGAGGTACTGCGCTCGTACGCGCTGATCATGTCCCACACCGAGTACATCCAGTTCTTCCTGACCGACACCAAGGTGGCCGTCATAGGCGACACGGCACTGGTGACCTGCACGGAGAACATCCTCAGCGGCGGCCCCGCCGAGGACGGCGGGGAGCTCGGCCCGCTCGTCGGCCAGCTGGTCGTCGCCACGAATGTGTTCCGACGCACATCCGAGGGATGGCGCCTGTGGTCCCACCACGGTTCTCCCGTGCTCACGGAGTCCGACGAGGACGACGAGGACGACGCCTCCTGACCCCTACGGCGGGGGCCGGACTGTTTCGCAGGTAAATTCGAAGTCGGACGACGCCGACCGCACTCGGCGCAGGCCCATGGCCACGGGGAGCCCCGAGGCCGGAAGCACCTACGAAAGCAGGAGTGATTCGCGTGGATCGTGTCGCGCTGCGCGGCCTCAAGGCTCGCGGGCACCACGGCGTCTTCCCCCGGGAACGCGAGGAAGGCCAAACCTTCATCGTCGACCTCGTGCTGCACCTGGACACCCGCCCCGCGGCGGCCGGGGACGACCTGGCGAAGACCGTGCACTACGGGGTGGTCGCCGAGGAGGTCGTCGACGTGGTCCAGGGCGAGCCCGTCGACCTGATCGAGACCCTGGCCGAGCGGATCGCCCAGCAGTGCCTGAAGCACGAAGCGGTGGCGCAGGTGGAGGTCGTCGTCCACAAGCCGGACGCGCCCATCACCGTCCCCTTCGACGACGTGACCATCACGATCACCCGGAGCCGCGCATGAACAACGGACTGAACGCTCAGAGCGACCCCACCGTCCAGCCGGTACCCGCCTCCGTCGTCGAGGCGGTCGACGCGGCGGACGTGACCCTGTCCAACCCCAAATGGGCCGTCATCGCGCTCGGCGCGAACCTCGGCAACCGCCTGGAGACCCTCCAAGGCGCCATCGACGCCCTCGGCGACACCCCCGGCCTGCGGGTCAAAGCCGTCTCCCCCGTCTACGAGACCGAGCCGTGGGGCGTCGAGCCCGGCTCCCAGCCCTCGTACCTCAACGCGGTCATCGCGGTGAAGACCACCCTGCCCCCGTCCTCCCTGCTGGAGCGCGGGCACGCCATCGAGGAGGCGTTCGACCGCGTCCGCGAGGAGCGCTGGGGCCCCCGCACGATCGACGTCGACATCATCGCGTACGCCGACCGCGTCTGCGACGACCCGGTCCTCACCCTCCCGCACCCGCGCGCCCACCAGCGTGCCTTCGTGCTGGCCCCCTGGCACGACATCGACCCCGAGGCCCAGCTCCCGGGCCGCGGTCCGGTGTCCGCCCTCCTGGCCGGAATCGGCCTGAGCGGCGTCACGCCGCGCCCCGACCTGGAACTCCACCTCCCCGAGTAGTCGTTAGTAGCCTGTTCACGGCTACTCGCTGAAAGTGGGGAACGGGCAAGTGAAGCAACTGAGGCCGGGGATCCTGGCAGGCATCTTCGTGGTCGCCGGGGTCCTGTCCTGGGCCGGCGCCCGGCTGTGGAACGCGTACGGCACCCTGCCGGGCGTTCCGCTGGCCGCGCCGATCGTCCTGGGGGCCATCGCGGTGGTGCTGCTGGCCACGGCGCTGTCGTTGAAGGCCCGGCTGAAGGCCCAGCGGGAACGCCGGCCGGGCGCCAAGGGCGTGGAGCCGCTGATGGCGGCCCGCGCGGTGGTCTTCGGGCAGGCCAGCGCCCTGGTGGCCGCGCTGGTGGCGGGCATGTACGGCGGCGTGGGCGTCTTCCTGCTGACCGACTCCCTCGACGTCGCCGCCCGCCGCGACCAGGCCTGGTACGCCGGCTTCTCGGTCCTCGCGGGCATCGCGGTCATCGCCGCAGCCCTCTTCCTGGAGCGCGTCCTGAAACTCCCCGAGGACGAGGACCCCGCCCCGGAGCCCCCGGCCGCTCGGGCGTGACCGCCGGCTGGATGCCCGGACGAGGTGCCCGCGCACCAGGAAGTCGGTGTCGCCCCCGCGGGGGTCTCGCCTGGGCGGCACCGGCGACCCCGTTCACGATCTGCTTGCTCGGCAGCCCGCCCGTCCCGCCCCTGATCAGCTCAATGCTCTGATCGAGGACGTGGTCGGGCGGATCCGGCGATCCGGCTAGCGGGCCATGATCAGGGACATGGCCTCGGCGCGCGTGGCGGGGTCGCGGAGCTGGCCGCGGACGGCCGAGGTGATGGTCTTCGCGCCGGGCTTGCGGACCCCGCGCATGGTCATGCACATGTGCTCGCACTCGATGACCACGATGACCCCGCGCGGGTCCAGGATCTCCATCAGGGAGTCCGCGATCTGCGTGGTCAGGCGCTCTTGCACCTGGGGGCGGCGGGCGTACACGTCCACGAGGCGGGCCAGCTTCGACAGGCCAGTGATCTTGCCGTCGGTGGACGGGATGTAGCCGACGTGCGCGACACCGTGGAACGGGACCAGATGATGCTCACACGAGCTCATGACCTCGATGTCCTTCACGAGGACCATCTCGTCGTGACCGAGGTCGAACGTCGTCGTCAGGACCTCCTCCGGCTTCTGGTACAGGCCGGCGAATATCTCCCGGTAGGCGCGCGCCACGCGCGCCGGGGTCTCCAGGAGGCCCTCTCGGTCCGGGTCCTCGCCGACCGCGAACAGGAGCTCTCGGATCGCCGCCTCGGCGCGCTTCTCGTCGAACTCGCCGATCGTGCCCTCGTCACCGGTCAAGGTCACTGGGTCGGTCATGTCTTCCTCGTTCCTGTCCGCACACACGCGGTCGTACAAATGTGCCGCGCCCCCCAGGCTAGAACCTGGGGGGCGCGGCTTCCATTCCGGGTGGGTCGACCCGCCCTTACTCCGGGCGGTCCTCCGGAGCCACCTCGATGCCCTTCTCCGTGGAGACCGGCGCGACGGAGGCCGACGTGCCGTTCGCCGCGTTCGTCAGCTGCAGCTCCTTGGGGGAGAGCACCGGCGGGCGGGTGGAGGGGGTGCGACGGGCGGAACCGGTCCACGCGGGGCGCGCCGGACGCTTGACGATGGTCGAGAAGATCTCGGCGATCTCCTGCTTGCCCAGCGTCTCCTTCTCCAGCAGCGCGAGGACCAGGTTGTCGAGGACGTCACGGTTCTCGACGAGGATCTCCCAGGCCTCGTTGTGCGCGGTCTCGATGAGCTTCTTGACCTCTTCGTCGACCAGCGCCGCGACCTCTTCCGAGTAGTCCCGCGGGTGCGCCATCTCGCGCCCCAGGAACGGCTCGGTGTTGTCGCCGCCGAACTTGATCGCACCCAGACGCTCGGTCATGCCGTACTGCGTGACCATGGCCCGCGCCGTGGCGGTCGCCTTCTCGATGTCGTTCGCCGCGCCCGTGGTCGGGTCGTGGAAGACCAGCTCCTCGGCCGCGCGCCCGCCCAGCATGTACGCGAGCTGGTCGAGCATCTCGTTGCGCGTGGTCGAGTACTTGTCCTCGTCGGGCAGGACCATGGTGTAACCCAGGGCCCGGCCGCGGGACAGAATCGTGATCTTGTGGACCGGGTCGGAGTTCGGGGAAGCCGCCGCGACCAGGGCGTGTCCGCCCTCGTGGTACGCGGTGATCTTCTTCTCCCGGTCCGACATGATCCGGGTCCGCTTCTGCGGGCCCGCCACGACGCGGTCGATCGCCTCGTCCAGCGAGTGGTTGTCGATCAGCTTCTTGTCCGAGCGGGCCGTGAGGAGCGCGGCCTCGTTCAGGACGTTGGAGAGATCGGCACCGGTGAAGCCGGGCGTGCGGCGGGCGACGGCGCCCAGGTCGACGTCCGGGGCGACCGGCTTGCCCTTCTGGTGGACCTTGAGGATCTCCAGACGGCCCTGCATGTCCGGGCGGTCGACCGCGATCTGCCGGTCGAAGCGGCCCGGGCGCAGCAGCGCCGGGTCGAGGATGTCGGGGCGGTTCGTGGCGGCGATCAGGATGACGCCGCCCTTCACGTCGAAGCCGTCCATCTCGACGAGCAGCTGGTTGAGGGTCTGCTCGCGCTCGTCGTGGCCGCCGCCGAGGCCCGCACCGCGGTGCCGGCCGACGGCGTCGATCTCGTCGACGAAGACGATCGCCGGCGCGTTGGCCTTGGCCTGCTCGAACAGGTCGCGGACACGCGAGGCACCGACACCGACGAACATCTCGACGAAGTCGGAACCGGAGATCGAGTAGAAGGGAACACCGGCCTCGCCCGCGACGGCGCGCGCGAGCAGGGTCTTTCCGGTGCCGGGCGGGCCGTAGAGCAGCACGCCCTTGGGGATCTTGGCGCCGACGGCCTGGAACTTCGCCGGCTCCTGGAGGAACTCCTTGATCTCGTGGAGTTCCTCGACGGCCTCGTCCGAGCCCGCGACGTCGGCGAACGTCGTCTTCGGGGTGTCCTTGGTGATGAGCTTGGCCTTGGACTTCCCGAAGTTCATGACTCGGGAGCCGCCGCCCTGCATCTGGTTCATCAGGAACAGGAAGACGACGACGATGAGGACGAAGGGCAGGAGCGAGAGCAGCACGCTCAGGAACGGGCTGGTCTTGTCCGGCGTGACGGAGTATCCGTCCGGGATCTGACCGGCGTCGTACTTGGTCTGGAGGCTCTGGGCGAGCTGGACGCCCTGATCCCCGATGTAGTTGGCCTGGAACTTGGTGCCGTCGTGCTTGCCGAGCTTCTCGCCCTGCTTGAGCTCAATCTTGATCATCTGGCTGTCGCCGGTGGTCAGCTTGGCTGTCTCCACCTGGCCAGTGTTGATCGCCTTGATGACCTCGCTGGTGTCCACCGACTTGTAGCCGCCGCCGGAGCCGACGACATTCATCAACACGACCACGGCGAGGACGGCCAGCACGATCCACATGACCGGCCCACGGAAGTATCGCTTCACGTCCATCCATACGGGGCGCCAGGCGCCCCGTCCCTCCTGCCCGTAGGTAAATGCTGCTGTGTGAGTAAAGACTGTTCTTCGGAATGTACCCCTGAATTGTCACCCGCGGCCCGTGGGACGGCTGACAGACCCGCCTTCCCCTGCTCCAACGGCGGGAATCGCCCCCAGGTTCCCCGGCGGCGCCGCGGATTCCCGGGGGCGGGGCGGGGTCAGCCGCCGTAGACGTGCGGGGCGAGCGTGCCGACGAACGGCAGGTTGCGGTACTTCTCCGCGTAGTCGAGGCCGTAGCCCACGACGAACTCGTTGGGGATGTCGAAGCCGACCCACTTCACGTCGATCGCGACCTTCGCGGCCTCGGGCTTGCGCAGCAGCGTGACGACCTCCAGGGAGGCCGGCTGGCGGGAGCCGAGGTTCGACAGCAGCCAGGACAGCGTCAGACCGGAGTCGATGATGTCCTCGACGATCAGGACGTGCTTGTCCTTGATGTCGGTGTCCAGGTCCTTGAGGATCCGCACCACACCCGAGGACTGGGTCCCGGCGCCGTACGAGGACACCGCCATCCAGTCCATGGTGAGCGGGGTGGACAAGGCGCGTGCCAGGTCCGCCATCACCATGACGGCGCCCTTGAGCACGCCGACGATGAGCAGGTCCTTGCCCGCGTACTCCGCGTCGATCTTCGCGGCCAGCTCGGCCAGCTTCGCGTCGATCTCTTCCTTGGTGATGAGCACCGACTGGAGGTCGCTGCCCATGTCCTTCTCGTCCACCCGCATCACTTTCGTTGTCGGCCGGGGCTCCGGGGTGGCCCCCGGAGGACTCAGCCGTGTTTCAGCACCAATCAGCCCTGCCGGATGACAAGTCTGCCACCCTGCCGCTGGGCCTCCACCCGGCCGGGCAGGTTGATGGCGCCCTGGCCGCGCCATCCGGTGATGAGGCGGTCGACTTCCTCGATGTGGCGGGCGAAGAGGGAGCCCGCGGGAGAGCCCGCGGCGACGACGGCCCTGCGCAGCACCCGGCGGCGGACGGCCGGGGGCAGGGCGTACAGCTTGGCGCACTCCAGGCGGCCGTCCTCGTCGCGTACGCCGCCCTCCGCCTCGGCGGCCCAGGCGTCCAGGGCGTCGGCGTCGTCACGGGAGAGCTGGGCGGTGCGGGCGAGGGCCTCGACGACGCCCTTCCCCAGCGCCTTCTCCAGGGCGGGCAGTCCCTCGTGGCGCAGGCGGGAGCGGGTGTAGGCCGGGTCCATGTTGTGCGGGTCGTCCCAGACGGCCAGGGACTGGACCATGCACGCCTTGCGGGCGGTCTGCCGGTCGACCTGGAGGAAGGGGCGGCGGTAGCGGTGGCTGCGGCCGGGGCCGCCGGGGCCCTGGGAGACTTCCGGCATGCCGGAGAGCGAGCGGATGCCGGATCCGCGGGCAAGGCCCAGCAGGACGGTTTCCGCTTGATCGTCCCGGGTGTGGCCGAGCAGCACGGCGGCGGCGCCGAGGCGGTCGGCGGCCTCGTCCAGGGCGCCGTAGCGGGCGTCGCGGGCGGCTGCCTCGGGACCGCCGCCACGGCCGACGCGCACGGCGACGGACTCCACCGGGTCGAGGCCGAGTGCGGTCATGCGGGTGACCACCTCGGCGGCGCGCTGGTCGGAGCCGTCCTGCAGTCCGTGGTCGACGGTGATGCCGCCGGCCCGGATGCCGAGTTTGGGGGCCTCGAAGGCGAGGGCCGAGGCGAGGGCCATGGAGTCGGCGCCGCCGGAGCAGGCGACGAGCACGAGTGGCGGGGTGCCCGCGCCGGTGCGAGGGTCGGCGCAGGGGACGGCTCCGGACGGGGTCCGGGGGCGGTCGGTGAGCTCGGTGAGGACGTCGTGGAGTACGCGGCGGACCGCCAGGCGTATCGCCGCGACCGCAGGATGGGGACCCATGTCCGGTGCCCTTCGATGGAGTTCGGATGCCTCGGAGGCTTCGGGGTGGTGTGCTGGGAGGTGCTTGCCCGGCTGCCCCCGCGGAACGGGAGGTTGTCACTCAGAGTGCGTCGATGGTGACAGAACCGAGCCGTTCCCCGAGCATCGCACGCCCTTATACGGCTCACGGTCCCTCGGACGGGTGATGCTGCTTCCCCCAGGGAGACATGTTTAGGCCTCTCCGTCACGTGTGGCGCGGGTGAACGGGAGGGAAGCGGCGGGGCGCGCCGTGGAGCCGCCCCGGCGGTGCGGGGCGGGCCCGTGCTCCCCGAAATCACCCCTGCCGGTCCTCTCCGCCCCCCTCGCTCCCCTTGCCGTGGACCCGGGCCACCCAGTCCGCGGGCCGGTCGATCTCCGCCTTGGTGGGCAGCGTGTTCGGCGAGGTCCAGATCCGGTTGAAGCCCTCCATGCCGACCTGGCCCACGACGGCGCGCACGAAGCGCTCGCCGTCGCGGTACTGGCGCAGCTTCGCGTCGAGGCCGAGCAGTTTGCGCAGGGCGGCGTCGAGGCGGCCCGCTCCGCTGGCGCGGCGCTGCTGGAACTTCTCGCGGATCTCGGCGACCGAGGGCACCACCTGGGGGCCGACGCCGTCCATGACGAAGTCGGCGTGCCCCTCCAGCAGGGACATGACGGCGGTGAGGCGGGCGAGGATCTCGCGCTGCTCGGGGGTCTGCACGAGTTCGACGAGGGAGCGGCCCTCGTCCCCGTGCTCGGCGTCCGGGCGGGCGCCGGCGAAGGACTGGGCGGCCTCCCGGATGCGCTCCAGGACCGTCATCGGGTCGATTTCGGTGGCACCCAGAAACGTCTGGATTTCGCCTTCGAGGTGGGCGCGCAGCCACGGGACGGCCGTGAACTGGGTACGGTGCGTCTCCTCGTGCAGGCAGACCCACAGCCGGAAGTCGTGCGGGGCCACCTCCAGCTCGCGCTCCACGTGGACGATGTTCGGGGCGACGAGCAGCAGCCGGCCGCCCGACGCGGAGGCCGGCAGGTCGCGGGAGACGGGCGCGAAGGTCTCGTACTGCCCCAGGACCCTGGAGGCCAGGAAGCTCAGCAGCATGCCCAGCTCGACGCCGGTGACCTTGCCGCCGACCGCGCCGAGTACGGCTCCGCCCGGGGCGCCGGCGCGGCGCTCCTGCATCTTGCCGAGGAGCGGCGTGAGCAGCTCCCGGAAGCCGGCGACGTTGGCCTTGACCCAGCCGGCCCGGTCGACGACCAGGACGGGGGTGTCGGGGACGGCGGCGCCGTCGGGGATCATCCGGGTGAACTCGCGCACGTGCCGTTCCGAGGTCCTGGCGTGCCCGCGCAGTTCGGCGACGACGGCCCGCGCCTCGTCCCGGGTCACCTCCGGGCCGGGTCGCACCAGCCGGGTCGCGGTCGCCACCGCGAGGTTCCAGTCGACCATCTCCGCACCACTGATGCTCGTCATGCGTCAACCGTACGTGGGCGAGCCCTCCTGCGGACCCCCTACGGAGCGGCCGCGACGGCCGCGGCCAGCTTGTCGAGGCCCTTCTCGGCGCCCTCGGGGCCGGGGCTGTTCGCCGTGAGGAAGGCGAAGGCGAGGAGCCTGCCCGTGGAATCGACGACGGTGCCGGCCAGGGAGTTCACTCCGGTGAGGGTGCCGGTCTTGGCGCGGACCAGCCCGGCGGCCGGTGAGGTGCCGGCGTTGCGGGCGCGCAGGGTGCCGGTGAAGCCGGCGACGGGGAGCCCGGTGAGGACGGGCCGCAGCTCGGGGTGGTGGGGGTCGGCAGCCTTGGCGAGCAGGCCGGTCAGCAGGCCGGCGCTGACCTTGTCGGCGCGGTTCAGGCCGCTGCCGTCGGCGAAGCGGGAGCCGCTCACGTCGACGCCGAGGCCGGCGAGCCGGGCGGTGACGGCCTTCTCGGCGCCCTCGAAGCCGGCGGGCTGTCCGGAGGCGAGGGCGGTCTGGCGGGCGAGGGCCTCGGCGATGTCGTTGTCGCTGTTGGTCAGCATCCGTTCGACGAGCCCGGCCACCGGGGTGGACTGGGTGACGGCCAGCGGCTGGGCGCCGGCGGCGGCCTTGGCCCGAACCGGTTCCGCGCCGACCTTGATGCCGCGTTCCGCCAGGAGGGTGCGGAAGGCGCGGGCGGCGGCCCTGGCGGGGTCGTCGGTGCGGTCCACGGGCCCGGACGTGGAGTCGTCGGGGCGGCCCTCGTCGGCCGCCAGGGCGGTCACGGGGGCGATGTTGGGGTTGACGCCGATCGGGTGCCGGACGGGGCCGGTGTAGAGGCTGTCGTCGTACCCGAGGGTGACGGTGTCGGTGCCGGCGGCCTTGAGTGCCTGGGCGGCGTCCGCGGCCAGGGCGACGAGGCTGCCGCCGGATCCGGCGGGGCTCTTCTTCTTCGCGGTGAGGGAGGGGTCGCCGCCGCCGACCAGGACGATCTGTCCGGAGGTGGTGCCGGGCACGACGGTGGTCCTGATCCGGTGCTCGGGCCCGAGCGCGGCCAGCGCGGCCGCCGCGGTGGCGATCTTGACGGTGGAGGCGGGGGTCATCGCCTCGCGCGCGCCGGACTCGAAGAGCACCTGTCCTGTGGCGGTGTCCACGACGGAGGCGGTACGGACGGTGCCGAGCGCCGGGTCGGCCAGCAGCGGCCGCAGCCGGGCGGCGAGCCCGTCCGCGGGTCCGGCCGCGGCGGCCTGCCCCCGCGGTACGCCGGGGCCGACGGCTCCCAGTACGCCCGGGGCGCTGGGCGCGGCCTGCGGGAGGGGCCCGGAGCCGGCCGCTCCACCGTGATCTGCGCCACCCGTAAGGCCCCAGGAGGCGGCTGCGTCCCGCTCGGCCTTACGCTGGCCGGAGTCCCACGGACCGGCGGCGGCCACCGCTGCCACCGACAGGGCGAGGCCGGCGACGGCCGCACCCGCGGTGAGCTGCCACGTCTTGACCAATGGCACCTCGGACCAGCCCCTTTCGCGATCACACATATGCGTGAGGGACACTTAACCACTGCGTCTTGCCGCGAGCATGGCACCCCACCCGACAGGGCTGGGCCGGACGCGCACGCAGTTGAATCAATGCCGTCTCGAAGCAATGAAGCTGATCATGGAGGAGCAGGACGTGGAGTTCGACGTCACCATCGAGATCCCCAAGGGTTCGCGGAACAAGTACGAGGTGGACCACGAGACCGGCCGGATCCGTCTGGACCGTCGCCTCTTCACCTCGACCAGCTACCCGGCCGACTACGGCTTCGTCGAGAACACCCTCGGCGAGGACGGCGACCCGCTGGACGCGCTGGTCATCCTTGACGAGCCGACCTTCCCGGGCTGCCTGATCAAGTGCCGCGCCATCGGCATGTTCCGCATGACGGACGAGGCGGGCGGCGACGACAAGCTCCTGTGCGTGCCGGCCTCCGACCCGCGTGTGGAGCACCTGCGCGACATCCACCACGTGTCCGAGTTCGACCGCCTGGAGATCCAGCACTTCTTCGAGGTCTACAAGGACCTGGAGCCGGGCAAGTCCGTCGAGGGCGCGAACTGGGTCGGCCGCACCGAGGCCGAGGCCGAGATCGAGGCCTCGTACAAGCGCCTGGAGGCGCAGGGCGGCCACCACTGAGCTCAGGCTCGGCGGCGGTGACGGGCCGGGGGTCTGCCCCCGCGCCCCTGTGACATGGCGGGCGGCATCCCTTGGGGGTGCCGCCCGCCGTCGTGTTCCCGGGCGGTGCGGCCGGGCTGGGTATGCGGAGGGAGGAAACGATTCCGCATACTGATGCTCCGGGTGATCACGGACTGGAGGACGCGTGGCGCAGGCCGACGGGGCAGAAGACAGGAAGCCCCTGTCCGACGAGGCGCACAGCGCCTTCACGCCGCCGCCGGGGGTCGGGCCGGAATCCCCGGAGGAGGACCAGCCCACCTCGGAATTCGCTCTTCCGGCGGGCGCCGAGCCGGTGCGGCCGGAGCCCGAGGGGTCGGCCTTCGCCGCCCCCGCCACCTATCGGGCCGCGCATTCCCCGCCCGCGTACACCCCGGGGCAGGGCTTCCCCGTCGTGCGGATGACGGAATCGCCCTGGCAGGACCGCATGCGCACGATGCTGCGCATGCCGGTCGACATCCGGCCCGTACCGGAGCTGGTCCAGCGGCAGAGCGAGGCCGGCCCCGCCGTGGGCCGTGTGCTCGACCTGACGCTGCGCATCGGCGAGCTGCTGCTCGCCGGCGGCGAGGGCGCCGAGGACGTGGAGGCCGCGATGTTCGCGGTGGCCCGCTCGTACGGGCTGGACCGCTGCGAGCCGACCGTCACCTTCACCATGCTGTCGATCACCCACCACCCCTCGCTGGTGGGCGACCCCGTGTCGGCCAACCGGACCGTGCGGCGCCGGGGCACCGATTACAACCGGCTGGCGGCGGTGTTCCGCCTCGTGGACGACATCAGCGCGCACGAGATCGACGTGTCGCTGGAGGAGGCCTACCGCCGCCTCGCCGAGATCCGCCGCAACCGGCACCCGTACCCGGGCTGGATGCTCACCGCCTCCGCCGGGTTGCTCGCGGGGGCCGCCTCCACCCTCGTCGGCGGTGGGGTCCTCGTCTTCTTCGCCGCCGCGATCGGGGCCGTCCTCGGTGACCGGCTGGCCTGGCTGTGCGCCGGGCGCGGGCTTCCCGAGTTCTACCAGTTCGTGGTGGCGGCGATGCCGCCCGCCGCCATCGGGGTGGCGCTGAACATGACGGGGATCGACGTCAAGGCCTCCGCGGTGATCACCGGCGGGCTGTTCGCGCTGCTGCCGGGACGAGCCCTGGTCGCGGCCGTGCAGGACGGTCTGACCGGCTACTACATCACCGCTTCGGCCCGGCTCCTGGAGGTCATGTACCTCTTCATCGGCATCATCATGGGCGTACTGGTGGTGCTCTACGTCGGGCTGCAGTTCGACGCCTCGCCGCGGCCGGAAGAGGTGCTCCAGATCCAGCAGCGGCCGCTGATCCAGATCGCGGCCTCCATGGTGCTGGTCTTCACCTTCGCGATCCTGCTCCAGCAGGAGCGCTCCACGGTGTGGATCGTGACCCTCAACGGCGGAGTGGCGTGGGTGACCTTCGGGGCGCTGCACTACGCGGGCGGGATCCCACCGGTGCCGTCCACGTGCGTCGCGGCGGGACTGGTGGGCCTCTTCGGACAGCTCTTCTCCCGCTACCGCTTCGCCTCCGCCCTGCCGTACGTGACGGCCGCCATCGGCCCGCTGCTGCCCGGCTCGGCGACGTACTACGGGCTGCTGCTGATCGCCGAGAACCGGCTGAACGAGGGCCTGGGCTCGCTGGTGAACGCCGCGGCCATCGCACTGGCCATCGCCATCGGGGTCAACCTGGGCTCGGAGGCCTCACGTCTGTTCATGCGCATCCCCGGCGCCGCGAGCGCCGCCAAGCGCCGGGCGGCGAAGCGGACCCGGGGCTTCTGACCGGCGCCCGGACACGCGTACGCCCCCGCATGCGGGGGCGTACGCGGTGACTCCGGCGTGGCCGGATCAGCGCTTGGCGTGGCGGCCGCGCTGGCCCGGGGACTGCGGGCCGCTGCCGTCGCCGGCGGCGACCGCGTCGGGTGCCTGGCCGGCGTTCGCCCTGTTCTCCTTGCGGGCCTTCAGCACCTCGAAGATCACCGGGATGACGGAGAGGAGGACGATGCCGACGAGGATCGCCTCGACGTTCGTCTTGATGAACTCGATCTGGCCGAGCCAGTAGCCCGCGACGGTGACGCCCGCGCCCCACCCGATGCCACCGATGATGTTGTAGGTCAGGAAGGTGCGGTACTTCATCGTGCCGGCGCCCGCGACCATCGGGGCGAAGGTGCGGATGATCGGCACGAAGCGGGCGAGCACGATGGCCTTGGGGCCGTGCTTGTCCATGAACTCGTGCGCCTTGTCCAGGTTCTCCCGCTTGAAGAGCTTGGAGTTCGGACGGTTGAAGAGCTTCGGCCCGAAGAACTTGCCGATCATGTAGCCGACCTGGTCGCCGATGATCGCCGCGGCGACGATCAGGGTGCAGACCAGCCACAGCGGCTGCTTGATGTACTGCCCGTCCGCGACCAGCAGGCCCGCGGTGAAGAGCAGGGAGTCGCCGGGCAGGAAGGCGAAGAGACCCGACTCGGCGAAGACGATGACCAGGATGCCGATCAGGCCGAAGTGCGAGATCAGGTAGTCCGGGGACAGCCACTCAGGGCCGAGCGCAAGCGTATACACGGGTTCCGGGCTCTCCTGGATCGGGGGGAAGGCAGGGTGGGGACGGTTTCAATTATCAACGCACACGACCCCCGCCCGGTTCCAGGTACCGGCGGGGGTCGCGTACGTGACTTTCCGCCTACGCCTTGCGCACGCCGTTCGCGAAGATCGCATCCCGCAGGTGTACGGCCATGCCCGGCTTCACCGCGTCGTAGAACGCCGTGAACCGCTCGTCCGCCACGTACATCTCACCGAGGCACGTGTGCATCTCGTACGGACAGTCGTAGAACCACTTGTGGATGTGCAGGCGGTGCTCCTCGGCCAGGTCCATCGCGGCCTCGCCGTCGGCGGGTTCGCCGGCCTCCATGGCCGCCGCGTACCGGCGGCCCCACTCGGCGGACTCGTCCTGGATCCGCTGCCAGTCGTCCTTCGTGTACGAGGCCGCGCGGCGCTGGGACTCGGCGTACGCCTCGGTGTCGCCCCAGCGCTCCTCGACCTCCTGCGCGTAGCTCTCGGGGTCCACGTCCCCGAAGACCTCGAACTTCTCCTCGGGCGTGAGGTTGATGCCCATCTTCTTCGCCTCCATGGCGTGCTCAACGGCCTTGGCCATCTGCTGGAGCCGGGCGATCCGGTCGGTCAGCAGGGCATGCTGCCGGCGCAGATGCTCCTGGGGATCCGATCGCGGGTCGTCCAGCAGGACCGCGACCTCTTCGAGGGGGAAGCCGAGCTCCCGGTAGAACAGGATCCGCTGCAGCCGGTCCAGGTCGGCGTCGTCGTACCGCCGGTGTCCCGCGTGGCTGCGGCCGCCCGGGGAGAGCAGCCCGATCTCGTCGTAGTGGTGCAGGGTGCGCACCGTGACCCCGGCGAAACCGGCGACCTGGCCCACGGAGTAGCCCATTTCTTCCCTCCTCTGCTCGGGTACGCCCTTCACTGTGGTTCCTCACGCCGCGTGAGGTGCAAGTCCTCTTTCGCGGGCTGCTTGCCCAGACCCCGCTTTCGCGGGCTACTTGCTCAGCCCCCGGTAGCGGCCCACCGCCAGCGGGAAGAAGACCGCGAGCAGCAGGAGCGGCCAGGCGACCGCCAGCAGGCCCGCGTGGTCGGCGGCCCACGAGGGGGGCGCCGCGGCCGGGTTGCCGAACAGGTCGCGGACGGCGGTGGCCGTCGCCGAGAGCGGGTTCCATTCCACCACCACGCCCAGCCAACCCGGCATCGACTCCGGCGTGGCGAACGCGTTGGACAGGAAGCCCACCGGCCACACCAGGATCTGCACCGCCTGGACCAGCTCCGGTCGGCCGGCGACCATGCCGAGCCAGATCCCGATCCACAGCATCGCGAAGCGCAGCAGCAGGAGCAGCCCGAAGGCGAGCAGCGCCGCCGCCGCGCCGCCGTGCCAGCGCCAGCCGAGCAGCAGCCCGACCGCGGCCAGGACCAGCAGGCCCACCGCCGACTGGAGCATGTCGGCGGTGCTGCGGCCCACCAGGACCGCCGAGGAGGACATCGGCATGGCGCGGAAGCGGTCGATCACCCCCTTGTTCAGGTCCTGGGTGACGGCCGTCATGGTGGCCTCCAGCCCGAAGGCCATGGTCAGGGCGAGCATCCCCGGCACGAGGAACTCGACGTACTCGCCGTCGATCCCGCGGCCGCCGCCCACCAGGAAGCCGAACATCAGCAGCATCATCACGGGGAAGACCAGGCCGACGACCATCTGCACGGGCTGCCGCGCCCAGTGCGCCAGCTCTCGCCGGGTCATCGTCCAGGAGTCCGAGACCACCCAGACCGCGCTCACGCGGCCACCTCCTCGCGGTCGGTCAGGTGCAGGAACACCTCGTCCAGCGTGGGGCGCCGGACGGCCAGGTCGGCCGCCTCGACGCCCGCCTCCTCCAGCGTCCGCAGGGTCCGGGCGAGACCCGCCATCCGGTCCTGGACCGGGAAGCTCAGGGTCAGGGTGTCGGGGTCGACGGCCGGCTCGGGCAGCAGCCGCGCCGCCTGGGCCAGGTGGGCCGCGTCCCGCAGGACCACGACGATCCGGTCCGCGCCGACCAGGGCCTTCAGTTCGTCGGCCGTGCCCTCGGCCGCGACCCGGCCCCCGTCGACGAGGGCGATGCGGTCGGCCAGCTGGTCGGCCTCCTCCAGGTACTGCGTGGTGAGCAGGACGGTCGTGCCGCCGCCCACCAGCGAGCGGACGGCGCTCCACACCTCGGCGCGGCCGCGCGGGTCGAGGCCGGTGGTCGGCTCGTCCAGGAACAGCACCTCCGGGTCCGTGATCAGGGAGGCGGCGAGGTCGAGCCGGCGCCGCATTCCGCCGCTGTACTGCTTCACCGCCTTGCGGCCGGTGTCCGCGAGGCCGAAGCGCTCCAGGAGCTCGTCGGCGCGCCGCCCGGCCCGGCGCGCGCCGAGGTGGTGGAGGCGGCCGAACATCTCCAGGTTCTGCCGCCCGGCCAGTTCCTCGTCGAGCGCCGCGTGCTGGCCGAGCAGGCCGATGCGGGAGCGCACGGCCGCCGGGTCCGCGGCCACGTCGTGGCCCGCCACCCGGACCGTCCCCTCGTCGTGCCGGAGCAGGGTGCTCATGATCCGCACGGCCGTGGTCTTGCCGGCGCCGTTGGGGCCGAGCACGGCGTGCACGGTGCCGCGCGCCACGTCCAGGTCGAGCCCGGCCAGGGCCTGCTTGTCGCCGTACCGCTTGTGGACGCCTTCGACGGAGATCGCAAAGCCACTCCCCTCACTAGTCAAATTTGATTACCACGAGCCGCAAAGGTAGTGCCCCCTCACGGGCTAGTCAAACTTGATTAGAGGTAGGGGTTCTCCTGGCCCTCCGCCAGGACCCCCACGAAGGGCTCGCCGCCCTCGCCCGCGAAGGAGTACGCGCCCCCCTCGACCCGGGCGATCAGCCCCCGCGTCCACTCCGCCTCGGCATCGGCGGAGTGGACCCACATGTGCATGATCTCGCCGATGTGTCCCAGCGCCTCCGGGCCGCCCTCCGGCGTGTAGTAGTCGGTCACCGACGACCGCCAGCCCGCCAGCTTCGCCAGCCGCTCCCGCAGGAGCGCCAGCACCTCGTCCCTCGGCAGGTCGACCATGAATCCGATCGCCGCCGACAGCACGTCCGTCTTCTGGTCGTACGCCGAGAGCGCCCCGCGCAGCAGCCTGAAGTACTCCTCACGGCCGGCGTCCGTCACTTCGTACTCGGTGCGCGGCGGTCCGCCCGCCGCGCTCGGCGCCACCTCGTGGGCGTGCAGGACGCCCTGCTTCGCCATCTGCTTCAGCGCGTGGTAGATGGATCCCGGCTTGGTGTTCGACCACTCGTGGGCGCCCCAGTACTCCAGGTCGTTGCGCACCTGGTACCCGTGGGCCCGCCCGTGCTGGCGGACCGCGCCGAGGACAAGAAGCCGGATCGCTGACATGGGGCCAGGCTAAGCCCCTGCCCTGATCCGCCGGACACCCCCTAAGGGCTGTCCCGTAATCCCCGGCGGGCGCACGACGACAGCTACGGCACCTCGCCGCGTTGTCGGAACGCCCGGATACGCCCAGTATCAGGACGCTCCTCCGCCTTGCGATGCACCGCATCTGACGCCGTGCGCTGATCCACCGGGGATTACGGGACAGCCCTTAGCCCATGGCCTTGGTGCCGTCGATGGACTCGCGGACGATGTCCGCGTGGCCCGCGTGCCGGGCGAACTCCTCCACCAGGTGCAGCAGCATCCAGCGGATGGAGACCTTGCCGTCCTGCGGGAACCAGGGCGCGGGCGGCAGCGGGAAGGTGACGTCCAGGCTCGGCACCGCCGCGACGAAGGCCTCCGTCTCCTGCCGGATCCCGTCCCAGAAGGCCAGGACCGAGGCCACGGACTCGCCGTCCACGAGCCGGAAGGACTCGCTGCGGTCCTCCTCGGTGCGCTGGAGCTCGTTGGGCCGCTGCTGGGCCATGCGCAGCCAGGCCAGTTCGCACTCGGCCACGTGCTTGAGCACCCCGGACAGGCTGAGTTCGCTGACGCTCGGGCGGCTCGCCGCCTGCTCCTCGTCGAGCCCGAGGAGGGTCTCGCGGATCGCCGCGCGCTGGGACTCGACGAAGGCGAGGAGCGTGCCGCGCTCGTCGCCGAGGACCTCGGTGGAAATCTGGGCCATGACCGGACCGCCTCTGCGTGGTGTTGCCGGGGGCCTCTCCCCCGACAACCCACACGCTACGGAGCCTTGCGGTCAGATGCTGTCCTAATTCCCGGCTCGGTTCGACGCGTTCTCCTCGTCCGGCCGAATCGCGGGCAGCGCCGTGGCCGGCTTCGGGAGCAGGGCCTTGGAGAGGTCCTGCCTGCCCGTCGGGTCGAGCCCGTACATCGCCTCGTAGATCTTGCGGACGGCCGGTCCGGAGGCGCCGGAGCCGGTGCCGCCCTGGGAGATCGTCATGACGATCGCGTAGTCCTCGGTGTAGGAGGCGAACCACGAGGTGGTCTGCTTGCCCTGGACCTCGGCCGTGCCGGTCTTGGCGTGCATCGGGATCTGCTTCTGCGGCCAGCCGCCGAAGCGCCAGGCGGCGCTGCCGTCGGTGGCCACGCCGGCGAGGGCCTTGTCGATGTTGTCGCGCGTCTTGGCGTCCATCGGGAGCTTGCCCTGCTCCTTGGGGGCGATCTCCTTCACCGACGTCCCGTCGGCACTGACGATCGCCTTGCCGACGCTCGGCTGGTGCAGGGTGCCGCCGTTGGCGATGGCCGCGTAGACGGACGTCATCTGGAGCGGGGTGACGAGGGTGTCTCCCTGCCCGATCGAGTAGTTGATCGCGTCACCCTCGCGCAGCTGGTTGCCCTGGCGGCAGTTCTCGTAGGCGATCTTCTCGGCGAAGCTGCCGTTCTTCTTGCCGTCCCGGCACCAGGCGTCCTTGTTGGCGTCGAAGAAGTCCTGCTTCCACTTGCGGTCGGGGACCCGGCCGGGCACCTCGTTGGGCAGGTCGATGCCGGTGCGCTTGCCCAGGCCGAACTCGTGGGCCGTCTTGAGGAACCAGTCGTTCGGGTCCTTCTTCGGCTTGATGCCCCCGTCCTTCTTCCACTCCTGGTCGGCGATCAGGTAGTAGACCGTGTCGCAGGACACCTCCAGGGCCCGGCCGATGGTGATGTCGCCGTGGCCCTGTGACTCGAAGTTCGTGAAGGTCTGGTTGCCCACCGAGTACGAGCTGGGGCAGGGGTAGCGGTTGTTGAAGGGATAGCCCGCGTTGACCGCGGCGGTCGAGGTGACCACCTTGAAGATGGAGCCGGGCGCCGCCTGTCCCTGGATCGCGCGGTTCAGCAGCGGGTAGTTGGACTCCTTGTCCGTGAGGGAGGCGTAGTCCTTCGCGGAGATGCCGCCCACCCAGGCGTTGGGGTCGTAGGTCGGGTTCGAGGCCATCGCGACGATCCGGCCCGTCTTGGTCTCCATCACCACGACCGCGCCCGAGTCGGCCTCGTAGTTGCGGCCGGTGTTCTTGTCGTGGACCTTGCGGGCGTCGATCATCGCGTTGTTCAGCTCCCGCTCGGCGACCGCCTGCACGCGGGAGTCGATCGAGGTCACGATGTTCGAGCCGGGCTGCGCCGGGTCGGTCTGGCCCTGCCCGATGACCCGGCCGAGGTTGTCCACCTCGTAGCGGGTGATGCCGGCCTTGCCGCGCAGCTCCTTGTCGTACGTGCGCTCCAGGCCGGAACGGCCCACCTGGTCGGAGCGCAGGTAGGGGGAGTCGGACTTCTTCGCCTTGGCGATCTCCTCGTCGGTGACCGGCGAGAGGTAGCCCAGCACCTGGGAGGTGTTGGCCTGGTCGGGGGCCGCGTAGCGGCGCAGCGCTGTCGCCTCGGCCGTGATGCCCGGGAAGTCCTCGGGGTGCTCGCGGATCTGCAGGGCCTGCTCCGTGGTCGCCTCGTCACTGACCGGGATCGGCTGGTAGGGCGAGCCGTTCCAGCAGGGCTGCTTGGTCTGGGAGTCGCAGAGGCGGACCTTGTCGACGACCTCCTGCGGGTCCATGCCCAGCACCCCGGCGAGCCGGGTCAGCACGGACTTGCCCTTGTCCTTCATCTTCAGCAGCTCGGTACGGCTCGCGGAGACCACCAGGTGGGTGGCGTTGTCGGCGAGCGGAACCCCGCGCGAGTCGAGGATCGAGCCGCGCACGGCCGGCTGGACCACCTGCTGGACGTGGTTGTTCTTCGCCTCGTCCGTGTACTCCTGGCCGTTGCGGATCTGGAGGTACCAGAGCCGTCCGCCCAGCGTGAGCAGCAGGGAGAAGACCACGACCTGGATGACGACGAGCCGGTTCTGGACCCGAGGGGTCCGGCCGGTCTCCGGTATGTTGCTCAACTCGTTCTCCCCCGGGCGGCTGCCTACGCCCGGCCGAGTCTAGGGGCTGTCCGATCCTGATCCGCCGGACACCGCCTGGTGACCTAGAAAGGGAACGCCGTCCGCCCGTGCTGCACGGAGATCCACTTCTGCGTGGTGAACGCCTCGACCGTGGCCTCGCCGTTCAGCCTGCCCAGGCCCGAGGCCTTCTCCCCGCCGAACGCGGCCAGCGGTTCGTCCCCGATCGTGGAGTCGTTGACGTGGATCATCCCCGTCTCGATCCGCTGGGCGAAGCGCACGCCCCGCTCGACGTCCCGGGTGTGCACGGCGCCGCTGAGCCCGTAGGGGGTCGCGTTGGCCAGCCGTACGGCCTCGTCCTCGCCGTCGAAGACCACCAGCAGCGCGACGGGGCCGAAGATCTCCTGGCCCAGCAGCGGGGAGTCCTCGGGGATCCCGGCGAGCACGGTCGGCTCGACCAGGTTGCCGCGCGTAGACCCCCGTACGAGCGCCTGCGCACCGGATTCCACGGCCTGGTCCACGAGCGCGGTCAGGGCGTCGGCCTGGAAGGAGTTGATCAGCGGTCCGATGTGGGTGTCGGCCTCGTGCGGGTCGCCGGTCTTCAGGGCGCGCACGCGCGCGGTGAACTTCTCGGTGAACTCCTCCGCGACGGAGGCGTCGACGAGGATCCGGTTCGCGGCCATGCAGACCTGGCCCTGGTAGACGAAGCGGCTGAAGACGGCCGCGTCCACCGCGTAGTCGAGGTCGGCGTCGTCGAGGACGACGAGCGCGCTGTTGCCGCTGAGCTCCAGGACCGTGCGCTTGAAGTGGCGGGCGGCGATCGCGCCGACGTGCCGGCCGACGCGGTCCGATCCCGCGAAGGAGATGACCTTGGGGACGGGGTGCGTCAGGAGCGCGTCGCCTATCTCGGCGATGTCGGTGACGAGGACGTTCAGCAGGCCGGCGGGCAGCCCGGCGTCCTCGAAGATCTTGGCGATGACGCCGCCGCCGACGACGGGGGCGTTCTGGTTGGGCTTGACGACCACCGCGTTGCCCAGCGCCAGGGCCGGGGCGACGGACTTCAACGTGACCAGGAAGGGGAAGTTGAAGGGGCTTATCACGGTGACGACGCCGACGGGCAGCCGCTGGACCCGGTTCTCCTTGCCCTCGACCGGCGAGGGCAGGATCCGCCCTTCGGGGCGGACGGCCAGCTGGAGCGACTCCCGGATGAACTCCATCGCGAGGCGGACCTCGTACTCGGCCTTGGGACGGGTCCCGCCGAGCTCGTCGATCATCGCCTCGACGATCTCCTTCTCGCGCTCCTCGGTGATCCGCAGGGCGCGCTCCAGGACCGCGCGTCTGATGTACGGGCTGGTGGCGGCCCAGGCCCGCTGGGCGCGCTCGGCGCCGCGGTACGCCTGGTCCACCTGCTCGACGGTGGCCACGGTGATGGCCGCGAGCTTCTCCCCGTTGTACGGGTTGACGTCGATGATGTCCCATGAACCGTTGCCGGCCAGCCATTCGCCGTCGATGTACTGGTGAGCGAGGTCGCTGAATATGGACATGCCATCCCTTACTGCGAGCGCGCACCCGTGCGCTGCACCGGAGACCGATCGGTCATCATGCACTGATCAGACGTCATACTACGTGCGGATCAAGACAGTTGGAGTAGGCCGCGAAGAAGATCCCGGGTCCGGTCGGGGTCGGGGCAGTCGGCCTGGAGCCGCTCCATCGCCCGCCCGTACTGCCCCACTTCCTCGTCCTTGTCCAGGTAGAGGGCACTGGTGAGCTGTTCCAGATAGACGATGTCCTGCAGGTCGGACTCGGGGAAGCGCAGCAGGGTGAAGGCTCCGCTCTCGCCCGCGTGCCCGCCGAAGGAGAAGGGCATTACCTGGAGCTGCACGTTGGGCCGCTGCGAGACCTCGATGAGGTGCTCCAACTGGCCGCGCATGACGTTGCGGTCGCCGTACGGGCGGCGCAGCGCGGCCTCGTCGAGGACGGCGTGGAAGACGGGGGCGCTCTCGGACACGAGCACCTTCTGCCGCTCCAGGCGCAGCGCGACGCGGCGGTCGATCTCGGCGGCGGTGGCGCCGGGCATGCCGCGGCTGACGACGGCGTGGGCGTAGGCCTCGGTCTGCAGCAGGCCGTGGACGAACTGCACCTCGTAGATCCGGATGAGCGACGCGGCGCCCTCCAGCCCGATGTAGGTCTGGAACCAGCCCGGCAGCACGTCACCGTAACTGTGCCACCACCCGGTCGCGTTGGCCTCGCGGACCAGCCCCAGGAGGGACTCGCGCTCGGCGCTGTCCGTGACCCCGTAGAGCGTGAGGAGGTCCTCCACGTCCCTTGCCTTGAAGCTCACCCTTCCCAACTCCAAGCGGCTGATCTTCGATTCGGATGCGCGGATCGAGTAGCCGGCCGCCTCACGGGTGATGCCGCGGGATTCTCGGAGTCGCCTGAGCTGGGAGCCCAGGAGGATGCGGCGCACCACAGAACCGCTTGCTTCTGCGGTCACTAGTACTGCCCTCCCCATCGCA
The DNA here is from genome assembly GCF_055559995.1 of Streptomyces sp. NPDC023541. Taxonomy (NCBI): domain Bacteria; kingdom Bacillati; phylum Actinomycetota; class Actinomycetes; order Kitasatosporales; family Streptomycetaceae; genus Streptomyces; species Streptomyces sp. NPDC023541. The sequence continues at coordinate 84,051 of NZ_JBVHJO010000003.1, forward strand.
TTGGCGTGCGCGTGGTGTGCGCGGCGTCCAGGGGCCCCCGTACCCCAGGGGCCGCAGTCTGCCACCAAAACGCATCGGGTCGTACTCGTTCTGTAACGGAATCCCTTCTCCGGGGAAAGAAGTCCGTAAGTATGCGTAGGAAGAAATGAGCAAGAACCGTCACGTGAGCGGACAGGTCCGGCGCGTGCACGTGCATCTGCCCTTGCATCCGGCCCGAGCATTCGGAACGATGGTCCCCGCGCACCTGCGTGCTCTTCGCGCCGGCGCGGGACCCACCCCGCAGTTCTCTTTGGACACAAGCCACCGCTTCGTCCGCGAATCCCGGGAGTGCCTCGCATGGGGACGAATGGATCGACCATGCTCGAGCCGTTACGGCAGGGGCTTCCCCCGGTCGACCCCACGGCTGTCTCCGGGTCCGCCTCATGCGCTCTGCCCGCGCGGTTCGACGCGGTGCGGGGCGCGCGCACTTTCACCCGCTCGACGCTCACCCAGTGGGGCCTCGACGGCCGCTTCGACGATGTCGCCCTGGTCGTCTCCGAGCTCGTCACCAACGCGCTGCGGCACGCCCTGCCGGACGAGTCGCGGGGGCCGGACGCCGAGCCGGAGCCGCCGGTACGGCTGCACCTGATGCGGTGGAGCACCCGATTGGTGTGCGCGGTGCGCGACCCCAGCGAGGACCGGCCCGGCGGGGCGTTCTCGCCGGAGCGGACCGAGGAGAACTTCGACCTGGAGTCCGGGCGCGGGCTGTTCCTGGTGGACTCGTACAGCGACGGCTGGGGCTGGCACCCGCTCGCGGGGCGGCTGACCGGCAAGGTGGTCTGGGCGCTGTTCCTGCTCCACGACTGAGCCACCCGTACACGACCACTGGCCGGGACCGATCACTGCGATCAGTCCCGGCCAGTGCACGTGCATGGCTTGATGAATGCGCTGTTCCGTCAGCCGATCAGGTGATCGAACTCGCCGTCCTTGACGCCCAGGAGCAGGGCTTGTATCTCGGCCGGCGTGTAGACGAGCGCCGGACCGTCCGGGAAGCGCGAATTGCGCATGGCGACGTCGCCTCCGGGCAGCTTCGCGAACTCCACGCAGGAACCCTGCGAGTTGCTGTGTCTGCTCTTCTGCCACGTCAGCTCAAACAAGGAAGCGAGTTCTGCAGCTGCCATCCCGTTGTACGCGTGGTCCACAGGAAGCCCCCGATAGTGCAGATGTCAACTCCACCGGATCATAGCTGTGTTCACTCCCTGCTGCATGCGCAGATGCACGTGCACGCGGGGTGTTCCGGTGATCACAGACAGGTCCGCCCCCAGGGCCGGAGGGCGTCCGGGACCGCGTCGCAGCGAGGCCGGCTGCCCCGCCGGCCCGGTCCCCCGCTCCGTCCACACCGCCCACACCGAATCCGCCGGTACGGCCCCCTGACGCCGCCCCACCGCAGAACGGGGCGCTCGCGCACCGCTAGGACTTGGGGAGCGGGCGGCGGCGGCCGCCCATGTGGGCCCGGTCCGCGGCCGCCGTGCCGTCCTCCCAGCCCGCGTGGTCGGTGGCGCCGCGCAGCCGGGTCGTGGTGGTCCGCGGGAACATCTCCTCGGCCCGGGAGGTGACCGCCACGTCGCGCGCCACCAGGGCCGGGAGGTTGTCCGGGGCCTCGGTCGCCGTGTGCTCGGCGGTCGCGGCGAGCCGGTGGCCGAGCCGGCTGGCGTAGGCCAGCAGGAACGACTGCCGGAAGGTCTTGGTCCGCTTGCGTCCGCCCGACCGCTGCGCGGCCTCGGCGCGGGTCATCGCGGCCGTCCCCTGCACCAGGAGCGAGGTGTAGAGCAGCTCCACCGCCTCCAGGTCGCTCTCGAAGCCGACCACCGTGGAGAACTGGAAGCCGCTGTTCCACACCGCCCGGCAGCGGTTGGCGGTGGCCACCGCGTCGAGCAGGACCGCCTTCGCCTCCTCGTACGGGGGCTCTACACCGATCCGGCAGGCCGCCGGCACCCGCGCCGGGCCGCCTCCGCGCGCGGCCAGCAGGGCCTCGTCCACGGTGTGCCGGGCCATCAGCTCCTGGGCCTTGGCACTCAGCGCCTCGGCCTCCTCCGGGTAGGTGGTCGCCTCGGCCTTGGCGAGCAGGGCCCGGATGCGGGCCAGCATGCGCGGTTCGATGTGGGCGTGCTCCGCGAGGGCGTCGACCGGGTCGCCGGGCAGCGGACCCACGGGCTCGACGGAGGGCAGCCGGATCAGCAGCCGCAGGACCTCCAGGAAGGCGGTCGCCAGCGTGAACCGGTCGGCCCGCTCCCGCTGCGCGAGCCCGTCGGCGTACTCCTCGTCGCTCTTCCACCACACCTCGGCGGTGCTCCAGCGCTCCGGGAGCCGGGCGTAGCGGCGCCCTTCGGCGGCGATCAGGTCCCCGGTGATCCGCAGGTGCCGCTCGTCGAGGTCCCGGCGGACCAGCCGGAGCACGTCGGCCGGCCGCCAGCCCCGCTCCCAGCCCTGCCGTACGTAGGCCTCCCCGCGCGCCAGCAGCTCGCGGCCCACCCCGGGCCAGCTCCGGGAATCGGCGACGAGCAGCGAGGCCCCGGTGTCCAGCCCGGCGTCGTCCTGGGCGTAGAGGGCTGCGGCGAAGGCTCGGTCGACGGTCTCGGAAAGGTCTTTCACACCTCTCAGCTTGGCATGTCCGCCTTCGCGTCCCCTGCCCGGCGGGCGGCCTCGCTCCGCGGGCGGTGCGCGCCGGGCCGCTCCCCGCGGCCGGCCCCGGAGGCCGGCGCCAAGACCGCACGGCCGCCGGCACCCGAGGCGCGGAGCGGGGGCCGGCCCGGCGCGGCGCCACTGTCGGACCCCGGTGGGACACTCGCACCCATGAGCGACCGCACTCCCCGGTGGGCCCTCGCCGAGGACGGCGACGGGTGGTGGCACGCCGCCCCCGTGCACCCCGCGGACGCGGCCCGGGCGGACGCGGCCCCGCTCCGCGTCCGTGATCCCGCCGAGGCGATCCGCCGTGCCCCGGCCGGCACCCGCTGGGTCTGGCGGTCCACCGCCGCCGTGTACCCGCGCCTGCTCGCGGCCGGCGTCCGCGTCGAGCGGTGCCACGACATCGAGGACGCCGAGCTGCTGCTCCTCGGCCACGAGGGCCGCTCCGGCGAGCCCCGCTCGGCCGCCGCCGCCTGGGCGCGGCTGAACAACGCCCCCGTGCCGCCCGATCCGCCCCAGCGCGCGGCGGACCCGCGCGCCCAGGACTCGCTCTTCGACCCGCAGCCCGCCCCGCTCTCCCTCGACGCCCTGCTCGCCGTCCACGCCGACCAGGCGGGGCGGCTCGACGCGACCGCGCACCCCGACCGGATGCGGCTGCTCGTCGCCGCCGAGTCCGCGGCCTTCCTCGTCGCCGCCGAGATGAACCGGGCCGGCCTGCCCTGGCGGGCCGACGTGCACCGCGCCCTGCTGGCCGAGCTGCTCGGCGAGCGGTACGCGGGCGGCGGGGAGCCCCGGCGCCTCGCCGAGCTGGCCGACCGCGTCTCGGCCGCCTTCGGCCGACGCGTACGCCCCGACCTGCCCGCGGAGGTCATCAAGGCCTTCGCCAAGGACGGGATCAAGCTGAAGTCCACCCGCCGCTGGGAGATCCAGGAGCTGGACCACCCCGCCGTCGAGCCGTTGATCGAGTACAAGAAGCTGTACCGGATCTACACCGCCCACGGCTGGAGCTGGCTCGGCGACTGGGTCCACGCAGGCCGGTTCCGCCCGGAGTTCATTCCCGGCGGCACGCTCACCGGCCGCTGGGTCACCAACGGCGGCGGGGCCCTGCAGATCCCGAAGGTGATCCGCCGGGCCGTCGTGGCCGACCCGGGCTGGCGGCTCGTCGTCGCCGACGCCGACCAGATGGAACCGCGCGTGCTCGCCGCGATCTCACGCGACCCCGCCTTCATGGAGGTGGCCGGCCGGCCCGAGGACCTCTACACGGCCGTCTCCCGCCAGGGCTTCTCCGGCGACCGCGACAAGGCCAAGATCGCCGTGCTCGGCGCCGTCTACGGGCAGACCTCCGGGGACGGCCTGAAGAACCTGGCCGCGCTGCGCCGCCGCTTCCCCCGGGCCGTGGCGTACGTGGACGACGCGGCGAAGGCCGGGGAGGAGGGCCGGCTCGTACGCACCTGGCTGGGCCGCACCTGCCCGCCGCCCGCCGGCTCCGGCGAGGGCTACGAAGCCGGCGACGGGGGCGTCGACCCCGGCGGCAGCGAGCCCGAGGGCGAGGCCGGGACCTCCCGGGACCGGGAGGACGGCTGGACCCCGAGCTACGCCTCCACCAACACCCGGGCCCGCGGCCGGTTCACCCGCAACTTCGTCGTCCAGGGCAGCGCCGCCGACTGGGCCCTGCTGATGCTCGCGGCCCTGCGGCAGGCGACCGCCGGGATGCGCGCGGAGCTGGTGTTCTTCCAGCACGACGAGGTGATGGTGCACTGCCCGGCCGAGGAGGCCGACGCCGTCGTGGAGGCGATCCGCGCCGCCGGCGACCGGGCCGGCCGGATCGCCTTCGGCGACACCCCGGTCCGGTTCCCGTTCACGACGGCGGTCGTGGAGTGCTACGCCGACGCCAAGTGACTCCTCCCGCAGCCAGGCCTCTTGTTCTTCAACTTCGGGCCGGGCACCTGCCGTTCGGCCCGCTCGCGGACAGTGGCAAAGTGAGCCGGATGATCGGACACCTGTACACCGTGGTCATCGACTGCCCCGACCCGGATGAGCTCGCCGGCTTCTACGAGAAGCTGCTGTCGCTCTCGCGGCGGGCGGACACGGGCGACTTCGTCGTGCTTCAGAACGCGGCGGGCGCACCGGTGGTCCTCTTCCAGCGGGTGGACGACTTTCGCGCGCCTCGGTGGACGGATTCCGCGCGTCCTCAGCAGATGCACATCGACGTGCTGGTCACGGACCTCGATACGGCTGAGGCCCAGGTGCTCGCCCTCGGTGCGACGCTGCTGGACGGTTCGGACAAGCCGATCGGCTACCGCGTCTACGAGGACCCCGTCGGCCATCCCTTCTGCCTGATCACTCCCGAGGGAGCCTGACCCCAAAGGGCTGTCCCGTAGTCCCCGGTGGATCAGCGCACGGCGTCAGATGCGGTGCATCGCAAGGCGCAGGAGCGTGCTGATACTGGGCGTATGCGGGCGTTCCGACAACGCGGCGAGGTGCCGTGGCTGTCGTCGTGCGCCCGCCGGGGATTACGGGACAGCCCTTAGTTGCGGTCACGGTTCCAGCCCGGCGCGAGTGCGATCTGCTTCAGCTGGTCCAGCGTGAGCACGGGCGTCTCGCGGGTGGCGGCGCCGCTCTGGTTGGCGGCGTTGAAGGCGGAGACCGTCACGCGGACGCCGTTCTCGCGCAGGGTGGCCACGGTCCACTGGGCCACGCCCCTGCCCTTCTCGCCGGGACCCTGAGTGACCTTGACCCTGGTGCCGTCGGGCAGAACGGTGACGTCGGCGCCCGCGAAGCCCGAGGTGCTCTCGCCCTTGGAGACGTTGAGCTGGACCAGGGACTTGCCCTTGCCGTCGTCGAGCACGGCGTAGCCGTACTCCTCCTGCCCGCCCTTGGACGCGATCGGGATCCCGAACGGCGCCAGCAGCGACTCCAGGGCGTCGCCGGCGTTGCGGTCCTTGAGCGCCGCGCCCGATTCGCCACCCTGCCGGACCGGCTCCCGCTCGGCGGCCGGCAGGTCGTTGAGCGCCGTGAGCCATGCCGGCGAGGTGGCCAGAGCCTTCAGCTGCTCACTGCCCAGCGGCGGGTCGGGCCGCGTGATGCCCGCGCCCTTCTCCGCCGGGGAGTTCCACTCCGAGACGGCCACCATGAAGCCCTGCGGGGTCACGAGCACGGCCCGCCAGCACTTGGTGTCCACCCGGCGGTCGGCGTACTCGTACCCCTTGTGGATCAGCAGCTTCGAACCGTCCGGCAGCTTCTCGGTCCGGCAGTCGTCGTAGCCCTGGAGGTTCTTGTCCCCGCACTGGGTGAGCTGGCCGGCGTGGCTGCCGTCGGGGTCCACCCGGGAGAGGGCGACGCCGACGGCCGCCTTGCCCTTCCCGTCGTCGTACACGCCGGAGGCCGCCGGACCCCTGTCGCTGTCCGTGCCGCGTCCCGTCGCGGCGGTCAACTGCCCGCCCGCCAAGGCGGCTTTCAGATGGGCGATCATCTGCTCCCCGGTGACCGCGCCGCTGCCGACCCTCGGGTTCCCGGCACCCGCGTCGGGCGCACCGTCCGTGCCCGAACCACCGTCCTGCGTCGGCGCCGCGGCGACCGCGACGCCGTCCGCGCCGCCCGCGCCGCCGAGGAGGCCGCCGGCGTAGGCGCCGGCCGTCGCTGTCAGGGCCAGGGCCAGCACGGATCCGCCGACCACCGCGGCCCGGCGGCGCGCCACCAGGCGCCGGCCGCGCTCCTCGCCGGCGTTCACCAGCGCGTGCCGGTCGGCCGTGAAGCCGTCCCCCGCCTGCCGGAGGGCCGCACCGAGATCATCTTCAAAGGGCATGAGGAACTAGACCTTCCGCTTCAAGGGTGGGGGTGGGCGGTGCAGGGGGCGTGCAGGGGCGTGCAGGGTTCGGCGCCTTCGGCGCCCTCAGAGTTCCGCGAAGGCGCCGAGGCTGCCGCCCAGCTCCTCCCGCAGCCGGGCCAGCGCCCGGGAGGTGCGCGTACGCACCGCCGCCGAGCTGACGTTCATGGCGTCGGCGGTCTCCTCGACGCTGCGGTCCTCCCAGTAGCGCAGCACCAGCACCGCCCGGTCCTTGGGCGCCAGCCGCCCCAGCACCTCCAGCAGGGTCATCCGCAGCGCCGGATCGCCGCCGCCCGTCGCCACGGCCCCCGTGTCGGGGAACCGCCCGACCGGGCGCTCCCCCGCCGACCGGCGGCGCCGGTGCGTGAGGTAGGCCCGCACCAGCACCGTCTGCGCGTACGCCGCCGGATTGTCCACACGGGCGATCCGGCCCCAGTGCAGGTACATCCGGCCCAGGGTCTCCTGCACCAGGTCCTCCGCGAGATGGGTGTCCCCGCTCGCCAGCAGACAGGCCGATCGGTACAGGTGCCCCGACCGGCCCGCCTCGAATTCACGGAACCCGTCCCTGCGACCCTGTCGCATCCACTCCCCCTCGCGTCCGTCCCACTCCATTGACGCGACGGCCGTACGGGAATGTTTCACCCCTCGGTCGAAGTCACGCCGCCCAAGTCGTGGAAGTAGACGTGGAACTCCTCTCGGACGAAGCCCTCCGCCTCGTAGAGCCCCTGCGCGACCCTGTTGCCGTACGCGGTCTCCAGCTGGACGCCCGCCACCCCGGCGGCGCGGGCCCGGCGCAGCACCTCGCGCAGCAGCGCCCGGCCGGCGCCGGTACGGCGGCCGGAGGGGGCGACGTAGAGGTCGTTCAGGATCCAGGCGGTCGTCAACGACAGGGAGGAGAAGGCGCGGTAGACCTGCGCGAAGCCGACGGTACCGGCGCCGGCCACGTCGGCGAGCAGGACCAGCGACTCGTCCTTCGCGATCCGCTCCGCCAGGAACGCCCGCGGGGCGTCGGCGTCCTCGATGTCGACCTCGTAGAAGTCGAGGTAACCGCGGAACAGCGCGGCCGCCGTCTCGACGTCCGCCTCGCCCGCCGTGCGGACCACGACGTCCGGACCGTCCTGGATGGACTGCTCGACCTGCTGTGCCGCCTGACCGGTCATGTGCTCTCCCTGGGGTGTGTGTGGCGCGCCGCCTCGAAGCGCCCACGCTACGACGGACGTTGCCGCCGGTGGCCGCCGGTGCCGCCCGGTCGGTGCGCCTCAGCGCCCCTCAGTGCCCGGTCACGGGCCGGGCCGGCAGCGTGCCCGGTTCACTCCCCGGTCCGGATGTGCTCGATCCGCACACATGCTCTATGTTGCAGAGGCAAAACACGGGGGCTCGGCATGGCGCACGCTCAGGAGCCGCGCCCTGGAGCGGTGGCGGGCGCTCGACGAGCCGGGACTGGGGCGACGGACGACAGATGGCACGGGACTACGACAGCCAGCTTCTGGAGTCGGTGGCGGTACGCCGCCGCAGGATGAGGGACGCCCTGCTCTTCGGCGCCCAGCGGGCGCGGCGCACGGCGGACGAGCGGCTGGGAAAGCTGTTCGCGGGCATCGCCATCGCGGCCGTCCTGTGCGCGGGTTGCGTCGGCTGGTCCTTCGTCCAGCACACCCTCGCGAAGCAGAAGGCCGAACAGCAGAAGCAGCAACAGCAACAGCAGGGGCAGTTGCAGCCGTACGGGCAGCCCACGACATCGCGGCAGCCGTCCGCTCCGGTGAGCCCGTCCGCGTCGAAGTCCCCGAAACCACCGAAGAAGACGTCACAGCCGACGCCCTCGCACTCGGCCCAGTCGCCGGGACCGGTGCAGTCGTAGAGGAAGAAGCATCAGGCGTGCAGATCCGGGAGAGTTCACGGTCCGGCAGCAGCGCCATGTCCCCCTTGGCCCCGAAAGGTCGCAAACCCGCGATGATAGGTTCCCGCAAGTGGTGAGCACAGCAACGACTTCCCGGGCGCAACTCAGCCGGGTGACCCTGATCGGCGAGCGGCGCCGTGCCGACATGGTCCTGCCGTCCGACACCCCGATCGGCCAACTGCTCCCGGACATACTCCAGCTGCTCGACGACCGGGCCGCGTCCCGGCCGCTGACCCGTCAGCTGATCGCGCCGGACGGTTCCGCGCTGCCGCACGACAGCACGCTCGCGACGGCCGGCATAGCCGACGGCGCCGTCCTGCGCCTGGTCAGGAGCCACTCCGCACCGCCCGCCCCCGTCGTCCACGACGTCACCGACCTGGTCTCGGACGACCTCGACCTCCAGGCCTGGCGCTGGCGTCCCGCCGCCCGGCGGGGCAGCGCGGGCGTGGCGACCGTCGCCTTCACGGTGACCGCCGCCCTGCTCGCCCGGCACGAGTTCGCACTCGGAGCACTGGCCGGCGGCCTGGCCGCCGTCACGCTGGTCCTGATGGCGGCCGGCGCCCTCGTCTCGCGGATCGGCCAGGGCAACCGGGGCCTCGCGACGGCGCTCCTGCTCGCCTCCGGCGGCCTGGGCGTCCTCACCGCGTGGACCGCCGCGGACGCCCACGACTGGCCGGGCACCGCGCGGCTCGCCGCCGTCGCCGGCGCACTCGTCCTGACACTGGCACTGCTCGGCCACTTCTCGCCGCTCGGCCGCGGCGGGCTCTTCGGAGCCGTGGCCACCGCCGTGATCACCGCCCTGTGGGAGGCCGTCGCCGCCGTCCAGGACGACCCGGCCCGGCTCGGCGCGGTCATGGCCCTCGTCTCCGTGGTGCTGCTCGGCCTGCTGCCGCGGCTCGCCCTGATGGCCTCCGGGCTCACGGCCCTGGACGACCGCCGCTCCGGCGGCGCCTCCGTCAGCCGCCACGAGGTGGGCAACGCCCTCGCCGCCACGCACCGCGGGCTCGCCCTCGCCACGATCGTCACCGCGATCTCCGCGGCGGCCGCCGGCTGGCTGCTGACGCTCGCCGAGAAGCCCTCCGTGTGGACGGTCGCGCTGCCGTCGCTGGTCGCCGTCGTACTGCTGTCGAGGGCGCGCGCGTTCCCGCTGGTGGCCGAGGTCGTGGCGCTGATCGCCGCCGCGGCCCTGCTCGTCGTACGCCTGGTGATGCTGTGGACCGGGCACGACGGCGGCGCCGGTCCGCTCGCCGTGCTGGTCGTGGCCGCGCTGCTGCCGCTGCTCGCCCTCGCGGTGCAGCCGCCGGACCACGTGCAGGTCCGGCTGCGGCGCACGGCCGACCTCGTCGAGTCGGTGGGCATGGTGGGGCTCTTCCCGCTCGCCGTCGGGGTGTTCGGCGTGTACGGGCAGCTGCTCAACAAGTTCTGAGGAAGAGGGGCAGGGGCAGACATGCCGAACGCAGAGAACTGGCAGGGCGACGTCCTGCGCGACCTCCAGGGCGCGGCGCAGCCGGGCGCCGCACAGGGCCCGGGCGCCGGGTCGCAGGGCGCGGGCCCCGGGTCGCAGGCCGGGCCGCAGGGCGCCGGTGCGGGGCAGCGGCCGGCGGCCGGCCCCGGCGGGCAGGTTCCCGGCCAGGCTCCCGCGTACGGGCACCCGCACCCCGGGGCGGGCACGGCCGCCCCAGCGCCCGCCGGCCCCCAGGGCAGCCTCCCGCCGCAGGCCCGGCCGTACCCGCACCCCCAGGCCCAGGCCCAGGCCCAAGCCCAGCCGCAGCAGCCCCAGCAGCAGCAGCCGCATGCCGCGTACGCCGCCGCAGGCCACGGGCAGCGGGCCCGTACCCCCGACTCCAAGCCCGCCGTGGACCGGCAGCTCTCCGGAGCCGGCCGCAAGCCCCGGCACGGCGAGCCCTTCACCGCCCGCGTCCTGCGCGCCGTACGGAGAACCGTTTCCTCGTCGGCCGCCCGCGAGGTCGCCGAAGCCACCCGGGCCGCCGAACTGCTCCAGCAGCCCGTCACCACCGGCCGCCAGATCGCCGTCACCTCCATCCGCGGCGGCGCCGGCAAGTCCACGGTCGCCGCCCTGCTCGGCACCACGTACGCGCACTACCGGCAGGACCCCGTCCTCTTCGTCGAGGCCGACCCGGCCCTCGGCTCCCTGCCGATCCGGCTCGGCGCCGAGACCCTGCGCTGGACCACCGGCGACGTCGCCGGCATCGTCGAGCCCCAGATGTCGCTGCTCGACATCACCGGCTACCTCGTCCAGCTCCGGGACAACGCCTGGCTGCTGCCCGGCAGCCAGGGCCAGATCGGCGCGATGCTCGACACCCCCTCCTACGAACGGGCCATGGTCGCGCTGCGCCGCTACTTCGGCGTGACCGTCGTCGACTGCGAGACGCTCCCCGCCGAGGTCGCCCGCGTCGCCCTGTCCGCCGCCCAGGCCCGCGTCCTGGCCACCCCCGCCACCCTGGACGGCGTCAGCAGCACGTACGCGGTCCTGCAGTGGATGCAGGGCCTGCCCCCGCACATGCTGGCCGGCACCTCCGTCGTCATCACGGAGCAGTCGCCGCACTGCGGAGTCGACCTCGCCGACGCGGTCCGCACCCTGGCGGCGGCCGGGCCGAGCGTCCACGTCCTGCCCTACGACCGCCACCTCGCGGACGGCGGCCGCATCCGCACCGAACTGCTCGCCCACTCGACCCGGCAGACCGCCGCCCGGCTCGCCGCGGACGTCTTCCAGCTCTCCCAGAAGCGCCACTGACGATGAGTACCCGACTGATCCACCGCCCGGCGCGGACCGTCAGGCCCCCGGCGCCGCCCGCCGCACGCACCATCGAGGCCCCGCCCAACCTCCCCGAGGGGAAAGCGGGCAGCATCGCGATGTCGCTGCTGCCCGTGGCCGGCGTCATGTCGTCCGTCGTGATGATGACGGTCGTCCGCAACAGCCAGTTCGCCGCGCTCGGCGCACTGATCCTCGTCGTCACCATCGTCGGCTCGGTCGCGCTCGTCTTCTCGCAGCGCGGCAAGGCCCAGCGCACGCGCCGCACCCAGCGCGAGGCCTACCTCGCCTACCTGGAGGACCTGCGCGAGGAGCTATCCGCCGAGGAACGCGAACGCGGCGAGCACGCCGACGTGCTCAACCCGCCGCCGCACGCCCTGTACGACATCGTCCGCGACCCGGCCCGGCTGTGGGAGCGCCGCCGGGCCGACGGGGACTTCCTGCGCGTGCGGGTCGGCACCGGCGAGATGCCCGTACGCGACCTCCAGATCGGCCAGCAGGGCTCCTCCGTCCTCACGCCGCCCGACCGCTTCATGCTCAACGAGGCCTCGGCGCTCACCGCCCGTTTCCGCAACGGCACCGAACTCCCGCTCACCGTGCCGCTCGACCGCGTGGGCAACGTCAGCGTCATCGGCCCCCGCGAGGACTGCCTGCGCGTCGCCCGCGCCCTGCTGGTCCAGGCCGCCGCCATGCACGCCCCCGACGACGTGGCGATCGCACTGGCCGTGCCCGGCGACCGGCTCCCCGACTGGGAGTGGGCCAAGTGGATGCCGCACCTCCTCGACACCGAGCAGCTGGACGGCCCCGTCGCCGCCCGCCGCATCGCCCCCTCCGCGGACCAGCTCGCCCGGCAGATCGGCCCCGAGCTGCGCCGCCGGGCCTCCTACGCCGCAGAAGTGCGCCGCGGGCTGTCCGGCAAGGACGCCCTGTCCATGACGTCCCGGCTGCTCGTCGTGACCGACGGACACGGCGAGGACGCCGTCGAACTGCCGCGCCCCGACGACGCGGTCGGCCTGCGCGAGATGGGCGTCACCGTCCTGCACCTGCTGGAACAGCGCATCCAGGAGCCCGGGCACGTCGGCGTACGCATCACCGTCGACGGCGACCAGGTCCTCATCGAGGACCTGCGCCAGGACGAGCCCATCAGCGCCCACGGCACCGTCGACGAGGTGGGCATCCCCTTCGCCGAGGGACTCGCCCGGATGCTCGCCCCGCTGCGCCTGTCCGCCGAGTCCCTCATCGACGCCCCGCTGTCCGGGCCCGTCGACTTCGCCGACCTGCTCGGCATCGACGACGTGGCCCGCCTGGACCTGGCGAGCCTGTGGGCCCCGCGCGGCGAACGCGCCTTCCTGCGCGTGCCCATCGGCATCAGCGACGCCCGCGAGCCCGTACTGCTGGACCTCAAGGAGTCCTCCGAGCTGGGCATGGGCCCGCACGGCCTGTGCGTCGGCGCGACCGGTTCCGGAAAGTCCGAGCTGCTGCGCACCCTCGTGCTCGCCCTGGTGGCCACGCACCCGCCGGAGGACCTCGCCCTGGTCCTCGTCGACTACAAGGGCGGTGCGACCTTCGCACCGTTCGCCGACCTCCCGCACGTCGCCGGCGTCATCACCAACCTGGAGAACCAGGCCGGGCTCGTCGAGCGCGTCCACGCCTCGCTGGCCGGCGAGGTCAAGCGCCGCCAGCAGGTCCTCAAGGACGCCGGCAACGTCGCCGACATCGGTGACTACGCCGCGCTGCGCGCCGACCGCCGGCCCGACCTGGACCCGCTCCCGCACCTGTTCGTCGTCATCGACGAGTTCGGCGAACTCCTCACCGCCAAGCCGGACTTCATCGACCTGTTCCTGTCCATCGGCCGCATCGGCCGGTCCATCGGCGTCCACCTGCTGCTGTCCAGCCAGCGCATCGAGGGCGGCAAGCTCAAGGGCCTGGACACCTACCTCTCGTACCGGCTGGGCCTGCGCACCTTCTCCGCCGACGAGTCCCGCACCGTCCTGGACACCACCGACGCCTTCCACCTCCCGCCGCTGCCCGGTTTCGGCTACCTCAAGGTCGACACCAGCCACTACGAACGCTTCAAGGCGAGCTACGTCTCCGGCGCCTACCGGGGCCCCGTACAGCGCGCCGAGGACGAGGACAGCGGCCCGCTCGCCCTGGAGTACGGGGCCTTCAACTCCCCGTCCGAGAAGGAGGGCACCGGCGGCCAGGAACCCTCGTCGCGCCGGCGCGAGACCGGTCCCACCGAGATGGGCGTCATCGTCGAGCAGCTGCAGCACGCCGCCGGTCCGGTGCGCCGCATCTGGCTGCCGCCGCTGCCCGACGCGATCTCCCTGGACTCCGTCGCCGGCCCCCTCGACGTGGGCGTGCGCGGAATGCAGCTCGCCAAGCGCCGCGACCGGCTCGCGGTGCCGCTCGGCCTGCTCGACGACCCGACGAAGCAGTGGCAGGGCCGCTGGTACCTCGACCTCACCGTCGCGGGCGGCCACGCCGCCGTCATCGGCGGCCCGCAGTCCGGCAAGACCACCCTGCTGCGGACCCTGGTCCTCTCGCTCGCGCTGACCCACACCCCGCAGGAGGTCGGCGTGTACGGCCTCGACCTGGTCGGCGGCGGCCTCCAGGCCCTGTCGGGCCTGCCGCACGTGGGCGGGATCGCGGGACGCGCCGACCGCGAGCGCGCGGCCCGCACCGTCGAAGAGGTGCGCACCATGCTCGCCCTGCGCGAGGACCTCTTCCGCGAGCACGGCATCGACTCCGTGGAGCAGCTGCGCACCCTGCACGCGGCCGGCCGGCTGCCGCAGCTGGCCTCCGCCGAGATCGTCCTCGTCATCGACGGCTTCGGCGCGCTGCGCGACGACTTCGAGGACCTCGACGACGCCGTCGTCGACATCCTCAAGCGCGGCGGCGGCTACGGCATCCACGTCGTCGCGGGCATGCTCCGCTGGAACGACGTCCGCATCGCCGTCCAGTCGAACTTCGGCACCCGGGTCGAGCTGCGCCTCAACGACCCCAGCGAGTCCAGCATCGAGCGCAAACTCGCCGAGACCCTCGCGCCCGACGAGCCGGGCCGCGTCCTCACCGACGGCAAGCTGTTCGCGCAGGTGGCGCTGCCCCGCACCGACGGACTCACCGACACCTCGGAGCTGGGCTCCGTCCTGGAGCGCACGGCCCGTATGATCCGCGCCACCTGGAGCGGCGACGCCGCGCAGCCGGTGCGGGTACTGCCGCACGTGCTGGAGCCGCACCTGCTGCCGGGCCCGGTAGCCGAGCCGAAGCGGGTGCCGATCGGCCTCGACCAGAGCGCGCTGGCGCCCGTGCTCCTCGACCTCTTCCACCACGACCAGCACCTGCTGGTCATGGGCGACAGCGAGTGCGGCAAGACCAACCTGCTGAAGACCATCGCCGGCGGTCTCATCGAGCGCTACGGCGAGGACGAACTGGTCTTCGCCATCATGGACCCGCGGCGCAGCCTGCGCGGCGTGGTCCCGGAGGAGTTCAACGGCGGCTACGCCTACAACGCCAAGATGTGCGCGGGGCTGGCCGCGGGCATCGCCACCGAGCTGGAGCGGCGGATGCCCGACGACAGCGTCCCGCTGGAGGACCTGGAGCCGGGCAGCTGGGGCGGCGGGCCGCGGATCGTGGTCCTCGTCGACGACTACGACGTGCTGACCACCGCGGGACAGTCGCCGCTGGCCCCGTTCGTCCCCTACATCCCGTCGGCGGCGGACATCGGCCTGCACTTCGTCCTGACGCGCCGCGTCGCGGGCGCTTCGCGCGGAATGTACGAGCCGCTGGTGCAGGGCCTGCGCGAATCGGGGGCCTCGGCGGTCGTCATGGCGGGCGACCGGAGCGAGGGCCAGCTGTTCCCGGGGGTGTACGCCTCCCAGCAGCCGGCCGGCCGGGGCGTCCTCGTCCGCAGGGGCCAGTCCAACCGGCTGATCCAGACCGTGTACGCACCCGAGTGAAAGGCGGCAGGACCACATGACCAAGGACGTCGTAGCCCTGACCCAGCAGATGCCCGCCCCCTGGACGGTGCTCGCGGGTCTGCTCTCCGGCGGCCCCGACAAGCTGGTGGACACCGCCGGCGAGGGAGCGGTCATCCAGCTCTGCGACGAACAGGGGCGGCCGCTCGTCTCGGTCGAGGCTCCCCTGCTCGTACAGGTCGAGGGTGAGGCGGAGCGGCTGCTCGGCGCCACCCCGCCGCGCGTCCCCTACTGGTGGACCGAGGCCCGCGCCACCACGGGCGTACCCGAGGCCGAACGCCTCGCGGGCACCTTCGCGGCCCGCCTGTCCTCGCTGGCCGGGGGGAGCGCCTGGCCGCCGGAGGCGGCGCGGTCGGTGGCGGTGGTGGAGAGCGACGGGATCAGCGTGGCCCCGACACCCGCCGCGGCGCAGCCCGCCGTCGACGTGCTCACCCGCAACGTCGCCGTGGTCATCATGGACCGCCCGGTCGTCTCGATGACGGCCTGGCTCTCCGACGCCTTCCGGGCCGCCGCCGCGGCCGAGCGGGGCCTGCAGATCGTCACCCCGCCCGGGACGGTGCTGTCCCCGGCGGTGCTCGCCAACATGCCGGACTGGCCCTCGCGGTGGGTCGTGCAGGACCAGCGGGACGGCTACTACGACGGCCTCTCGGGCGCGGTGCTGCGCTGGCAGGAGGGCATGTTCGCCACGCTCGTGTCACCGGACGCCACCGAGGAGGACCCGCGGACACCGGTCGCGGCCGCGTACAAGGAGGCGGTGAACACGGGCGAACGGCAGCTGGCCCTCACCTTCCGCACCATCCACCCCGCGGACGACCGGCTGGTCCTCGGCGGGGCCCTGGAGACGGCGTGGCGCGAGCTGACGGGCGCCCCGCCGGCCGGGTGGGGCACGGCCGAGCCCGCCAACCTCCCCTGGTCGCCCGGCCGGCTGACGGACGTGGCGTTCGCGCGGGCCCCCGAGCCGACGTGGTTCGTGGTCGTCGGCAGCCCGGAGCGGCCGGGACTGGCCACGGTGCGGATCAGCCGTACGAAGGCGGGCGTCGAGGAGACCGTGACGATGGCGCTCGGCTACGGCGACGGCGAGGAGCCGCCGCTGGACGCCCTCCCGCGCGTCGCGGAGGCCCTCGTCACCCGCCACCGCCTCCAGTCGATGCTCGTACAGCTCCGCAAAGCCCGGCGTGATCTGCTGGTACCGCCGCGCTTCGAGGGGCCGGGGGTGCCGCTGGCCTTCGTACTGGGTGCCGAGGAGGTGCGCGGCATGCCGGACGACCGGGCCCGGCACACGCCGCTGGCCGAACCGCCGGTGCGGCTGGGGCCCAAGTCCCGCCCCGGGTACTACTACCCCCTGCCGGGGGACCCGTCGGACCTGACGGGGTGGGCGGTCTTCGAGCGGCTGACGGGGCATCTGAAGGGCTCGTGAAGATGCCTGGCGGTTTGTCATGAGTGAGTCACAACTGGCTCGTTGCTAGTTGCAGGTGCGATGTATGTTGATAGAACTGGTCATACTGATGGCTGATTGTTGATCGCTCGAGAGTGCGGGGGAGTGTGGCATGAAGTTCGACATGGGGACTCAGGTTCTGACGAACCTGATGTCGGGGTCGCGTAACTCGAATACCGACCTGGGGTCGCTGGTCAAGCAGCTGGTGGCTGCGGCGCAGCCGCTGGAGGGCAAGTTCCAGGGGCAGGGCAAGGTCGCGTTCGACTCGTTCAAGCTGCGGGCGGACGGGATCGCGAAGGAGCTGAACGCTTCGCTGGCGGCGATCCTGGGCGGCCAGTCGGGCATGGAGCAGGCGTTCGGGTCGGGTGACCAGGAGCAGGGCGAGAACGCCCGTCAGACGCAGGGCTCGGCGAACTTCGACGCCGCCCGCTTCCGCGGCCGCTGAGCCCGCGGGGTTCCGGGTCTTCTTCTTTCTTCAACTTCAACGGGGAGTGTGGTTGGCATGTCGAGTGGTGGGACGGACCGTCGTGCGTACGACGTGGGCGCCTCGACGGAGGTGCAGGGCGGGATCAAGGGCGTGATCGGCCAGCTGGAGCAGGTGATCGCCGCGCGTGAGGCGCAGGTGGCGGCGGCGATGTCGGACTTCGCGGCGGACGGCGTGGCGGACGACTACCACGCCAAGGAACTGCGCTGGAAGAACGCCTCGCAGGAGGTCAAGAACATCATCCAGCTGCTGAACACGACGCTGGAGAAGAACGACGCGACGGCGCGCCAGACGCTGCAGCGCGCGAAGGCAGCGGTCGACAACATCGGCTGAGCAGGATCGTTTCTACGGGTCAGCGGGGCAGCGGGTCGGCGGGTCAGTAGGGAAGTCGGGTTCACGGGGGTGGGTCGTCCATGACGTCATGGGACATCAAGCCGCAGGGTGTGCAGGGCCACTTGAAGACCGTCGGCGGGAACGCCGGGGAGCTGGAGAAGGCCCTGAACGCGCTGCTCACAGCCATGTCGGAGGCGGCCCAGGCCGCGGGGACGGCCGTCCCGGGCTCGCAGGCGGAGACGAAGCTGCAGGGCCCGGTGCCCGTGGGAGCGCCGCCCCTGTCCCAGAAGGCGATGGGCCCGGTGGCGGCCGCGCTGGGCGAGTACCTGACGGCGCGCAAGCCCGAGTTCAAGTCGATGGCCGAGCGGATCGAGGCGTGCATCCTCGGCGCGGTGGCGGCGACGAACGAGTACCTGGAGGGCGACCTGGACCAGGCCAAGGCCGCCCAGGACGCGGCCAGGTCCGTGAACCTCGACATCCTGCGTGAGAAGACGGGGGCCAAGAAGTGAGCGGGAACGCGCCGGTCGACCCGGCCGAGGTGCCGGTCTTCACGGGCCATCTGCCGACGCTGGACGAGAAGGTGAAGGCGATCTCGTCGGGCGGGGCCACGGTCTCGACGAAGGCGTCGGACGTCCACACGAGCTTCGGCGGCCTGCAGGCGTTCTACCAGGCGCCGGAGGCGGACCAGCTCTTCGCGACGACGAAGCCCGTCTCCGACCTCGGCCTGAAGCTCAGCTCCGACATGTGCACGATCGCCGGCGCACTCGGCACGTACTCCCGCGACGCCGCGCCCATCGTCAAGAAGCTGGAGAACCTCAAGCGGGAAGCGCAAGCGTTCCGCGAGAAGACGGACAAGGACGACAAGTGGCGTGAAGACGGCGACCTGATCGACGAGAACCTCGATCGCCGCAACGAGATCGCCGAGGTGTGGGCCGAGTTCCAGGAAGTGGAACGGGCGGCCTACGCGAAGATCGTCGCACTGGTGGGCGGCAAGCCGCTGCGGGTGAACGACGGCTCCAACGCCAAGGACATGTACGGCTACGACGCCGAGGCGATGAAGCAGGCCAAGTCCCTGCCGTGGGGCGACGCGGTGGAGGAGTCCATCCCCGCGTGGCAGGTGTGGGAGCACGCCTGGGAATTCGGCAAGGGCATCGTCGTCGACGGCGTCTGGGGCACCCTCAAGGGCCTGGGCGGCCTGGTCGGCCTGCAGGGCTGGGACGTGTTCAAGCAGTCCTGGACGGGCCTGGCCAAGCTGGGCACCGGCCTGGCGATCTCGACGATCCCGGGCGTCGGCCCCCTCTTCCTCGCCGCGCCGGACGACAAACTGCCCTCGTGGCTGCGGGATTCGCGTACGGCGATGAAGGAGACGGGCAAGGCGCTCCTGGCCTGGGACCAGTGGGGCTCGAACCCGTCCCGCGCGGCGGGTGCGGTCACCTTCAACGTCGTGACCACGATCTTCACCGGCGGCGCGGGCGGCGCCGTCTCCGGCGCCGGCAAGGCGGGCGCGGTCGCCAAGACCCTGTCGTTCGCGGGCAAGGCCGGCCATGCGATCGACCCGATGACGTACATCTTCAAGGGCGCGGGCGCGGGCTTCTCGAAGATCGGCGACGTGATGGCCGGCCTGAGGGGCATGGGCAAGGTCGAAGTCCCGAACATCAACCTGGACGGCGCGGTTTCCCTCCCCGAGGGAGCCATCCACCTCCCCGACGGCGCGATCCACCTCCCGTCGGGCTCGGCCGTCCCGGACGGCGCGATCAAACTCCCCGACGGCAACATCAAGCTCCCCGAGGGCACCACGACCTTCCCGCCGGGCACGGTCAAGCTCCCGGTGGACGGCCCGCCGAAGTTCATGGACCCCGACGGCAACATCTTCAAGGCGGACGGCTCCCTGGACCAGTCCGTCAAGGACGCCCCGACGGGCAAGCCGGACGCGGGCGCGGACGTCCCGCGGACCGACGCCCCGAAGGTCGACTCCCCCGCCACGGTCAAGGTCCCCGAACGCGAACTGGCCGGCGTCGGCGGCCGCGGAGGCGACGACGCCGTCCGCCTCGGCTCCGACATCTCCGACCCGGTCCACGCGATCGACAACGGCCCGCGCGGCGTCGACACCACCCCGGTCAGGGTCCCGGAACACGAGCTGGCCGGCGTGGGCGGCCGAGGCGGCGCCGACACAACCCCCGGCGGCCACGCGGGCGACCACACCCAGGGCGGCCACGCCCCGGACAACATGC
This sequence comes from Streptomyces sp. NPDC023541, assembly GCF_055559995.1. Classification (NCBI taxonomy): domain Bacteria; kingdom Bacillati; phylum Actinomycetota; class Actinomycetes; order Kitasatosporales; family Streptomycetaceae; genus Streptomyces; species Streptomyces sp. NPDC023541. The sequence goes on from NZ_JBVHJO010000003.1 coordinate 103,668, forward strand.
CGCGCAACGACCTCAACAACCCCGGCGGCACCCGCCCGGACTCCCCGTCCACGGCCGGCACCCACGCGGACGGCCCGGGCTCCGGAGCCACCCACAGCGACGGCCCGGGCGGCACGGGCGGCACCCACGATCCGCTGGGCGGTCGCGGTCCCAACGGCTTCGACGACATCCCGCAGCTGGGCGACGACGCGGCCCGCGGAGCGGGCGACGGAACGTCCCCGGGCGGCGGTCAGGACGGCGGGCCGACGCCCCCCACGTCCGGGCAGCAGCTGACCCCCGAGCAGGTCAAGGCCAAGCAGGACGAGTTCGTCCAGAAGGCCAATGACGACAAGGCGTGGTTCGAGCAGTACTACCGGGTGGACGGGCATCGTCACAGCGTCCAGACCAAGATCGACGGGGTCGAGCTGCCCATCCTGGCCAAGGACAGCGACGGGGCCTGGATCTCCAAGAACAGTCTCCCGTCCGCCGGCTCCGAGACCAAGTTCGGCAAGGACCCGCTCGTCCGCGACGAGAACCACCCCGCCATCGACCACCTCGACGACGTCGCCCGGGACCGCAAGGTCTCGGTGGACCTCGCCAACGCCGAGCGTGCGCACAAGACCGCTCCCACCGCCGATACGCTGGCCGAACTGGCCAAGGCGCAGGAGCGTTTCGACACGCGCATGACCGAGCGATGGGGCGAGGGCACCTCCAACAACACCTCGTTCTCGGAACGCCTGGGCGAGGAGGCGGCACGGCTGCACGTGGTCCCGGAGAGGTTCCCCGGCTCGGTGGAGCAGCCGCTGCCCAAGACGCCCAACGGCGCCAACATGTTCGACCAGCTGTACCGCCGCCCGGACGGCAAGCTGATGGTCATCGAGGCGAAGGCGCCCTCGTCCAGTCTCCTCTGGCGCAAGGGCTTCGGTCCGGCCAAGGGCTTCATGGTCAAGCAGGGAACCGAGCCGTACCTGCGGACGATCATCGCCGAGATGAAGCGCCGGCCGGACCTGGAAGTGACCGATGCCGCGGGCAAGGTGTGGACGAACGCGGAACTTGCCACGGAACTCAAGACGGCCCTGGACAACGGAAACCTCGAGTACGGCATGGTCAAGGCCACGGACGGCGGCAATAAGTACGCTGGGGCCGTCCTCGAATTCTTCAAGATATGACAAAGGAGACACCGTCCGTGATCGTGCCTCGCCAGGACTATCGCAAGGACAAGATGGCGGCGGTGGTTCCCGTCATGGAGGAGTCGCTGTCCCAAGCCCTGGAGGGGATCGAGACCTCGCACAGCTCCAGGTCGGATGCCGTCATGGAGTCGCTGAACGTCGCCCTCGTCCGCACCGTGGGGGACCCCGGTTCCGTCATGCTGGAGACGTGGGAATCCTGGCTGCTGGCCATGCAGGTCCACTCGGCCGTCTTCGCCGCCACCGATCCCGAACGGGAGACGGTCACCTGCAAGATCCGCCAGGAGGAGCGCCACCTCGCCACCACCGGACCGCAGACCTACCTTCACGCGGACACCTGGCTCGACGCCTTCTACCTCGCCGTCATCACCCGTGAAGCAGCCCGCCTCGACATGCTGGCCCGGGTGCCCGTGTCCCTGCTGCGCGACTTCGGCGGAGCCCTGGACGAGTACACCTACGCCTGGGTGGAGACCCTCCAGAGCTTCTGGCTCCGCCGTGACGACCTGCGCACGCACCTGGTGCGCGCCGTGGACCTGAGCGCTCCCGACCAGGCACGCGTCATCGACGCAGAGGAGATGGGCAAGCTCCGGTACCCGCCGATCATGATGCTCTACCGGTACCTGCGCAACGACGCCGCCGGCTTCAACGAGGCGCTGGCCGACGCCGTCCGGTGGCACAAGGAGTACTGGACCGCCGACGAGGACCGTGCGCGCAACATCCTGGGTGTCGTGGCCATCGCCCCGCTGGCGATGGCCTGCCTGGCCAAGGCCAACGGCATCCCGATCGAGACCCGGACGGACTACCTCCCCGAGGCCCTCCTCGACTTCGCCTGGCGCGGCGAGTTCGACGCGTGACCGTGAGTCGGCATTTCACCCCGGCTGCCACGGAAGAGGAGTGGGCCGAGCGTCTCTGGGTGAGCCTGGCTCGGGACATCGACGAGCTGGAGGAGTACCCGAATTCACTCCCCATGGTGTTCAACGACGCGCTCCTGCACCTCGGGGCGCGCTGCACGGTGGATCCGACCGCGGAGCGGCTGGAGACATGGGAGGCCGTGGTCAACACGCTGCAGCTCGGGTCTGCCGTGTTCGCCACCGTGTGCGCGGATGAAGGCACCGTGGAGTGTCGGATCAACCGTGAGATGCGCACACTGCCGGCCCAGGGCCCGGCGAGCTTCGCCGACCTGGGCACGTGGCTGACCACCTTCTGGATCGCCATGGTGTGCCGCGATCGGGAACGGCTGAACGCACTTGCGGAGGTTCCACTCAACCGCATCGCGTCCAGCGGCTACGACATCTTCGTCCGGCATTGGGTGGACGCTCTCCAGACCTACTGGCTTCAGGGCTCCGACCTGGTGGAGAAACTCACCCTCGCCGTCGAGATGTCACAGCCGGACGCCGCCACCCTCACCCCGCACGGCCTGCTCCAGACCGTGCTGGCACCGCCCGTCAACCTCTTCTACCTGCTGATTACCAACGACCCGGACGGCTTCAACGAGTTCCTCGTACAGTCACTCGAACTCCACAAGGCCTACTGGACCGTCGACGAAAAGCGAGCAGAGAAGCCCGACGGACACCTTGCTCTGGCGCCTCTGGCCCTCGCCTGCCACGCACACGATGGCGGAATACCCATCAACGTGGAATCGGGATACCTTCCCCACCATCTCCTCACCCGCGACTGGGTGGGCGAGTTCCCGACGTAGCCAGAGCCAGGAAGCTCGGACGAACGGACAGCGGAGCGTGGTTCGCGGTGCTTCTACGGGCGCCGATCCACCGGAAGACGACCGCCTGGAGGCGCTGAACCTCCACAAGGGCTACTGGACGCTGACCGGGGATCGCACGCAGGACATCGAGGGCGCGGTCGTGTTGGGGCCGCCCGCCATGGCATGCCTGGCCTACGACGGGAAACTGCCGTTCGGCGTCGAGTCGCCCTTCGTCCCGAAATGCCTGATCGAACACGCCTGGTGCGGCGGGTTCCCCACGTAGGCCCGCCCGGGGGCCTGAGTAGGGTGGCCGGAGATCGACACACACGGGGAGGGATCGCGCATGGAAGCGCTGCGTCATGGCGACCCCCTGCGGGTCGGGTCGTACATCGCTCTGGCGCGGCTCGACGCCGAGCCGGAAACCACCGCTGCCGAGCGGCGGGTCGTCGTCCGCAGTGCCGACGGGGACGGCCGTACCCTTCTCGCCCGGCTTCCCCGCCCCGACACCGACCCGACCCGCTGGGCCATCGAGGCGGAGGGGGCGCGCCGGCTCTCGATACCGGGGTTCCTGGCGGCCGACGAGGTCGGCGGCGGCGCCGCCGAGCTGCCCTGGTGCACGGCCCCGTACGTCCCCGCCCTCTCGCTGCCCGCCGCCCTGCGCGCCCACGGCGGGCCGCTGCCCGGGCCGGTCGTACGGGCCCTGGTCGCGGCCCTCGCCCGGACGCTGGCCACCGCGCACGCGCAGGGCGTCGCGCACGCCGGCCTGTCCCCCGCCGCCGTGCTGCTCACCACCGACGGCCCCCGCCTGAGCTGCTTCGGCGCCGTACGGGCCGCGGCTCCCGACGGCGGGCAGCGCAGCGGCCTGCCGGGCCTCGACTCCGGCAGTCTCGCCCCGGAGCAGGCGGCCGGCGGCCGCCCCCGCCCGCCGGGCGACATGTACGCGCTGGGGGCGGTACTGGCCTACGCCGCGACCGGCCACACCGTTCCCGAACGTGACGAACTCCCCGCCTTCCTCCGCGAGCCGGTCACGGCCTGCCTCTCCCGCGACCCCGCCCGGCGTCCGCAAGCGCACCAGCTCCTCACCCACCCCGACCCGACCGGTCCGATGCCCCTGCCGGCACCGGTCGTCGTCGCCCTCGCACGCCAGTCGGCGGGGCTCCTCGCCGCCGAACTCCCCGTTCCCGCCTCCCGGACCACCCTCTGATGCACACCGCAGTCACCCCGCTGACGCACGACGACCCGCACGCGCTCGGCGGCTACCGCCTCCTCGCCCGCCTGGGCAGCGGCGGCATGGGCACCGTCTACCTCGCCCGATCGGCCACCGGCCGCACGGCGGCGCTGAAGACGATGCACGCCCACATCGCCACCGATCCCGCCGTCCGCACCCGCTTCCGCCTCGAAGTCGACGCGGCCCGCGTCATCGGCCCCGTCCACGGCGCCCGTGTCTTCGACGCCGATCCGCTCGCCGAAACCCCCTGGCTGGCCACCGAGTACGTCCTCGGCCCGCCCCTCGACGAGGCCGTCTCCGTCGCGGGACCGCTGCCCGAGCCCGCGGTACGCGCCCTGGGTGCCCTGCTGTGCGCGGCGCTGGCCCAGCTGCACGCCTCGGACGTCGTCCACCGCGACCTCAAGCCCTCCAACGTCATGATCACCGCCGAGGGTCCCAAGGTCATCGACTTCGGGATCGCCCGCGCCCTCGGCGACGACCGCCTCACCCGTACCGGCACCGCCGCCGGCACGCCCGCCTTCATGTCCCCCGAGCAGGCCACCGGCCTCGAACACACCTCCGCGGGCGACGTCTTCGCCCTCGCCGGCGTCCTCACCTACGCGGCCACCGGCCACGGCCCCTTCGGCAGCGGCGGCCACGCCGACCTCATGTACCGCGTCCGCCACGCCGACCCCGACCTCACCGGAGTCCCGCCGGCCCTCCTGCCGGTCCTGACCCGCTGCCTCGACAAGGACCCCGCCGGCCGCCCCACCACCGGCGAACTCGCCGCTGCCCTGCACCCCGGGCGGGACGGCTTCGCCGCCCACCTCCCCGAGCCCCTCCTCCGGGAGATCGCCCGCCGCGTCGGCGGCGTCTGGAACGACGCGCCCCACCGCCTGCCCGCCCCGCCGGAGCACGCCCTCGCCGCGACCCTCCCGAGCAGCGGCCAGTCACCTCCCCCATCGCCCTCCGGTATTTCCCGCCGCCGGCTGCTCGCGCTCGGCGGGAGTTGCGTACTCGGGGCGGCAGCGGCCGGCGCCGGCGCCCGGGCCTGGCTCGGCCGCCAGGACCCCGCCGCCCCCAAACCGCCCGCCACCACTGCGGGGGCACCCGCCTGGGACCTGCTCTGGCAGGAGCCCGTCAGCTACGCCGACCCGCTCATCCCGCCCGCCCCGCTCACCCTGGACGGTCTCCTCGTCGTCGGCGAGTACGGCGTCAAGGGTCTGGACCCCGCGACGGGAGCGGCCAAGTGGCCCGACCCTTCGGTCTACTTCATGCGCCGCACCGCCACCGACGGCACGAAGATCTACGCCGCCGACTACACCCTCGACGAGGCCGAGCCGCTCGGCGTCTCCACGGTCGACCCGGCCACCGGGAAGCCCGACCCGCCCTTCAGCGTGCTCAAGGACCTGCGGGCGATCCTCTACGGAACCCAGCTGCTCTGCGCCACCGGCGACGCCGTCTACCTGGTGGGAGGCCGCGGCACCCACACCCGCGACGGCTTCGGCAAGGACCAGACGTGGTTCCTGCTGAAGGTGGACACCCGGTCCGGTGCAAAGCTCTGGGAGGTCCCGCTGCCCGCCCGCCCCGCCGGGTCCCCGCACCTGCACTTCCTGTCCGCCCGGGCCGTGGGCGGGCACCTGGTCCTCGTCCAGCAGTCCGCGGAGCGGGAGCCGCGCCTCGTCGTGCACGACGCCCTGACGGGCCGGGCCCTGTGGGACAAGCCGCTCCAGAGCCCGCAGCCGGTCCTGAACCGGGCCCACCTGGCCGTGGACGACCGGCACGTCTACCCGTCGGCGGGTGAACTCGTGGCGCTGGGCCTCGCCGACGGCAAGGCGGCCTGGCGTTTCGCGGGACAGACCCCGACGGCGCGGTTCGGCCCGCCGGCCGTCAAGGACGGCGTGGTGTACGCGGTCGAGGAGAACCGCGGCATGGTCGCGCTCGACGCCGCGAACGGCACCCTGCGATGGGCGGAGAAGACCCGCACGGTCAGGGCCGAGGACCTCGCCGCCCCGCCCGCGGTGGGGATCTCGTACGTGTACGCCTACGACGGGGCTTCGTCCGCGCTGGTGGCCGCCGACATCCGGACCGGCGCCCTCAGCCGGCCCTTCAAAGCCGCCAGGGCGCGGTACTTCGCCGACCCGGCCGCCAAGCGGCTCATCGCCATCGGCGGCGAATACGTCGCCGCGTACCCCCTCGCCTGAGCTCACAGAAAGCCTCGCACCCCATGAAGCCCCTGGAATCCGGAGACCCGATCCGACTGGGCCCGTACCGCATCCTCGCCGTCCTCGGCGAAGGAGGCATGGGCAAGGTCTACGTCGGCCAGGACGGCGAGGGGCACGCCGCCGCGGTGAAGGTGCTGCACCCCCACCTGGCGCACGACCCGAACCTCACCGCGCGGTTCGTCCGCGAGGCCCTGATGGCCCAGGCGGTCGGCGGCGGGTCCGTGGCCCGCGTCCTGGACGCCCGGACGGAGGGCGGGCGGCCGTGGATCGCCACCGAGTTCCTGACCGGGCCGACCCTCGCCGACGCCGTACGCTCCCACGGACCGCTGGACGAGCCTGCCGTCCGGGCCCTGGCGGCGGCGCTCGCCGGGGCGCTGCGCGACATCCACGGCGCCGGCCTCGTCCACCGGGACCTTAAGCCCGCCAACATCGTGCTCACCGCGACGGGCCCGCGCGTCATCGACTTCGGCATCGCCCGCCCCGAACACGGCCTCACCCTCACCGCCACCGGCCAGGTCCCGGTCACCCCGGGCTACGGCGCGCCCGAGCAGGTGCTCGGGCAGCGCGTCGGACCGCCGGCCGACGTCTTCTCCCTGGGCGCGGTCCTGGTGTACGCGGCGAGCGGACGGCACGCGTACGAGGGTTCGCACGTCGCAGCCGTGCAGTACGAGGTCGTCCACGGCGAGCCGCGCCTGGACCGCGTACCGCCCGCGCTGCAGCCGTTGATCGGCCCGTGCCTCGCCAAGGACCCGGCGTCGCGGCCGCTGCCGGACCAGCTCGTCCGGTCCTCCGCCCCGCCCCTCGGAGCCGAACGTGCCTGGCGCCACGGAGCGATCGCGCAGGACATCACGGCCCGGGAGCACGGCCTGCACCGGCTGACCACCGTGCCGGGCGCGGTCGCACCGCGCCCCGTCTCCCGGCGCCGCCTGCTGACGGGCCTGGCGGTCGGCGGATCCGTGCTGGCGGTCGGCGGTGGCGCCGCGGCCTGGTGGGGCCTGGCGAGCCGGCCCGGTCCCTTCGACATCCCGCCCGCCGTGCCGACCCCGACGGCCGCGGTCCTGGACGCGAAGAAGGGCGACTACGTGCTCGGCGAAACACCCGAGCCGCTCTGGAGCGTCTCCTCGGCCGTCTCGGCCGACGCGCCCGCGCCCCTGCCCGTGCGGGACGTCGTCATCGTCGGCGCGCCGAAGGGCGGCATCGAGGCGCGCAGCGTCACCGACGGCACCCTGCGGTGGTCGGCCGGGAAGGTCGTGGCCGCCCACCGCTACCTGTCCCTCTCCGACCGGCTGGTGGCGGCAGCCGACCGCGACGGCACCCTCGTGACCTTCGTCGCCTCGACCGGCGAGCCGAAGTGGACGGCTCCCGCCGAGGCCGCCTCCCTCCTGGCCGCGGACGACGAGGCCGTCTATGTGATCACCAAGCAGGGCCGGGTGCGCAGCATCGGCCGGTCCGATGCCAAGATCCGCTGGACCGCCTCCGTCGACGCGGACCTCGGCAAGGAGGCCGCCTCCCGTGGCCTGGCGGCCCAGGGCCGGCTCGTCGTCACGGCGGCGGACGGGACCGTCGTCGCCCTCGACACGACCGACGGCCGCACGGCATGGGACCGCCGCAAGCAGTCCGCCAACGGCCGGGCCAAAGTCGCCGTGTCGGGCCGCACCCTGTGCGTGACCGGCAAGAACCTCACCGTCGTCGACGTCGTCGACGGCAAGGAGCTCTGGACGGCCGAGAACCCCAAGCCGCCGAACGGCGCCCCGGTCTTCTGGGGCCCGCCGACCATCCACGGCGACCACGTGTACGCGACGGTTCTGACGCTCCCCCTCCGCCTGGACCTCCGGACCGGCCGGGGAACGGACTGGAACTTCGGGGGCCTCCTCGAATGCGACCCGCCCAGCCCGCTCGTCGTCCAGGGCAACGGCCTGTGGTCGGTCACCGTCAACAGGACGGAGGCAGGCATCAACGTCGTCGACCTGTCGGCCGAGAACCGGACGCCGTGGGTCTTCCGCATCATCAAGAACCCTGAGCGCTACTGGATCACGGGGGACGCGAACCGCGTGTTCCTCATGGACGGCACGACGCTGGCCGCCCTGCCCGTGTTCTGAGCCCGCGTAAGCGGGGGGCCCGGTCGGCGGCGGGTCAGACCCGGAAGGGCGGCTGCGGCCAGCGGTGCGGGCGGTGCGGTGCCCACCACCAGAGGTCGCCGACGCCGACCAGGAGGGACTCCGCCGCGAGATCGGCCCGGACGTGAGGGGCGACGCCGTCGGCCGTCGGGGCCGACCGGACCGCCTCCACCCCGGCGAGGTAGTCCGGTTCGTCGATCACGATCCGGTTCAGCACACCGGCCCGGTGGTCGCGGATCTCCAGGAAGCCGGGGCCGTTGCGGACGAGGCACTTGCCGAGGAAGAAGCCCTCGGCCCAGGCGGAGCGGAGTTCCGCCGCGTCGTCCGGTCCCTCGATCCCGGACGGCGGGTAGAGATGGCTGAGCGTGAACGCCGACGGGCCGGACCGGCACGACCCCGCGGCGGGCAGGCGCACGCGCCAGTCGACGACGACGCCCCAGGCGGTCAGCTCCCGGACCAGGTCCAGGATCCGTACGGCGCAGATCGGCTCGGCGGCGGCAGACAGGTCCACCAGGGTGCTGAACTCGGCCCTGCGCACGCCCGTGCGGTACAGCTCGCGAGCGGTGTGCGCCGCGTCCACGGCGGCGTCGGCGACGGCGACGCTGCCGAGGTGCATGCCCGGGAGCGTCCGCGCGTGGTCACGGTAGTCCCGCCAGAGGTCGATCACCGGCTTGCGGGCGGCGATCACGAGGCGTCCTCGTAGGCGGGGCCGGGGGCCCGGGCGAAGTCCCGGGTCAGGTCCGGGGCGCAGCCGCCGAGACGGGTCAGCTCCGCGTTGGTGCCCAGGGGCACGACGTGGACGTACCGGTTGGCGTCCTCGTAGAGGAGGCCGGCCTCGCCCCACTCCGCGAGCAGTTCGGCGACCCGGGCCGCGGAGACGCTGGCGTTGAACCTGGCGCCGAGCCGGTGGGTCAGCGACTGCGGGCTCCGCGGGTCCTCCAGGAGACGGAACGCGGCCACCTCGACGGGGTCCGTGATGCTCCGCGTCGTCCAGCCGAAGTCTTCCCGCCGGTTCGTCAGCACGATTCTCGATCCGATGTCGCAGCGGGTGAGGCTGCTGTGGAGGTGCAGGTCGCGCCAGCGTTCGACGGCGGCGGCGAGCTGCTTGGCGGCGGTCTCGCCGATGCCGGCGTGCGGGGCGTCGAAGAGGTAGGCCAGGTCGTACAGTTCCGCCTCCGGCAGGTCGTACACGACCGCGTAGTGGGACGCCGGCCGCAGCGGCGCGAAGCCCAGCTCCGGCCGGTCGAAGTAGGGGCTGAACCGCTCGATCTCGATGCGGGTGACGCCGTCCGGCGGGGTGAGGTGGGCGAGGGCGGGCAACTGCCGGATCACGTCGGTGTAGTCGCGCTCCCTCTCGCCGGGGAAGCCGTACAGGTAGTTCCACGTGGCGAAGAGCCCCGCGGACTGTGCGTCCCGCAGGTGGCGCACGTTCTGGCAGCCGGTGACGCCCTTGTCCATCAGTCCCAGGACCCGGCTGCTCAGGCTCTCGATGCCGGGCTGCACCTGGACGAGGCCGGCGTCGGCGAGCGTCTGCAGGTGGCGGTAGCGCAGGTTGGACTTGATCTCGTAGTGGAACCGCAGGTCGTGGCCCCGCTCGATCAGAGCGGGCATCACGCTCCGCAGGTATCCCATGTCGAGGATGTTGTCCACGACGAGGACGTCGAGCACCTGGTGGCGTCGGGTCTGTTCCAGGATCTCGTTCAGGAACGTCTCGGGGGCCTTGCTGCGGAAGGCCATCGACGATCCGTTGAGTCCGCAGAAGGTGCAGTGGTGCTTCTCGCCCCACCAGCATCCGCGCGAGCCTTCCAGCACCAGCTTCGGCTCGATCCTGGAGCGGGCCGCCGACGTCTGCACCCGGGTGAAGTAGGGCCGGTAGTCCGGCTGCTTCAACTCGCCCGGCGGGAGCGGGAGGCGGGTCATCGCGTTCGCCCGGTGCGCGCCGTCGGCCCGGCGCCAGCACAGCCCGGGGACCGTCGCGGGCTCCACCTCGCCGCGGACCACGCCGAGCAGCGCGGGGAAGGCGCGCTCGCCCTCGCCGCGTACCACGTAGTCGACGGCGGGGAAGTTCCGGTGCAGTGCCGCGCCCTGCGGGCCGTCGCAGTTGGCGCCGCCGAGCACCGTGACGGTGCCCGGCGAGAGCCTCTTGATCGCCGCGGCCGTGGCCAGGGCGGCCGTGTTCTGCTGGAACGTGGTGGTGAAGCCCACCACCTCCGGCCGGGTGTCGGCGATCCGCGCGGCCAGTTCCTCGACGAACCGCGCGGACGCCTCGTGCAGGGCCAGGGTGACGGCCCGCAGGTGCGGGCTGAGACCCTGCGCCATCCGCTCCTCGAATTCACGCACCCGCCACGCCGGAACGCCGTGCAGGGCGCCGGAGAACACCCAGTCCCCATAGCCTTCGAAGTACGCGTGGCTGGCGAAGAACTCGTAGTCCTCGACGCTCAGTCCGATCGCTTCCGCCGCCCAGTCGTAGAAGTCCAGGTTGGCGTTCACCGTCTCCACGTCCGCCCGATGGGAGCGGCCGAGGGAGTGCAGGATCCCCAGCGCGAGGGACGGCGTGTCCAAGGAAGCCCACGGCATGTTCACCAGAGTCACACGCATGTGAGGAGCAGCCCTCCGGCCTTTCTCAGAGTCCTTCCACCGCAAGGGTCCTGCGCACGCCGATGACGTCCGTGCCGGATCTCTTGCCCGCGGCCCTCGCACGTGGGTCGCTGACGATGGTGGTCTTCTTCACGATGGATCGCCGTCCGTTTCCGTGGTCAGTGGAGCGGTTGCAGAACCGGAACTCTAGACAGCGTCACTACCGGATTCCTTCCGGTCACTCTGCGTGCGGCCAGGGCGAGGATCGAATCGATGCGGCGGGCCGGTGCGGGGGTGCCGATGCACGCGGCCAGTTCGGTGAGCTCCAGGCGCAGCACCTGGGCGGCCGCCCGGTCCTCGGCCTCCAGCGCCCGGCAGAGCAGCTCGACCGCGGAGAGCAGCACGTGGTGGACGGGCTCCGCGCCGAGCAGCCGGATGGACTGGGCCAGCCGGTCGACGGCCCGGTCGATGTGGCCGTCGGCGAGCTCCAGAGAGGCCAGCACGTAGAAGAGTTCGCCCATCCCGAATTCCAGGTTCATGTCCCGCAGGACGGCGTGCCCCTCCTCGATGAACCGCCGGGCGGACGGATCGCGCAGCTCCAGCAGGCTCAGACCGAGGGTGAGACCGCTGAACGCCTCGTAGGGGCGGTCCCCCAGTTCGTGGAAGGCCGCGAGGGCGGTCTCCGCCTTCTCCCTCGCCTCCTGGAGCTCCCCGCGGTGGCGCAGCACGACGGCCCAGTGGCGCAACGCCAGGGCCTCCTCGCGCCGGTTGCCGGCCAGGCGGCCGAGGCGGACCGCCTCCTGGAAGGCGTCCGACGACAGCTCCCAGCGGCCCTGCTCGTAACGGATCGTGCCCAGTTCGCGGGCGGCGAGCGCCTGTGCGAGCCGACTGGAGGAGTCCTGGGCCAGTTCGGTGGCCCGCACCACCTCGGCGAGGGCGGGTCCGAGCCGGCCCAGCGCGCGCAGCGCCCCGGCGCGGATCACCAGGCACTCGCTCCGCAGGGCGTCGATGCCCAGGCCGTCGAAGACGGCGCCCGCCCGGTCGACGAGTTCCAGGCCGGCCTCGGGGTCCCTGCGGATGCACCGCAGGTTGGCCAGGCGCAGGGACATGACGCCGACCCCCAGGGTGTCGCCGTCGGCGTCGGCCGCCGCCAGGGCGAGGCGGTGGCCGGCCTCCCAGTCGTCGTAGAGGTGTCGCAGCTCCAGGAAGCCGGTCGTGCTGTCGGCCAGCTCCCACGCGATCCGGCCGAACCCGTTCGAGCAGGCCATCGCGACCGCGGAGGCCAGTGCCGGGCGCTCGGCCTCGAACCAGAGGTAGGGGTCCTCGACGATGTAGTCGACATCGGACCGGTCGAAACCGTCGTAGCGTTCCGTCGTGCCCCGGGCCGCGGCCGGCCACTCCTGGGAGCGCTCACCGGCGATGCGCCGGGCCGCCGTGGTGGACAGGGTGAGCCACCCGTCCAGCACCCTGGCGAGCGCCTCGCGGCACTGCGCCTGGGAGTACTCGGCCTGGGCGCGTTCCTTGGCGTACAGGCGGACCAGGTTGTGGTAGCGGTACCGGGTCTGCCCGGCGACGTCGCATCCGATGACGTCGAGGAGCTGGGTGCTGACGAGTTCCTCGATCAGGTCCTCGGCCTCGTCGATGGTGATGCGCAGCAGCGGCGCCAGTAACCAGGACGCGAAGTCCGGCGCGTCGATCAGACCCAGCAGGCAGAACGCCTCGCGCTCGCGCGGCCCCAGCTCCTGGTATCCGGTCGCGAGCGTGGCCCGTACCTCCAGGTCGCCGGAGACCAGTACGTCCAGTCGCCGCCGCTCGTCGGCGAGGCGGCGGGCGAACCGGCTGATGCCGCCCTGGGAGTGCTGTGCGAGCCGCGCGGCCGCGATTCGGACGGCGAGGGGCAGGTAGCCGCACAGCCGGGCGATCTCCGCCGTGGTCGCCTCGTCGCCGACGACGCGGTGCCGCCCGGCGATCCGTTCGATCAGCGCCCCGGACTCCTCCGCGTTGAACACGTCGAGGTCGACGTGGGTGGCGGATTCCAGGCCGGTGAGCCGCGGCCGGCTGGTGATGAGGACGACGCAGCCGGGCGAGCCGGGGAGCAGCGGTCTGACCTGCGCCTCGCTGACGGCGTCGTCGAGCAGGATCAGCATCCGGGAGGAGGCGGTCCGGCTGCGGAAGAGCTCGCTGCACTCCTCCAGGTCGTCCGGGATGCCCTCCTCGCCGACGCCGAGCGCGCGCAGGAAGCGTTTGAGCGCCACCAGGGGGTCGAGCGGCCGGGTGTCGGCGGTGCGCAGGCGTATGTACAGCTGTCCGTCGGGGAATTGCTCGGCCACGCGGCGCGCGGCCTGCACCGCGAGGGTGGACTTGCCGACCCCGCCCTTGCCCGAGAGGGCGACGAGGGCCAGTGACTCCTTGTCCCCCGTCGTCAGCGTCTCGCGGATGCGGCTGACCTGGTCGGCGCGCCCGGTGAAGTCGGCTATCGAGGGCGGGAGCTGGGCCGGTACGACCGGGACGATGGGCGACCATACGCGCTCGGGCGCCGCGTCGGGCGCCTTGCGGGGCAGGTCGAGGCCGGGGCCGCCGACCAGGATCGCCTCGTGGAGGCGTTGGAGCTCGCCCCCCGGTTCCAGGCCGAGCTCTTCGGCGATGAGGGTGCGCCCGGCCTGGTAGACCGCGAGGGCGTCGGCCACCCGGCCGCAGCGGTAGAGCGCCAGCATCAGCTGGCCGCGCAGCCGCTCCCGCAGCGGGTGCTCCCCCACCAGCGCCTTGAGTTCGCTGACGAGTTCGCCGTGGCGGCCCAGGGCCAGCTCCGCCTCGATGCGCTCCATGAGGACGCCGATCCGGCGCTCCTCCAGCGCCGGCGACTCCGTCCGTATCAGCTCCTCCGTGCCGTCGGCCAGTGGCTCCCCCCGCCACTGGGCGAGCCCGGCGCAGTACGCCTCCAGGGCGTCGAGCTGCCGGTCCCGGCCGAGCGCGGCCCTCGCGTCCGCGACGGCCTGGTCGAAGGTCCGCAGGTCGAACCGGTGACCGCCGAGCTGGAGGCGGTAGCCGTTGCCCGATCGGATGATCAGCTCCGGGCCCAGCTCTCCGCGCAGTTGGGACACGCACTTCTGGATCTGGGCCACGGCGGTCGGCGGTGGCGATTCCCCCCAAAGGATCGCGACGAGTCGTTCCACCGGGACGACGTGGTCGGAGCGGAGCAGCAACGCGGCGAGCACCGATCTGGTCTTGCGCCCGTTCAGTCTGACTGCGAGTCCGTCACGCCATGCCGTGATCGGCCCGAGAACACGGAACTCGAATGTCACTCAGCTCCCTCCTGGCCCCGTCCGCCTTACGCGCACGGGGCACCGCCCCCCACCTGATGACCTGCGTTTGTGGACGATACCGCACGGTCGGAAGCCCGGCGGAAGCCAACCGGTAGCGGTGAGTGAAAAGCTCATTACATCCCGGACGCCGACGGAAGCTGCAGTTCAAATGACCAGAAATGCGGACACCGAAGGTGCGGCTGCGGACACCGCCGGCCTCGCGCCGGCAAGCGACCTCACCGGCCCGGAAGCCGCAGGGTGGACGGTCCCGCACGCAGCGGGGGCCCTCAGCGACGGCGCGTTCTTCGCCGGCCGCCATGCGGCCGGGCCGTACTCCGACGGCGCTTGCGCGGATGTGCAGGCGGTCTCCCGTCCGTGACCCAGCCGGCATGCCGCCGGCATGCCGCCGGCATGCCCGTGCCATTTCAACTTTGGAGGATCAGCGTGCACGATGCCTATGACGTTCTCTGCGTCGGATACGGACCAGCGAACGTCGCCGTCGCCGTCGCGTTCGAGGAACTGTGGCCGCAGGCCCGGGTGAAGTTCATCGAGCGGGAGCCCGGCCCCTACTGGCAGCGCGCCATGCTCCTGGACGGCTCCGACATCCAGAACAACCCGCTGCGTGACCTGGTGACCCCGCGCAACCCGCGGAGCCGGTACACGTTCACCAACTTCCTGCACGAGCAGGGCCGTCTCTTCAAACACCTCAACCTGCCCTCCCACTACCCGCTGCGCAAGGAGTACGCGCGCTACGTCCAGTGGGTCGCGCAGACCGTGCGGGCGGACGTGGACTACGGCCGTGAGGTCACCGGCATCGACGTGACCGCGACCGGCGACGGCCCGCTCGTCGAGGTCAGCACCGCCGACGGCACCACCTACCGCGGGCGCTCCGTGGTGGTCGCTCCCGGCCGCACCCCGAACGTCCCCGAGGTCTTCTCCGGCGTGCCGGCCCCGCACCTGTTCCACACCTCCCAGTTCCTCCCCAACATCGCAGGTCTGGAGCGGGACTTCGACGGCACGCTGGCGGTCGTGGGCGCCAGCCAGAGCGCGGTCGAGGTGGTGCTCGACCTGATCGCGCGCTTCCCCGCCGCCCGGATCGTCAACGTGATGACCGGCTTCGGCTACCGGCTCAAGGACACCAGCCCCTTCTCCGAGGAGGTCTACTTCCCGGAGTTCGTCGAGTACTACTTCCACGCGTCGGAGGAGGGCAAGAAGCGGCTGCGCGACCAGCTGCGGCCCACCAACTACTCCGCCGCCGACGCGGACGTGGTCAGCGCCCTGTACATGCGCATGTACGAGGACGAGCTGGACGGCCGCGAGCGCATACGCCTGTGCACCAACCGCCGCGTCGAGGCCGTGGAGCGCACCGCCGAGGGCGTGGCGCTGGACCTCACCGAGCACATCACCGGTGAGCGCGAGCGCATCCACGCCGACCGCGTCGTCCTGGCCACCGGCTACCTGGACCTGGGGATCACCGGCCGGACCGAGCAGCTGCCGCCGCTGCTCAAGGACCTCACGCAGGTGCTCGGCGTGACGGACGGCCGGCCGCTGTCCGTCGGCTACGACTACGGCGTGGTCCCGCACCCGGCCTTCGAGCGCGAGGTGCCGCCGATCTTCGTCAACGGGCTGTGCGAGTCCACGCACGGGCTCGGCGACGCGGGCTCCTTCAGCCTGCTGGCGCTGCGCTCCCAGGCCATCGTCGAAAGCCTTGAGCGGCGCCTGGTCGCCGAACAGGGCGCTGCCGACCTGGTCGCCGCGCAGGCGTCCGGTTCCGACATCTGAGAGAGACGATCATGCAGACGCTCGAAGCGACCTCACCGAGACCGGCGGTCGACCTCACCCAGCCCGGACCCAACGGACGCGTGCTGCTCGACAGCCAGGCGGCCACCGAGTCCAACGCCCGTACCTACCCCCGCCGGATCCCGGTCGCGATCGCCGAGGCGTCCGGGTCCTACATCACCGACGTCGACGGCCGCCGCTACATCGACTTCCTCTCCGGCGCGGGCGTCCTCGCCCTGGGCCACAACCACCCCGAGCTGGTCGCGGCCGTGACCGCGCAGCTGCCGAAACTGACGCACGGCCTCGACTTCCCGACCCCGGTGCGCGACGAGTTCAAACGCCGTCAGATCGGGATGCTCCCGGAGCACATCCGGGACGACTACAAAATGCACTTCTGCGGGCCCACCGGCTCCGACGCCGTCGAGGCCGCGATCAAACTGTGCAAGAAGGCGACCGGCCGCGGCCAGGTCGTGGTCTTCCAGGGCGCCTACCACGGCTCCACCCAGGGGGCCATGTCCCTCACCTCGGAGCACGCGCCCAAGACCGGTCTGCACAACCTGCTGCCCGGCATCCACTTCACCCCCTACTCCTACTGCCACCGCTGCCCGGTCGGCCTCGCTCCCAAGACCTGCAGCACCAACTGCGCCGATGTCCTGGTGAACACGCTGACCGACACCCACGGCGGGGTGCAGCTGCCGGCCGCGATCATCATGGAGCTGGTCCAGGGCGAAGGCGGCGCCATCCCGGCCCGCCGCGAGTTCGTCCACCGGGTCGCCGACACCGCCCGCGAACTCGGCATCCCGCTGATCGTGGACGAGGTCCAGACCGGTTGCGGCCGCACCGGCACCTGGTTCGCCTTCGAGCAGTACGGCATCACCCCCGATGTCGTCGTCGCCTCCAAGGGCCTGTCCGGGATGGGGCTGCCGGTCGCCGCCATCCTCTACCGGGGGCACCTGGACACCTGGACGCCGGGCAGCCACATCGGCACCTTCCGCGGCAACAACCTCGCCTTCGCCAGCGCCAACGCCTTCCTGGACGTCGTCGAGCGCGAGCAGCTGCTCCCGCACGTCCGCACCGTCAGTGCCCACCTGCTCGGCGAGCTGGAGCAGCTCGGCACCAGCCACCTGGTCTCCGACGTACGCGGTCTGGGCCTGATGCTCGGCATGGAGATGGCCGCCGCGCCGACGGCCGACGCGACCGAGGTCGCGGCCAGGTTCCAGCAGGAGGCACTGCGCCGGGGTCTGATCGTCGAGCTCGGCGGCCGGGGCGACAGCGTCGTCCGGCTGCTGCCGCCGCTGAACATCACCCGTGAGGTCGCCGACGACGCCGTGGCGATCCTGCGCGACGCGCTCACGACGCTGGAGGCGGAACTCGCCGCGGAGGCCGGCCGATGAGCACGATCGTGTCCGGACGAGCCGGCCGACTGCCGCGGATCGGCATCGTCAACCTGATGCCGAACGCGGAGCAGTACGAGAACTGGCTGCTGCCGCAGCTGTCCCTTGCGGGCCCGTTCGAACTGCAGTGGATCAGGATCTCCTCCCGCCGCTACCACCTGGACGACCCGGCCCGCATCGCCGCGACGTACCGCACCTACAAGGAGGCCACCGCCGACGCGCCGCTGGACGGCCTGATCGTCAGCGGCGCCGCGGTGGAGCACCTCCCCTTCGAGGAGGTGCGGTTCATGGACGAGCTGAACGACATGGTCCAGGACGTCCACGCGCAGGGATCACCGCTGCTCGGCCTGTGCTGGGGCGCGATGGGCGTGGGCCACCTGGTCTACGGGCTGCCCAAGGACATCTACAGCGCCAAGATCTCCGGCATGTACGAGACGGAGCTGCTGGCGCAGGACGGCCCCGTCGCCTCGTCCCTCGACGACCGCTTCTGGTCGACGCACAGCCGCTTCGCCGGCTTCGACGACAAGGCGCTGGACGCCAGCACCACCGTCCGGGCCCTGGCCCGGGCCGAGGGCGCCGGCACGGTGATCGCCGAGTCGTACGACCACTCCGTCCTCATGCACACCGGCCACCCCGAGTACTACGGCTCACGGCTGGCGGAGGAGTACCGCAGGGACGTGGACCAGCAGGTGGCCGGCGTACGGGCACCGGTCGGCGTCGACCTGGACCAGCCGCTGCGGCTGTGGCGCAGCCACAGTCTGGCGTTCTTCGCGAGCTGGGTGCGGCTGGTCGGCGACCAGTCGGCCGCGCGCTAGAGGACGGGGAGGACCAGTGTCACCTGTGTCACCCGAGTCACCCGAGTCCGCGACGAGCCCGTCCGGACGCCCGCTGCGCCCGGTGGTGTGGAAGTTCGGCGGCTCCTCGGTCGGCGACATGGACCGGCTGCGCCGGGTCGCCCAGCGGCTGGTGGAGGCCAGGCGCGCGGGGGCGGACGTCGTCGCGGTCCTGTCCGCGATGTCGGACACCACCGACGACCTGCTGGAGATGGCGAACGTCCTCACGGCGCAGCCCGACGCCCGGGAGCTGGACGCGCTCCTGGCCGTCGGGGAATCGATGTCGTGCGCACTCGCCGCGATCGCCGTGCACGAGCTGGGCGAGCGCGCCGTCTCCCTGAACGGCCGCCAGGCCGGAGTGCTGACCGACACCGCGCACGGCAACGCCCGTATGCAGTCCATCGACCCGGCCCGGATCGTGGCCGCCCTGGAACAGGGCCTGATCGTCCTGGTCACCGGCTACCAGGGCGTCACCGACGACGGTGACGTCACCACGCTGGGCCGCGGCGGCTCGGACGCCTCGGCGATCGCCGTGGCGGCCGCGCTGGGGCTGCCCGAGTGCGACATCTGGACCGACGTCCCGGGGGTCTTCACCGCCGACCCCCGCGTGGTCCCCGACGCGCGGCGCCTGGACCGGCTCAGCCACGAGGCGATGCTCCAGCTGGCCGAGGCGGGCGCCCAGGTGATGCAGCCGCGAGCGGTGGAGCTCGCGGCGGCCCACGGTGTCGCCATCCACGTCCGCTCCTCGTTCACCGGCGAACCCGGCACGTGGATCACAGAAGTCAGGGAGGAGAACGACATGTTCGAGACGGCCAGGATCATCGGCGTCGCCCACCGCCGGCACGACCCGCTCTACCAGGTCGACGGCCTGACGCCCGCACAGGTGTCGGCGGCCCTCGCCGGCCACGGCCTGCCGGTCGGATCCATCATCGGCAGCCCGGGCGAACTCCGGTTCACCTCGCCGGGAGCCGAACCGCAGGCGGTCATCGCCGCCCTCGGTGACATCGGCGCCGCCGTCGCGGTCCACGACGAGGAGCTGGGCAGTGTGAGCGTGGCCGGGGACGCCTGCGGCAACCGGTCCGAGGTCACCCTGCGGATCCTGGAATCCCTGGAAAGCACGGGGATCCGGCCGGTGCTGGTCACCAGCACCCCCAGCCGGGTCTCCTGCCACGTCGCCTCCGGAGCGGTCGACGAGGCCGCCCGGGTCCTGCACAGCGCCTTCGGCCTGCACACCGACGCTGCGGCCCCGCAGCCCGTCGGCGTGGCCCTGGCCAACTGAGGAGGCGGGAGCATTGACCACCACGCAGGGGCGCCAGGACACCGCGGGCCGACGCGGCGTCCTCGCCAACCAGGACTTCGTCAAACTCTGGAGCGGGCAGACGGTCTCCCTCGTCGGCTCGCAGGTGACCGACATCGCGCTGCCGCTGGCGGCGGTCATCACCCTGAACGCCAGCGCGTTCCAGATCGGCCTGCTCAACGTCGCCAGGTTCGCACCGTACGTACTGGTGACCCTGCTGGCCGGAGTCTGGTTCGACCGGCGGCGCAGGAAGCCGACCCTGATCGCGGCGGACGCGGTCCGGGTGCTGCTGATCGGCGCCCTGCCGCTCGCCCACCTGCTCGGCGTGCTCTCGCTCCCGTGGCTCTACGCCGTCGGGTTCATGGCCGGCGTGGCGACGGTCCTGTTCGATGTGGGGATCCTCTCCTACATCCCGGGACTCGTCGACAAGGACGACCTGGCGGACGCGAACAGCAAGATGACGGCCAGCTACTCGGTGGCCGGCATCGCCGGCCCCGGGCTGGCCGGCTTCCTGGTCGGCGCGCTGACCGCGCCCGTCGCGCTGACCGTCGGCGCCGCCACCTACCTGGCCTCGGCCGTCGCCCTGTGGTGGATCCGCAGGCCGGAGGCCGAACCCGAGCAGCCCGCCGAACCGAAGTCGGTACGCGCCGACATCGCCGAGGGCCTCCGCACGGTGGTCGGCAGCCGCATCCTGCGGCACCTGGCCACCCAGTCGGCCGTGTTCAACCTGTTCGAGAACGTCATGACGACCGTCTTCCTGGTCTACGCGGTCAGGACACTGGAGCTGAGCCCGTTCCAGCTCGGCCTGGTCGTCGGCGCCGGCTCGGTCGGCGCACTGCTGGGCGCGACGTTCTCCGGACGGATCAGCAAGCGCCTGGGCTTCGGCCCGGCGCTGCGCCTGGTCACGCTGCTGGCCTGCCTGTCACCCGTACTGCTGCTCGTGCCCGGCGGCACCGGCCTGCTCTCCCTGACGGTCCTCGGCGCGACGCTCGCCGTGCACGGATTCAACCTGGCCGTCTTCAACGTCAACTCGCTCACCCTGCGCCAGACCGTCACGCCGGCCCGCCTGCTGGGCCGGATGAACGCCAGCTACCGGCTCATCCTCTACGGCACGATCCCGCTCGGCGCGCTGCTGGCCGGCTCGCTGGCCTCCGTATTCGGGCTGCGCACCGCCCTGGCCGTCGGCGTCGCGGGCATCGCGCTGCCGGCGGCGTGGATCACCTTCTCGCCCGTCTACCGGCTGCGGGAGATGCCACAGGGTCCCGTCGACGCGGACCAGCCCACAAGCGTCGCGTAGTCACGCGCGGCCGAGTCGTGACCGCGCCCCGGACGCTGCACCATCCACTGCCTGAAAGAAGGACCACCCAGTCATGTTGACCGATTCCCAGCGGGCCGCGCTGACCGCCAGGCTGCGTCGCACGGCCCCCCCGATCTCCTCGATCCCCCGCCGCTCGCCCGCGCTGCAGGACCTGCCGCTCTCGTACGGACAGGAGCAGCTCTGGTTCATCGACCAGCTGGCTCCCGGGGAATCCACCTACACCATCGCCGGCGCCGTACGGATGACCGGCGCCCTCGACCGCGCCGCCCTCGCTGCGGCGCTGGACGCCCTCGTCGCCCGCCACGAGGCCCTGCGCACCCGCCTGGTCACCGTGGACGGCGCGCCGGTCCAGGTGATCGACCCGGCCGTGCCGGTCGAGCTGGCCTTCGTGGACCAGCGGCACGTCGCCGCGGACGAGGTCGAGGAGGCCTGGCGCGCGACGGCCCAGAAGGAGACGGCCCGCCCGTTCGAGCTGGACCGCGGCCCCCTGTTCCGCGCGCTGCTGCAGCAGCTGGCCGACGAGCACCACGTCCTGCTGATAACCGTCCACCACACCGTCTTCGACGGCTCCTCCTTCCCCGTGCTGCTGGCGGAGCTGTCCGAGTCGTACTCCGGCGCCGTCGCCGGCACGGCCGCGCAGCTGCCCGAACTGCCCATCCAGTTCGCCGACTTCGCCGTCTGGGAGCGCGACCGGCTGCAGGGCGAGACGCTGCAGGAGCTGAGCGAGTACTGGAGCGAGAACCTCAAGGGCGCGCCCGTACTCCAGCTGCCGACCGACCGCCCCCGCCCGCTGGTCCAGACGTACCAGGGAACCACGGAGTCCAGGGACCTCGGCGACAAGGTCCTGACCCGGCTCACCGCGCTGGGCCGGGACGAGGGCGCCACCCTGTTCATGACCCTGATGGCCGCCTACCACGTCCTGCTCCACCGCTACAGCGGCCAGGACGACATCGTGGTCGGCACCGTCAGCGCCAACCGCAGCCGCCCCGAACTGCAGCCGGTGATCGGCTACCTGATCAACACCCTGCCGGTCCGGGTCGACCTGTCCGGCGACCCGACCTTCCGTGAGGTCCTGGAGCGCACCAAGACCGCCACGCTGGGCGCCTTCGGACACCAGGACCTGCCCTTCGCCAAGATCGTGGAGGCCGCCAAGGCTCCCCGCGACCCCTCGCGCTCGCCCGTGTTCCAGGTCGGCTTCATGCTCTCCGACGACCAGAAGCGCGACCTCCGGCCCGGCGGCATGACCTGGGCCTCCGAGGAACTCCCGGCCGAGGCAGCCAAGTTCGACCTGCTGGTCTCCGCCGTCGAGAGCGGCGGCCGGCTGGGGCTGAACCTCAGCTACGCCACCGCCCTGTACGACGCGGCCACCGCGCAGCGCCTGCTGGGCCACTTCGAGACGCTGCTCGACGGCCTCCTGGCCGAGCCCGACGCCCGCATCTCGCAGCTCCCGATCATGACCGAGGCGGAGCTCCACCAGGAGCTCGTCACCTGGAACAGCGACAAGGCCGACTTCCCCGACTGGAACCTGCACCAGGCCTTCGAGGCCAAGGTCGCGGCGCACCCCGACGTCATGGCCGTCGAGCTCGACGGCGAGGGCCTGACCTACGCCCAGCTCGACGCCCGCGCCAACCAGGTCGCCCGGCGGCTGCGCGAGCTCGGCGTCGGCCCGGAGGCGCTCGTCGGCGTCAGCATGCAGCGCACGGTGCGCCGCATCGTCGGCCTGATGGGCATCCTCAAGGCCGGCGGCGGCTACGTGCCGCTGGACCCGGAGTACCCGGCCGACCGCCTCGCCTTCATGGTCGAGGACGCCAAGATGACCGTGGTCCTCACCGACGAGGCCAGCGCCTCCGCGGTGCCGACCGACGACGTCACGGTGCTGGACCTGGACCGGTCCTGGAACGAACTCACCGCTCTGGACGACAGCCCCGTCGAGGCCCTCGCGAGCCCGTCGAACGTCGCCTACGTCATCTACACCTCGGGTTCGACCGGCCGCCCCAAGGGCGTGGTCGTCGAGCACCGCAACGCCGTCAACTTCTGCTACGCCGAGATCGAGTTCTGGCCGCTGGGCCCGGGCGACCGGATCCTGCAGTTCGCCTCGCTCAACTTCGACGTCTCCGTCCTGGACATCTTCGGCGCGCTGCTCTCCGGCTCGACCCTGGTCCTCGGCAGCACGCAGACCCTGCTCTCCCCGCCGCGCCTGGCCGACCTGATCCGCGGCGAGGGCATCACCTTCATGTGCCTGCCCCCGGCCGTGCTGAACCTGCTGGCCGAGGAGCAGTTCCCGAGCCTGCGCGTCGTCATCGCCGGCGGCGAGGCCTTCTCCTCCGAGCTGGTCCGCAACTGGGCGCGCC
The DNA here is from genome assembly GCF_055559995.1 of Streptomyces sp. NPDC023541. Lineage (NCBI taxonomy): Bacteria > Bacillati > Actinomycetota > Actinomycetes > Kitasatosporales > Streptomycetaceae > Streptomyces > Streptomyces sp. NPDC023541. The sequence continues at coordinate 126,933 of NZ_JBVHJO010000003.1, forward strand.
CCGGCATGCGCTTCATCAACGGCTACGGCCCCACCGAGACCACGGTCGGCTCGACCATGGCCCGTTGCCAGGACGACGGCATCGACCCGCCGCCGATCGGCCTGCCCCTGACGAACTACACGGCCTACGTGCTGGACAAGCACCTCAACCCGGTACCGGTCGGCGTCGCGGGTGAACTCCACATCGGCGGCGCCAGCGTCACCCGCGGCTACCTGGGCCGGCCGGAGCTGACCGCCGAGCGCTTCGTCACCGACCCGTTCAGCGAGGTCCCGGACGCGCGCATGTACAAGACCGGCGACCTGGCGCGCCGCCTGCCCGACGGCAACCTCCAGTACCTCGGCCGTCTCGACCATCAGGTCAAGATCCGCGGCCTGCGGGTGGAGCTCGGCGAGATCGAGGCCGTGCTCGCCGCCCACCCCTCCGTCGCCCAGGCCATCATCATCGTCGGCGAGGACCAGGCCGGCCAGAAGAACCTCATCGGCTACGCCCGGACCAACCCCGACGCGCCGGCCGTCACCGTCGGCGACCTGCGGGGGCACCTGGGCGAGCAGCTGCCCGCGTTCATGGTCCCCGCCCACCTGGTCATCCTCGACACCTTCCCGCTCAACGCGAACGGCAAGGTCGACCGCGCCGCCCTGCCCGCTCCCGACGGCCCCGGCGACTCGGGCGACTACGTCGCCCCGCGCACCATCCTGGAGACGGTACTGGCCGACATGGTCTCCGACGTGCTCAAGCTCCCGCGGGTGGGCATCGAGGACAACTTCTTCGAGATGGGCGGCAACTCCCTCCAGGCGATGCAGGTGATCACCCGCCTGCGCAAGGACCTCGGCGTCGACACGGACGTGACCGCGATCTTCCTCGCGCCCACGCCCGCCCGGCTCGCCGCGACCCTGGTCGCCAAGTACGGTCTCGAGGACGCCCCGCTGGACGAGCTGGACGACCTCGACGCCCTGGAGGAGGCGGCCGGCCCGGCCGCCCCCAACACCGGGGCCGTCGCCCCCGGTTCGGACATCATCGTGCCCCTGTCGGAGCGCACCGACGGCGACCCGCTGTTCCTCGTCCACGCCGTCGGCGGCACCGTGTACCCGTACTTCGGGCTGATGCAGGAACTCCAGGACCGCTACCGGGTGCTCGGCGTGCAGGCCTCGGGCCTGCGGGCCGGCAGCGAGCCGCGGCGGGACCTGAAGGAGATGGCCGACGCGTACACCGAGGCCATCCGCCAGACCCAGCCGTCGGGCCCGTACCGCCTGGCCGGCTGGTCGATGGGCGGCCTGCTCGCCCTGCAGATCGCCCGCCGCCTGGAGGCGTCGGGCGACGAGGTGGCCCTCGTCGGCCTGCTGGACACTCCGTTCTCCGCGGACGACGTCTCCGGCGTGAGCGAGCAGGCCTTCGCCGCCCAGTTCGTCCTGGACGGCGCCCGGGCCCTCGGCCCCGACGCGGGCGAACTGCCCGACCCGGAGGCGACGCCGGTGGCCGAGCAGCTGCGCTGGTTCGGCGAGAAGCTGACCGGCGGATCGGGCGACACCGAGGAGGTCCAGGAGGACATCAACCGCAGGTTCCAGGTGTTCAAGGCCCACATCACCCTGATCGGCGGCCACCGCCCGGAGCCCGTGGCGGCCCCCGTCCTGGTCGTGTCGGCCGAACAGTCCCCGGACCTGTCGGCCCTCTGGACCGCCCTCCTCGGCACGGACACCCGAACCGTCCGCGTCCCCGGCGACCACTACACCTTCCTGCGCGCCCCCGGCGTCCAGCTGGCCGCCAAGGCGCTTCTCGCCGCCGACGAGGCCTGACCCGAACGGCCCGGTGCGCGGCACCCCACCCCGCCGCGCACCGCCCGCCGAAGCACACCCCACCCTGAACGACGAAACCCCAGGCCGGAACGCATCCGGCCTGGGGTTTCCCCATGAGCCGCCTTCGCTCAGCAGGACGGGCACGCAATGGGCACGCAGGATGGCGCGCAGATCATCGCGTTCCGCCCCCGACTGGTCGGGCATGAAAAAACCCCAGGTCACGGCGAGTGAGTCCTGGGGTTAATCCGAGCCGCCTTCGGGATTCGAACCCGAGACCTACGCATTACGAGTGCGTTGCTCTGGCCAACTGAGCTAAGGCGGCACCGCTGCGGAGACAAGGATTCCCTTGGAAGGGATCGCTCATCAGCAGCGGCGCCAAGTCTACAGGGTCTCGGCGGGTGCCCCGAACCAGGTTCTGCAGGGGTGAGGCGCAGGTCACGGCCCGGCCGGAGGTCGCACGCACTCCGCCTGTTCAGGCGGCCCGTCGGCGCGTCAGCACTTCTTGCCGTTCTGGGGTGGCTTGCCCTCCAGCAGGTAGCGGTTGATCGCGGTGTCGATGCAGTCGCTGCCGCGCCCGTACGCCGTGTGGCCGTCGCCGTCGTAGGTGAGGAGGGTGCCCGAGTCGAGCTGGCCGGCCAGCGACTGCGCCCACTTGTACGGGGTCGCCGGGTCGCGGGTGGTGCCCACCACCACGATCGGCGCGGCCCCCTTCGCGGTGAGCGGCCCCGCCCGGCCCGTGGGCTTGACCGGCCAGTACGCGCAGTTCAACGCGGCCCAGGCCAGGCCCGTGCCGAAGACCGGGGATGCCTTCTGGAAGGACGGGAGCGCCGCGTCGACCGCGTCCGGGCTTTGGAAGGCCGCGGGCTGGTCGAGGCAGTTGACGGCGGCGTTGGCGAACATCAGGTTGGCGTACTTGCCGTCCGCCCCGCGCTCGTAGTAGCTGTCGGCCAGGCCCAGCAGGCCCTCCCCGTCGCCGTTCATCGCCGAGGTCAGCGCCTCGCGCAGCTGGGGCCAGGCGTTCTCGTCGTAGAGCGCCGCGATCACCCCGGTCGTCGCGAGGGCCTCGCCGAGCGGGCGGCTCCCGTCGCCGCTGGGCACGGGCTGGGCGTCGAGTTTGCGGAAGAAGTCCTTCAGGCGGGCGGCCACCTGCTCCGGGCTGCCCTTGCCCAGCGGGCAGTCGGGCTGCTGGGCGCAGTCCTTGGCGAAGGAGGTGAAGGCCGTCTCGAAGCCCGCGGTCTGGTCCCGGTTGAGATCGAGCGCGGCGCGGTTGGGGTCCATCGCGCCGTCCAGGACCAGCCGGCCGACCCGGTCCGGGAAGAGGTTCGCGTACGTCGCCCCCAGGAGGGTGCCGTAGGAGGCCCCGACGTAGTTGAGCTTGTCGTCCCCGAGGACGGCGCGCAGCAGGTCCATGTCGCGGGCGGCGTCGACGGTGGAGACGTGCGGCAGGACCCGCTTCGAGCGGGCCTGGCAGCCGGCCGCGAACTCCTTGAAGGCGGCCACCAGGCTCGCCCGCTCGGCCGCGTCGTCCGGGGTCTGGTCCACCTGGGTGTACTTGTCCATCTCCGGGCCGGTCAGGCACTCGACGGGGCTGCTGCGCTCCACGCCGCGCGGGTCGAAGGAGACCATGTCGTACCGGGCCCGGACCGGGGCGGGATAGCCGATGCCCGCGTACGCCTGGAGGTAGCCGATTCCGGAGCCGCCGGGGCCGCCCGGGTTCACCACGAGCGAGCCGAGCCGCTTGCCGGGGCCGGTCGCCACGCGGCGGGCCACCGCGATGTCCACGTCCTCGCCGGAGCCGGGGTTCGCGTAGTCCAGCGGGGCCTTCATCGTGGAGCACTGGAACCCGGGGACACCGCATTCGCGCCAAGTCAGCTTCTGCTCGTAGTACGGGCGCATCGCGGCGGCGTCGGGGGACGGCTGCACCGACGGCGTGCCGCCGGCCTCCCCGCGCGCGGACGCGGCGGCCCGGAGCGTCTCCGGCCCACCCGAGGTGCATCCGGAGAGCAGCAGCCCGGCCGCTGCGATCACGGTCCCGGTGGTACGCAGCACGCGACTGGTGTCCATCCTCGGAGCCTACGTCCTGGCGGAGGACCCGGGCGGGCCCTCTGCGCCGGACGGATACGGGCCTTCCGTGGCTCCCGCCGGGCAACGAACGGACCGGGCCCGCTCCGGCTCCGGCAGCCGGTTCCCCCTTAAGGGTGAGCCGGTCCACGGGAGTGGACCCCGCCCGGCGGGGGGTCAGCCCGCGCGCAGAGACATCGTCATGGCCTCCACCGCGAGGAGGGGGGCGACGTTGCGGTCGAGGGCGTCCCGGCAGGCGATGATCGCCTCGATCCGGCGCAGGGTCCGCTCGGGGCCGGAGGCCCTGGCGATGCGCTCCAGGTCCTGCCGTATGTCCTCATTGGCGATGGCGAGGGCGGAGCCCAGCTGGAGGGCCAGGACGTCGCGGTAGAAGCCGGTGAGGTCGGTGAGGGCGAGGTCGAGGCTGTCGCGCTGGGTGCGGGTCCGGCGCCGCTTCTGCTTGTCCTCCAGCTCCTTCATCACGCCCGCCGTGCCGCGCGGCATCCGCCCGCCCGTCCCGGCGGGGGCGCCCAGGGCGGCCCGCAGCTCGTCGGTCTCCTTAGTGTCGACCTCCTCGGCCACCTGCTTGGCGTCCTCGCCGGCGGCGTCCACCAGCTCCTGGGCGGCCTTGAGGCAGGCTCCGATGTCGTCCACCCGGAGCGGCAGCTTCAGGACCGTGGCCCTGCGCTCCCGGGCCGCCTCGTCCGTGGCCAGCCGGCGGGCGCGGTCGACGTGCCCCTGCGTGGCCCGGGCGGCGGCCAGGGCCACCGCCGGCTCGACGCCGTCGCGCCGTACCAGCGTGTCGGCGACGGCCGCGACCGAGGGAGTGCTCAGGTTGAGGTGCCGGCAGCGGGAGCGGATGGTGGGCAGCACGTCCTCCAGGGAGGGCGAGCACAGCAGCCAGACCGTGCGCGGCGCGGGCTCCTCCACCGCCTTGAGGACCGCGTTGGCGGACTTCTCGTTCAGCCGCTCGGCGTCCTCGACCAGGATGATCTGCCAGCGGCCCGTGGCGGGGGACGTGTAGGACTTGCGGACGGTGTCGCGCATGTCGTCGACGAGGATCTGGCTGCCGACCGCGGCGATGCTGGAGACGTCCGCGTGCGTGCCGACCAGTGAGGTGTGGCAGCCGTCGCAGAACCCGCAGCCCGGCTCACCGCCGAGAGCGCGGTCCGGGCTGGTGCACTGCAGAGCCGCCGCGAAGGCACGGGCGGCGGTGACCCGCCCGGATCCCGGCGGTCCCGTGAAGAGCCAGGCGTGGGTCATCTTCGACGCGGCGGGCGGCGCCGTCCCGTCCGTGGCGGCCGTGACCAGCGCATCGGCATCGCGGGCGGCGGCGGCCAGCTGCGTCTGGATCCGCTCCTGGCCCACCAGGTCGTCCCACACGGACATCCCGCCCACCACCTCTCACTCTCCGTGCACCCATTGTCGCGGGCGCCACTGACAATCCCGTACCGCCGCCGTCAGCGGCGGCGGCGCGCTCCGCGTTCGCCCTCGTCGTCGTCCTCGTCGTCCCTGCGGCGGCCGAGGAGCTCGTCCGCCAGCGTCGGCAGGTCGTCGAGCGGGGTCTCCTCCGCCCAGTCCGGGCGGGAGCGGCGCGGCCGCCCGTCGTCGTCGACGACGGGCAGCTCCCGGGTCCGGTCGTTGCTCGAATCCCGGAAGATGCCCGACGGCACCCGGTCGGCCGGGTCCTCCTCGGGGCGCCGGGCCGTCGGCCGCGTGGCGGAATGCGCCCGTCCGCCGCTGCCGGAGCCACCACCCGACCCACTTCCCGAGCTACCGGAGCCGGAGCTGCCGGAGCCGGAGCCGCCGCTCGGGCCGGAACCCCGAGGGTCCTCCGGGCGCACGGGCGGCAGCACGGCCGTCTCGTCGGCCGGACGCACCGGCGGCAGCACCGCCGTCTCCGCCACGTCGGGCGCCGCAGCCGAAGGGTCGACCTTCGGCACCGGGACGGTCTGGGTGACGTCGTCCGGCCGGACGACCCGCTTGACCGCCGGGGTCTCGATCGTCACCGCGTCGTCCGGATGCGGCTCCTTCGTCATGTCGACCCTGGGCGCGGCCGCCCCAGCGGAACCGCCCGCCGGACCGGACGCCGGAGCCGCCGGAGCCGCTACCGCCGCTGCCGCAGCCGCCTGGGCCTCGGCCGCAGCAGCGGCAGCCGCCGCCTTCGCAGCCGCCTCGGCCGCCGAGGCCTCCACCAGCCGGCGCGCCTCCTCCGCCTTCAGCAGGGCCTCCTCGGCCCGCCGCTGCTTCTCCAGCCGCCGTGCCTCGGCCTCGGCCCGCAGCCGGGCCTCCTCCTCGGCCTGCCTGCGCAGCCGCTCGGCCTCCGCCGCGCGTGCCTTCGCCTCGGCCTCCACGCGCAGCCGCTCGGCCTCGGCCCGCGCCCGGGCCTCCTCCTCGGCCCGCAGCCGCTCCTCCTCCGCCTTGCGGGCGGCCTCGGCCTCGGCCCTGATCCGCGCTTCCTCGGCCTCCTTGGCCTTGCGTGCTTCCTCCTCAGCGCGCAGCCGCGCCTCCTCGGCCTTGCGCGCCGCCTCTTCCTCGGCCTTGCGCCGCGCCTCCTCCTCGGCGAGGCGCCGGGCCTCCGCCTGCGCGGCCACCTCCGCCTCGGAAAGCGGGAGCATCCGGTCCAGGCGGTGCCGTACGACGGTGGTCACCGAGTCCGGGTCCTGCCCGGCGTCGACCACCAAGTAGCGGCCGGGGTCGGCCGCGGCGAGGGTCAGGAACCCGGCCCGCACCCGCTGGTGGAACTCCGCCGGCTCCGACTCCAATCGGTCCGGCGCCTCCGTGAACCGCTCCCGCGCCGCCTCCGGCGACACGTCGAGCAGCACGGTCAGGTGCGGTACGAGCCCGTCGGTGGCCCAGCGCGAGATCCGGGCGATCTCCGTCGGGGAGAGGTCGCGGCCGGCGCCCTGGTAGGCCACCGAGGAGTCGATGTAGCGGTCGGAGATGACGACCGCCCCGCGCTCCAGGGCCGGACGCACCACCGTGTCCACGTGTTCCGCGCGGTCGGCCGCGTAGAGCAGGGCCTCCGCGCGGTTCGACAGACCGGCCGAGGACACGTCGAGGAGGATCGAGCGGAGCCGCTTGCCGACCGGGGTGGCTCCCGGCTCCCGGGTCACGACGACCTCGTGGCCCTTGGCCCGTATCCAGTCGGCCAGCGCCTGCACCTGGGTGGACTTGCCGGCTCCGTCGCCGCCTTCCAGGGCGATGAAAAAGCCGGTGGCGGCCGGGGCCTGTACGGGCTCCCCGCCGCGCAGCGCGTCGCGCAGGTCACGACGCAGCGGCACGCCGCCCCGGTCGTCGGCCTTGGTGAGGACGACCACGGCGACCGGCAGGAGCAGCGCGCCGACGAGCATCAGGGTGAAGGCGGCCCCGCCGTGCGAGAAGACGACCTCGGCACCGGTCAGCCGGTGCGGGCCGATCACCGCGGCCAGGACCGGCGCGGCGACGGCGCCGACCGCCACGGCCACCCGTACGACGGCCTGGAGGTGCTCGGTGAGCCGGGCCCGGCGGAACTCCTCGGCCTCCTGGTCCAGCAGCGTGTGGCCGGCGTTGGCGGCGATGCCCGCGGCGGTGCCGGCGAGCAGCGAGAGGAACAGCACCGTCGCCATGTCCGGGACGAGGCCGCTCAGCAGCAGCGCGAGGCCGGTCACCGCTATGGCGAGGGCCAGCAGCCGGCGCCGGGACAGGCCGGGCAGCACCTTGCCGGCCTGGGTGGCGCGGATGCCGGCGGCGGTGCCGCCGACCAGCGCGAGGACGAACAGCGCGAAGGCGGCCGGCCCCCCGCCCAGGTCGAAGGCGTGCAGGACAGCCACGGCGACGGCGCAGGACACCGCTCCGGCGACCGCGGCGCAGCTCAGGACCAGCAGGGGAATGGCGCCCGTACGGCCCTTGTCGGGCCGGTCTCCCGCCTTGGGGGCGCGCAGGCCCTCCAGCGGGGAACGGGGCCGCGGAGTCGCCGCGTTCGGCAGCACCAGCGGCAGCAGCAGGGAGACCGACGCGGCGAAGAGACCGGCGGCGACGTACGAGCCGAGGGCGGCCTGGTTCGCGGCGAACCAGTCCACGCCCAGGCCGAGGGCCTTGCCGACCAGGGTCGCGGCCAGCAGCGCGGCCGCCGCGACGGGGAGCGCCGCGAAGGACGTACGCAGGGTCAGTCGCCGAAGGGCGTCCATGTGGTCCGGGAGCGGCCGTACGGTGGCCCCCTCCGGCGGCGGCTCGGGCAGCAGGGCGGGAGCCGCGCTCTCCTTGGCCAGCGTCCACAGCCGTTCGGCGGCGCCGGACACGAAGACGGTGGCCAGCAGCGCGGTGAGCGCGTGGGCCGGGATCCAGTCGAGCCACAGCGGGGCGACGACGAACAGCGCGAGGCGCACCCCGTCGGCCCCGATCATCGTCCAGCGGCGGTCCAGCTTGCCGCCCGCGCCGACGAGCCCGGCCAGGGGACCGAGCAGGACCGCGCCGAAGAACAGGGTTGCGAGGATCCGGACGCCGAAGACGGCGGCGACGGCGAGGGCCGCACCCCGGTACCCGCCGCCGAAGGCGCCCTCGGAAGCAGCGGCCTGAAGGGCCAGCAGCACCAGCACCAGCAGGGCGAGGGCGTCACCGATGCCGCTCACCAGCTGGGCGCTCCACAGCCGCCGCAGCCGGGGGGTGCGCAGCAGTGCGCGCACCGCACGCTCACGGGAATCCGCGGCTAGGGCTTCGTCGTAGGTGGGTTTCGCCGGGGCGGTCACGACCGCCGGCTGCTCGGCTCGCGTCATCCGCCCAGCCTATCCGCTGCGCCATGCGGGTGCGGAAGCCTGTGGACAAGGCCGGGTGTGACCCCGGACCCACCTTCCGCCGAGGCGGCCCGGGCGCCGTGGCGGGGGCTCTGCCCCGCACCGCGCGCTCGAACGCCGGCGGGGCCGGACGGCGGATACGTGAGAGCCCCGCGCCGGAGCACGGGGCTCGGGACACGGGGCTCTCGTCGCGACTACTCGTCCGCAGCCGGGGCCGCAGCCGTCTTCTTCGCCGCCGTCTTCTTCGCGACCGTCTTCTTCGCGGTCGCCGCCTTCGCGGTCGTCGTCTTCTTCGCGGCGGTCTTCTTCGCGGCCGCGGTCTTCGTCGCGGTCGCCTTCTTCGCCGGGGCCTTCTTGGCGGCGGCCTTCTTCGCCGTCTTCTTGGCCGGGGCCTTCGCCCGCTTCTCCGCGAGCAGCTCGTAGCCCCGCTCCGGCGTGATCGTCTCGACGTCGTCGTCCCGCCGCAGCGTCGCGTTCGTCTCGCCGTCCGTCACGTACGGCCCGAAGCGGCCGTCCTTGACCACCACCGGCTTCTCGCTGACCGGGTCCGTGCCCAGCTCCTTCAGCGGCGGCTTGGCCGCGGCCCGCCCGCGCTGCTTGGGCTGCGCGTAGATGGCGAGCGCCTCGTCCAGCGTGATCGTGAAGAGCTGGTCCTCGGTCTCCAGCGACCGCGAGTCCGTGCCCTTCTTCAGGTACGGGCCGTAGCGGCCGTTCTGGGCCGTGATCTCCACGCCCTCGGCGTCCGCGCCGACGACACGCGGCAGCGACATCAGCTTCAGGGCGTCGTCGAGGGTGACGGTGTCCAGGCTCATCGTCTTGAAGAGCGAGGCCGTCCGAGGCTTGACCGCGTTCTTGCCGGTCTTCGGCGTGCCCTCGGGCAGGATCTCCGTCACGTACGGCCCGTAGCGGCCGTCCTTGGCGACGATCTCGTTCCCGCTGACCGGGTCCTTGCCGAGCTGGAACTCGCCGCTCGGCTTCGCGAACAGCTCCTCCGCATAGGCGACCGTCAGCTCGTCCGGAGCCATCTCGTCCGGGACGTCGGCGCGCTGGTGGCCCTCGGCGTCCTTCTCGCCCCGCTCCACGTACGGGCCGTAGCGGCCTACGCGCAGCACGATGCCCTCGCCGACCGGGAAAGAGGAGATCTCCCGGGCGTCGATCGCGCCCAGGTCGGTGACCAGCTCCTTCAGACCGCCGAGGTGGTCGCCGTCGGCCGGTACGACCTCGGTGGCGTCCTCGGAGCCGAAGTAGAAGCGCTTCAGCCACGGCACGGACTGGGCCTCACCCCGTGCGATGCGGTCGAGGTCGTCCTCCATCTTCGCGGTGAAGTCGTAGTCGACGAGCCTGCCGAAGTGCTTCTCCAGCAGGTTGACCACGGCGAACGACAGGAAGGACGGCACGAGGGCCGTGCCCTTCTTGAAGACGTATCCGCGGTCGAGGATCGTGCCGATGATCGACGCGTACGTCGACGGCCGGCCGATCTCCCGCTCTTCGAGCTCCTTGACCAGCGAGGCCTCGGTGTAGCGGGCCGGCGGCTTGGTCGAGTGGCCGTCCGCCGTGATCTCCTCGGCGGCGAGCGCGTCGCCCTCCGCGACCTGCGGCAGGCGCCGCTCGCGGTCGTCGAGCTCGGCGTTCGGGTCGTCCGCGCCCTCGACGTACGCCTTCATGAAGCCGTGGAAGGTGATCGTCTTGCCGGACGCGCTGAACTCGGCGTCGCGTCCGTCGGACGCCCGGCCGCCGATCTTCACGGTGACGCTGTTGCCGACCGCGTCCTTCATCTGGGAGGCGACGGTGCGCTTCCAGATCAGCTCGTACAGGCGGAACTGGTCACCGGTCAGACCCGTCTCGGCCGGGGTGCGGAAACGATCACCCGAAGGACGGATCGCCTCGTGCGCCTCCTGCGCGTTCTTGACCTTGCCCGCGTAGACGCGGGGCTTCTCCGGCAGGTAGTCGGCTCCGTAGAGCTGGGTGACCTGCGCCCGGGCGGCCGACACCGCGGTGTCGGACAGCGTGGTGGAGTCCGTACGCATGTAGGTGATGAAGCCGTTCTCGTACAGCTTCTGCGCCACCTGCATCGTCGCCTTCGCACCGAAGCCCAGCTTGCGCGAGGCCTCCTGCTGGAGCGTCGTCGTACGGAACGGGGCGTACGGGGAACGGCGGTACGGCTTGGACTCGACGGACCGGACGGCGAACGAAGCACCTTCCAGCGCGGCGGCCAGCGCCCGGGCGCCCGCCTCGTCGAGGTGCAGCACCTCGCTCTTGAGCTGCCCGTTCGAGCCGAAGTCTCGGCCCTGGGCGACGCGCTTGCCGTCCACCGTGTTCAGGCGGGCGACCAGGGTCGACGGGTCGGAGGCGTCTCCGGCCCGGCCGGTGGAGAAGGTTCCGGTCAGGTCCCAGTACTCGGCGGAGCGGAAGGCGATGCGCTCGCGCTCCCGCTCGACGACGAGGCGGGTGGCCACCGACTGGACGCGGCCGGCCGACAGGCGCGGCATGACCTTCTTCCACAGGACCGGCGAGACCTCGTAGCCGTAGAGGCGGTCGAGGATGCGCCGGGTCTCCTGGGCGTCGACCATGCGCTGGTTGAGCTCGCGCGGGTTGGCGACGGCGTCGCGGATCGCGTCCTTGGTGATCTCGTGGAAGACCATCCGGTGGACGGGGACCTTGGGCTTGAGGACTTCCTGCAGGTGCCACGCGATGGCTTCGCCCTCGCGGTCCTCATCGGTGGCGAGGAAGAGTTCGTCGGACTCGGCCAGCAGCTCCTTGAGCTTCCTGACCTGGGCCTTCTTGTCGGCGTTGACGACGTAGATGGGCGCGAAGTCGTGCTCGACGTCCACGCCGAGACGGCGGACCTCGCCGGTGTACTTGTCGGGAACCTCGGCCGCGCCGTTCGGGAGGTCGCGGATGTGCCCGACGCTCGCCTCGACGACGTATCCCGGGCCGAGGTAGCCCTTGATCGTCTTCGCCTTGGCTGGGGACTCGACGATGACGAGTCGGCGGCCGCCCTTTGCGGTCTCGCTAGTCGGGGACAACTTGGCTCTTCTCTCCGGTCGGCACTCGGTCGCAGTACGGCGACGCTGCGGAGTGTGACGGTACAACCCGCCCCCGTGTCAAACGGCACAAGCCCGCAACGGCCACTCGAACGGTAACCCGACAAGTGCCGTTTCTGCCGCCCGGATGCCGCGCCCGCCCCTTCCCGATCACCGGGCCGAGTGGCCGGGGGGCCGTCTGGCCCCGCTCCCGCGCCCCGTCCCGCACCGGCATTCCGGGCCGGTGCCGCGGCCGCCGGCCAACCCGCCGCGGCGGGTCCGGAGCCGTGCGGCGCGCCGGGCCCCGAAGGTGGCGAAAGCCTCACCGAAGCCCTGCCGGAAAAACGGAACCATCGCTTCGACCACGACGGGGCGCGCACCTCGGGCCACCGGCGCACAGCGGCCGGCGCGCGCTCCCGTCCAGGCCTGCAGAGGCCCCGAGCAGCGGGAACACGGCCCTCGCGAAGATCGCCGGACCGCCTTCCGCGCTGTTCCCCCTCTCCCCCGGGCCACTCTCGGGACCCCCCCGGATCCCGCTGTCCTGCATACTGCCGGCCCCGGGGATACGCCGGGCGAACCCCGGGTTACATCCCGGTGCCGGCTACTGGCCGGGGCGCGCCACGGGCTCCAGGAACCCCTGCTCGACCAGCAGCCGGATGGCCTCCGGGGTCCGGTCCCGCAGCACCACGGGGTCCTCCTGCATCAGCTGCGCGATCGCGTCGAGGATCCGCCCGGCGCTCAGTGAGCCGTCACACACTCCCGCGAAGCCCGCGCCGACCGTGTCGACCTTCGTGGCGCGCCGCATTCCGCGGTTCTGCCGGAGCACGACGTGTTCCGGGTCCTCCGCGCCGGGCGGGCCGACCTGCTCCTGGACCACTTCCTCCACCAGCGTGAAATGGGCCTCCAGCAGGGCCGCGTCGTCGTGCTCGCGCAGGTAGTCCTGGCGGGCGAAGTGGGCGAGGACGGCCTCGCCGAGCGGCTGCTCCACCGTGTGCGGCCACTCCTCGACCACGATCGAGGGCTCGGCCGCGTCCGTCCGCCGCAAGGTGATCCATCCGAAGCCGACCGACCTGGTCTTGCGGGCTTCGAACTCGTCGAGCCAGTCCTCGTACCGCCGCGCGTACTCGGCGGGGTCGGTGCGGTGGTCCCCCGCGTCGCGCAGCCACAGCTCCGCGTACTGCGTGACGTCCTGCACGTCACGCTGCACGATCCAGGCGTCGCAGCCGCGCGGCACCCAGGAGCGGAGCCTGTCGTGCCAGTCCTCGCCCTCCACGTGCTGCCAGTTGCCGAGGAACTGCGCGTACCCGCCGGGGTTGAGCCGCTCGCCCGCCTCCTGGACCAGGGTCCGGCACAGGTCGTCGCCGCCCATCCCGCCGTCGCGGTACGTCAGCCGGGCGCCGGGGGAGATCACGAACGGCGGGTTCGAGACGATCAAGTCGTACGTGGCCTCGCCGACCGGCTCGTAGAGCGAGCCGGTGAGCAGCTCGGCCTCCGGCGCCCCGGAGAGCGCGAGCGTCAAACGGGTGAATCCGAGGGCCCTGGGGTTGACGTCGGTGGCGGTGACCCTCGTCGCGTGCCGGGTGGCGTGCAGCGCCTGGATGCCGGATCCGGTGCCGAGGTCCAGGGCGGAGCCGACCGGGGTGCGCACGGTGATACCGGCCAGGGTGGTGGAGGCGCCGCCGACGCCGAGGACGACGCCCTCCTCCCGGCTGCCGATCCCGCCGGCCCCGCCCACGGCGCACCCGAGGTCCGAGACGATGAACCAGTCCTCGCCGTCCGGGCCGCCGTACGGGCGCACGTCGACGGTGGCGTGCACCTCGTCGCCCTCGCGCCGCAGCCAGCCGTCGGCCAGGGCGGCCTCGACCGGCATCGCCGACGCGGCGTGCACGTACGGCACGGGCTGCTGCAGCAGGAACAGCCGGACCAGGGTCGCGAGCGGTCCCTCGCCGCCACCCCGGGTGGCGCGCAGCGCGGGGACGGTCTCACTGCGGGCCAGCGCGGCGTAGGCGGGGGCGCCGAGCAGGTCGAGCAGCCCGTCGGCGGTGAAGCCGGCGGCCAGCATGGCGCTGCGGAGCTCGGCGGCATGGTCGGGGGTGGGGAGGCTCGTGGTACTCACGCCTCCATTGTGTCCGCTGGGGCCCGTTCTGCCGCTCACCACGGGCCCGTACGCACGAAAGGGCGGCCGCGATCCCCTCACGGGAGCCCGGCCGCCCGGGTCTTCGTACGGCGCTGCGCGGCCCTGCGGGGCCTGCGGGCCCGGCTACTTGGGCGATGCCGAAGGCGCCGCGACCTGGCAGCCCTTCTGGCTGTTGATGGCCTTGTCCAGGCCGCCCTCGTTGAGCGTGGCGAGCGCGTCCTGGCCGCCCTTCGTCGCCGCTTCCAGACCGCCCGCGACCTCCTTGAGGCCGTCGGCGAACTTCGTCTGGTCCGCGGGGTCGAGGGTGTCCATCTTCGCCTTCAAGTCGGCGTACCCCTTGGAGGTCGACTCGAAGCCCTTGACCGCCGCCGCCTGGGTCGTGGCGCCGTCCTTGACCGGCGGCACCCCCGCCTGCTGCAGGGCGCTACCCATCGTCTTGTACGACTCGGACATGGTCGCGAAGGCCGCCGCGTCCGTCTGCTTGACCTCGTCGGGCTTGCTGCTCTCGGTCGCCACCCGCTTGATGTCCGCGTTGGCCGTCTCGATCTTCTTGAGTTCGGGCTGCCACTGGTCGCAGACCTTCTTGGCCCAGGCGTTGGCCTTCTCGTCGCCGTCGTCTCCGCCGCAGCCGGACAGGACGAGCATCAGCACCGCACTGCCCGACAACGCGGCCGCAAGCTTCTTGTTCACCGGATTGGTCCCTTCGAAGGCTCTCGGCCCGGAAGATACACGCCTGCCATCCGCGACGCAGAAAGGCGGACAGACGGCGCGTCAGTCCGCGCCGCCTGTCCGCCGTTCGGGCGCACGGCCGGCCCTGCCCGGCCCGGCCCGTCCTGTCGGTCGGTGCCTCGGTCAGGAGACCGTCGCCGGGTCTGCGGACTGGGCCACCCGCTCGGCCGTCCCGTCGCCCTCGTCGCCCACGGCGATGCCGCGGCGCTTGGAGACGTACACGGCGCCGATGATGACGCCGATCGCGAGGACCGCTACGACCGCCCGTACGGTCGGGCTGGTGTCCGCGCCGTAGCTGAACTGCACGACGGCGGGCGCGATCAGCAGCGCCACCAGGTTCATGACCTTGAGCAGCGGGTTGATCGCGGGACCGGCGGTGTCCTTGAACGGGTCGCCGACCGTGTCGCCGATGACGACCGCCGCGTGGGCCTCGCTGCCCTTGCCGCCGTGGTGGCCGTCCTCGACCAGCTTCTTCGCGTTGTCCCACGCGCCGCCGGAGTTGGCGAGGAAGACCGCCATCAGCGTGCCCGTGCCGATGGCGCCGGCGAGGAAGGACCCGAGCGCGCCGACGCCGAGGCTGAAGCCCACCGCGATCGGCGTCAGGACGGCGAGCAGGCCGGGCGTGGCGAGCTCGCGCAGCGCGTCCTTGGTGCAGATGTCGACGACGCGCCCGTACTCGGGCTTCTCGGTGTAGTCCATGATCCCGGGGTGCTCGCGGAACTGGCGGCGCACCTCGTAGACCACGGCGCCCGCGGAGCGGGAGACCGCGTTGATGGCGAGGCCGGAGAACAGGAAGACCACGGCCGCGCCCAGGATCAGCCCGACGAGGTTGTTGGGCTGTGCGATGTCCAGGCTGAGGTTCATCTCCCCGGCCTTGGCCCCGACTTCCTTGACGGCGGTGGCGATCGCGTCGTTGTACGAGCCGAAGAGCGCGGCGGCGGCGAGCACTGCCGTGGCGATGGCGATGCCCTTGGTGATGGCCTTGGTGGTGTTGCCCACGGCGTCCAGGTCGGTCAGGACCTGGGCACCCGCGCCCTCGACGTCGCCCGACATCTCGGCGATGCCCTGGGCGTTGTCGGAGACGGGTCCGAAGGTGTCCATGGCGACGATGACGCCGACGGTGGTGAGCAGGCCGGTGCCGGCCAGGGCCACCGCGAAGAGGGCGAGCAGGATCGACGTGCCGCCGAGCAGGAACGCCCCGTAGACGCCGAGACCGATGAGCAGCGCCGTGTAGACGGCGGACTCCAGGCCGACGGAGATGCCGGCGAGGACGACGGTGGCCGCGCCGGTCAGGGAGGACTTGCCGATGTCCCGGACGGGACGGCGGTTGGTCTCGGTGAAGTAGCCGGTGAGCTGCTGGATCAGGGCCGCCAGCACGATGCCGATGGCGACGGCGACGACGGCCAGGACGCGCGGGTCACCTGAGTGGTTGGTGATGGCCGCGTTCTCGACGCCGACGAGGTCCTTGTAGGAGGCCGGGAGGTAGGCGTACACGGCAATCGCGACCAGGACCAGGGAGATCACGGCCGAGATGAAGAAGCCGCGGTTGATGGCGGTCATGCCGCTGCGGTCGCTGCGGCGCGGGGAGACCGCGAAGATGCCGATCATCGCGGTGATCACGCCGATCGCGGGGACGATCAGCGGGAAGGCGAGGCCCAGGTCGCCGAAGGCAGCCTTGCCGAGGATGAGCGCGGCCACGAGGGTGACGGCGTAGGACTCGAAGAGGTCGGCCGCCATTCCGGCGCAGTCTCCGACGTTGTCGCCCACGTTGTCGGCGATGGTCGCGGCATTGCGCGGGTCGTCCTCCGGAATGCCCTGTTCGACCTTGCCGACCAGGTCGGCGCCGACGTCGGCGGCCTTCGTGAAGATTCCGCCGCCCACGCGCATGAACATCGCGATCAGGGCGGCGCCGAGACCGAAGCCCTCCAGGACCTTGGGGGCGTCCGCGGCGTAGACCAGGACGACGCAGGAGGCGCCGAGGAGGCCGAGGCCGACGGTGAACATGCCGACCACGCCACCCGTACGGAAGGCGATCTTCATCGCCTGGTGGGAGACCTCGGTCAGGTCCTTGGCGGGCTCCCCCTCGGCCGGGGTGGCCTGGCGCGCCGCCGCCGCGACGCGGACGTTGGCGCGGACCGCCAGGCGCATGCCGATGTAGCCGGTGGCCGCCGAGAAGATGGCGCCGACGAGGAAGAAGGCGGAGCGTCCCGCCCGCTGGTTCCAGTCGTCGGCGGGGAGCAGGAAGAGCAGGAAGAAGACCACGACGGCGAAGATGCCGAGAGTGCGCAGCTGCCGGCCGAGGTAGGCGTTGGCGCCTTCCTGGACGGCCGCGGCGATCTTCTTCATGCTGTCGGTTCCCTCGTCGGCGGCGAGGACCTGGCGGACCAGGAACTGCGCGACGACGAGTGCGGCGAGTGCCACGGCCGCAATGACCATCACGATGAGCCGATTGTCATCGGTGAGTACTGCGGATGCCAGATCAGCGGTGCTGTCCGGCGCGAGAGGGGTGAAGAGCCCCGTCATTCGTCCTCCTTGACGTGATGAGCTCAAGATGTGGACGGATTGTAGGGAGCCCACCCCGATCAAAACAGTGCGCAGGAAACGTAATTGGCGTGCTCCTGCTCCTCAGCAATAGATCGCGTCACTCCATTACCCTCGAAAGTGGTAATGGGGCAAAGGCATTGACGAATGCTCATTGATCTAGAGAAATGAAAAAAGGCCCTGCTCAGCAGGGCCTTGATAAAGATCAGAAGATAGGAGGTTTGTGCGCGCCAGGATGCGCGCCAGGATCACGTCGTGATCTCAGTGAAGGTCGGCGGAACCCGAGACGGGCCAGCTCATCCGGATGGTTCCGCCCGATTCCCCACTGGTCACCTCGACGTCGTCGACGAGCCCGCTGATCACCGCGAGACCCATCTCGTCCTCGGTGTCCCCGTCGGAGTCCTCGACCGCGGCGATGCCGGACATGGTCTCGGCCGGGCCCCCGCCCGGGCCGGGGACCTCGTCGCCGACCTCGATGGAGAACGTCTTGTCCTCTTCGGTCAGCACCACCCGGACGGGCGCGGTGAGCCCGTTGGTCCGGTGGAGTCCGACGGCACGCGAGCAGGCCTCGCCCACGGCGAGGCGGACCTCGTCGAGGACGGCTTCCTCCACGCCGGCCCTGCGCGCCACGGCGGCCGCGACCAGGCGGGCCGTCCGGACGTGTTCGGGCTGGGCGCTGAAGCGCAGTTCAACGGTGGCCATGCGCGTCCCCCTCGGACTACGGGCGTGCCTTGACAGGGGTCCGGACCATCCATGGCCCGGCACCCCCGCTCTCCTTGTCGGCCCCCAGCTGCCCGGAGACTGCCGGGGGCCGCCTGGAGCCGTCAGTCGGTGGCGTTGACGGCGTCTTCCACCGTGGTGTGGATCGGGAACACCTTGGTCAGACCGGTGATACGGAAGATCTTCAAGATGCGCTCCTGGTTGCACACCAGGCGGAGCGAACCCTCGTGCGCGCGGACGCGCTTGAGGCCTCCCACGAGCACACCCAGTCCGGTGGAGTCGAGGAAGTCCACTCGCTCCATGTCGACGACCAGGTGGTAGCTGCCGTCGTTCACCAACTCGACCAACTGCTCGCGCAGCTTGGGCGCGGTATACACATCAATCTCGCCACCGACCTCCACGACCGTACGGTCGCCGACAGTGCGAGTCGACAGGGACAGGTCCACGGATCCTCCAGCACCTTGCTATCGAGCGGCGCCCCCCAGGGGCCTCCCCACCCGAAGGTAGGTGAGGGATTGGCTGCCGCAATGGCATTCAATCACTTACCGGCAGGCGCGCACGACGCCTTCCGACCATTGTCCCGCACGCCGGTGACACACTCGGTTCCGATGGCCAACACTCACGGTCCCGGACGGCCCACGGCAGACGCGGACTCCCGACCCACCCCCGGCACGGTCCTGGACCGCCTGTCACGGGGGCCTTTCCGCTCTGCGCGCATCACCCATACGGAGCACTTGCCCCCTCGGGAGGGCCGTCATGCAGTCTGGCCCGACCGCATCCGAACGGACGTAGTAGCCGCCATCCAGTCCGCCGGAATCGACCATCCGTGGGAACACCAGGCCGCGGCCGCCGAACACGCCCTGGACGGAGAATCCGTGGTCGTGGCCACGGGGACCGCCTCCGGCAAGTCCCTGGCCTACCTCGCACCCGTGCTGTCGGCCCTCGTGGACGGCGCGCAGGCGCCGAACGGCAGGGGCGCGACCACCCTGTACCTGGCCCCCACCAAGGCCCTGGCGGCCGACCAGCGGCGCGCCGTACGGGACCTGGCCGCCCCGCTGGGCAACGCCGTCCGCGCCGCGGTCTACGACGGGGACACGCCGGTCGAGGAGCGCGAATGGGTGCGCCAGTACGCCAACCACGTCCTCACCAACCCCGACATGCTGCACCGCGGGATCCTCCCCGCCCACCCCCGCTGGTCCTCCTTCCTGCGCGCCTTGCGCTACGTGGTGATCGACGAGTGCCACACCTACCGCGGCGTCTTCGGATCCCACGTGGCCCAGGTCCTGCGCCGGCTGCGGCGGCTGTGCGCCCGCTACGGCTCGCAGCCGGTGTTCCTGCTGGCCTCCGCCACGGCCAGTGATCCTGCGGCCGCCGCGTCCCGGTTGACCGGCGTACCCGTGATCGAGATCACCGACGACGCCTCACCGCGCGGCGAGGTGGTCTTCGCCCTCTGGGAGCCCCCGCTGCTCACCGAGCTGCGGGGCGAGAAGGGCGCCCCGGTACGCCGTACGGCCACCGCGGAGACCGCCGACCTGCTGACCGACCTGGTGGTCCAAGGCGTCCGTACGGTCGCTTTCGTGCGCTCCCGGCGCGGCGCCGAGCTGATCTCCGTGATCACGAAGGAGCGCCTCGCGGAAGTGGACCGGTCCCTGCCGCGGCGGGTCGCGGCCTACCGGGGCGGCTACCTGCCCGAGGAGCGGCGGGCCCTGGAGCGGGCCCTGCACTCCGGCGAGCTGCTGGGGCTGGCCGCCACGAGCGCCCTGGAGCTGGGCGTGGACGTCTCCGGCCTGGACGCCGTACTGATCACCGGCTACCCGGGCACTCGGGCCTCCCTGTGGCAGCAGGCGGGCCGGGCCGGGCGCTCGGGCCAGGGCGCCCTGGCCGTGCTGGTCGCCCGCGACGATCCGCTCGACACCTACCTGGTCCACCATCCGGAGGCGCTGTTCCGCCAACCGGTGGAGGCCACTGTCCTGGACCCCGACAACCCGTACGTCCTCGCCCCGCACCTGTGCGCGGCCGCGGAGGAGCTCCCGCTGACCGAGGCGGACCTGGACCTCTTCGGCCCCACCACCAAGGAGCTCCTCCCCCAGCTCGAAGCGGCGAAGCTGCTGCGCCGCCGGGCGTCCGGCTGGCACTGGACCCGCCGGGAGCGGGCCTCGGACCTGACCGACATCCGGGGCGGCGGCGGCCGCCCGGTGCAGATCGTCGAGGCCTCCACCGGCCGGCTGCTGGGCACGGTCGACGAGTCGGCGGCCCACACCACCGTCCACGAGGGGGCCGTCCACCTCCACCAGGGGCGCACGTATCTCGTGCAGCACCTGGACCTGGAGGGCTCGGCGGCCCTCGTGGAGGCGGCGGACCCGCCCTTCTCCACCACGGCCCGCGACACCACCTCCATCTCCATCCTGGAAAGCGAGACCGAGATCCCCTGGGGCTCGGCCCGGCTCTGCTTCGGCTCCGTGGAGGTGACCAACCAGGTCGTCTCCTACCTGCGCCGCAAGCTGATCACCGGCGAGGTCCTCGGCGAGGCCAAGCTGGACCTGCCGCCCCGCACCCTGCGCACCAGGGCCGTCTGGTGGACTGTGACCGAGGAGCAGCTCGACGAGGCCCGGATCAACCCGGAGATCCTCGGCGGCGCCCTGCACGCCGCGGAACACGCCTCCATCGGCATGCTGCCGCTGTTCGCCACCTGCGACCGCTGGGACATCGGCGGCGTTTCCGTGCCGCTGCATCCCGACACCCTCCTCCCCACGGTCTTCGTCTACGACGGCCACCCCGGCGGCGCCGGCTTCGCGGAGCGGGCCTTCCACACGGCCCGCCCCTGGCTGACGGCCACCCGCGACGCCATCGCCGCCTGCGAATGCGAGGCCGGCTGCCCCTCCTGCATCCAGTCCCCCAAGTGCGGCAACGGCAACGACCCCCTCCACAAGCGCGGCGCCATCCGCCTCCTCACCCGCCTCCTCTCCGAAAGCCCTTGAGGCGCCTCCGCCCCCGCCCCGTCCCAGCCCTCACCTGGACCTGACGTGGGCCTGACCTGGGCCTGACGTGGGCCTGATCTGGGTCCCGGGCCTGGCCGGGACGTGTCCGGGGCCTGCCCTAGCCCTCCGGCGCCTGTCCTAGTGCTGTCCTGGGCCTGTCCGGTGCCCTGGCCGGGGCCTGTCCTGCCCGGGGCCTGTCCTGCCCGGGGCAGCGCCCCGGACAACCCGGAGCCGACCCGAACCGGCCCCCGACAGGCGCCCCTGGCGCCCCGGGCGGAACCCCGGCTTGGCCCGGCCGGGCGTCCCCCGGGCGCTCCCACGGGACCCTGCGGGGCCTGAGCCGCTGGCACCAAGGGCGGGGCCGGGACGCCTTGGGGCGCCCCGGGCGGCCTGCCGGGCCCGCTGCCCCAAGAGGCCCACAGCCTGCGGCTCTCGGGACCGCGAGCCCCTGGCTGCTCCGGCCAAGATGCCGGGCCCACCGCCCCCGGACGGCCGGCCCCACCGGACCCTGCGGGAACCGAGCCGCCTAGTCCCAGGGCGGGCCCGAGCGCCCTGGGGCGCCCCGAGCGGGACTGTCGGGCCTACCTCGGACGGGTCCCACGAGGCCCTCAGCCTGCGGTTCTGGGCCGAGCCCGCGGGCAGTCCCGCCGATATACCGGGCTTGCCCCGGACGGCCCCACCGGGCCCTCAGCCCTGCGCCACGGGCAAGCCCGACCAGCCCCGGCTGCTCCAAACGGGCTGCGGCCTACCCCGGACGGCCCCGCAGGGCCATCAGCCCGGCCGCTCAGGCGCCAGCCCGCGAGCCCCCGCCAGACGGCCCCACCGGGTCGTCAGACCGGCGGCTCTCGGGGTGGGCCCGCGCGGGCCCGTATCCGGGGCGCGAAGGGGCCCGCCGCAACCCGGGCCTCCACCTCGGCGACCTCGCCCCCGAGGCGGCACCCGGCGAGGTCCGCGCCCTGCGCCCTGGCCACCCTGAGCGCCGTGGCGCAGGCGGTGTCCGGGCCGTGCGCCCAGGTGGCCGCCGCCGCGAGCGCCGCCAGGTCCGCGGCCGCGGCCGCCCGGTGGCGGGCCACGACGGCCTGGCCGAGCAGCAGCACCCCTGCGAACACCGCCCCCAGCACCGTCGCGACGAGCGCGGCCCAGACCGTGGCCGAGCCCCGGTCCCGGCTCACGGCGGCGGCCCCACGCTGTCCTCGGCGAGTGCCACCGCCTGCGCGCCCAGCCGCAGCGGGATCCCGCCCGGCCCCGGAACGGGCGCCGCCACGCGGACCCGCCAGAGGTCGCCCACCCGCTCCAGCTCCACCCGTGCCCGCGGCGGCGCCGCCTCTCGCGCCGCCGCCACCGCCACCTCCGCGGGCTCCGACCTGGACGCCGCCCGCGCACCGGCCCGCGCCGCGTCCACGCACCGGATCTGTCCGGCAGCCGCCATCAGAGCCCACACCAGCATGGCCGCGAAGAGCACCAGCGCCGGAATCACCAGGGCGGCCTCCGCGGTCACATATCCGCGGTCCCCCATTCCCCGGCCTGCCCCGGACTTCCCCTCAGAACGGCACATCGAGCGCCTTCCCGATGGTCGACTGAAGGGCCGTGGCGACGACTTCGCTCGTCACCACCTTGTAGAGGACAGCCGCGAATGCGCAGGCCGCGATCGTGCCCATGGCGTATTCCGAAGTGGACATCCCCGCATCGCTCCCGCGACCGCCGAGCGCCGTCCGCACACGAACCCAGATGATCCTCATGGCAACCTCCTGTGTATTTCCGTTGTTGATGTGTGATCAATGTGACTTCAGGTGCCGGAGAGAAGTCCCGAGGCCATACCGATCACCACCGGAGCGACCCCGATCGAGAGAAAAGCGGGGAGGAAACACAGCCCCACCGGGGCCGTGACGAGGACCGCCGCCCGCTGCGCCCTGGCTCCGGCCCGGCGGGCCCGGTCCTCCCGGAGCCCTGAGGCGAGCCGGGACACCGGCTCCGCCGCGGGCGCCCCGGTCCGCGCGGCACGCTCCAGACAGTCGGCGAGTGCCCGGGCACCCGGTATCTCCGCCAACCTCCCCCACCCGGCGCCCGGTTCGCCGCCGAGCCGCAGCTCCGCCCCGGCACTCGCGAGCCGCTCGCCCACCGGGCCGCCCAGCGACTCGCCCACCACCTCCGCGGCCTCCACCGGCCCGGCGCCGGCCGCCAGGCACGCGGCCAGCAGCTCGGCGGCAAACGGCAGCTGGCGCTCCGCCTCCCGCGGATCAATGCCGGCCGGCGGCCGCGGCCGGGCCTGCCAACGCCGCACCCCGACCGCAGTCAGGCAGCCGACAACCACCCCGGTCACGCCGCCGAGGAGCACCCAGCCCGCCAGCAGCGCCCCGGCCGGACCGGCCCACACCACCGCCCCGCCCCGCAGCGCGGCACCGAACACCGGCCCGCGAGGCCGAGGCCGCGCCCCCAGCAGCGCGGCGGTCCTGCGCCGGACGGCGCGCGCCCTGACCCGCGCCACCACCGCCGACACCGTCCACAGGGCCGCCGCGAGGCTCAGCACAATCCCCAGCCTGTGGACGAAGAATCCGGCCATCACCGCTCACCCGCCCGGACGATCCGCCGGCACCACAGCAGCCCCAGCGCCTCCAGCACCCCGCCCGCCAGCAGACAGCCCCACCCCATCGGCGTGTGCAGCAGGACATGCAGCGGATCCGCCCCCAGCCCGGTTCCGATCAACAGGCCCACCAGCGGCAGCAGGGCGAGCACCAGCACCGTCGACCGCGCCCCAGCCAACTGGGCCCGCAGCGACTCCTGCCGGTCCCGTTCGGCCCGCAGAGCCCCCTCCAGCCGGTCAAGCCCGGCGGCCAGCCCCGCTCCGCCGTCCACGGACACCCGCCAGCAGGCGGCCATGCCGGCAAGTCCCTCCGCGCCCGGCTCCCGGGCCGCCAGCCGCAGCGCACCAGGGACGTCCCCGCCGAACGCCGCGGCGGCCAGCACCCCCGCCTCCGCCGCACCCGGCCCGCCGGGGCCCGCGGCCGACCGCCGCATCGCCGCCATCAGCGCCTGCCCGGGCTGGGCCCCGGCCCGCAGCTCGCCGACCGCCGCTCCGCACAGGGCCACCACCTCGGCGGCGCGCGCGGACCGGGCCCGCTCGCGCGCCCGCGCCCGCAGCCACCGCCGCACCAGCGGCACCGCGGCCCCTCCCGCCAGCAACGGGAACACCGACCCTCCCAGGAGCGCGACCACCAGCCCGACCCCGAGACAGGCCCATTCACGCCACCGCACGGCCCGCACCCGGACAGCGCCCAGCACCAACTCCCGGCGTGGCGGCCCGCACACGAGCGGCCTCCCCCCGTCGGCAAGCACCAACCGTGCCCGCCGGGACACCCGGTCGCACCCGGTGAGCCCCCAGGCGGCCGCGCCCGCGCACAACACTCCTGCGAACAGCGGCAGCGGCAGCCCCGCCCCGGCGCTCACCGGGCACCTCGCAACAGCGGTCGCAGCCGGTCCCAGCCCTGCTCCCGTACGAAGCCCCGGGCGGCCCACCGCAGCGCGGGTACGGTCACCACCAGTCCGGCGGCGTCCCGCTCCAGCACGTGCACCTCGGCCACCCGGCGCCGCCCCTCCCGGTCCCGGACCAGGTGCAGCACCAGGGTCAGGGCGGCGGCCAACTGGCTGTGCAGAGCGCCCCGGTCGAGCCCGGCGGCCGTCCCCAGCGCCTCCAGCCGGGCCGGGACATGGGCGGCGGCATTGGCGTGCACCGTGCCGCAGCCGCCCTCGTGGCCGGTGTTCAAGGCGGCGAGCAGGTCCGCGACCTCCGCGCCCCGCACCTCGCCGACCACCAGCCGGTCGGGCCTCATCCGCAGCGCCTGCCGGACCAGGTCCGCCAGGGTGACCAGACCGGCCCCCTCCTGGTTGGCCGGTCGGGTCTCCAGCCGCACCACGTGCGGATGGTCGGGGCGCAACTCGGCCGAGTCCTCGGCCAGCACGATCCGTTCGCCGGGGCCCACCAGCCCCAACAGGGCACTGAGGAGGGTGGTCTTGCCGGTCCCCGTCCCACCGGAGACGAGGAACGACAACCGGGCCTCGACCATGTCCCGGAGCAGCCGCTGCCCGCCGGGCGGCAGCGTGCCCGCCGCGACGAGCTCCTCCAGCGTGAATGCCCGCGGCCGCACCACCCGCAGTGAGAGACAGGCCGAGCCGACCGAGACCGGCGGCAGCACGGCATGCAGCCGTGTGCCGTCGGGCATCCGGGCGTCCACCCACGGACGGGCGTCGTCGAGACGCCGACCCGCCACCGCGGCCAGCCGCTGGGCGAGCCTGCGCACGGCCCCCGCATCGGCGAAGGTCACCCCGGTCAGCTCCAGCCCGCCACCGCGGTCCACCCACACCCGGTCGGGGGCCGCCACCAGCACGTCGGTCACCTCCGGATCGGCCAGCAGCGGCTCCAGCGGGCCCGCGCCGACCAGTTCGGAGCGCAACTCGGCCGCTGCGCCCAGTACTTCCTCGTCGCCCAGCAGCCGGCCCTGTGCGCGCAGGGCCGCCGCCACCCGCGCCGGGGTCGGCTCCGCCCCGCTCTCGGCGAGCCGCCTGCGCACCGCGTCCAGCAGCACCGCGCTCATGCCGGCACCCCCTGGGCGGCACCGAGGGCCCGCTGCCAGAATCCGTCGCAGAAGCGGGCCAGGGCGCCCCGCGCCTGCGACCCCGGCGGCTCCCCTTCGGCAACCCGCCCCGGGAGTCCCACCTCGACCGGTACCTCACCGGCCAGCGGCGCCCCCAACAGCCCGGCCACGTCCTCCGGATCCAGACCGCCAGGGCAGCGGCCCCGTACGACGACGCGGACGTCCCGGGCCACCATCCGCACCCCGGCGGCCACCCGGCCCGCCGCGGCCACCGACCGCAGCTCGCCGGGCACGACCATCAGCACCAGGTCGAGCTGGGAGAGCACCTCGGCCACGGCTTCGTCGACCCGCCGGGGGAGGTCGACCACGACGACGCCGCCCCGGCGGCGCGCCGCGGCCACGACCGAGCGGACGGCGGCGGGCGGCACGACCACCCGGTCCCCCCGGTCCCAGCTGAGCACCCGCAACGCGTGCAGTTCGGGCAGGGACTCCTCCAGCGCTCCGGCGCCCACCCGCCCCCGAGAGGCCGCGAAGTCCGGCCAGCGCAGCCCTTCGGCACCTTCGCCGCCGAGCAGCACGTCCATGCCGCCGCCGAGGGGATCACCGTCGATGAGCATGGTCCGCTCGCCTGCGCGGGCGGCCCTGACGGCGAGGGCGCAGGCGAGGGTGGAGGCGCCCGCCCCGCCACTGCCTCCGATCACGCCTACGGCCAGTGCGGGCCGTCCGGCCCCTTCGACGACATCGGCGATGCGGTCCACGAGCCGGCTCTCGGCATCGGGGAGGCGCAGCACCTCCTCGGCGCCGATCTCCACCGCCCGCTGCCACACGAGCGGATCGTCGAGGTCCCGGCCGACGAGGAAGACCCCGGCCCGGCGCGGCGCGCCCCGCACTCGCCGTGCTGCGTCGTCTCCGACCAGCACCAACGGGGCCGACTCCCAGCCAACTCCCGCATCATTGAAGCCAGTTGGGAAAACCGGCGCACCGGCCCCGCTCCCGGGGTGGCCGGCCTCCGCTTCCGCGCTGTCGCCATCGCGCCCCGGTGCCGCGTGAAGCACGTGCGGATCGGCCCCCGCCGCGGCGCACAGCCTCAGCAAGTCGTCGAGCAGCAGAGGATCTTCGGTGATGATCAGCGGCCGGCGCCCGGTGGGTGAGGCCCCGGGGGTCACCACGTCGGCTCCCCCGGTCCCCGCCGCCCTTCCGGTCATCCCCGTCTTCGGCGTTTCGCACGACTTCGATCGAGCCACGATCTCCGCCCCCTTCTCACTGCAAATCCCAGCACCGCGGACTTCGCGGCTGGAATCACCGTGCAGTGATCGGGAAAAAGAAGTGGATCTTGCCCAATAACTGTGGACAACCCATCGATTGTGAATAACCCGGTCACTCGCGCAGGTGAGTTCCGGAGTGCGGCGGAACCACTACACAGCGTCACGAGTTCGACGTGGTGAGGGCCTGCGGCAGGCGGGCCGCACAGAAGAGGAAGGACCGAGGAGATGGTCGGTCGGAGCCGAAGCCGGGGACGCGAACCGCGTCCGGACATGCGACGACCCCCGCCGGGGGGGAGAGCGGGGGTCGTCCCCACGGTCCGACTCGGGGGGGGAGGAGCCAGACCGGGTTAGCACGGTCGCGAACGATCCGTGACTTCCATGGTGTACCCGAGAGCCCTCTCAGGCAAACCCACGCGCCACACCTTACGCCGAATGGAGGGCGCATATGCTCGGGGCGTGGAAAATCAGCCCTTGCCGCACTCCTCGCCTCGCACCGCAGCCTTCTTCGATCTGGACAAGACGGTCATTGCGAAGTCGAGCACCTTGACGTTCAGCAAGTCCTTCTACCAAGGCGGCCTGATCAACCGGCGAGCCGTGTTGCGCACCGCCTACATCCAGTTCATCTTCCTGGCCGGAGGCGCCGACCACGACCAGATGGAGCGGATGCGCGAGTACCTGTCCGCCCTCTGCAAGGGGTGGAACGTGCAGCAGGTTCGGGAGATCGTCGCGGAGACCCTGCACGACCTCATCGACCCGATCATCTACGACGAGGCCGCATCCCTGATCGAGGCCCACCACACGGCCGGCCGTGACGTGGTGATCGTGTCGACCTCCGGAGCGGAGGTGGTCGAGCCGATCGGGGAGATGCTCGGCGCGGACCGGGTCGTCGCCACCCGCATGGTCGTGGGCGAGGACGGCTGCTTCACCGGCGAGATCGACTACTACGCCTACGGGCCCACCAAGGCAGAGGCCGTACGGGAACTCGCCGAGTCCGAGGGCTACGACCTCGCCCGTTGCTACGCCTACAGCGACTCGGCGACCGACATCCCGATGCTGGAAGCGGTCGGACACCCGCACGCCGTCAACCCGGACCGCGCGCTGCGCCGCGAGGCGACGGCGCGGGAGTGGCCGGTGCTGGTCTTCAACCGGCCCGTACGGCTGAAGCAGCGGCTCCCCGGGCTCTCGATGCCGGCACGCCCGGCGCTGATCGCGGCGGCCGCGGTGGGCGCGGCCGCCGCCACCGCCGGGCTGGTCTGGTACGCGAGCCGGCGCCGGGCCGCACTGTTGGCCGCCTCCGCCTGAATGCCCCACCTGTGCCGGTTCAGGCCGTCCGGTTTACCCCCGCTCGTCCCGAAACGTAAAAAGTGGAGCCAGGGGTTTCGCATAGGAGCAAAGCGGAGTACAAATAAAGCAACGGCCCGCGAGACCAAAGAACATCCGAGAGGATCATCTTTAAAACGCAGTAAGGCCCACGGACCGAAGCATGAACGCCGAGCACCCACGCGACGTCGACCCGTCGATTACGGGCCAGCCGCACCAGGTGACGGGCAAAGTACCCGACCTGATGGGCAACTTTCGAGGACGCTTGGTACCTGGGCGTGAATGCCAGCGGCGACACCAAAGCAAGACGGTGTCGCCGCAACCCATGTCCGGGCATCCTGCGCGAGCCCCGAAGCGGCGGCCTGAATGCGCGAGGGCTCAGGCCGCGCCGCGCTGCAGGGCTTCGCAGACCGCCGTCGACTCCCGCACCCCGAGCTCGATCGCACGGCCGCAGTGGCCGATCCAGGCGGCCATGCCCTCCGCCGTCCCGGAGAGGTAGCCGTCGAAGGCCGCCAGATAGGCCTCGGCCCCCTGCTCCGCGTGACCCACCTCCGCCGGGCAGATCGCCTTGGGGTCCAGCCCGCTGTTGATCAGGACGATGCGTTCGGCCGCCCGCGCGACCAGCCCGTTGTACAAGCCGAACGGCCGCAGGGCCAGCAGTTCGCCGTGCACCACCGATGCCATGACCAGCGCCGGCGCCGAACCGCCCGCGATGATGAGCCGGGACAGGCCGTCCAGCCGGCCGGCCACCTCCTCGGCACCCGGCAACGGTGCTTCCACCAGGGGCTCGACCACCGACTCACCCGCGAGGCGCGGGCGGCCCACCACGTCCCCCTCGGCAGTCGATCCGACCGCCACCAGGTGCAGGCGCGCCAGGACCCGCAGCGGCGACTGGCGCCAGATGCTCAGCAGCTGGCCGGCCTCCGCCGTGAGGCGCAGAGCGGCGCCCACTGTTAGTGCCTCCGGCTCGGCGCCGAAGTCGGTGCGCCGCCGCACCTCCTCCAGCGCCCAGTCCGCGCCGGACAGCGCCGCACTGCCGCGGGCGCCGCGCAGGGCGGCCTCCGCAGTGATCTCACCGCTGCGGCGGCGCATCACCCGGTGCCCGTAGACCCGGTCCACGGCCTTGCGTACGGAATCCACGGAATCGGCGACACCCGGCAGTCCGGCGAGGGCGGCCAACGGGTCAGAAGCGCTACTCATAAGTAGGGAGCCTACGCACTGCGCGGGCATGGCACCGACCCCTCCTTGGAGTGGTCTTCTTCACTCACCTTGACAACTCAGCGCTACTCACCCGCTACGCTTGGTGAACATGAAGATCGCTTTCGTGGGAAAGGGCGGCAGCGGCAAGACGACGCTGTCCTCCCTCTTCATCCGCCACCTCGCCGCCAATGAAGCCCCCGTCGTCGCGGTGGACGCCGACATCAACCAGCACCTGGGCGCCGCGCTCGGGCTCGCCGAGGAAGAGGCCGCCGCTCTGCCCGCCCTGGGCGCGCACCTGCCCCTGATCAAGGAGTACCTGCGGGGTTCCAACCCGCGCATCGCGTCCGCCGACACGATGATCAAGACCACTCCGCCCGGCCGCGGCTCGCGGCTGCTGCGCGTCACCGAGGACAACCCGGTGTACGAGGCCTGCGCCCGCACGGTCCTGCTCGACGGGGATCCCGTACGCCTCATGGCCACCGGGCCGTTCACCGAGGCCGATCTGGGCGTGGCCTGCTACCACTCCAAGGTCGGAGCGGTCGAGCTCTGCCTCAACCACCTCGTCGACGGACCGGACGAGTACGTGGTCGTCGACATGACGGCGGGCTCGGACTCCTTCGCCTCGGGCATGTTCACCCGCTTCGACGTGACCTTCCTCGTCGCCGAACCGACCCGCAAGGGCGTCTCCGTCTACCGCCAGTACAAGGAGTACGCGCGGGACTTCGGAGTCACGCTCGCAGTCATCGGCAACAAGGTGCAGGGCCCCGAGGACATCGAGTTCCTCCAGGACGAGGTGGGCGAGGACCTGCTGGTCACCGTCGGGCACTCCGACTGGGTGCGGGCGATGGAGAAGGGCCGCCCGGCTCCGTTCGAACTGCTGGAGGCGACCAACCGGTTCGCCCTCCAGGCGCTCCAGGACGCCGCCGACGACTCGTACGCGCACCGCGACTGGGCCCGGTACACCGAGCAGATGGTGAGCTTCCACCTCAAGAACGCGGAGAGCTGGGGCAACGCCAAGACCGGGGCCGACCTGGCGGAGCAGATCGACCCCGATTTCGTCCTGCGCGAGGGCCTCGACGCCCCCGAAGCGTTCGACGGCGGCGCGGGCGTCGAGGAGATCGTCAGCCCTCGTCCCCAGACTCATCGGCCGGCTCCGCAGCCGGCTTGACGCCGGTGGGGGCGGCCGGCGGCGCCGGCGGCCCCGCGGTCAGGAACTTCGCCCAGCCCTCCTTCGGAGCCTCGCCGACGTCGAGGGTGCGCATCCACTCCAGAACCTTCGGGTCCTGGGCGTCCAGCCAGTCCACCAGCTCCCGGAACGGCACGCAGCGGACCTCCTTCTGGGTGCACATGCCCTTGATCGACTCCTCGACGGCACGCATGTAGGTGCCGCCGTTCCAGGACTCGAAGTGGTTGCCGATGATCAGCGGGGCACGGTTGCCCTGATAGACGCGGTCGAAGGCCTGTCGCAGCCCGTCGCGCATCTGGTCGCCCCAGTAGGTGTGCTGCGAGGGGTCGCCCTGCGAGGTCGTACCTGACTGGTTGACCATGTAGTTGTAGTCCATGCTCAACGTGTCGAAGGCGCGTCCCGGCATGGGCACCAGCTGGAGCGGGATGTCCCAGAGACCGTCCGTCTTCTTGGGCCAGATCTGCTTGCTGATCCCGCTGGAGTCGTAGCGGAAGCCCATGCCCTTCGCCGCCAGCATGAAGTTCTTCTGGCCTTCGAGGCATGGCGTGCGGGCGCCGACGAGCTCCTTTTCGTAGTCGAAGGGGAGCGCCTCCTCCTGCTTCAGGCCCGCGTTGGTCTTCCAGTTCTTGACGAAGGACTTGGCCTGGTTGATCTCGCTCTTCCACTCGTCCACGGACCAGGTGCCGACGCCCCCGTCGGGCCCGCAGAAGTGGCCGTTGAAGTGGGTGCCGATCTCGTTGCCCTCCAGCCAGGCCGCGCGGACCTGGGCGGCGGTGTCCTTGATGCCCTGGAGGTCGCCGAAGCCGATGTCGGAGCGGCCGGGCGAGTGCTGCGGAGCGGTGTAGAGGAAACGCTTCTCCTCCGGGAGCAGGTACACGCCGCTGAGGAAGTACGTCATACGGGCGTTGTACTTCTTGCCGACCTCGCGGAAGTGCGAGAAGAGCTTCTGACTGTCCTCGCCGGCCCCGTCCCACGAGAACACCACGAACTGCGGGGGCTTCTCACCCGGCTTCAGCTTCTGCGGCTTCACCACGTTCGGCTGCGGCCCGGTGTACGCGGTCGAACCGTCGCCAATGGGGCGGTTGACACTGCCGGGGGCCTCCGCGGCGCCCTTCCGAGCGTTCGGACCGCCGGCGGTCGGGGACTTCGCGGGTTCCGAGGCGGTGCACCCGGCGACGCCCAGGACCAGCGCCGTGGCGACCAGGCCGCCGGCGATCTTCTTCGTGGCGGCGATCATCCGCCCCACCTCTCCCTCGCAGTTCCATCGCAGGACTTCCGCGCCGCAACGTCCCATGCGGTCCACCGCGAGGAAGGTATGACAAGCCGGACAAAATGCTTAATCACCCTTGTGTGCTAATTCGTAAGCCATTTGCCCGAATTGTTCACCACTCGCCTTTACTCTCCATTACCGTTCATTTACCGAGTGTTGAGACTCCCGCCGCTTCGACCCTCATCCCAGAGGAGACGGGACCCGATGACAGCCACCTCCACCACACGCGCACCCGAAGGGGTCCGCAAAGACCTCCCGGCGGACCTCTCCGCCTCCATCGCCGTCTTTCTGATCGCCATGCCGCTCTCCCTCGGCATCGCCCTGGCCACCGGAGCCCCGCTCCAGGCGGGTCTGGTCGCAGCCGCGGTGGGCGGCATCATCGCCGGGCGCCTGGGTGGCGCCCCGCTCCAGGTGAGCGGGCCCGCAGCCGGACTGACCGTGGTCACCGCGGAGTTGATCCAGCGGTACGGATGGCGCACCACGTGCGCCATCACCGTGCTCGCCGGGGTCTGCCAGCTCGGCCTCGCCGCCCTGCGCACCGCCCGGTCCGCGCTCATGGTCAGCCCGGCCATCGTGCACGGCATGCTCGCGGGCATCGGTGTGACCATCGCGCTGGCACAGCTGCACATCGTGCTCGGCGGCACACCGCAGAGCTCGGCCGTGGCGAACGTCCTCGGCCTGCCCGCCCAATTGGCCGACCTGCATCCGGTGGCGCTCGGAGTCAGCGCACTGACCCTGGTCGTCCTGCTCGGCTGGCCGCGGCTGCCCGGGCGGGCCGGCCGCGCCCTGCGCAAGCTGCCGGCGCCCCTCGCCGCCGTCGCCACCGCCACCGCCTTCGCCGCACTGGCCGGGCTCAGCCTGCCCCGGGTGGACCTGCCTTCCTGGCGCAGCCACGCCCTTCCAGAGATGCCTGACGGGCCGGTCCTCGGGCTCGTCGCCGCCGTCCTGACCATCACCCTGGTCGGCAGCGTGGAGTCCCTGCTCTCCGCGGTAGCGACCGACAAGCTGATCGCCTCCGAGCGGAGTACGGACAACCGCCCGCCGCGCGCCGACCTCGACCGCGAACTGCGGGGGCAGGGTGCGGCGAACATCGTCTCCGGGGCCCTGGGCGGGCTGCCCATCACCGGTGTGGCCGTGCGCAGCGTGGCGAACGTCAAGTCCGGCGCGGCCAGCCGGAAGTCGTCGATGATGCACGGCTTCTGGGTACTGCTCGCGGCCTTCCTGCTGGTCCCGCTCCTCGACCTCATCCCGCTGGCCACGCTCGCCGCCCTGGTGATGGCGGTGGGCGTGCAGATGGTCAGCATCACGCACCTGCGCAGCGTCACCCGGCACCGGGAGGCCCTCGTCTACGGGTCGACCATCGTGGCCGTGGTGCTCGGCGGGGTGCTGGAGGGCGTGGCCGTGGGAATCGCGGTGGCCGTCGCCCTGGCGCTCCACCGGCTCGCCCGGACCCGGATCACCCTGGAACAGCTGGACAGCGGCGTCCACCGGGTGTGTGCGCGCGGGCAGTTGACCTTCCTGGCGGTGCCGCGGCTGAGCCGGGTGCTGAACCAGATCCCGCAGGACGCGCACGCCGTGGTCGAGCTCGACGGCTCCTTCATGGACCACGCTGCCTACGAGACGATCCAGGACTGGCAGCAGTCCCACCTGGCGCACGGGGGGACCCTGGAGGTCACCGGCCGCTCGGGCCAGGCCGCCCGGATCAACGGGGCGAACCCGGCCGCGGCCGGCAGGGCCGGCTCCCCCGACGGGCCGGACGGAGCAGATGAAGCGGACGGTGCAGGCAGGGCAGGCGCGGGCCACGGGGCCGATCGCGGCCACGACGCCCGCCATGCCGAGGGCGGTCACCCGGCCGACCGGTCCCGGCGGGGGCAGCACCGCGGGACGCACCAGTGCTGCCGCCCCTGGACCCCCTGGCAGAACCACTGCGACCACCGCGCCACGAGCACCCGTACGGCCACGGCCACGGCGGCGACCATGGCGGCAGAGGCGGCCACGGCCGGGGGCAACGGCGGGGCGGAGGACGGCGGGCCGCGGGACGTCTCGCCGACGCCCCGGCGGCGCGGCGCGGGGCAACTGGCCAGTGGGATCAGCGCCTTCCAGCGGGACACCGCACCGCACATGCGGGACGAGCTGGCCCGGCTGGCACGCGAGGGGCAGCGGCCCTCGCAGCTCTTCATCACCTGCGCGGACTCCCGGCTGGTGACCAGCATGATCACGGCGAGCGGCCCGGGAGACCTGTTCACCGTCCGCAACGTCGGCAATCTCGTGCCGCTGCCGGGCGCGGAGTCCACGGACGACTCCGTGGCGGCGGCCATCGAGTACGCGGTGGACGTGCTGAAGGTCGACAGCATCACGGTCTGCGGGCACTCGGGCTGCGGGGCCATGCAGGCCCTGCTCAGCTCCGCACCCGGGGCCGCGATGACCCCGCTGCGCCGCTGGCTGCGGCACGGACTGCCCAGCCTGGAACGAATGGGCAGCCGCCACCACGCCTGGGCCCGGATCTCGGGCCGGCTCCCCGCCGACGCCGTGGAGCAGCTGTGCCTGACCAACGTGGTCCAGCAGCTGGAGCACCTGCGGGCCCACGAATCGGTCGCCAGGCGGCTCGCCGAGGGCACCCTGGAGCTGCACGGGATGTACTTCCACGTGGGTGAGGCCCAGGCATACCTGTTGTCCGAGGGCGAGGACTTCTTCGACTGCAGGGTCTTTGACACCGTCGGCCTGCACGCCTGAACCGATACCCTCCGGTATCCGTGCCATCGAGTGGCCCCTTCCCGCGCGCTGCACCGGGAAGGGGCCGTTCGCACGCCGTTCTCGTGCGGGCCGTCTGCGTGATATAGGTCTAAACCAATTTACGGCTACCCCTTGTCACCTGGGCCGCAGACTGATGAGCTATGCCCGGGGACACAACGGACACCCTGGGAAAGGGAGATGTCGTGAGCAATGAGAGCCTGGCCAATCTGCTCAAGGAGGAGCGGCGGTTCGCACCGCCCGCCGATCTGGCCGCCGCCGCCAATGTGAAAGAGGCTGCGTACGCACAGGCCGACGCGGACCGGCTGGGCTTCTGGGCCGAGCAGGCCCGGCGGCTGACCTGGGCCACCGAGCCGGCCGAGACGCTCGACTGGACGAACCCGCCCTTCGCGAAGTGGTTCGCCGACGGCCGGCTGAACGTCGCGTACAACTGCGTGGACCGCCACGTCGAGGCCGGCAACGGCGACCGCGTGGCCATCCACTTCGAGGGCGAGCCCGGTGACAGCCGCGCGATCACCTACACCGAGCTCAAGGACGAGGTCTCCAGGGCCGCCAACGCCCTCACCGAGCTGGGCGTCGAGGCCGGCGACCGCGTCGCCGTCTACCTCCCGATGATCCCCGAGGCGGTCGTCGCCATGCTCGCGTGCGCCCGCATCGGCGCCGCGCACTCCGTGGTCTTCGGCGGGTTCTCCGCCGACGCCGTCGCCTCCCGCATCCAGGACGC
Organism: Streptomyces sp. NPDC023541; assembly: GCF_055559995.1. Lineage (NCBI taxonomy): Bacteria > Bacillati > Actinomycetota > Actinomycetes > Kitasatosporales > Streptomycetaceae > Streptomyces > Streptomyces sp. NPDC023541. The sequence continues at coordinate 161,989 of NZ_JBVHJO010000003.1, forward strand.
CGACGCCAAGCTGGTCATCACCGCCGACGGCGGCTACCGCCGCGGCAAGCCCAGCGCCCTGAAGCCCGCCATCGACGAGGCCGTCGCCAAGTGCCCGCAGGTCGAGCACGTGCTCGTCGTGCGCCGCACCGGCCAGGACACCGCATTCACCGAGGGCCGCGACGTCTGGTGGCACGAGGTGGTCGGCCGCCAGTCCGCCGAGCACACCCCGCAGGCCTTCGACGCCGAGCACCCGCTGTTCATCCTCTACACCTCGGGGACGACGGGTAAGCCGAAGGGCATCCTGCACACCTCCGGCGGCTACCTCACCCAGGCGGCGTACACCCACCACGCGGTCTTCGACCTGAAGCCGGAGAGCGACGTCTACTGGTGCACGGCCGACATCGGCTGGGTGACCGGGCACTCCTACATCGTCTACGGGCCGCTCGCGAACGGCGCCACGCAGGTGATGTACGAGGGTACGCCGGACACCCCGCACCAGGGCCGCTTCTGGGAGGTCGTGCAGAAGTACGGCGTCACGATCCTGTACACGGCGCCCACGGCCATCCGCACGTTCATGAAGTGGGGCGACGACATCCCCGCGAAGTTCGACCTGTCGAGCCTGCGCGTCCTGGGCTCGGTCGGCGAGCCGATCAACCCCGAGGCCTGGGTCTGGTACCGCAAGCACATCGGCGGCGACCGCTGCCCGATCGTGGACACTTGGTGGCAGACCGAGACCGGCGCGATGATGATCTCCCCGCTGCCGGGCGTCACCCACACCAAGCCGGGCTCCGCCCAGCGCGCCCTGCCCGGGATCGCCGCCACCGTCGTGGACGACGAGGCGCACGAGGTCCCGAACGGCGGGGGCGGCTACCTGGTCCTCACCGAGCCGTGGCCCTCGATGCTGCGCACCATCTGGGGTGACGACCAGCGCTTCATCGACACCTACTGGTCTCGCTTCGAGGGCAAGTACTTCGCGGGCGACGGCGCGAAGAAGGACGACGACGGCGACATCTGGCTGCTGGGCCGGGTGGACGACGTGATGCTGGTGTCCGGCCACAACATCTCGACCACCGAGGTGGAGTCGGCCCTCGTCTCGCACCCGTCGGTCGCCGAGGCGGCCGTGGTAGGCGCCGCCGACGAGACCACCGGCCAGGCCATCGTGGCGTTCGTCATCCTGCGCGGCAGCGCCTCCGAGACCGAGGGCCTGGTCGCGGACCTGCGCAACCACGTGGGCAGCACGCTCGGCCCGATCGCCAAGCCCAAGCGGATCCTGCCGGTGCAGGAGCTGCCGAAGACCCGCTCGGGCAAGATCATGCGCCGTCTGCTCCGCGACGTCGCGGAGAACCGCGCGGTCGGCGACGTCACCACGCTGGCCGACTCCTCGGTCATGGACCTGATCCAGAGGAAGCTCCCGGCGGCCGGCAGCGAAGACTGACCCGTCGGCACCGGCCGTCTCGGCCAGCCGGCCACCTCGGCGACACACGGGAAGGGGCATTCGGCGCGACACGCGCCGGGTGCCCCTTTCGCGCATAAAGTGATGATCGCCGGATCTGCCCTCGCGTACGCCCTGTAAAATATTGAAAGCATAAAGAAAGACCTCAGGGTGCGCCGGGAAGTCTGGTCGGCAACGAGTTCGCCATGCCGTCCAACAGCCCCCGGAGGTGCCCCTCGTGGCCGCGCCCAACCCCACCGACCACAAGAGCCGCAAGCTCCTCGGCCGCCTCTCCCTGCCCGAGAGCCGCTACATCGCAGATGCCCTGCGTGCCGAGACGGTGGGCGGCGTCCTGCTGCTCGTGGCCGCGATCGCCGCGCTGCTGTGGGCCAACATCCCCGCCGTCTCGGACAGCTACGCGAGAGTCGGGTCTTTCCACATCGGCCCCGCCGCCCTCGGCCTGGACCTCTCGGTGCAGCACTGGGCGGCCGACGGGCTCCTCGCCATCTTCTTCTTCGTCGCCGGCATCGAGCTCAAGCGCGAGCTCGTCGCGGGCGACCTGCGCGATCCCAAGGCCGCCGCGCTCCCGGTGATCGCCGCCCTGTGCGGCATGGCCGTGCCCGCGCTCGTCTACGCGCTGGTCAACGTCACCGGCAACGGATCGATGGACGGCTGGGCCGTCCCCACGGCCACCGACATCGCCTTCGCGCTCGCCGTCCTCGCCGTCATCGGCACCTCCCTGCCCTCGGCCCTGCGCGCCTTCCTGCTGACCCTCGCCGTCGTCGACGACCTCTTCGCCATCATGATCATCGCGGTGTTCTTCACCAGCGAGATCGACTTCCTGGCACTCGGCGGCGCAATCGCGGGACTGGTCCTCTTCTGGTTCCTGCTGCGCCGCGGTGTCCGCGGCTGGTACGTCTACGTCCCGCTCGCCCTGGTCATCTGGGGACTGATGTACAACAGCGGGGTCCACGCCACCATCGCCGGCGTCGCCATGGGCCTGATGCTCCGCTGCACCCGCGCGGAAGGCGAGCGGACCTCACCCGGCGAACACATCGAGCACCTCGTCCGGCCCGTCTCCGCCGGTCTCGCCGTACCCCTCTTCGCGCTCTTCTCCGCCGGGGTCTCCCTCTCCGACGAGGCCATCGCGCAGGTCTTCACCCGCCCCGAGACCCTCGGCGTGGTCCTCGGCCTCGTCGTCGGCAAGACCGCGGGCATCTTCGGCGGCACCTGGCTGGCCGCCCGCTTCACCAGGGCCGAGCTGAACGAGGACCTGGCCTGGCCCGACGTGCTCGCCGTGTCCACGCTCGCCGGTATCGGCTTCACCGTCTCCCTCCTCATCGGCGAGCTCGCCTTCGCGGGCGACAAGACGCTCACCGACGAGGTCAAGGCCGCCGTCCTGATCGGCTCCCTCATCGCCGCCGTGATCGCGTGCGTCCTGCTCAAGCTCCGCAACCGCCGCTACCGGGCGCTCACCGAGGCCGAGGAGCGCGACGAGGACCACGACGGCATTCCGGACATCTACGAGGAGGACAAGCCCGAGTACCACCTGCGGATGGCGAAGATCTACGAGGACCGGGCCGCGGAACACCGCCGCAAGGCGGAGGAGGCGGCCGCCGCCGCGCTCCAAACCGCAGCCGGGTCCACCACCGAGGCCGACCGTCCGGCATGATCTGAGTGACGACGCAGGACCGACGCGGAACAGCCGCACGCCGGCCGGGCGATGGCCGCGGGGGCAGCCGCCCGGCAGCAGACGACAGAGGGAGAGAGCGATGAGCGCAGTGGACCAAGAGGCGCAGGGAGCCGAGCGCACACTCGGCCAGCTGGTCGCCTCGGCCACCGCCGAGATGTCCGCCCTGGTTCACGACGAGATCGCCCTGGCCAAGGCGGAACTCCGCGAGGACGCCAAGCGCGTGGGCAGCGGATCCGCCTCCCTCGGCGCCGCGGGAGTGTTCGCGGTCTTCTCCCTCCCGGTGCTGACCTTCGCCGCGGCGTACGGGATCCACAACCTGGGACTCGGCCTCGCCTGGTCCTTCCTGATCGTCGGCGGCGCGTTCCTGCTGATCGCGGGCATCCTCACGCTGATCTCCGTACGGAAGTTCAAGAAGGTCAAGCCGCCGGAGAAGTCCATCGCCTCGGTCAAGCAGACCGCCGCACTGGTCGGGACCGTCAAGCCGCACCCGCGGCCGGTGAGTGACAAGGCTGTGGGTGTGGCACGCTCGTCCTCATGACAGCGCCCACGCCGGACCCCAGCATTCCGCCCACCGCTGCCACGGCGGTGCGGCTCGACCTCCCCGGCGGGGAAGCGGTGACGCACCGGGACGTGGCCGCCAACGGCGCGCGCTTCCACGTCGCCGAGCTCGGTGACGGACCGCTGGTGCTGCTGCTCCACGGCTTCCCGCAGTTCTGGTGGACCTGGCGCCACCAGCTGACCGCGCTCGCCGACGCCGGGTACCGGGCCGTCGCGATGGACCTGCGCGGGGTCGGCGGCAGCGACCGCACCCCGCGCGGCTACGACCCCGCCAACCTGGCGCTCGACATCACCGGCGTCGTACGGTCCCTCGGCGAGCCGGACGCCGCGCTCGTCGGGCACGACCTGGGCGGGTACCTCGCCTGGACGGCGGCCGTGATGCGGCCCAAGCTGGTCCGCCGGCTCGTCGTCTCCTCCATGCCGCACCCCCGGCGGTGGCGCTCGGCGATGCTGTCGGACTTCGGTCAGACCCGGGCGAGTTCGCACATCTGGGGCTTCCAGCGGCCGTTCGTGCCCGAGCGGCAGCTCGTCGCCGACGGCGGTGCCCTCGTGGGTGACCTGATCCGCGACTGGTCGGGGCCGCGGCCTCCCGAGGAGGAGGACCTCGCCGTGTACCGGCGGGCCATGTGCATCCCGTCCACCGCGCACTGCTCGATCGAGCCGTACCGCTGGATGATGCGGTCGATGGCCCGGCCCGACGGGCTCCAGTTCAACCGGCGCATGAAGCGGCCGGTACGGGTGCCCACGCTGCACCTGCACGGTTCGCTCGACCCGGTGATGCGCACCCGCAGCGCCGCCGGATCCGGCGAGTACGTCGAAGCCCCTTACCGGTGGCGGCTGTTCGACGGGCTCGGGCACTTCCCGCACGAGGAGGACCCCGTCGCCTTCTCGACCGAGCTGGTGAACTGGCTGAAGGACCCCGAGCCGGACCGCTGATCTGCCACGCACGAACGGCAGTTCACTCGTCCGTTCGTCCTACGGGCATTCAAATGCCCGGCGCATAGGCCAATTGGCCGCCCCGCGAGGGATTACGGACCTTGGGGCCCGGGCACAGCTCGGAGTATGAGCTGGACGCACGACTACGGTGACACCGCGCACGAACGCCGCTCGGCAGCTACGCCGGGCACGCACGAGAGGGCCGGCCGGCACGGCCACGACCCGCACCTGGGCATCCCCCGCATCCTGCGCCGCCGCGCCCGCTGGGTCTCCGCACGCCTGCGGCATCCACGGACGTAGGGGCCCGGCGGGGGCGCTGCGGGGGTGCCGCGTCAGAGGGCGCAGCCCTGGCTCTCGACCCGGCGCTCGGCGGTCCGGCCGTATTCGATGTCGTCGCGGATCTCGTCCACGGTCAGCGCGTAGCCGGTGTTCGGGTCGTCGAGGGACTTGGCGAACACCACCCCGTACACCTTGCCGTCGGGCGTCAGCAGCGGGCCGCCGGAGTTGCCCTGGCGGACCGTCGCGAAGAGCGAGTAGACGTCCCGTCGGACAGTACCGCGGTGGTAGATGTCCGGTCCGTTGGCATTGATCCGGCCGCGGACGCGGGCCGGGCGGACGTCGTACGCGCCGTTCTCCGGGAAGCCGGCGACGATCGCGTCGCTGCCGCTCGCTGCGTCCTTGTCGGTGAACTCCAGCGGCGGCGCCTTCAGCTTGGGCACGTCCAGGACGGCGATGTCGCGCTCCCAGTCGTAGAGCACGACCTTGCCGTCGTACAGCTTGCCCTCGCCGCCGATCTGCACGGTCGGCTCGCCGACGCCGCCGACGACGTGCGCGTTGGTCATGACCTTGCCGGGCGCGAAGACGAAGCCCGTGCCCTCCAGCACCTTGCTGCAGCTGGGCGCCGTGCCGACGACCTTCACGATGGAGCGCTTGGCCACGTCCGCGACGGGGCTGGTGGCGAGCGCCGGGTCGGGCGCCCTCACCTCGGTGATGGGCTCGTTGGAGAACGGGCTGAACACCTGCGGGAAACCGCTGCGCGCGAGGGTGGAGCTGAAGTCCGAGAACCAGTTGTTCGCCTGGTCCGGCAGCACGCGCGAAACGCCCAGGAGCACCTTGGAGTTGCGGACCTCCTTGCCCAGTGTGGGCAGTGAGGTCCCGGCGAGCGCCGAGCCGATCAGCCAGGCCACGAGCAGCATCGCGACCACGTTGACGAGGGCCCCGCCGGTGGCGTCGAGGACGCGCGCCGGCTTGGCGGTGATCTGGCGGCGGAGTTTGCCGCCGAGATGGGTGGTCAGCGCCTGGCCGACCGAGGCGCAGATGATGATCGCCACGACGGCGATGACGACGACCGTGGTGGACACCTGGGTGCCGTTGTCCGTCACCCGGTCCCAGATCAGCGGGAGCAGGGCAACGGCGACGAGGCCACCGCCCAGGAAGCCGATCACCGACAGGATGCCGACGACGAACCCCTGGCGGTAGCCGACGATCGCGAACCACACGGCGGCGAGCAGCAACAGGATGTCCAGCACGTTCACGTGGGCCACCGTCTCATGCGTGCCAGTCGAGCGGGACCTGGCGTGATCGGTCCCACGGACGTTCCCACCCCGCGAAGTGCAGGATCCGGTCGATCACCCCGGCCGTGAAACCCCAGACGAGGGCCGATTCGACGGTGAACCCGGGTCCCAGGTGCCCCCGCGGGTGGACCGTCGTGACCCGGTGCTCGGGGTCCGTGAGATCGGCCACCGGGACCGTGAACACCCGCGCGGTCTCGGCCGGGTCCACGGCGCCGACGGGGCTCGGGGTGTGCCACCAGCCGAGGACCGGGGTGACGACGAACTCGCTGACCGGGATGTAGAGCCGGGGCAGCACCCCGAAGAGCTGGACACCGGAAGGATCAAGTCCCGTCTCTTCCTCGGCCTCGCGCAGCGCGGCCCGCAGCGGGCCGGTGGTCTGCGGATCCCCGTCCTGAGGGTCCAGCGCGCCGCCCGGGAAGGACGGCTGGCCCGCGTGCGAGCGCAGGGTGCCGGCGCGCTCCATCAGCAGCAGCTCCGGGCCCCGGGCCCCCTCGCCGAACAGGATGAGGACGGCTGACTGCCTCCCCCGGCCGTCCTCGGGCGGCAGGAACCGGCTCAGCTGCCGCGGCTCAACGGTCCGGACGGCCTTGACGACGGGATCGAGCCAGTCGGGCAGCCCGGCGGTGGTGACGGCAGGGCCGCCCCCCGCGCGCACTCCCGCAGTGACCCCGGCCTCGTCCCGTGTACCGCGCGTCATAGGCACCTCTGTCCGCGTTCTACTGTCAACAGCGTCTCCCACACCGCAAACGCGGTCCGGGTACCGAATCGTTCCTGGGATCCCGCCCGGGACTCCCGCAGGGTTGCCCCTAGGGCTCCTGCGACTCCTGCGCGCCGCCCGCGCCCAACGGCGGGGCCGGCAGGCCGGGGTAGTCCGGGGGCGGGCTCAACCGCTGGCCCGGCTGGCCGCCCTTCTCGTACTTGAGCAGCTTCTTCGCCTTCTCCGGGTCCGTCTCGCCCTCCCCGTACGCCGGGCAGAGCGGGGCGATCGGGCAGGCCCCGCAGGCGGGCCTGCGGGCGTGGCAGATGCGGCGGCCGTGGAAGACGACCCGGTGCGAGAGCATCGTCCACTCGCTCTTCGGGAAGATCGCACAGATCTCCGCCTCGACCTTCTCCGGGTCCTCCTGCTCGGTCCACTTCCAGCGGCGCACCAGCCGGCCGAAGTGGGTGTCCACCGTGATCCCGGGAACGCCGAACGCGTTGCCGAGGACCACGTTGGCGGTCTTGCGGCCGACGCCCGGCAGCTTCACCAGGTCCTCCAGCCGGCCCGGCACCTCCCCGCCGTGGTCGTCCCGCAGCGCCCGCGACAGGCCCAGCAGCGACCTGGCCTTCATCCGGAAGAACCCGGTCGGGCGGATCAGCTCCTCCAGATCCTCGGGGACGGCCGCGGCCATGTCCTCGGGGGTCGGATAGGCCGCGAAGAGGGCCGGGGTCGTCTGGTTCACCCGCAGGTCGGTGGTCTGCGCGGACAGCACCGTCGCGACGAGGAGCTCGAAGGGATTGCGGAAGTCGAGCTCCGGATGGGCGTACGGGTAGGTCTCGGCCAGCTCCCGGTTGATGCGGCGCGCCCTGCGCACCATGGCCAGGCGCGATTCCGGCCTGGCCGGCTTCGGTTTCTTGGCCGAAACTTTGCCCTGGGGGGCAGTCACGGCCTTCGGGGGCACCTTCGAGGGTACTTGTTCGCCCACGGCTGAATTTTGGGTGTCCGTCACTCCTGCGGACCCCTTGGCCTGTGCTCTCACCGGCTTATTGGACACCCGGCCAGCCTAAGGCCGGGCGCTGACACCCGCCCGGACCTCAGGTAACACCACTCCGATTGGCCTCTCGCCGCACAGCACGCCCGTCCGTCCGGCATCCTTGTGATTGATCGCACTGTTTGAGCCGTCCGGCAAAATGGGGAGCGGTCCCCTGAGCTGGTCGACATAGGAGAGAGACTCGTGGACGACGTTCTGCGGCGCGCCCCGCTCTTCGCGGCGCTCGATGACGAGCAGGCCGCGGAGCTCCGCGCCTCCATGGGCGAGGTGACCCTCGCACGCGGTGACGCCCTGTTCCACGAGGGCGACCCCGGCGACCGGCTGTATGTCGTGACCGAGGGCAAGGTGAAGCTGCACCGCACCTCCCCCGACGGCCGCGAGAACATGCTGGCCGTCCTCGGCCCCGGCGAGCTGATCGGTGAGCTGTCGCTCTTCGACCCGGGCCCGCGCACCGCCACCGCCACCGCGCTGACCGAGGTCAAGCTGCTCGGCCTCGGCCACGGCGACCTCCAGCCCTGGCTCAACGCCCGGCCCGAGGTCGCGACCGCGCTGCTGCGCGCCGTCGCCCGGCGCCTGCGCAAGACCAATGACCAGATGTCCGACCTGGTCTTCTCCGACGTTCCCGGCCGCGTGGCCCGGGCGCTCCTCGACCTCTCGCGCCGCTTCGGCGTGCAGTCGGAGGAGGGCATCCACGTGGTGCACGACCTCACGCAGGAAGAGCTCGCACAGCTCGTCGGCGCCTCGCGCGAGACCGTGAACAAGGCGCTCGCCGACTTCGCGGGCCGCGGCTGGCTCCGCCTGGAGGCGCGTGCCGTGATCCTGCTGGACGTGGAGCGTCTCGCGAAGCGCTCCCGCTGACACCATCAGCACCCGTCAGAAGGGTCCTGTCCGCACCGGGCAGGGCCCTTCTGCGTGCCCGCCGAGGCTCCGTAGGCGGGGCCGCGTCCCCCGGGCCCCCGCGCCTCGTACGGCGACGGGGCCGACCTGTGCACAGTGGAAGCATGGGGCACAGGGGTCTGGACGCGTACGGGTACTTCGAGCGGGAGGGCTCCCTCGGGCAGGTCCAGAGCGAGTTCCGCGAGGTCGTGGCCGCCGCGCGCGAGCGCACGGCCGAGGCGTACGGGCGACGGCTGCACAGCGCGTACCTGTACGGGTCCGTGCCGCGCGGGACGGCCCTGCCCGGGCACTCCGACCTCGACCTGCTGCTCGTCCTGCACCACGCGCCCTCGGACGAGGACCGCGACACCGCCGAGGTCCTCGCGCGAGGCGTCGACGAGGACTTCGAGCAGATCGACGGGGTCGGCGTCCTGCTCCACGACAAGGACACCGTGCTGAGCGAGGAGGAACGATTCGACCTGGGCTGGTTCCTCGCCTGCCTGTGCACACCGCTGCTCGGCGCGGACCTGGCCGAGCACCTGCCGCGCTACCGCCCCGACAGCCTGCTCGCCCGTGAGACCAACGGCGACCTCGCCGCGCTCCTGCCCACGTGGCGCACGAGGCTGCGGGAGGCCTCGGCCCCGGAGGAGTACCGGCGGCTGAGCCGCCTCTTCGCCCGGCGCCTGGTGCGCACCGGATTCACCCTGGTCATGCCGCGGTGGGGCGGCTGGACCAGCGATCTGACCGAGTCGGCGGAGGTCTTCGGCACCTACTACCCCGAGCGCGCCGCCCAGATGCGGGCCGCTGCCGCGGTGGCCCTGGATCCGGTCGAGGACCCGGCCGTGCCGCGCGCTTACGTCGAGGACCTCGGGCCGTGGCTGGCGGACGAGTACACCGCGCGCCACGGCAGGAAGACGCGCCGCAGGACGCCTCCTAGTCCTTCTTCCCGGTGACGGCGAGGGCCTCGACGGCCAGCTTGGCCTCCGCCAGGCCCGCGCCGGTGATGCGGCGGTAGCTCTTGATCGCCGAGATCAGCCGGTCCTCCCGGATCAGCGCCCTCACCTCGTCCATGCCCGCCGGCTCCGGCTCCTCGATGCCCAGGTGGTCCAGCAGCAGCGCCAGGCGGCGCTCCGCCCGGTCCGCCTGCAACTGGAGGCTCTTCACGCGCAGCGACACCGTCGAAGTGATCCACCCGGCCGTGCCCAACAGCATCACGAGCAGGAACACAGTGTTCATTCGGGCCCTCCGGGAATCAGTCCGTGATCTTGAAGATACTCGAGCTGAGCCCGTACGGACCATTGCGCCGCCGGCCACAGGGAGCGGTCCACGTCCGCGTACACCTGGGCGACGACCGCCTCGACGGTGGTGAATCCGTTCTCGACGGCCGTCTCGACCTGCGCCAGCCGGTGCGCCCGGTGGGCGAGGTAGTACTCGACGGCGCCCTGTGCGTCCTCCAGGACCGGCCCGTGCCCCGGCAGGACCGTGTGCACCCCGTCGTCCACGGTGAGCGAGCGCAGGCGGCGCAGCGAGTCCAGGTAGTCGCCGAGGCGGCCGTCGGGGTGCGCGACCACGGTGGTGCCGCGGCCGAGGATGGTGTCGCCGGTCAGCACCGCCCGGTCGGCCGGCAGGTGGAAGCAGAGCGAGTCGCTGGTGTGTCCGGGGGTCGGGACGACGCGCAGCTCCAGCCCGCCGGTCCGGATCACGTCCCCGGCCGCGAGGCCCTCGTCGCCGAGCCGGAGGGCCGGGTCCAGCGCGCGGACCTTGGCACCGGTGAGCTCGGCGAAGCGGCCGGCGCCCTCCGCGTGGTCGGGGTGGCCATGGGTGAGCAGGGTGAGCGCGACCCGCTTTCCCGCCTCCTCGGCGGTGGCGACGACCGCCCGCAGGTGGGCCTCGTCCAGCGGGCCGGGGTCGATGACGACGGCGAGGTCCGAGCCGGGCTCGGACACCAGCCAGGTGTTGGTGCCGTCCAGGGTCATCGCGGAGGCGTTGGGGGCCAGGACGTTCACCGCGCGGGCGGTCGCCGGCCCGGAGGTGACGAATCCGCGGGGCTGTCCCGGCAGTGCGACGGCGTCGCTCATGCGGGGCCTCCGGGACGGCCGAGGCGGACGCGCTTGGTGAACTCGTCGTGGCCCGGCCAGCTGAGCACCACCTCGCCGCCCTCCAGCGCGGCCCGGGCCAGCACCGGAGCGAGGTCCTGGGCGGCGGCCGCGGTGAGCGCGTCCGCGGCGCTCCCGTACGGCTCCAGGGAGCGCAGGGTGGAGATGGTGGGCGGCATCATCAGCAGCTCGCCCTTGTCGTACCCGTCGGCCGCGTCGGCCGGGCGGATCCAGACGGTCCGGTCGGCCTCGGTGGAGGCGTTGCGGGTGCGCTGGCCTTCGGGGAGGGCGGCGACGAAGAACCAGGTGTCGTAGCGGCGCGGCTCGAACTCGGGGGTGATCCAGCGCGCCCACGCCCCGAGCAGGTCGGAGCGCAGCCACAGGCCGCGGCGGTCGAGGAGGTCCGCGAAGGACAGCTCCCGCGCCACGAGGGCCTGCCGGTCCGCCTCCCAGTCGTCGCCGGTGGTGTCGCCGACGACCGTGTCCGGGGCCGGGCCGGCGAGCAGGACGCCCGCCTCCTCGAAGGTCTCCCGTACGGCGCCGCACACGATGGCCTGGGCGGTGCGGGGATCGGTCCCGAGCCGGGCCGCCCAGTCCGCCAGGGAGGGCCCCGCCCAGCCGACGTGGTGCTCCTCGTCGCGGGGGTCGACCCCGCCGCCCGGATAGGCGTACGCGCCGCCGGCGAAGGCCATGGAGGCGCGTCTGCGCAGCATGTGGACGACGGGGCCGCCGTCCGGGGTGTCGCGCAGGAGCATCACGGTGGCGGCGAGTCGCGGTGGCACCGGGGTGAGCGAGCCGTCCGCGAGCGCGCGGATGCGGTCGGGCCATTCGGGCGGGTACCACTGGCCCCCGGCGGGGGGCTGCTGCTGACCATTCGGCATGGCCGGATGCTACGGCCATCCGGCCCGATGTTCGAGGGCCCCCTGCCGGCACCCGCCGCGCGCCGGGCGGCCGCACGGCGGGCCGGACGGGCCGGACGGGCCGGACGGGCCGGACGGGCCGGACGGGCCGGACGGGCCGGACGCCGCACCGGGCCCGCGCCGCGGACGCAGGAGGACCGCCGGACGTGCCCGGACTGCCCTACGGGTGCTCCGGCACCCGATGGGCGCCCCGGTCGGCCCCCGGTCGGGTACGGCAGCCGCGGGAAGCGGCGCCGCGCCCCGATCGGGCCACCGCGCAGGAGTCAGGCTCCGGGAACCAGCTCGACCTGGATCTCGATCTCGACGGGCGCGTCGAGCGGCAGGACCGCCACGCCGACCGCGCTGCGGGCGTGCACGCCCTTCTCACCGAGGACGGCGCCCAGCAGCTCGCTCGCGCCGTTCAGCACGCCGGGCTGGCTGGTGAAGTCGGGGGCCGAGGCGACGAAGCCGACGACCTTCACGACGCGCGCGATCTTGTCGAGGTCACCGACGACCGACTTGACGGCGGCCAGGGCGTTCAGCGCGCAGGTGGCGGCCAGTTCCTTGGCCTGCTCCGGCGAGACCTCGGCACCGACCTTGCCGGTGACCGGCATGCTGCCCTTGACCATCGGGAGCTGGCCCGCGGTGTAGACGTAGGCGCCCGACCGCACGGCCGGCTGGTACGTGGCCAGCGGCGGGACGACCTCGGGCAGGGTCAGGCCGAGCTCGGCCAGCTTCGCGTCGACGACGCCGCTCATGCCTTCTCCCGCTTGAGGTAGGCCACGAGCTGCTCGGGGTTGTTCGGGCCGGGCACGACCTGGACGAGCTCCCAGCCGTCCTCGCCCCAGGTGTCCAGGATCTGCTTGGTGGCGTGGACCAGCAGCGGGACCGTCGCGTATTCGAACTTCTTGGTCATGGGAGCGAGGGTAGTGCCTGAGATGCGGGGCTCATGCGCGCCCCGGGAGACGAGTGGTTAGGCTCGGGCGATGTGAGCAGGCTCCAGGTGGTCAGCGGCAAGGGCGGCACCGGCAAGACCACGGTCGCCGCGGCACTCGCGCTTGCCCTCGCGCGCGAGGGCAGACGGACTCTTCTGGTGGAGGTCGAGGGCAGACAGGGGCTCGCGCAGCTCTTCGGCGCCGAGGCGCTCCCCTACGAGGAGCGGAAGATCGCGGTGGCACCCGGCGGGGGCGAGGTCTTCGCGCTCGCCATCGACGCCGAACGGGCGCTGCTGGACTACCTCCAGATGTTCTACAAGCTCGGCTCGGCCGGACGCGCGCTCAAGAAGCTCGGCGCCATCGACTTCGCGACGACCATCGCCCCGGGGCTGCGCGACGTGCTGCTGACCGGCAAGGCGTGCGAGGCGGTGCGCCGCAAGGACAAGGCCGGCCGGTACGTCTACGACCACGTGATCATGGACGCGCCGCCGACCGGTCGGATCACCCGGTTCCTGAACGTCAACGACGAGGTGGCGGGCCTGGCCCGGTTCGGCCCGATCCACAACCAGGCGCAGGCCGTCATGAAGGTGCTCAAGTCCCCCGAGACGGCGGTGCACCTGGTCACCCTCCTGGAGGAGATGCCCGTCCAGGAGACCGCGGACGGCATCGAGGAACTGCGCGAGGCGGGGCTGCCCGTCGGCCGCGTCGTCGTCAACATGGTCCGCCCGCACCACCTCGACGAGGACACCCTGCGCACCGCGGCCGAGGACCACCGCGCCGGCGTCGCGAAGGCGCTGTCCCGGGCGGGCCTGGGCGGCGCGCGCCGCGGCGGACTGGCCGAGCGGCTGGTCGAGCCGCTGCTCGCGCAGGCCGCCGAGCACGCGGGCCGGGTGGAGCTGGAGCGCGCGCAGCGCGCCGTACTGGCGGGCCTGGACCTGCCGACGTACGAACTGCCTCTGCTGGGGGCGGGGATGGACCTGGCAGGGCTGTACGCGCTGGCCAAGGAACTCCGGAAGCAGTCGGTGGCCGAATGAGCGAGGGACGCGAGGGAGTGGACACGGTGGGCCTGGACACTCCGCCCCGGCTGGCGGTCGACCGACTGCTGGACGACCGCGAGACCCGCATCATCGTGTGCTGCGGTGCGGGCGGCGTCGGCAAGACCACCACGGCCGCGGCGCTGGGCGTACGGGCGGCCGCGCGCGGGCGGAAGGCGGTCGTGCTGACCATCGACCCGGCGCGGCGGCTCGCGCAGTCGATGGGCATCGACTCGCTGGACAACACCCCGCGCAAGGTCGCGACCGCCGGCGGGGAAGGCGGCGAACTGCACGCCATGATGCTGGACATGAAGCGCACCTTCGACGAGATCGTCGAAGCGCACGCGGACTCCGAGCGCGCCCGGGCCATCCTCGCGAACCCCTTCTACCAGTCGCTGTCGGCCGGCTTCGCGGGCACGCAGGAGTACATGGCGATGGAGAAGCTCGGGCAGCTGCGGGCCCGGGACGACTGGGACCTGATCATCGTTGACACCCCGCCGAGCCGGTCGGCGCTGGACTTCCTGGACGCGCCGAAGCGCCTCGGGTCCTTCCTGGACGGGAAGTTCATCCGGGTGCTGATGGCTCCGGCGAAGGTCGGCGGCCGGGCCGGGATGAAGTTCCTGAACGTCGGCATGTCGATGATGACCGGCACCCTCAGCAAGCTGATGGGCGCTTCGCTGCTGAAGGACGTACAGACCTTCGTGGCGGCGATGGACACGATGTTCGGCGGCTTCCGCACGCGCGCCGACGCGACCTTCCAGCTGCTCCAGGCACCCGGCACGGCCTTCCTGGTGGTCGCCGCGCCCGAACCGGACGCCCTGCGCGAGGCGGCGTACTTCGTGGAGCGGCTGGCCGCTGAGCGCATGCCGCTGGCCGGTCTGGTGCTCAACCGGGTGCACGGCAGCGGCGCCGACCAGCTGTCCGCCGAAAGGGCGTTGGCCGCCGCAGAGAATCTTGAAGAAGGCGGCATTGTCGATCAGGAGTCCGGGAAAGCTGGACTTCGTGACACGGCCGCCGAACCCCCCGGCGCCGATGACGACACCACGGCCGTCGACCGGATCACGGCAGGACTGCTGCGCCTGCACGCCGAACGGATGCAGGTGATCGCGCGTGAGCAGCGCACGCGTGATCGCTTCACCTCGCTTCACCCCGAGGTGGCGGTGGCCGAAGTGGCCGCCCTGCCCGGCGATGTGCACGACCTCGCCGGGCTGCGGGCCATCGGAGAACGACTCGCGGCCGGGGTGCCGGCCGGAGCGTAGGCGTTCGTACGAGGGTGGCGGCCGCGTGGTCTACCCGGCTGCCGCGTACGTCTCGTACGGAACGTCGATCTCCGCGTCTGCATCCATGGTCAGGATGCCGGTGCTGCGCTCGTACTCCGTGCGGGCGGTTTCGAGCAGCCGTCGCCACGAGGTGACGGTGGGACGCCGGCGCAGCAGCGCACGTCGTTCCCGCTCGGTCATTCCGCCCCACACGCCGAACTCGACGCGATTGTCGAGCGCGTCGGCCAGGCACTCGGTCCGCACCGGACATCCGGTGCACACCGCCTTGGCCCTGTTCTGTGCCGCTCCTTGAACGAACAGTTCATCCGGATCGGTAGTGCGGCAGGCTGCCTGCGCACTCCAGTCGGTAACCCAGCCCATCCCGGCGCCGTCCTCTCCCGAATCGAGGCTCCCCCACGGCGGTAGCGGCATATTCACCGCTGCCAGTTGAGGACGTTACGGAAGGCGGGCACAGTGCAACACCCCCGACGGGCCCAATCTTGAATGGTCCGAACGGACTATGGGTAAGCGGCAGATCACCCGACGGAGTGATCCGGCGACATGCCCGACCATTCCGACGATTCGGGTGCAATCGGCGGATCCAGTTCACCGGGGCAGCGGGATTCGGACATCAGTCCACCCCATTCGGGAAGGGTGAAAATCAAGCCGAGGGGTTGATGTCGCACCGGACTGCTGTGACAGTTGGGGACAGCTTAGGCCAAGGCATTCGCGTGTGTCCGGCGAATCAGAACGTAGGCTGCCCTCCATGGGAAAGAAGCGCTCGGGCGGCGGGCTCACCGGGAGCCAGCAGGCCGCCAAGTTCCTCGGGGTGTCGGTTCTCTCCGGAGTCGTGCTGGCGGGCATGGCGATTCCGGCTGCAGGCGCCCTGGGACTGGCCGCCAAGGGCACGGTCGAGGGATTCGACGAGATCCCGGCCAATCTCAAGACTCCACCGCTGAGCCAGCGGACCACGATTCTGGACGCCGAGGGTGGCTTGATCGCCACCGTCTATTCGCGCGACCGGCAGGTGGTCCCGCTCACGTCGATCTCCCCGTACATGCAGAAGGCGATCGTCGCGATCGAGGATTCGCGTTTCTACGAGCACGGCGCGGTCGACCTCAAGGGCATCCTGCGGGCGGTCAACCGCAACGCGCAGGAGGGCGGCGCGGCGCAGGGCGCGTCCACGCTCACCCAGCAGTACGTCAAGAACGTGTTCGTCGAAGAGGCCGGCGACGACGAGACCAAGGTGCGCGAGGCCCAGGAGAAGAGCCTCGGCCGCAAGATCCGCGAGCTGAAGTACTCGATCCAGGTCGAGGAGGAGCTCGGGAAGAAGAAGATCCTCGAGAACTACCTCAACATCACCTACTTCGGCCAGCAGGCCTACGGCATCGAGTCCGCGGCCCAGCGCTACTTCAGCAAGCCGGCCAAGGACCTCACCCTGGACGAGTCCGCGCTGCTGGCGGGCGTCGTGCAGTCGCCGAGCCGCTACGACCCGGTGAACGACAACCAGGAGGCGACCAAGCGCCGCAACGTCGTCCTCCAGCGGATGGCCGACACCAAGGACGTCTCCCAGGCGGAGGCCGACGCCGCGAAGGCCAAGCCGGTCACCCTGAAGGTCACCAAGCCCAAGAACGGCTGCATCACGGCGGTCAAGGGCTCGGGCTTCTTCTGCGACTACGTGCGCAACTCCTTCCTGACCGACCCGGTCTTCGGCAAGACGCGGGAGGAGCGGGCGAAGCTCTGGAACAAGGGCGGCCTGACCGTACGCACGACCCTGGACCCGCAGTCGCAGGACGCCGCCAACGAGTCGATCAAGGACCACGTCTACCAGGAGGACTCCATCGCGACGGCTGTGACCATGGTCCAGCCTGGCACCGGACGGGTGCTGGCGATGGGTCAGTCCAAGCCGTACGGCTTCGGCAAGAACGAGACGCAGATCAACTACTCCGTGGACAAGCGGATGGGCGGCTCGAACTTCGGCTTCCAGGTCGGCTCGACCTTCAAGCCGTTCATCGCCGCCGCCGCCCTGGAACGGGGCATGCCGCCGACAAAGGTCTACGGGGCCCCGAACAAGATGGACTACCCGAGCCCGATCTCCCGCTGCGACGGCTCGCAGTACGTCAACACCCAGAAGGAATCCGCGGAGAACGAGACCGAGGACGAGGTCGGCCCGTACGCGCTGCGTACGGCGATGGAGAAGTCGATCAACACCTACTTCGTCGAGATGATCTCCGAGATCGGCCTGTGCCCGGTGTCGGAGATGGCGCAGAAGCTCGGCGTGGTCCCGGCGAGCGGCGCGAAGCTGGCCGACGGCCCCGCCATCGCGCTCGGCTCGGAGGAGATGTCCCCGCTGACCATGGCCAACGCCTACGCGGCCTTCGCCAACCGGGGCGTCTACTGCACTCCGGTAGCCATCGAGTCGATCACCGACGCCCACGGCAAGGCGCTCGCGGTGCCCAAGAGCAAGTGCGAGCGGGCGATGTCGCAGAACACCGCCGACACCATCAACACCCTGCTGAGCGGTGTGGTCGACTCCGGTACCGGTGAGCGCGCCGGCCTGACCGACCGCGACAGCGCGGGCAAGACCGGTACGACGGACTCCCGCTACAACGCCTGGTTCGTGGGATACACCCCGAACGTCTCCGGCGCGGTGTGGGTCGGCTCGGGCGGCGCGAAGAAGATCACGATGGAGAACATCGTGATCGGCGGCAAGCCCTTCGAGAAGGTCTTCGGCGGCGGCCTGCCCGGCCCGATCTGGAAGGACGCGATCACGGGGGCCCTGGCCGGCCGCGAGGCCCTGCGCTTCGCCACGGTCCACATCGCCGAACCGAGCGTCCCCTCCGGCGGCTCCCGCGGCAACAAGCCGTCCACCAACCCGAGCCGCCCGGGCAAGCCCGGCGGTGACGGCAAGCCCGGCGGGCGGCCCGGCGGTCAGACCGCGGGCCAGACCGGCGGCCCGGGCGGCGGCGCCGGCGAACCGGACAACCCCTTCCCCGGGATCACGATCGACCCGGGCACCGTGATCGGCGGCCGCGACGCCCAGTAGCGGGCCCCGCGCGGCGACAGCATGGGGGAGGGCCCCAGCCGGATCCGGCTGGGGCCCTCCCCCATGGCTGTCCGCGTCCTACGAGAGCGCCTTCTTCACGGCGGCGGCGACACGCCCGCCCTCCGCGAGCCCGGCGACCTTCGGGGTCACGATCTTCATGACGGCGCCCATGGCACGCGGCCCCTCGGCACCCGCCGACCGGGCCTCCTCGACGGCCTCCGCCACGATCCCGGCGAGCTCCTCGTCGGAAAGCTGCTTGGGCAGGTAGGTGTCCAGGAACTCGCCCTCGGCGGTCTCGCGCGCGGCCTGCTCGGGACGACCGCCCTGGGCGAAGGCGTCCGCGGCCTCGCGGCGCTTCTTCGCCTCCTTGGCGATCACCTTGAGGACTTCCTCGTCGGAGAGCACACGGGCCTCCTTGCCCGCGACCTCCTCCTTGGTGATGGCGGCGAGGGTCAGGCGGAGCGTGGACGAGTGCAGCTCGTCGCGCGCCCGGATGGCGGTCGTGAGGTCTTCCTGGAGCTTGGCCTTGAGCGTGGTCATGCAGGTGAGTGTGCCAGGTGCGGGGACGATGGCGCCCACCTGTTTTCGGGTCTGCGACGATGGGTCCATGCGTGCGCGTTACGGAGTACCCCTGAAAGCGGCTGCCGGAATCGCTGCGGTGGGGGCCGCGGGTGTGGCCTATGCCGCCGGTTTCGAGGCGCGGTCCTTCCGACTGCGCCGGATCACGGTGCCGGTGCTTCCCCGGGGGATGCGCCCGCTGCGCGTACTCCAGGTCTCCGACATCCACATGGTCGGCGGACAGCGCAAGAAGCGCGCCTGGCTGCAGTCGCTGGCCGGCCTGCGCCCCGACTTCGTCGTGAACACCGGCGACAACCTCTCCGACACCGAGGGCGTCCCCGAGGTCCTCGACGCGCTGGGCCCGTTGATGTCCTTCCCCGGCGTGTACGTCTTCGGGTCGAACGACTACTACGGGCCGCGGCTGCGCAACCCCGGGCGCTACCTGGTCGAGAAGGTCCAGGGCCGGCACGGCCTGAACGGCAACAAGCCGGTCGTCGGGGCCGTGCACAACCCGTGGGAGGAGATGCGGGACGCCTTCGACGCGGCCGGCTGGCTGAACCTCACCAACACCCGGGCACGGATGAAGCTCGAAGGCCTGGAGCTGGCCTTCACCGGGCTCGACGACCCGCACATCAAGCGGGACCGCTACGAGAGCGTCGCCGGCGGCCCGGAGCCGGACGCGGACTTCTCGCTGGCCGTGGTGCACGCCCCGTACCTGCGCGTCCTGGAGTCCTTCACCGCCGACCGGTACCCGCTGATCCTCGCGGGCCACACCCACGGCGGGCAGCTGTGCATCCCCTTCTACGGGGCGCTGGTCACCAACTGCGACCTCGACACCGACCGGGTGAAGGGGCTGTCCACGCACGAGGCGGCGGGCCATCGCTCCTACCTGCACGTCTCGGCGGGCTGCGGCACCAACCGCTTCACCCCGGTCCGCTTCGCGTGCCCGCCGGAGGCGACGCTCCTGACGCTGACCCCGAAGGAGTAGCGCCCCCGCGCCCACTGCACGAAAACCGGATTTCGTCTCCGGCGGGAGGTCCGCTAAAGTAATCGATGTCGCCAGGACAGCAACACTTCAGGGCGACGATCGGGGTGTAGCGCAGCTTGGCAGCGCGCTTCGTTCGGGACGAAGAGGTCGTGGGTTCAAATCCCGCCACCCCGACAGAGTAAGACCAGGTCAAGGGCCTGATCCGAGAAATCGGATCAGGCCCTTCCTGCGTTTCGGGGCGTCAGTAGGGGCGGGGCGACATGATGTGCGGCTCGACGGCCGGGGCCTCGAAGACGCAGCGGGGGATGCCCGGGCCCGGGGTGGCGCGGACGGAGACCTTCGTCGGGGGGTCCGTCGGCAGCTCGACGCGGACGGTCACGGGGTGGTCGTGGTGCGTCGTCGCGTGGCCCGTCTCCTTGCCGTCGACCAGGACCTCGACGACCGCGGTGCGGCCGGTCTGGACCGTGGCGCTGACCGAGTGCCCCGCGTGGTCGATGTGGAAGTGATGCCGCCGCCTCATGAGACCGCCTCCCGCCGCTGCCCCCGCCGTCCAGGGTAGTCAGGGGGGCGCCGGTGCGCCTATGTGGTGGCGTCGAGGGCGGCCAGTTCCGTCCGGGCCAGGGCCGGCACGTCCGGGGAGGGGCCCGCCGCGGCCAGGGCGGCGTCGAGGTGGCCGAGGACCGCTGCGACGGTGGTGAAGGGGCCGACGGGGCGGAGCAGCCAGATGCGGCCCCTGGGCCGTGGCGGGAGGCCGAGGGCGGCGAGCGCCTCGTCGGCCTCCCGGTCGAGGTCGCGCAGGTCCGGCTCGGGCAGCGGGGCGCACTCCACACGGGTGATGTGGCCGTGCCCGTCGAGTTCGGTGTCCACCGCCCAGTGGGTGGAGCGGTCGGGGATCCAGGTGCGGGCCGCCGGCGGCCAAACGTACGGGAGGAAGACCCAGCGCAGGTCCTCGGGGGCCGGTTCCCAGCCCAGCACCTCCAGCTCCCGCATCTCGGGCAGCCGGTCCGGGTCCAGTTCGCTGCGGCCGGTACGGCGCTGTGCGAGCGGGTGCGGTGTTCCGTCCTCGTCCCACGACATGCGGGCACGCTATCCGAAGCGGTGACGGATCCACGTGACCCTGCGCCGACGCCGCAGCCGCCGCAGCCCCGTCACGCGTCCAGGGGGTTGGCCGCGATACGGGCGGCCGCGCCGCCCGCGACGTAGGCGGCGGCCGCACAGTCGGGCTTGCGCCGGGCCTGGTCCTCGACGAGGGCGGTGAAGACCGGGCCGAAGCCGGCCCGCGGGTGGGCGTCGAGGAGGCGGGCCCTGAACGACGGGTCGAACTCGGCCACGCGCAGGCCGGAGACGTCCGCGCTCGTGCCCACTTGCAGGAGGTGGCTCTCCACGTCCTCGTCCGCGCCCACGTCGTCCCGCATGTGCAGGACGATGATCTCCTCGGCGCGGGCCCTGCGGTCCGCCGGCCAGCCCAGGCCCGCCGTCAGGACGCGCGCCACATGGCCGCCCGCCTCCTCGAAGGGCAGGGTGTGGCTGTCGAACGGCGCGGTCAGGCCCAGGTCGTGCAGGAGGGCCGCGACGTAGAAGAGCTCCTCGTCGTAATCCAGGCCGTGGTCGGCGGCGTAGCGCGCCCCGAAGGCGTAGGAGCGCACGGAGTGGTTCAGGAGCGCCGTGTCCGCGTACTCCGACGCGATCTCCAGGGCGGCTCGGGCTGATTGGGTGTCAAGCGTCCACGTCATGGCACGTCAGCGTAGGCGGCGGCTGAAGTCGACGTCCGACGGGGGCTCCCCCGGCCAGGACAGCCGGGTCGGGGCGGGCGGGGTCTCGGCGAGGACGGAGCCGCGCGAGACCACGTACCGGGGGCGCAGCTGGCGGCGGAGCGCCTCCTCGGGCGAGGGGGCGGGCAGCAGCACGAAGGAGGCGGGGGCGCCCTCGGTGATGCCGTACTCGTCCGCGCCGAGGCCGAGGACACGCGCCGCACGGTCCGTCACCATCGAGAAGGCCACCGGGATGTCGTCGGCGCCGGTGAGCTGGGCGGCGTACAGGCCGACGAGGGCCGTCTGGAGCGGATTGGCGGTGCCGAGGGCGTTCCACGGGTCCATCACGTCGTCGTGCCCGAACGCCACGTTGACCCCGGCCGCCAGCATCTCCCGGACCTGGGTGAGGCCGCGCCGCTTGGGGTAGGCGTCGAAGCGGCCCTGGAGGTTGAGGTTGGCGAAGGGGTTGGCGACCAGGTTGATTCCCGAACGGGACAGCAGCCGCTGGAGTTTGAAGCTGTAGGCGCCGTTGTAGGAGCCCATGGCCGTGGTGTGGGAGGCGGTGGCGCGCTCGCGCAGGCCCGAGCGCAGGGCGAGGGTGGCCAGTACCTCCACGAAACGGGACTGCTCGTCGTCGATCTCGTCGCAGTGGGCGTCCACGCGCAGCCCGTGGCCCTCGGCCACGGCGAACGCGGTGTGCAGCGAGGCGACGCCGTCCTCGCGTGTGTCCTCGAAGTGCGGGATCGCACCGACGACGTCCGCCCCGCGCGCGACGGCCTCGCGGAGCAGGGCCTCGCCGTCGGGGAAGGAGACGATGCCCTCCTGGGGGAAGGCGACGATCTGCAGGGTCATCACGTCCCGTACCCGGTCGCGGACCTCCAGCAGCGCGTCGAGCGCGGTGAGGGACGGGTCGGTGACGTCGCAGTGCGTACGGACGTGCAGCACGCCGTTGGCCGCCTGCCAGCGCAGCACCTCGGTGGCCCGCGCGACGACGTCCTCACGGGTGAGGGTGCGCTTGCGCTCGCTCCAGCAGGCGATGCCCTCCCACAGGGTGCCCGAGGCGTTGGGCCGCGGCTCGCCGGCGGTCAGCGCCGTGTCGAGGTGGATGTGCGGTTCGACGAAGGGTGCGGTGAGCAGGCCGCCGTGCGCCTCGACGAGGAGTCCGGTGGCCGGCGGTTCCTTCTGGTCGTCATGGGGGAGCACCCGCGCGATGAGGCCGTCCTCCCCGACCTCGACGTCGGACAGGCCTGGTGTGTGGAGCAGCCGGGCGCCCCGGACGATCATCCGCATGGCGCCAGCGTACGGACGAGGGCGCTCAGCCGCGCTTGGCCTGGGCCTTCTGCTGCATGCCGCGCGTCTTCGCAGCCGTGGAGTGCGCGTCCCTGAACGCTGCCTTCGCACGGGCCTCCGCTGCCGTGTTCTTCGCCAGCGCCCGTTCGGAGTCCTGGTGCATGTGGTGGCCGGTGCGGGCCTTCTTGGCCATGATCGTTCCTCCTTGGAGTACGGGTTCCACTGTGCGCCCGTTCGGAGCAGTCGGCATCCCGGACGGCTCTGCGGCAACAATGGGCGCATGACCAGCGACAGCGAGATCACCCCCGAGATGCCCGACTGGGAGAAGCGGTTCCGGGCGCCGCGCGTCGGGCTCCCCGACTGGGCCGAGGACGCCCCGGACCGTTCGATCTTCGTCTCCAACGCGACCGGCACGTTCGAGATCTACGCCTGGGACCGCGCCACCGGCCTCCAGCGGCAGGCCACCGACCGCCCCAACGGCACCACCGACGGCGCCCTCTCCCCCGACGGCGAGTGGATCTGGTGGTTCTCCGACACCGACGGCGACGAGTTCGGCACCTGGGTGCGCCAGCCCTTCGCGGGCGGCCCGGACGAGTCGGCCACCCCCGGCCTGGAGCCCTCGTACCCGGCGGGGCTGGCCATCGGGCGTGACGGCACCACGGTCGTCGGGCGCTCCACGGACGAGGACGGCTCGACCATCCACGTGGTCCGCCCGGACGGGTCCGCGCCTACGGTGATCTACCGGCACCGGGAGTCCGCCGGCGTCGGCGACCTGTCGCGCGACGGGACCCTCGTGGCCGTCGAGCACACCGAGCACGGCGACGCGATGCACTCGGCCCTGCGCGTCCTCACCCTCGACGGAACCACCGTCGCGGAGCTGGACGACTCCCGGGGCGGGACGCGGGAGCTCGGCCTGGAGGTGCTCGGCTTCGCGCCCGTCGCCGGCGACACGCGGCTGCTCGTCGGCCACCAGCGGCGCGGCCGCTGGGAGCCGCTGGTGTGGGACGTGGCGACCGGCACCGAGCAGGATCTCGCGATCGACCTGCCGGGCGACGTCAGCGCCGAGTGGTACCCGGACGGCTCCGCGCTGCTGATCGCGCACAGCTTCGAGGCGCGCAGCGAGCTGTGGCGCTACGACCTGGCCGCGGCGGAGCTCGTACGGGTGGACACGCCGCCGGGGTCGGTGACGGACGCCGCCGCGCGGCCCGACGGGACGGTGGAGTACCTGTGGTCCTCGGCCGCCGAGCCCTCGGCGGTACGGTCCTCCGCGGGCGGCGTCGTCCTGGACCCGCCGGGTTTCCGGCCGCCGGGCTCCGTGCCGGTGGAGGACGCCTGGGTGGAGGGTCCGGGCGGGCGGATCCACGCGCTCGTGCAGCGTCCGGCGGGCCACGGCGACGGTCCCTTCCCGACCGTCTTCGAGATCCACGGCGGGCCGACCTGGCACGACAGCGACGCCTTCGCCGCCGCCCCGGCGGCCTGGCTGGACCACGGCTTCGCGGTGGTCCGGGTCAACTACCGGGGCTCGACGGGCTACGGCCGCGCGTGGACGGACGCCCTCAAGTACCGGGTCGGGCTGATCGAGCTGGAGGACATCGAGGCGGTCCGCGCGTGGGCGGTCGCGTCCGGCCTCGCCGACCCGGCGCGCCTGGTCCTGTCGGGCGGCTCCTGGGGCGGGTACCTGACACTGCTGGGCCTCGGCACGCAGCCCGGGGCGTGGGCCGTGGGCCTGGCCGCCGTACCGGTCGCGGACTACGTGACGGCCTACCACGACGAGATGGAGGCGCTGAAGGCCCTGGACCGCACGCTCTTCGGCGGCACCCCGGAAGAGGTCCCGGACCGGTTCGAGGCGTCCTCGCCGCTGACGTACGTGGACCGGGTGACGGCGCCCGTGTACATCGCGGCCGGCGTCAACGATCCGCGCTGCCCGATCCGGCAGATCGACAACTACGTGCACCGCCTCGCGGCGCGCGGGGCGGTGCACGAGGTGTACCGGTACGACGCGGGGCACGGTTCGCTGGTCGTGGAGGAGCGGATCAAGCAGGTCCGGATGGAGCTGGAGTTCGCGCTGAAGCACCTGCCCGCCCGACCCTGAGGACCG
Organism: Streptomyces sp. NPDC023541; assembly: GCF_055559995.1. NCBI lineage: Bacteria > Bacillati > Actinomycetota > Actinomycetes > Kitasatosporales > Streptomycetaceae > Streptomyces > Streptomyces sp. NPDC023541. Next base: position 186,745 of record NZ_JBVHJO010000003.1, read on the forward strand.
GTGGCCGGTGCAGCCCCCGTACCGTGGTGGGGTGCACCGGTTTCTCCTGACCCCGCGTTGGTGGGGGATCAACGTCTTCGTCGCGCTCGCGGTCCCCTTCTGCCTGTTCATGGGGTCCTGGCAGCTCGGCCGGTTCGAGGCCCGCGTCGACAGCCACCGGGAAGCGACCGCCGAGCGGCCCGTCGACCGGGCGGCCGCCCCTCTGGACTCGCTGCTCCCGGTCGACACGCAGACCTCCGGACGGCTCGCTTCCGCGTCCGGTGAGTACGGCGAGCAGATGCTGGTGCCCGAGCGGCGGCTCGACGGCGCGTCCGGTTTCTACGTCCTGACCCTGCTGAAGACCGACTCCGGCAAGGCCGTCCCCGTGGTCCGGGGCTGGCTGCCGGGCGTGGCGGACCCCGCGAAGGCGCCGGCCGCGCCGACGGGCCGGGTCGAGGTGACCGGCGCCCTCCAGGCCTCGGAGAACGCGGGCACGAAGGGGGTCCACGCCCAGGGCGGTCTGCCCGCCGGGCAGCTCGGTGTGATCGCGGCGGCCACCCTGGTCAACCTCGTCCCGCACGACCTGTACGACGCCTGGCTGACCGTGCAGACCCCGGTGGACGGGATGACTCCGGTGCCCGCGCAGGCTCCGACCAACACCGGGCTCGACCTGAAGGCCTTCCAGAACCTCGGCTACACCGGCGAGTGGTTCGTCTTCGTCGCCTTCGTGCTCTTCATGTGGTTCCGGCTCTACCGCCGCGAGGTGGAGACGCTCCGCGACGCGGAGGCGGGCCTGCTCGACCCGTCCGCGCCGGCCGCGGCCGGCGCCACGACCGCAACAGCGGCCACGACCGCCTCGGAGGATCAGTCGTCCACCGGGACCGCACCCGTCCGGTAGACCGTGCCGCCGCAGGCGTCGGGGATCGACGTCCGCGTCGTCGGTGCGCCGCTCGTCGGCGGGGTGTGGGACACCTCGACGACGCTCGGAGCCTGGGGCGTGCCCGTCTGGGGCTCCGACGCCGCCCCGCTGCCCGGATCGCCCGAGGTCCCGGCCGAGCCGGTCTGCGGCGGCTTGCCGGACCCGTCCGAGCCGCTCGCCGTACAGGGCTCGCCCGGCGGCACCCACGCGAAGCGGACCTCGTAGGACTTGTTCGGCGGGAGCACCACCACCGACGCCTCCGCCGACGGGGCGGGCAGCAGCCCGCTGCCCGGGTCGCCCGCCGTGTGGCCGACCACGGCGACCCCGGAGCCCGGGCCGAGCGTCGCGACGGGCGTGGAGGCCGCGGTCACGGTGTCCCGGCCGGTGACCGCGCAGCCCTGGGGCGAGACGTTGGTGATCCGGAAGCCGCCGGCCACCCGGCCGTCTCCCTCCGGATTGCGCACGAAGCCGACGACGCCCAGCTGCTCGGCACCGCAACCGGGCACGCCCGGCGCGGCCCCCGGCGGCAGCGGGCCCGTGCCCGTCCCCGAGCCGGCCACGGAACCGGCCGGTCCGCCCGAGGTGCCGGTGCCGGCCGGGCCGGACGTCAAGCCGCCCGCCGGGGCGCCGCCCTGCGCGGAGTCCGGCTGCCCGGTGGCGCCGCCCGCGTCCGGGGTTCCGCCGGGGGAGCCGCCGGCCTTGGGGTAGGACCCGTATCCGTTCTGGTGCGGGTCGGACGCGCCGCCCTTCTTGTCGCCGGAGTGCGCCTCGTGGCCGGCCATGGCCTGGCGGTCCGTGGACGTGCCCCCGTCACCGCTCAGGTGCAGGGCGGCCGGGATCGCGGTCCCCGCGAGCAGCGCGGCCGCTGCCGCGCCCACGACGGCCCGGCGCCTGCGGGCCCGGCGTGCGGGGACGGCGTACCGCAGCCGCTCCAGCGCGTCCTCGGAGGGCTGGAGGCCCTCGACGGCGCCGCGCAGGAGGATCCGCAGCTCCTCTTCGCCGCCGGCGCCGTCCGGCGCCGTGTGGTCGTCCATCATGACTGCGCAGCCTCCATCGCCACCCGCAGCGCGGCAATGCCCCGCGATCCGTATGCCTTGACCGAGCCGAGCGATATCCCGAGGGTCTCTGCGACCTGGGACTCCGTCATGTCCGCGAAGTAGCGCAGCACCAGCACCTCGCGCTGGCGGCGCTGCAGCCCCCGCATCGCCTTGATCAGGTCGTCCCGTTCCAGCTGGTCGTAGGCGCCCTCCTCGGCGCTCGCCATGTCCGGCATGGGCTTCGACAGCAGCTTGAGGCCGAGGATGCGCCGGCGCAGGGCGGAACGCGAGAGGTTCACGACGGTCTGGCGCAGGTACGCCAGGGTCTTCTCGCGGTCGCGGACCCGGTTGCGGGCCGAGTGCACCCGGATGAACGCCTCCTGCACCACGTCCTCGCAGGAGGCGGTGTCGTCGAGGAGCAGCGCGGCGAGGCCGAGGAGGGAGCGGTAGTGCGCCTGGTACGTCGCCGTGAGGTGGTCGACGGTGGTGCCGGCCACCACCTCGCTCACGACCGCTTCGGCCACGACCGCTTCGGCCACGGCCTCGGCCGTCCCGTCCTTGCCGCTCCCGTCCGCCTCAGCGCTGTCGCGCTGTGCGGGCACGAGTCCGCCCGGGAGGGATGCGGCGGGCCGGGCGGGGGCCTCGGGGGTCCCCGTCGGCGGGACGGGAACGATCACGGGGAGACCGCCGCCGGGGGTGCGGAAATCCCGGCGCGGCGGGAGGATCCCCGTGCGTGCCGGTGGGACGGCCAGTTCGAGCAGTGCCTCTGCCACGCCTGTAGGACACGCGTCCCCCCGTCAGGGTTGTACGCGCGTGGAAGCCTCACCGGAGAAATCCCTATTGCGCTCATGCGTACCCGCTCTTCCCGATTGCCCCGTCCAGCGAAACGGCAGTCGGGCCATCACCTTGATCAAGGGATCGGCACCGATCCTACAAAGCGAATTACGCAAATTCACCTGCGATCAGTTCCGCGATCTGCGTGGCGTTCAGCGCCGCCCCCTGGCGGAGATTGTCGGCGCACACGAAGAACTCCAGGGCGTAGGGGTCGTCGAGCGAGGCCCTCACCCGCCCCACCCAGGCAGGATCCGTCCCGGCGGCGTCCACGGGAGTGGGAAACTCGCCCGCCGCGGGGTCGTCCACGAGCACCACGCCAGGCGCGGCTTCGAGGATCTCGCGGGCGCGGGCGGCCTTCACCTCGTTCTGGAAACCGGCCCGCACCGTCAGCGAGTCCCCGGTCAGCACCGGCACCCGGACGCAGGTCACCGACACCGGGAGCGCCTCCAGCTGGAGGATCCGGCGGGTCTGCGCCCGTACGGCCAGCTCGTGCGAGGACCAACCGTCCTCGTTCAGCTCGCCGCACCACGGCACGACGTTGAGGGCCAGGGGGGCCGCGAAGGGGCCCGTGTCCTCGCCCACAGCACGGCGCACATCGCCGGGCTGCTCGCCCAGGGGAGTCCCGGCGACCAACGACAGCTGGCGGCGCAGCGCCTCGGAGCCGGCCCGGCCTGCGGCGCTCGCCGCCTGGTACGTGGAGACGGCCAGCTCGGTCAGGCCGTACTCGGCGTGCAGCGCGCCCAGGGAGGCGATCATCGCGGCGGTGACGGTGTCCGGGGCGGCGACGATCCCGCGCGGCCGGATCCGTGCCGCGTGGGCGTTGATCTCGGGCACCACGAGGGGCACCGCGGGATCGTCCCGGAAGGCGGCGGACTGGTCGACGACGACCGCGCCGCGCGCGGTGACGACGGGGGCCCAGCGGGCCGAGACTTCGGCCGGGGTCAGGAAGACCGCGACGTCGCCCGCCCCGAGGCCGTCGAAGGCGTCCTCGGTGAGGGCGAGCACCTCGCACTGCTGTCCGCGGACGGTCAGCAGGCGGCCGGCCGAGCGCACGGAGGCGATCAGGCGTATGTCGCCCCAGACGTCCGCCCGCTGGGACAGCATCCGGAGCAGGACTGAACCGACTGCTCCGGTCGCCCCGACGACGGCGAGTGCCGGAGCCGGGGTCGACCGGGGTGCCGTCATCGTCCGGTGCCTCCGTAGACGACGGCCTCGTCGCTGTCGGAGTCGAGGCCGAAGGCCGTGTGCACGGCGCGGACGGCCTCGTTGACGTCGTCCTGGCGGGTCACGACCGAGATGCGGATCTCCGAGGTGGAGATCAGCTCGATGTTGACGCCCGCGTCGGACAGCGCCTGGAAGAACGAGGCGGTGACGCCCGGGTTCGTCTTCATGCCGGCGCCGACCAGGGAGATCTTGCCGATCTGGTCGTCGTAGCGCAGGGAGTCGAAGCCGATCGCGCCCTTCGCCTTCTCCAGGGCGTCGATGGCCTTGTGGCCCTCGGTCTTGGGGAGCGTGAAGGAGATGTCGGTGAGGCCGGTCGAGGCCGCGGAGACGTTCTGCACGATCATGTCGATGTTGATCTCGGCGTCCGCGATGGCGCGGAAGATCGCCGCGGCCTCACCCGGCTTGTCCGGGACGCCTACGACCGTGATCTTGGCTTCGGAGACGTCGTGGGCGACTCCGGAGATGATGGCGTGCTCCACCTGCTCGTCCCCTTGCGGATTCTCGTTGCTGACCCAGGTGCCCGGCAGTCCTGAGAAGGACGAGCGGACGTGGATCGGGATGTTGTATCGGCGTGCGTACTCGACACAGCGGTGCAGCAGCACCTTGGAACCGGAGGCGGCGAGCTCCAGCATGTCCTCGGAGGAGATCCAGTCGATCTTCTTCGCCTTCTTCACGACGCGGGGGTCCGCGGTGAAGACGCCGTCGACGTCGGTGTAGATCTCGCAGACCTCGGCGTCCAGCGCCGCGGCGAGCGCCACGGCGGTGGTGTCCGAACCGCCGCGGCCCAGGGTGGTGATGTCCTTGGAGTCCGCGGACACGCCCTGGAAACCGGCGACGATGGCGATGTTGCCCTCGTCCAGCGCGGTGCGGATACGGCCCGGCGTGACATCGATGATGCGCGCTTTGTTGTGGACCGAGTCGGTGATGACGCCTGCCTGGCTACCGGTGAACGACTGGGCCTCGTGGCCCAGGTTTTTGATCGCCATGGCCAGCAGGGCCATGGAGATCCGCTCTCCGGCGGTCAGCAGCATGTCGAATTCGCGCCCGGCAGGCATCGGTGAAACCTGCTCGGCGAGATCGATCAGCTCGTCCGTCGTGTCGCCCATCGCGGACACCACGACGACCACTTGGTGGCCGTTCTTCTTGGCGTCCACGATCCGCTTGGCGACGCGCTTGATGCCCTCGGCATCGGCTACGGAGGAGCCTCCGTACTTCTGCACGACAAGGCCCACGTGCGCTCCTCGCTCAGTCCGTCTCATTGCTGGTGCAGTCTAACGAGCGCCCGGGATCCGACCGCCTCGTACCGCATCATGAGACGAAAAGATCAAAATCCCGGTTCCCGTGCCGCCGGCATCGGCGCCGGCGGGCCAGCGGGTCATGCACGGCCCAGGCCGCCGAGCTCCTCCGCCATCACCTGTCCGGCCTGCTCCGCCAGGTCGTCCTCGGTGATGTCCTCGTCCGTGTCCAGGCCGTCCAGGGCGGCCAGCGGCTGGTCCAGCCGCACGTGCGCGATCAGCGACTGGAGGGCGCGCAGGGTCGCCGAGGCCGTTGGGCCCCAGTTGGTGAAGTAGGAGAACTGCCACCACCACAGCGCCTCGGTGATCCGGCCGGCCTGGTGGTGGATGAGGCCGTGCCGCAGGTCGGCGACGACGTCCGCCAGGTCGTCGGAGATCCGGTGCGCGACCGGGGCCTTGCGCGGCTCGTAGGGGTCGAAGACCTCCGAGTACACGTCGACCGGCTCCAGCATGTACGCGAACCGTTCGCGCAGCTCGTCGACGTCCGGCTCCGGGCCCAGGTCGGGCTCGTAGCGCTCGTCGGGCAGCACGTCCTGGTACGCGCCCAGCCGGCCGCCCGCGAGCAGCAGCTGCGACACCTCCAGGAGGAGGAAGGGCACCGCGCTGTCCGGGTCCTCACCCTTGGCCACCTCGGTGACCGCGACGATGAACGACTCGATCTGGTCGGCGATCGAGGCGGCGAAGTCGTCCGGGTCCTGGCCGAGTGCGTGCAGCGTTGCGTCAGACATCGAGAAGTCGCCTTCCTTCAAAGGCCCGCCCCAGCGTGACCTCGTCCGCGTACTCCAGGTCTCCCCCGACGGGGAGCCCGCTGGCCAGGCGGGTGACCTTCAGGCCCATGGGCTTGATCATGCGGGCGAGGTAGGTGGCGGTCGCCTCGCCCTCCAGGTTCGGGTCGGTGGCCAGGATCAGCTCGGTCACCTCGCCGTCCGCCAGGCGCGCCAGCAGCTCGCGGATGCGCAGGTCGTCCGGACCGACGCCCTCGATCGGGCTGATCGCGCCGCCGAGGACGTGGTACTTCCCGCGGAACTCGCGGGTCCGCTCGATCGCGACCACGTCCTTCGGCTCCTCGACGACACAGATGACCGTCGGGTCCCGGCGCGGGTCGCGGCAGATGCCGCACCGCTCCTCCTGGGCCACGTTCCCGCACACGGCGCAGAAGCGGACCTTGTCCTTGACCTCCAGCAGCGCGTGCGCGAGGCGGCGGACGTCGGTGGGCTCGGCCTGCAGGATGTGGAAGGCGATCCGCTGCGCGCTCTTGGGCCCGACGCCGGGCAGCCTGCCCAGTTCGTCGATCAGGTCCTGGACCACGCCTTCGTACAACGGACTGCCTTCTTTCGTCGGATGGGATCGGATGGAGAGGAACGGGAACGCAGGAGGGTACTGCTAGAACGGCAGCCCGGGAATGCCGCTGCCACCGCCCAGCCCCTGCGCGAGGGGGCCCAGCTTCTGCTGCTGGAGCGCCTGGGCGTTCTCGTTGGCGGCCTGGACCGCCGCGACCACGAGGTCGGCGAGCGTTTCCGTGTCCTGCGGGTCCACGGCCTTCGGGTCGATCACCAGCGCGCGCAGCTCACCGGAGCCCGTGACGGTCGCCTTGACCAGGCCGCCGCCGGCCTGGCCCTCGACCTCGGTCCGCGCCAGTTCCTCCTGGGCCGCGGCGAGGTCCTGTTGCATCTTCTGGGCCTGCTGGAGCAGCTGCTGCATGTTGGGCTGGCCACCACCGGGAATCACAGGGCACTCACTTCCGTACGTCGGTACCGTCGGGACCTTCGCGGCTCCGAGACCTTCGGAACGCTTGGTCAATCCGAGCCTACGTGCTCCCCGCGCGGCGCGCCCTACGCCGTGAGGACCAACTCTTTCGAGTGAGAGTCGGGGCGTACGCGTACCTGATGGAGACCTCCTTGCGAGCGGAAATCGCGGGATTCGTTGTCCATCGCCCGTCATTCGAAGGTAGGAAGAGCATGCGCATCATTGCGCACACGCGCACCACCACACGTCAGCGCAGGCAGAGGGAGTGCCGGGTGAGCCAGCCGGAGATGCAGCCCGAGGGGCCACCCCGGGATCCCCGGGAGGAAGGCGGCGGACCGATGGCGGCGGGCGATCTGACCGGTCGGCCCTTCCCTCTCGGGGACTGGGGGGAGCCCGCCGAGCGGCTCGACGAGCTCTACCGGCGGGTCGAGGCCGACGCGCTGCGCACCGCCGAGTGGTACCTGTCGGACCGGGCGTGGAAGCGCCGCGGGGCGCGCGTCCTGCGCGTCGGGGCGGCCCTGGGGGCCGTCACCGGCGCCGCGATGCCGGTGCTGGAGCTGACGGGCTCGGCGCCGGGCGGGTCGACGTACGGGTACCTGGCGCTGCTGCTGGGCGCGGCCGCGCTGGCCTGCGACCGGTTCTTCGGGCTGACGTCCGGGTGGATGCGGGACGTGGCCACCGCCCAGGCGGTGCAGCGCAGGCTCCAGACCCTCCAGTTCGACTGGGCGTCGGAGAACGTCCGCGAGGTCCTCGGCCCCACCGAGGGCACCGCCAGCGAGGCCGCCGAGCGGTGCCTGACCGTGCTGCGCCGCTTCTCCGAGGACATCACGGAGCTGGTGCGGTCGGAGACGGCGGACTGGATGGTGGAGTTCCGGTCCGGGCCTGCGCCGCTGGTGATGCAGTCGCTGGGGGCCTCCGGGGCCCGCGCGGACGCGTACGTCCCGCCGGCCCGCTTCCCGCTGCCGCCGGGCACCCGCCCGAACATGCCGCGCCAGCGGCCGCCCGAGCAGCCGCGCTGATCCCGCCGAGGGGGCCGGACCGGTACCGCCGAGGGGGCGGGGCCGGACCCGCCGAGGGGGCGGGGCCGGTACCGCCGAGGGGGCGGGGCCGGTACCGCCGAGGGGGCGGGCCGGACCGCCCCGACCACCGGTCAGCTGAAGATGATCATCGAGCCCTGTCCGAGACTGCGCGTCGCCGCCGCGTGCAGTCCCAGCCAGACGTGCCGCTCACGGGCGAAGGGGCTGCCGTCGTACGGGATCGGTCCCGCCGGCTCCTCCAGTGACGTCGGCCGCCCCGGCGGCGCGGGCGGGTTCCCCGGGTCTATCCCGATGGCGGGGGCGACGAACAGCAGCTCCCGCAGCAGCCCCTGCGCGGACCCCAGCGGCCCGCCTCCGGCCAGCAGCTCCTCGTTCGCCAGCGGCGCCGCGAAGTCGACCGGCACGTACGCGCCCGCGTGGTCGTAGTGCCACACCAGGTGCGACTGCTGCGCGGTGGGTTCGAACATCTCCAGCAGCTGTTCGTAGTCCCCGCCCAGCTCGTCCACCGGGGTCACCGGCAGGCCGCAGAGCTGGAGCAGGTAGGCCCGTCTCAGGAAATGCAGGGCGTCGTAGTCGAAACCGGCGACCGGGGCGACGTCCCCGCTCAGACCCGGCATGTACGCGAACACGGGCACGGACGGGAGTCCGGCCTCACCCAGTGCCCTGTCGTACGAGGCGATCTCTTCCGCGAAGGGGTTGTCGGGGCTGTGGCACAGCACGTCGACAAGGGGGACCAGCCACAGGTCACAGGCCACTCGGCCTCCGATCAGTCGTTGTCGCCGATGCGGCCAGCGTAGTGTGCCGGACACCCTCCGCGAAGGGGTGCGCAGAACTACGGGAGGCCGGACCCCCGCCGGGTTCAGAGCCGGGCGGCCCAGGCCAGCGCGTGCTCGTTGTAGCCCTGCACGATGCGGCGTACCGCGTCGGCGTCCGCCAGCGTCACGGCGTCCACCAGAGCGCTGTGCCCGTCCCAGAGCGCTTCCCGCAGCTGCTCCTCGCGCTGGAGGTGGGGGACGGCGAAGACCCAGCACTGCACGCGGATGCGGTGCAGGAACTCGGTGATGTAGGGGTTGGCCACCAGCCCGCTCAGTTCCCGCCAGAAGCGCAGGTCGTAGCCGATCAGCACTTCCAGGGAGCCGCTCTCGGCCGCCCTGCGCGCCTCCTCGCCCCGGCGGCGCACCGACACCAGCATCTCGCCGGAGCCGGGGGCGGTGCCCCGCTCCGCGAGCCGGCGGAAGATGCCGTCCACGACCAGTGCACGGGCCTCGATCATTCCGCGGAAGTCGTCGACCGTGAGGATCCGCACACGGAAGCCCCGGTGCTGGACCAGTTCGAGGAGCCCCTGGGCGGAGAGGTCCACGAGCGCCTCGCGCACCGGGGTGGCGGAGACCTCGTACTGCTCGGCTATCTGCTTGACGGTGAACTCGGTCCCCGGAGGCAGGCGTCCCGCGAGCACCTCGTCACGCAGCGCGTCCGCGATCTGCTGGCGAAGTGTGTTGCGGGTGACAGCGCCGCTGCCTGGCATAGGGGTCCGTCTCCTGTCGTAGAGCTCCGGACACCATAGGCCAGACAGCGAGGCCGAAACCGGGCGGTTGGTGGTGGTTATGTGTGGATCCGACCCGCTGTGAAGACGAGAATCACACCGGCGCGAACCGGCCACCGCCACACCACCGCCCTCCGGTTACGCGGTGGTGTGGCGGTCGGCGACCGTCAGCGCCTCGTCCAGCAGGGCCAGGCCCTCCTTCGCCTCCGCCTCCGTGACGGTGCAGGGGGGGACCACGTGAGTGCGGTTCATGTTGACGAAGGGCCACAGGCCGGACGCCTTGCAGGCCGCCGCGAACTCGGCCATCGGGGCGTTGTCCGCACCGGCCGCGTTGTACGGGACGAGCGGCTCGCGCGTCTCCTTGTCCCGTACGAGCTCCAGCGCCCAGAAGGCACCGAGGCCGCGGACCTCGCCGACCGAGGGATGGCGCTCGGCGAGCTCGGCGAGCGCCGGGCCGATCACGTTCTCGCCGAGGTGTGCGGCGTGCGCGACGACGCCGTCCTCCTCCATCGCGGTGATCGTCGCGACCGCGGCGGCGCAGGCCAGGGGGTGGCCGGAGTACGTCAGTCCGCCGGGGTAGGGGCGGGTGGCGAAGGTCTCGGCGATGGCGGCCGAGATGGCGACGCCGCCGAGCGGCACGTAGCCGCTGTTGACGCCCTTGGCGAAGGTGATCAGGTCGGGGGTGACGTCCCAGTGGTCGGCCGCGAACCACTTGCCGGTCCGGCCGAAGCCGGCCATGACCTCGTCGAGGACGAAGACGATGCCGTGGCGGTCGCAGAGCTCGCGGACGCCCGCGAGGTAGCCGGCGGGCGGGACCATGATGCCGGCGGTCCCGGGGACGGTCTCCAGGATGATCGCCGCGATCGACTGCGGGCCCTCGAAGGCGATGGTGTCGGCGAGGTGGGCGAGGGCGCGCTCGCACTCCTCGGCCTCGGTGGTCGCGTGGAAGGCGGAGCGGTAGAGGTACGGGCCCCAGAAGTGCACGACGCCGGCGGCGGCCGTGTCGGACGGCCAGCGGCGCGGGTCGCCGGTCAGGTTGATCGCGGCGGCGGTGGCGCCGTGGTACGAGCGGTAGGTGGAGAGCACCTTGGCGCGGCCCGTGTGCAGACGGGCCATGCGGACGGCGTTCTCCACGGCCTCGGCGCCGCCGTTGGTGAAGAAGACCTTGTCCAGGTCTCCGGGGGTCCGCTCGGCGATGAGGCGCGCGGCCTCGGAGCGGACGTCGACGGCGAAGCCGGGCGCGAGGGTGCAGAGCCGGGCGGCCTGCTCCTGGATCGCGGCGACGACCTTGGGGTGCTGGTGACCGATGTTGGTGTTCACCAGCTGGGAGGAGAAGTCCAGGTAGCGCTTGCCCTCGTAGTCCCAGAAGTAGGAGCCCTCGGCCCCCGCGACGGCGAGCGGGTCGATCAGGGCCTGGGCGGACCAGGAATGGAAGACGTGCTTCCGGTCTGCGTCCTTCACGGCGGCAAGGGTGTGCGGGGTGACATGAGGGGTCATGGCGACACGCTAGAAGTGCGCAGGTGGGGAGGGATATCGGCGGACTGTATGGGGGTGGCGGGCCGGTCTCGGCAGTCTGTCTGCACCTCTGGAGGACCCGCTCCCAGTATTGACAGCATCCTGTCGACATGACAGTCTCTTGTCATAGGCGCTTTTCGTGGAAGGGCCGGTACGGACGGTCTCGCGCCACGCACCGCGAGCACCCGCGGCCACTCGGCCGCCGCCGACCGTTTGGGCCCCGCCCGGGCCCGCGCCGGGCCCACCGCGAGCGCCGCAGGCACCTGGCACCACCGACGCTGGAGGCGACACACCATGAGCGAGACCGCAGCACGCAAGCCCGTCCACCTCGCGGTCTACGACACGTACGCGGACTGGGAGACCGGCCACACCACCGCACACCTCACCCAGCGCGGCCACGTGGTGCGGACGGTCGGCTTCACCGCCGGAGCGCCCGTCACCACCATGGGCGGCATCCGCATCCAGCCTGACCTGGGGCTCGCCGATCTGCGACCGGAGGACTCCTCGCTGCTGATCCTCACCGGCGCCTCCTTGTGGGACACGGGCGACGAACTGGCGCCCTTCGCGGCGAAGGCCCGGGAGTTCCTGGCTGCCGGGGTACCGGTCGCGGCGATCTGCGGGGCCACCGCCGGCCTCGCCCGCGAGGGGCTGCTGGACGACCGCGCCCACACCAGCGGGGTCTCCTTCTACCTGGCGGAACAGCCGGGCTACGGCGGCGCCGAGAACTACGTCGAGGCCGACGCGGTGACCGACGGGGACCTCATCACGGCGGGCCCGACCGAGCCGGTCGCCTTCGCCCGCGAGGTCTTCGCCCGCCTGGACGTCTACAAGCCTGACGTCCTGGACGCCTGGTACGGGCTCTTCCACGACTCGGACGCGAGCGCCTACCCGGTCCTCATGGCGGCATCGGCGGCGGGCGATGCTTGAGCCCCTGTCGCCGCCCGGGTCGACCCGGACCCGGCAGGACCTGCTGAGCCGCACCGCGCTCGGGGTGTTCCGGCTGAACGGCCAGTTCCTCTCCCTCTCCGAGGAGCTGGCACGGCCCGCCGGGCTGACCGCCGCCTGGTGGCAGGTGCTGGGAGCGGTGCTGCGGGAGCCGCTGCCCGTCGCGGGCATCGCCCGGAGCATGGGGATCACCCGGCAGAGCGTGCAGCGCATCGCGGACCTGCTCGTCGCCAAGGGCCTCGCGCAGTACGCGCCGAACCCCGCGCACCGGCGGGCGAAGCTGCTGCGTCCGACGGAGGAGGGCCGCGCGGCGGTGGACCGGATCGGCCCGGGCCACTCGGCGATGGCCGCCCGCCTCGCGGCGGAGCTGGGTGACACCGCCTTCGCGGAGACGGTCCGGGTCCTGGAGCGCCTCGCCGCGGCGCTGGACACCCTGCCCGCACCGCGCGATTCGTCGAATCCGGCCGATCCGGCAGATCCCGCCGATCCCGCCGATCCCGCCGATCCCGCCGATCCGTAGGGTCGGGCCGATCCGGCCTGGGGCACGGCTTTTCGGATCCTGCCCGGCCCGAGCCTTCAGGGGCCGAGCTTCAGGGGCCGGAGCTTGCGGGGTCTGAGCCTTTCCGGGGTTCGGGCCGCCGGCGGGGGCCGCGGGGAGGCAACCGGCGGGCGCCCGCGGCCGTCCTTCCCAGCGGAGGCTGTTCGGCCAGCAGGGGGAGGACCACCCGGCCATGGAACAACTGCATCCGCACGACCCGCACCGCATCGGCCCCTACCGCCTGCTCTCACGGCTCAGCGCCGGAGGGATGGGCCAGGTCTACCTCGCCCGCTCCGACCGCGGCCGCACCGTCGCCGTCAAGCTCGTCCACCACGGGCTCGCCGCCCGCGAGGAGTTCCGCATCCGGTTCCGCCAAGAGGTCTCGGCTGCCCGCCGGGTCGGCGGCGAGTGGACCGCCCCGGTCCTCGACGCCGACACCGAGGCGCCGACCCCCTGGTTCGCCACCGGCTACGTCGCGGGGCCGAGCCTGCGCCGGGTCGTGGCCCACGACTTCGGGCCGCTGCCGGACCGATCGCTGCGGATCCTGGCCGCCGGCCTCGCGCACGCACTCCTGGACATCCACCGCGCCGGCATCGTCCACCGCGACCTGAAGCCCTCGAACGTGCTGATCACCCTCGACGGGCCCCGCGTCATCGACTTCGGCATCGCCCGCGCCCCCACCGGGTACGACGCCGGCCTGACGCGGGCCGGCGAAATCATCGGCTCCCCCGGCTTCATGGCCCCCGAGCAGATCCGCGGCGAGCCGGTGACCGCCGCGTGCGACGTGTTCTGCCTCGGCGCGGTCCTCGCGTACGCGGCTACCGGGCGGCTGCCCTTCGGGGACGCGGAGCAGCCCGGCGGCCTTCCGGCACTCCTGCTGCGCAGCACCGAGGCGGAACCTGACCTGTCCGGCGTACCGGCCGAGCTGCTCGGCCTCGTACGGGACTGCCTGCACCGGGATCCCGGCGCGCGGCCCGGGCCCGCCGAGGTGCTGGCCCGGGTCGGCGCCGGCGACACCGTGGCCGACGGGAGGGCCCTGGAGCCCTGGCTGCCGGCCCCGCTGGTGGCCCGGCTCGGGCGGCACGCCGTACAGCTGCTGGACCGTGAGGACGCCGGGCCGGACCGTGCGGAGCCGGCGCCGCCTCCGCTGCCGCCCTCCTACTCCGCGTACCCGCCGCTGGAACCGGAACCTCCGCCCCGGCCCTGGACGGCGTCCACCGCCCTGCTCCTCGCGGTCGCCGCGGTCGTCGCGGCCCTGTCGGCCGGCACCGTGTACGCCGTCATGAGCGGGGCCGAGGACCCGCGACCGCCCGTCACGAGCCCCCGTACGCCGGCGACGACCGGCCCGGGCCCGGCCTCCGCTTCGGGTTCCACTTCGACTTCTGCTTCTGCTTCGACTTCTGCTTCTGCTTCCGCCTCGGCCATGGGGTCGGCGCCGTCCCCGGCGGCCGGCAGCCTGCCCGAGGCCTACGTCGGCACCTGGCAGGCCGTCCGCGGCAGCCAGACCTGGCGGCTCACCCTCGCGCCCGGCGGCGTCGGGGAACAGGTGATGTCCCTGGCCGTCCAGGACCCCGGATTCGCCTGCGCCTGGACCGCACCCCTGCGCAGCGCGCCCGATCCCGTGGACCTGGATGCCTCCACCGTCACCTCGGGCACGCCTCCGACCTGCACGTCGGGCGGGCGGAGCCGGCTCCGGCTGCTGCCCGACGGCGCCCTGCGCAGAGAGCTCGCGGGCATGGGCAGTCCCCCGCTCGACTACCGCAGGCAGTGACCGGCGCCGTTTGTGTCGAGGTCAATAAGCCTGCAGGCAAAGCTTGTTGGCTGTGACCCGGCTGCCGGACACTGCGGCACATGGAGCCGTTGAGGGTAGTGGCACGACTGTGGGAGCGGATCGAGGCACGCGACTGGGACGGCGTGGCCGGGCTCATCGCCGAGGACGCCGTCATCGAATGGCCCGTGAGCGGTGAGCGCATCGTCGGGCGCGCCAACTTCATCGCCGTGAACAGCGACGACGGCTACTCGGACGAGAAGCCCGTGCGAGTGCTGCGCATCCTGGCCGACGGGAACCACGTGGTCACCGAGGTGGAGATGCCCCAGGACCACGTCGTCTACCGGGCCGTCTCCCTGTGGACCGTGCACGAGGGGGAGATCGTGGAAGCGCGGGAGTACTGGACCAGCCCCGGCCAGGACCCCGCCCCCAGCTGGCGGGCGGGATACGTCGAACCCCTGGTGGCGGACTGAGCCGCGTGCTCTGCGCCCTCCTCGGCGCGACCGGGTCGCAGGCGGTGTCCCGCCGATCAGGCCGGGCTCGCGGCGCCGCCGACGGGGCGCATGCCCGGGGCGGGTGACGGCGGGGCGACGGGCGACGGGGGGCGTCCTGATCCGCTTCGGCGTGCGGGTCGCGACGACGTGACGGCCCGCCAGTAGCCGTTCAGGCCGTGGGCCCCGCCGCTCCGAGCCGGTCCAGCTCCTCGCCGATCGCGGCCCTCAGGGCGTCGTGGCGCGGACCCAGCGCGTGCCGCTCGCCGCGCCAGCACTCCTCCTCGTAGAGCCACACGGGCCGCCTGACGCGGTCCTCGGGTTCCCAGTCGTAGCGGGGCCAGACATGGGCGTGGAGGTAGGGGTCGGTGTTGCCGAGGATCTCGATGTTGACCCTGCGGAAGGCCGGGTCGAGCCGTACGCAGGCCCGCTCGACGGCCTCGGCCAGCCGCTCGGTGTCCGCGAGGTACGCGCCCCTGCGGCGCCGGGGCAGGTCCGAGAGCCGGGTCGCGGCCGGGTCGTCGGTCAGGAGTACCGAGTAGCCGGGGAGGAACTGCCGGTCCCCGATGACCGCGAAGCCGGCGGTGAGGCGGCGCAGGACGGTGGGGTTCACGCCGCGGTGCGCGCTGCCGATGCGGTCGCTGCGCCAGTCGTCGTCGCTCATTGGTGAACTCCAAGTGGCTCATGTCACCGTGGTGTTGGGCGATGGTGTGGCGCACGGTGAGGCGCGCGCTGTGCCTCTGAAGTATCCCCCGTCATACCCGGGAGCTACGTGCGAACACGGCTCTGCGGCGGGACGCCGACGAGGGGTCCCGGTTTCTAACTTCGGTGGGACAGGGGGGCGCTGACGGCCCTTCCGGGCGACCGAAGGAAGCACATCATGGCGACGGGCACGGCAGGGGCCGCGGGGGCGGCGGACGGGGTCGGCACGGGCGGGGTCAGCGCTGGCGGGGTCGGCGCGGGCGGGGCGGTGTTCAGCACCGGGAGGGCGAGGGTGCGTGGTGGGCGGCTGCGCCGCACGCTGCTGGCCTCGCTGGTCGCGACGGCCGTCGTCGTCCCCGTGTCGGCCGCCGCCTCCGCCAAGGCCCCCGCCCCGGCACCCGTCGTGTTCGCCGAGGACGCCTCGCCCCAAAGCCGTTATGCCGCCAACCGTGACAATCTCGCCGATGCGGTCCGGATGGCCCAGGACGCCGACCGCTCCGGCCGGGCCGGCCGACTTCGGGCCATGGCGGCGGGCGGCACGGCGCAGTTCCTCGCCTTCGACGGCAGCGGACGGGGCCGGGCCGTCGAGGTGTTCGGCGAGCTGGAGACCGCCGAACGGATCGCCGTCCTGGTGCCCGGCTCCGACACCACCCTCGATACGTACGAGAGGTTCCGGTCCGGGGCGGTGGCCCTCCAGCAGCGCCTGCAGGCGGGCGGTCCCCGTTCCGCCGTGGTCGCCTGGCTCGGGTACGACACCCCGGGCACGGTCAGTACGACCGTGCTGACCGCCGGCCGGGCCGAGGATGCGGCGGCCGAACTGGGGCCGTTTCTGGACCGGTTGCGGGACATGGCCGCGCCCGGCTCACGGCTGTCGCTGCTCTGCCACTCCTACGGCTCCGTCGTCTGCGCCCGGACCCCGACGGGGCCGGCGGTCGGCGACATGGTGTTCTTCGGCAGCCCGGGGACCGGGGCCGCTTCCGTCCGGGAGCTGCAGACCTCCGCCCGGGTCTGGGCCGGGCGGGGCGGCGCCGACTGGATAGCCGGTGTGCCGCACGTCCGGCTCGGCGGGATCGGCTTCGGCACCGACCCGGTCGACCCCGCCTTCGGGGCGCGGGCCTTCGACGCCGGCGCCGGGGGCCACAGCGACTACCTCAAGCCGGGCACCCGTTCCCTCGACGCCCTGGCCGCCATCGTCCTCGGTACCGCTCCCGCGCAGGAGGCCTCCCGTGCATGAACTCCGCGGCCGCTGGTCCGCTCTGGCGGCGGGCATCGACGCGGCCACGCCGGCCGGCCGGGACCGGGCCGTGGACGCGCTCCGGGCCCTGGCGATCCTCGGAGTGGTGCTCGGCCACTGGCTGGTCACCTCCCTGACCGCGGCCGACGGCGGTCTGCACGGCACCAGCCCGCTGGCCCGCCTGCCCTGGCTGGCGCCGGTGTCCTGGGTGTTCCAGACGCTGGCCGTCTTCTTCCTGGTCGGCGGCCATGTCGCCGCTGTTGGGTACGCCTCGGCGCGCGAGCGGGGAGTCTCGTACGGGGCTTGGATCGGGCAGCGGCTGGGCCGGCTGTTCCGGCCGGTCGCCGCGGTGCTCGTCCTGTGGACGGTCGTGGCGGGCGGGCTGCTCATCGGCGGCGCGGAGCTCGACACCGTACGGACGCTGGTCAAGCTGGTCCTGTCGCCGCTGTGGTTCCTGCTGGTGTTCGCCGCGCTCACCGCCGCGACCCCACTCGTGGCACGGCTCAGCCCGCTCTGGCCTGCCGCCGTGGTGGCCGGTGTCGACCTGTGGCGTTTCGGGCCGGGCGGGCCCGAGTGGATCGGCTGGGTCAATGTGGCCGCGGGCTGGCTCGTGCCCTTCACGCTGGGCGCCGCGTGGGCACGCGGAGCCCTCGCCCGGCGGGCTCGGCTCCGGCTCCTGGCCGGCGCCGGCGCCGCGGCCACCGCCGCGCTGATCCTGTGGGGCGGATACCCGGCGTCCATGGTGGGCGTGCCGGGAGCGGCGATCTCGAACCTGAACCCGCCGACCCTCGCCGCGGTCGCCTTCGGACTGGCCCAGTGCGGGCTGGCCCTGCTGGTCCGCGACCGGCTGGCCCGGCTCATGCGGCGGCCGGCGGCCTGGGCGAAGGTGACGCTGGTGAACCTGTCCGCCATGACGATCTTCCTGTGGCACCAGACCGCCATGATGGCCGTCACCGCCCTCGGGCTGTTGGTCTCGGCCGACCTGCCCGGCCTGCACACCGCGCCCGACTCGGTCGGCTGGATAGCGGCCCGGGTGTTGTGGCTGCCGGTGTTCGCTGCCGTGCTGGGGCTTTGTTGGGCGGCGTTCCGCGTCCACGAACAGGCGGGGCGCCCCCGCCCGGCCACGGTCACCGCCGCCTGCCGCGTCCCGAGCCCTTCCGCCAAGGAGACCACCCATGCCTAGGCTGGCCGATGTGAACGATCAGCGCGTGCCCCCGCCCGGGCCGAGAACCTCAGAAGCCGCCGCGGGAGCCGGGCCCCGTCTGTCGTTGGCCCTGGACCTGTTCACGCTGCGAAGTGATCCGCTCCCCAGGATGGGCGGGCCGCGGTGGCTCGCCCGGCTGCCGCACGTATTCGTCGCCTATGCCGCGGTGTTCTTCGGGTTCCTCACCACCGAGCAGCTCATGGACCACTACCACGTCAAGGGCGGCCCGCCGCTGGCCGTCGCGCTGCTGACCGCGCTGTCCATCTGGCTGGCGATGTTCCGCCCTGTCGCCGCCTGGTGGCTCGCTCTGCTCGCCGCGGGCTGGATCGCCTGGATGATCCACGACAACGTCGGGCAGGGCCAGACCTGGCCCTGGACGCCCGGCGGGATGTTCGCGTTCGCCCCCGTGCTGCTGCTGGTCGCCCTCCGGGTGCCGCCTCGGGTGACCATATGGGTCGTCGGCATCTCCATCGCCCTCACCGGGGCGGCCGAGCTGACGCTCCGTCCGGACGGGAGCCAGTTCTCCTCCATGGCGGCGACCGTCCTCTTCGGCTTCGTCGGGCTCCTCGGGTACGCGCTGCGCGCCCTGCGGCTGGCCCGTGGCGAACTGGTCGAGCAGGAGACCCTCACCGCGGAGGAGCGCGCACGGCGCACCGTGCTGGAGGAGCGCAGCCGCATCGCCCGTGAACTGCACGACGTCGTCGCGCACCACATGTCGGTGATCTCCATCCAGGCGCAGGTCGCCCCACACCTCGTGGACAACCCGTCCGAGGAACTCAAGGAGAACCTGACCGGCATCCGGGAGAACGCGCTGGAGGCCCTCACGGAGTTGCGGCGGGTACTGGGAGTGCTGCGCTCCGAACAGCCCGGGGATCCCGCTGCCCCGCAGCATCCGCAGCCGACCCTGGCCGAGTTGGACGGCCTCGTGGACAACGTAAGGGGTGCGGGGCTGGACGTCACCACCGCGGTCGCGGGCATCCGCCGGCCGCTGACGCCGGGCGTGGAACTCACCGCGTACCGGATCGTGCAGGAGGCCTTGAGCAACTGCCTGCGCCACGCGCCCGGTTCACAGGTGGAGGTCGGCGTCGCGTACGGGCCTCGCGAGCTGCACCTGTGCGTCGCCAACAGTGCGCCGACCCGGCCGGCCGCGCCCTCGCAGGGAGCGGGGCACGGGCTGCTGGGGATGCGGGAGCGGGCGGGCATGCTGGGGGGCGAACTGGTCGCGGGACCACGCCCCGACGGCGGGTACGAGGTCAGCGCCGTGCTCCCGATGGACGCCCAGGACCCGCCCGCCGGCCCCGGTACCGGCCCCGAGACGAAGAAGGCCCCATGAGCACCCCGATCAAGGTGATGATCGCCGACGACCAGATGATGGTGCGGCAGGGCTTCACCGTGCTTCTCAACGCCCAGCCCGACATAGAGGTCGTGGGGCAGGCGGTGGACGGGGCGGACGCCGTCGCGAAAGTCGCCGAGCTGGCCCCGGACGTGGTGCTGATGGACATCCGCATGCCCGGCATGGGCGGTATCGAGGCCACGTCCGTGATCACCCGTGTTCCCGACGCCGCGGTGAAGGTTCTCGTGCTGACCACCTTCGACCTCGACGAGTACGTGTACGAGGCGCTGCGGGCCGGGGCTTCCGGGTTCCTGCTGAAGGACGCCTCGGCCGATCAGCTCGCGGAGGCGGTACGGGTGGTGGCGGCCGGTGAGGCGCTGCTCTCGCCGAACATCACGAAGCGGCTGATCACGGAGTTCTCCCGGCTGGGCGCTCCCCGCGCGCCGTCGCGGGCCCGGATCGACGTGCTGACCGAGCGGGAGACCGAGGTGCTGTCGCTGATCGCCCAAGGCCTGTCGAACGCGGAGATCTCCGAGCACCTGGTCCTGGCCGAGCAGACGGTGAAGACCCACGTGAGTCGGATCCTGGTGAAGTTGGGGCTGCGGGACCGGACGCAGGCGGCGGTGTTCGCGTACGAGAGCGGTCTGATCCGTCCGACGGGCTACTGACGGACCCGTGTAGTACTTGAGAGGGACCCGGGGAAATCCCCATCAGCGGCGACGCGGACGAAGGCGGTACAGACCTACGGTTGTGTGCATGACCGAGACGACCACCGGGGGGACAGCCCGGACGCCTGAATTCCGACTGGCATCGGAGGTGATCGCGACCCTGCGCCAGGACCTCGTCACCGATGCCTTCGCCTACCGGCCGCTGCCCCTGGCGGGGGCACCGGGACGCTTCTCGCGGCGGCTCCCCGAGGGGATACGACGGTATGCGCCGTGGCGGCGGCATGCGGCGGTGGGCGTGCTGGCGTTCTTCGCCGTGCTGTTCACGACGGAAGGGCAGTCGAGCTACTTGGGCGATCTGGGTCAGCTCGTCATGGGGCTGATAGCCGCGGCTCCGGTCCTGATGACGCTTGTACGGCCGGTGGGCGCGTGGTGGGCGGCCGTCGCGATGACGGTGGTGCTGGCCGCCCTCGGCGGCGGCGCCAACTGGCCCTGGACCCCGGGCGCCTTCTTCTCCTACATCGCGGTCATGGTCCTCGTCACGCTGCGAACCGGCCCGCGGGTGGCGGCCTGGATGTGGGCGCTCACCCTCGCGCTGGGCACCGCGTTCTCCGTGGTGTTCAACGGCCAGTGGGGCTCGAACATGCCGGAGATGGCGGTGACCTCGGCGTTCGCTCTGGTGATCGCCGGCAGCATCCAGATACGCAGGCACGCCAAAGCGGAGGTGAGCGCGCAGCAGGAGGTCACGGCCGTCGAGCGGGACAAGCGGACGCTGCTGGAGGAGCGGACCACGATTGCGCGGGAGTTGCACGACGTGGTGGCGCACCACATGTCGGTGGTGGCGATCCAGGCGGAGGCCGCCCCGTACCGGGTGAAGAATCCGCCGCCGGAGCTGGAGGCGGCGTTCGTCACCATCCGGGAGAACGCGGTGGCGGCCCTGACGGAGCTGCGGCGGGTGCTGGGTGTGGTGCGCTCCGCGGACTACGAGGCTCCGGACGCCCCGCAGCCGACGCTGGCCTCGCTGGACGGGCTGTTGGCGAATGTGCGCGAGGCGGGGCTCAGCGTGGAGAAGACGGTCACGGGTGCGGTACGGGAGCTGCCGCAGGGCGTGGAGCTGTCGGCGTACCGGATCATCCAGGAGGCCCTGAGCAACACCCTGCGACACGCGCCGGGCGCGGCGGCCGGGGTGGAGGTGTCGTACGTGCTGGGCGGTCTGGGGATACGGGTCGTCAACGAGGCGCCGACCGGGGATGTTCGGCCCTCGGCGGGGGCCGGCCACGGGATCACCGGGATGCGGGAGCGGGTCGCCATGCTGGAGGGGCAGATGACGGCCGCGCGGACGGCATCGGGCGGGTACGAGGTCGCGGTGTTCATTCCGGTGCGCAACCGGGCCGAGCCGGTGCCGGAGTCGCAGGAAGGACCGGCATGACGATCAAGGTGCTGATCGTCGACGACCAGATGATGGTCCGCGAGGGGTTCTCCGTTCTGCTGAACGCCATGGACGGCATCGAGGTGGTGGGCGAGGCGGTCGACGGCCGGGAGGCCGTCGCGCAGGTGGCGGCGCTGCGGCCGGACGTGGTGCTGATGGACATACGGATGCCGCAGATGAACGGCCTGGAGGCGACACGGGAGATCGTGGCCGCGGACACGGACGCGAAGGTGCTGGTCCTGACGACCTTCGACCTCGACGAGTACGTGTACCAGGCGCTGCGGGCGGGGGCTTCCGGGTTCCTGCTGAAGGACGCTTCAGCCCGCCAGCTGGCGGACGGGGTGAGGGTGGTGGCGGCCGGTGAGGCCCTGCTGGCGCCTTCGGTGACCAAGCGGCTGATAGCGGAGTTCTCGAAGATCTCCGAGGCGCGCAGGCTGGCGGATCCGGCCGGGGTGGGTGAGCTGACGGAGCGTGAGACAGAGGTGCTGATCCTGATCGCGCAGGGCTTGTCCAACGCGGAGATAGCCGACCGGCTGATCGTCGCGGAGTCCACGATCAAGACCCATGTCAGCCGGATCCTGGTCAAGCTGGGCCTGCGGGACCG
Source organism: Streptomyces sp. NPDC023541 (assembly GCF_055559995.1). NCBI lineage: Bacteria > Bacillati > Actinomycetota > Actinomycetes > Kitasatosporales > Streptomycetaceae > Streptomyces > Streptomyces sp. NPDC023541. Next base: position 208,787 of record NZ_JBVHJO010000003.1, read on the forward strand.
GACGCAGGCGGCGGTGTTCGCCTACGAGACCCGCCTGGTCACGCCGGCCTGACCCGGGGGGAGAGCCGGGGAGAGCCCCAGGAGGTGGCTCGCCGATCGCGCCGCGGGCCCGGCCTGGTCGACAGGACACCCCCTAGTCTGCGGGGATGGGCTTTGATCCGTGGGATGCCGCGTTCGTCGCCGATCCGTACCCGGCGTACCGGGAGTTGCGGGAGCAGGGGCGGGCCATCTGGTGGGAGGCCACCGGGCAGTGGCTGGTGCCGCACTACGCCGATGTCAGTGCGCTGCTGAGGGACCGGCGGCTGGGGCGGACCTACCTCCACCGGTTCTCGCACGAGGAGTTCGGGCGGGAGGCGCCGCCGCCGGAGCACGAGCCCTTCCATGTCCTCAACGGCAACGGGCTGCTGGACCTGGAGGATCCCGCGCACGCGCGGGTGCGCAGGCTGGTGGCGAAGGCCTTCACCCCGCGGACGGTGGAGCGGCTCGTGCCCGCCGTGCAGCGGGTGGCCGGGGAACTGGTGGGGCGGTTGCTCGCGGACGGGGGCGGTGACCTGCTCACCACCGTCGCCGAGCCGCTGCCGGTGGCCGTGATCGCGGAGCTGCTGGGCGTGCCGGAGGCGGACCGGGGGCTGCTGCGGCCCTGGTCGGCGGACATCTGCGGGATGTTCGAACTCCGGCCGGACGAGGAGACGGCGCGGCGGGCGGTGCGGGCCAGCATCGACTTCAGCGCGTACCTGCGGGAGCTGATCGCCGAGCGGCGTACCCGCCCCGGGGAGGATTTGATCTCCGGACTGATCGCCGCCCACGATGAGGAGGGGCGGCTCAGCGAGCAGGAGATGATCTCCACTTGCGTCCTCCTGCTGAACGCCGGGCACGAGGCCACCGTCAACACCACGGTCAACGGGTGGTGGGCGCTGTTCCGCAACCCCGATCAGCTCGCCGCGCTCCGCGACGGCCACGATCCCGAAAAGTTGTCCACAGCTGTGGATGAACTCATGCGGTACGACACTCCTCTGCAGATGTTCGAACGCTGGGTGCTCGACGACATCCGCGTGGGTGACAACGAGATCCCCCGCGGAGCCGAGGTCGCACTGTTGTTCGGTTCTGCGAACCGGGATCCCGCGCGCTTCGACGACCCCGACACGCTGGACGTCGTACGGGCGGACAACCCCCACCTGACCTTCGGGGCCGGGATCCACTACTGCCTGGGGGCGCCGCTGGCGCGGCGGGAGCTGGAGGCCTCGTTCGGGGCGCTGCTGGCGGAGGGGATCCCGCCCTTGCGGCTCGTGGAGGAGCCGCGGTGGCGGGACGGGTACGTCATCCGCGGGCTGGAACGCCTGCTCGTGGAGTTCTAGGGGCGTCTGCCGGTGAGGCCGTCAGGTCGCGGCGGCGCAGGGCGGCGGGGCAGGGCGGCGGGGCGGCCGCCGCCAGGGCGGTCTGGGCCAGCACCGGCGGCCGCCACGGCATGCGCACCACCTCGGCGTCGTACGGCACCCAGCGCCGCCGGGTCCCGCAGCAGGCGCCGCACCCTGGCGGACGGCGCGCAGCTCGCGCATTTCGAGCACACACCGGGCCCAGCAGCACCCCACCAGCACCACCAGGGCGCGTGAGCACCGCCGCGACCGGCGCAGGCCAGCAGAACACCGGCACCAGGCAGAGCAGCAGCGCGTCCCGCCGCCAGTCACCCAGCGCCTCCCGTGCCCTCCCGCGACGTCACCGCAGGCGGGGTCGCCTCCCCCGCCGTCAGCGGGGCACGGTGAGCGTCCATGCCCCCGGGCGCAGCGTCCACGTACGACGGCGGACCGGGCCGGCCATCGCGCCGTCGGCGCGGTAGCGGAAGTCCGCGCCCGACACCGTGACCTTCTTCGCCCGAGCCGTCACCGTCGAGCCGCCGAACCCACCACCCGTGCGCACCGCGACCTCCGCCGGTTCTCCGTCGCCCCGCGTGCGCACCGAGACGTCCGCCACGGGCTGGTCCACATCGGCCAGCAGCACCCCGTCGGCCTCCACCCGCAGCCGGTGGTGCCCGCCGCCCGCCCCGCCCGCCGCCGCGACCGGGCGGACCAGCGTCCGCACCAGCGAGCGGTACGCGCTCCACACCGACGGCCCGGCCGGCCTGGGCACCCCCCGCTCCGGCCCGCGCAGCGGCGGGATCCGCAGCGCGCCCAGCACCACCCCGTCACTGTCGTCGACCAGCAGGTCGCACATCCGCACCGAACCGTCCAGCACCGCCCGCGCCGCCGCGACGGCGGACTCGGGCACACCCAGGGACCTCGCCAGCGCCAGGGACCCCGCCGGCCCCACCGGAACCAGCGCCAGCGCGCCCTCGCCCAGCCCCCGCTCCCGGTGCAGCAGTCCCACGGCCCGCACCAGGGCCCGGTCGTCGCCCACGATCACCGGCTGTCGATGACCCCGGCGGGCGAGGGCCCGCGCGAATTCCTCCTGCGAGTCCGGGAGGCAGATCTTCGCTGCCGCGCCCGCTGACAACACATCTTTCGCGATCCGCACGGACTCGCCGTCAAGACGGCGGGCGACCGGGTCGACGAGCACCAGCAGACCGCCTACCGGCGCGCCCGCTTCGCTCATGGTGGGCTCTGGAGCCGACACCTCGGTCCTTCCTCGGGTAGCATCTTTGTGCAAGAGGCCCTTGCGCTATTGCGCCAGGGCCTTCGTCTATTCCGGGGCAACCCGTCCGACGGCTCAGCCCGCGTACATCGTCGTACGCCCCCTGACCTTGGACATGCCCCATCCGGAAGAGGTGTACGCCTGTGCCCGCTCTTGTGCTGCTCGGAGCTCAGTGGGGTGACGAGGGCAAGGGAAAGGCCACCGACCTGCTCGGTGGATCCGTTGACTATGTAGTGCGCTACCAGGGCGGCAACAACGCCGGCCACACGGTCGTCGTCGGCGACCAGAAGTACGCGCTGCACCTTCTCCCTTCCGGCATCCTCTCCCCCGGATGCACCCCGGTCATCGGTAACGGCGTCGTCGTCGACCCGGCCGTCCTGCTCTCCGAGCTGCGCGGCCTGAACGAGCGCGGCATCGACACCTCCAAGCTGCTCATCAGCGGCAACGCGCACCTGATCACGCCGTACAACGTCACCCTCGACAAGGTCGGCGAGCGCTTCCTCGGCAAGCGCAAGATCGGCACCACCGGTCGCGGCATCGGCCCGACGTACGCGGACAAGATCAACCGCATCGGCATCCGGGTCCAGGACCTCTACGACGAGTCGATCCTCACCCAGAAGGTCGAGGCGGCGCTGGAGGGCAAGAACCAGCTCCTCGCGAAGCTCTACAACCGCCGCGCGATCGAGGCCGGCCAGATCGTCGAGGAGATGCTCCAGTACGCGGAGCAGATCAAGCCGTACGTCGCCGACACCACCCTGATCCTCAACAACGCGCTGGACGAGGACAAGGTCGTGCTCTTCGAGGGCGGCCAGGGCACCCTGCTCGACGTCGACCACGGCACCTACCCCTTCGTCACCTCGTCGAACCCGACCGCGGGCGGCGCCTGCACCGGTACCGGCGTGGGCCCGACGAAGATCAGCCGTGTCATCGGCATCCTCAAGGCCTACACGACCCGCGTCGGCGCGGGCCCGTTCCCGACCGAGCTGTTCGACCAGGACGGCGAGGACCTGCGCCGCATCGGCGGCGAGCGCGGTGTGACCACCGGCCGTGACCGTCGCTGCGGCTGGTTCGACGCGCCGATCGCACGTTACGCCACCCGCGTGAACGGCCTCACCGACTTCTTCCTCACCAAGCTGGACGTGCTGACCGGCTGGGAGCAGATCCCGGTCTGCGTCGCGTACGAGATCGACGGCAAGCGCGTCGAGGAGCTCCCCTACTCGCAGACCGACTTCCACCACGCGAAGCCGATCTACGAATACCTCCCCGGCTGGTCCGAGGACATCACCAAGGCCAAGACCTTCGACGACCTGCCGAAGAACGCGCAGGACTACGTCAAGGCCCTGGAGGAGATGTCGGGCGCCCCGATCTCCGCGATCGGCGTCGGCCCCGGCCGCACCGAGACGATCGAGATCAACTCGTTCCTCTAGGGAGTGTCGACCAGGCCGGCCCCGCCAGCCAGGCGGGACTTTGACGGCACGACCCTGGCCGCAGCGGCACGAAGGGGCGGTGCGCCGTACGGCGCACCGCCCCTTCGGTCTACAGGCCGCCGGGTCAGTCCGTCTGGTAGTAGGCGAGCAGGTCGACGAGCAGGTGGGTGTCCTCCCAGCCCTGGTTCCACAGGTCGATCATGCCGCCCTTGCCGCCGGGCGTCTGCGCGACGTTCGCGACGGTCGCGCCCTTCGTCCAGTTCAGGACCGAGGAGACGGGCCGCTGCGGCGTCACCGCCGTGCCGTTCGCGTAGTCGGACCAGAAGTTCGGGTCCGGTGTCACGGACAGGAAGCCGTTCCCGCGGGTGTCGGTGACGGTGGTGTTCAGCACCCAGCCGTCGACGTCCGGGGTCGTCGTGTCGCCCTCCAGCCGCATGGGGAAGTGCGTACGGGCTTTCAGCGGGCCGGCCTTCCAGCCGCCCCAGCTGTCCTTGCGGGTGTCCAGCAGCCGGTACGGGATCCCGTGGGCCACCAGGGCGGACCGGCTCTCGGGGGTGTAGTAGCCGACGACGTCGACCACCACGTCGGCCGGGTCCCAGCCGCCGTTGCGCACGTTGATCTTTCCGTCGGGGCCGATCGGCACGACGGCCGAGTTGGCGACCGTCTGCCCGGCGGTGAAGTTCACGTTCGAGGTCGCCGGGGCGGCCTTCCCGCTGGGGTAGGCGGTCAGGTGGCCGGCCGACCGCGGGTTGGTGGCGGTGAGGTTGACCGCCACCGCGGTGGCGCCCTTCGGCACGCCCGCGCGCCCGGCGATCTCCACGCCGACGGCGCCCTGGCCGGGGACCTGGCCCTTGGCCGCGCCGAGGCCCTCGCGGGTGTCGACGACGCGGGTCGGGTTCAGCGCGCCCCAGCCGTTGGCGTGCGCCGGGGCGAAGTAGCCGGTGACATCGGCGATGATGTCGACCGCCTCCCAGCCGCCGTTGAACAGGTGGATGTACCCGTCCTCGCCGATCGCCTCGATCACCAGGTTCGGGACGGTCTGGCCCGCGGCGAAGTTCACGTTCGACGTCTCTGCGCCCTCGGCGCGGTCCTTCGTTGACTGCACCGAGACGTGGCCCGCGCCCGTGGCGTTGGTGACGGTGACGTTGAGGGCGACCGCGGTGGCCCCGGCGGGGACCTGCGCCGCGCCCGCGACCTTCAGCGCCACCGAGCTGCGCGGGCCGACCTGGGCCTTCGCGGCGCCGGTGCCCGTGCGGGTGTCGAGCAGCCGGGTGGGCTCGTGCGCGGTGAACTCGGCGCCCCGGGTGGTGAACTTCAGCTCGTTCACGGCCTCGGTGCCGTCGGCGGCGTTCTTCGCCGTGACCCTGACGTCGTACGTGCCGAGCACGGCGTACTTGTGCTTGAGGTCCCGCGCGTCGGACGCGCCGCCGGCGGGCAGGGAGTAGGTGTCCGTCGTGCCGTCGCCCCAGGAGACGGTGACGTCGAGGGCGGGCGCGTCGAAGTCGATGACGTGGGTCCGCAGCTCGACCGAGCGCGCACCGTCGGTGTGCGCGGTCAGGTAGATCGACGTGGACGAATCCTGCGCACCCTGCTTCCCCTGCGTGCCCTGAGCCCCCTTGGCACCCGGAGCGGCGCCCTGAGCGCCCTGAGCGCCCTTGGTGACGACCGTACGCTCGGCGGGGCTGCTGTACGTCGTGCCCCCCGTCCCCAGCGTCGCGTCCGGCCCCGCCCCGGGCGCCGCCTGGGCGATCCCGGGCACGAGGCCCATACCCGCCGCCACCAGGGCGGCGGAAGTCACGAGTCGGCGATTGCGCACCGATCCCCCTCTTTTCCATCAGTGGTCACACCATGGTCTTCCTGGAACACGAGTACGAGCCCGATCCGGTTGCAAGATCATGCGGACACCGGTGTTCCCAGCAAGCCCTCCCCGCGGACTCGCCGAGACGGGGCTCGGGGGGCGGGGTCCGGGTCGGCGGAAATATGATGGGCAGGTCCTTTCCACGGCGGAAGCAGGGACGGATGCACGATCGTCGGAGCCTTCGATGAGCCGGCGCCGTCCCCCTCGGGTGGCCAGCGCCGACCTGCTGAGCATGCTCGGCCGGCTGACCGCGCAGGCGCGGCAGGGCGTGGAGCTCCAGCAGGCCCGCGTGGAACTGGCCGAGGCCCTGCAGCGCGAGATGCTGCCCACCACGCTGCCCAGCCTGCCGGGGCTGCGTACGGCGGCCCGGTACTCGCCCGCCCGGCACGGCCTGGACATCGGCGGCGACTGGTACGACGGCTTCCGGCTGCCGGAGGGCGCCCTTGCCCTCTGCATCGGCGACGTGCAGGGGCACGACGTCGACGCGGCCGCCTTCATGGGGCAGGTCAGGATCTGCCTGCGGGCCGTGGCGGCCGTGGTCGTCGATCCCGGCGAGGTGCTGAGCCGGGCCAATGAGGTGCTGCTCTCGATGAACCGCGACCTCTTCGCGACGTGCAGCCTGCTCCGCTTCGACCCGGACACCTGGGAGCTGGAGAGCGCCCGGGCCGGTCACGTCCCCGCGGTGTGGGCCACGGTCGACGGCCGGTACGGCATAGCCGAGGACAACGGAGGGCTGCCGCTGAACCTGGTGCCCGGGGCGGCGTACGCGGTGACCCGGCGGCGCCTCACACAGGCGGGATCGATCGTCCTGCTCACCGACGGCGTGGTCGAGGGACCGCGGTTCCCGCTGGAGGTGGGGCTGGAACGCGTGCTCAGGGTGGTCCGGGAGGCGGCGGGCACCGACCCCGCCGAGCTGGCCGCCGAGGTGATGAAGGTGGCCGATTCGACGGGCCACGCGGACGACGCCGCGGTGCTCGTCCTCAGCCACGACGCGGCAGGAGCCGACTCGCAAGCGGGCTCGGGCGAGGACCGCGACCCGCAACCCCGTGGGACGGCGTAGCGCGTGTCACGCCCCACCCGGCCCGCGGGCTGTTGTCTGATGATGTGGTGCGCACCGAGGGATGGCGACGTCCGGCCGAACTGCTCCTACTGATCCTCGCCGTCGCCGTCGCGTACTACATCAGCGGGCGGATCGGCCTGCGCCAGAGCGTGACCGTCGACGGCGCCCAGGTCACCCCGCTGTGGCTGCCCACCGGCATCGCGCTGGCCGCCCTGCTCTGGCTGGGCCCGCGGGTCTGGCCGGGGATCCCGCTCGGCACCTACTTCGCCATCGAACGGATCAGCGAGTTCGACCTCAGCGACCTCGGCATCCTCGCGGGGAACACCATCGCGCCGGTGTGCGCGTACCTGATGCTGCGCCGGGTGGACTTCCGCACGCAGATGGACCGGCTGAGGGACGCGCTGGCGCTCGTCTTCCTGGGCGGTCTGCTGCCGATGCTGATCAGCGCGACGGCCGGGACCTGGACCCTCGTACTCACCGGCGATCTGCCCCGGGGCGGATTCTGGCCGGTGTGGGCGGCCTGGTGGGTGGGGGACGCCATGGGGGTGCTCGTACTGACCCCGCTGCTGCTGGTCCTGCGCCGGGCCCGGCTGCCACGGGACGACTACCGGCTGGCCGAGGTGTCGGCCCTGGCGGTCACGTCCGTGATCGTCACCCTCGTGGCCACCCGCAGCCACCTGTCCGTGCTCTTCCTCGTCTTCCCGCTGCTGATCTGGGCGGCCGTACGCTTCCAGTTCGCCGCGAGCGCGCCGTGCACCCTGCTGATCTCGGTCCTGGCGATCTCGGCGGCGCACGATCACGTCGGGCCGTTCGTCGGGTACAGCCTCCTGGAGCTCATGGTCAACCTCCAGGCCCTCAACGGCGCGGCCGCCCTCACCGGGCTGCTGCTGTCCGCGCTCGTGACCGAGCAGAACAACGTACGGCTGAGGATCGAGCAGGTCTGCGAGGACCTGGCCGACCTGGTGGAGCACCTGGCTCCGGGCGGCAGACCGGGGCCCCCGGAGCACTGAGCGCCCCGGGGAGGCCGTCCCCGGGGCGCTCGGCGGTGGGTCAGTTGGTCTCGTAGTAGCCGAAGATGTCGACGACGAGGTCGGTGTTGTCCCAGCCCTGGTTCCAGTAGTCGACGATGCCGTTCTTCCCGGAGCCCGCCTGGACCAGGTTCGGAACGGTCTTGCCGGCCGTCCAGTTCAGGGTCGAGGCGGTGGGACGCTCCGGGAACACCTGCTTGCCGTCCCGGTACTGCTCCCGCGTGTTCGAATCCGGAGCGACTGACAGGAAGCCCGCGCCGACGGTGTTCGTGACCGTGGTGTTCAGCACGAACCCGGCGATGCCGGGCTCGCCCACCGACAGCGGGTGCCAGATGTAGCCGCGGCCCTGCATCGGACCGTGCGGCCAGCGCGGGTCGCGGGTGTCGATCAGCCGGACCGACGTGATCGGCATGTAGGCGGCCTTGCTGTCGCGGCTGTAGAAGCCGACGACGTCGACGATCACGTCCGTGCCGGCCCAGGCGCCGTTGCGGACGTTGATGCTGCCGTCGGGGCCGACGGGCACGATCACCGCATTGGCGATGGTCTGGCCCGCGGTGAAGTTCACGTTGGACGTGATCGGGACGCTGCCGCCGCTCGGGAAGACGGACAGGTGGCCGGCCTCCTTCGGGTTGGTCGCCGTCACGTTCAGCGCCACGGCCGTGACGCCTTCCGGCACTCCGCGCAGGCCGCTGATCCGCGTACCGAAGGTCTTCTGCCCGGCCAGCTGGCCCCGGGTGGTGCCCAGGCCCTCACGGGTGTCGACGAACCGGACGGGCGTCATCGGCGTGTAGCCGGCGGCGTCGGTGCGCGTGAAGTAGCCGGTCACGTCCGCGATCAGGTCGACGGACTCCGAGCCGCGGTTGGCAAGCTCGACGTAGCCGTTCTTGCCGACGGGCACGATGACCAGGTTGGGGACGGACCGGCCGGCCTCGAAGTTCACGTTCGAGGTCGTCGGCCGCTCGGTGCCCTCGGCGAAGGCCGTGATGTGCCCGCCGCTGGTGGTGTTGGTGACGGTCACGTTGAGGGCGACGGCGGTGACCCCCTCCGGTATCGCGCCGTTGCCGCCGACCTTCACGCGGGTCGAGCCGTACGCGGGGACCTTGCCCTGGGCCGCGCCGGTCCCGTCGCGGGTGTCCAGCAGTCGGGTCGGGGTGTGCGCGACGAAGTCCGAGCCGGCGGTCATCACCTCGAACTCGTTGACGACCTCGGCCTGGTTGGCCGGGTCCGCCACGGTGACCTTGACGGTGTACTGGCCGAGCTTCGCGTACGTGTGGCTGTTCTTCAGGACGGTCGAGCCGTACGCGTCTACGCCGTCCGGACTGCTGCCGTCGCCCCAGTCGACGGTGACCTTCAGCGCGGAGTCGGCACTGATGACGGTGGTCTCCAGGTCGAACGCGTGGGCCGTGGTGGCCGCGGCGTTCAGGACGAGGGCCAGGTCGGGGTTGCCGGAGGCCTGCTGGGCGGAGACCCCGCCCTTGGCGCCCGGCAGGGCCTTGCGGACGGAACGCTCGGCGGGGCTCTTGAAGGTGTTCAGGTTCGGTGCCGCGGCCTTGGCCAGGTCCACGGCGGGCGCGCTCACCCCCGGCGTGACCGGCTCCGCGGCCTGGGCGATGCCCGGCGCGAGACCGACGGTTGCCGCGATGACGGCGACGGAAACTACGAGACGGCGACTGCGCACCGGTCCCCCCATTTTTGAACGTGCTCAGGTCTGGGCTTCAGAGTACATAGATCCTCGCCAACGAAATCGCCAATACCGGTGCGGCCGCGTGGAGTTGGCGCATTTCTGTCCCGAACTGATCCCAATGTCCGTCGGGACGGACCCGACGGAAGGGATGAGAACGAGCGAGGGCCCGCCCGGTCGTGAGATCGGGCGGGACCCTCGCCGTTGTGCGCGGAGCTGCGGATCAGTTCGTCTCGTAGATGCCGAAGACGTCGACGATCAGGTCGGCGTCCTGCCAGCCCTGGTTCCAGAAGTTGATGATCCCGTACTCGCCGACGCCCGTCTGCACCAGGTTCGGGACGGTGGCGCCCTTCGCCCAGTTCAGGGTGGAGGAGCCGGGACGCGGCGGCTTCGGCGCGTTGGGGTCGGTGTTCTCCTCCCACGGGAGCGGGCTGGGTGCCACCGAGAGGAACCCGGAGTCCGTGGTGTTGGTGACCGTCGTGTTGAAGGTGAAGGCCTCGACGCCCTCCGGCTCGGGCGCGAACCACTGCGAGAAGTACCCGCGGGCCGGCAGCCTCCCGGGCCACGCCACGGTGTCGCGGGTGTCGATCGCGCGCCACGGGTCGATCGCCCGGTACGCCGCCCTGCTGTCCTTGCTGTAGTGGCCGACGACGTCCACGACGACGTCGGTGCCCGCCCATGAGCCGTTGAAGACGCTGATCCTGCCGTCGGCGCTCACGGGTACGATCACCGAGTTGGCGACCGTCTGGCCGGCCGTGAAGTTCAGGTTGGACGCCGTGGGGGTCTGGCCCCCGCCCGGGAAGACCGACAGGTGACCGGCCTCCCCGGGGTTGGTCACCGTGACGTTCAGGGCGACGGCGGTGATGCCCTTGGGCACGCCCTTGAGGCCGTCGATCTGGGTGGTGAAGGTACCGCGCCCGGCGAGCCGGCCCTTGGCGGTGCCGAGGCCCTCACGGGTGTCGACGAACCGGGCCGGGGTCATCGCCGTGTAACCGCCGGCCGCGGAACGGGTGAAGTAGCCCGTGACGTCGGCGACCAGGTCCACCGGGCTCCAGCCGCCGTTGAAGAACTCCACGTGACCGTCCTCGCCCACCGGCACGATGACCAGGTTCGGGACGGACTGACCGGCGGTGTGGTTCAGGTTCGACGTGTCCGGCCGGGATCCTCCGCCCGCGTACGCCGTGACGTGCCCGTCGGCGGTGGTGTTCGTGACGGTGACGTTGAGGACGACCGCCGTGGCTCCGGCGGGAATCCCGGAGTTGCCCGCCACCCGTACACGGGTCGTGCCGCGCCCCACGACCTTGCCCGCCTTCGCGCCCGTACCGTCGCGCGTGTCCAGCAGCCGGGTCGGGGCGTGCGGGGTGAACTCGGCGCCCGCGGTCGCGAAGGCGATCTGGTTGGCGGCCTGGATGCCGTTGGCGACGTCGGTGACCGTCACCTTCACCACGTACTCGCCGACCTCGGCGTAGACGTGGCTGTGGTAGACCTCGCCGGTGCCCTTGGCGGTCGTCTTCTCCGTCTTGCCGTCACCCCAGTCGACGACCACGTCGAGCGTGACGTCCGGCCCCGTGATCTTGGTGATGAGCTCCAGCCGGTGAGCGGAGTAGCTTTCACCCGTGATCTCCGCGGCCAGCCCCGGGTGGTCCTCGGCGGCCTTGTTGCCCCCGCCCGGCAGCGTCGTGCGCACCGTCCGGTCGGCGGGGCTGTGGAACTTCTCGCCCGAGGCCTTCGTGGCCTGCATGCCCTGCGTGCCCTTCACGGCCTGCGCGGCCTGCGCGGCGCCCGGGCCCTGCTGGGCGGGCTTGGCCGGCCCCTCGGTGGCCGAGGCCGTGCTCGGGATGAGCCCGAGACCCGCCGCCACGAGGGCAGCGGTCATTACGAGTCGGCGATTGCGCACCGGCCCCCCATTTTGTTCGGTCTTCAAAGCGACCTGATCAGATCTTGATCAGAGTACCCAGCGTGCCGGCCCTCGCCGCCATGGGTTTTCGCCCTGGTCACGGGGATGTGTGCGGAGGTCCGGCGTCCGCTACCAGGCCAGCTGGGAGATCTCCTCCGCGACCACCGCGCACGCGTCCGCCCCCGGGTCGATCAGCGGAAAGTGCCCCACCCCGTCGAGCAGGGTCAGCCCCACCGTCTCCCCCGCCTTCGCCGCTGCCGCCACGTACGCCTCGGCCACCTGCTGCGGGACCACGATGTCGTCCCGCCCCTGGACGACCGCCGTGGCGATGCCCGTCGGCAGCAGGGACGCCGGGTCGGCGGACGGGAGCCGCTCGTCCCAGTGGTCCGCGCCCCCCAGCAGCTGCGCGCTCGCCCCGCCGCACACGCCCAGCTCCTCCGCCACCGCGAAGTCCGCGATCGGCGCCAGCGCCACCACCCCCCGCAGCATCGGCGGGGCGGGCAGCCGCCACGGGGATCCGTACGGCAGCACGTGCCGGGCCGCGGCCCACAGCGCGAGGTGGCCGCCCGCCGAGTGGCCGGTGACGACCACGCGGCGGACGTCGGCCTGCGGCAGGGTGGTCGCGGCGAGGCCCGGAAGGGCGTCCATCGCGGCCGCGACGTCGTCGAAGGTCTCCGGCCAGCGCCCGGCGACCGGCCCGTCGGAATTCTGGTGGGGCAGCGAGCTGCCGCGCCGGTACTCGACGTTGGCGACGGCGAAACCGCGCCGGGCCAGGAAGGCCGCGAAGGGGGTGACGTGCTGCCTGTCGTAGGGCGCCCGCCACGCGCCGCCGTGCAGGACCACCACCAGCGGGACCGGGCCCGCGCTCTCGCCGCGCGGGGCGTAGAAGTCGACGACGTGGTCGGGGTGTTGCCCGTACGCGGCCGTCGCGTCCGGTGCGACCGCCGGATGGGCGAAGGCCGAGGCGGCCTCGGCGGCGTCCCGTTCCACGGCGGCGGGGTCCGTCATCGGCTCAACCTCTCGGTAACGCGTGGGACAGCGGGGACAGATGTTCCGGTGTTCCGGCAGAGCGGGACCGTATCAGTCTGGAACAGGTGGTTCCGTGCAGGGCCCGGAATACGAAGGGGCGGACGGAGCCGTGGCCCCGCCCGCCCTGCGATGTGACGTTTCGCTACTGCGTCACCCGAAGATGTGACCCAGCGTGCGCGCTGCGCGCTCCGCGTCGGCGAATCCGACGTAGAGCGGGGTGAAGCCGAAGCGCAGGACGTCGGGTGCGCGGAAGTCACCGATGACGCCCCGGGAGATGAGCTCCCCCATGACCTCACGGGCGTTCTCGGTGCGCAACGAGACCTGGCTGCCGCGGCGCTCGTGCTCGGCCGGGGTGACCGATTCGACCAGGCCCTGCGGGACGTACGCCGCCACGCATTCGAGGAAGAAGTCGGTCAGCGCGAGGGACTTGGCGCGCACCGCCTCGACGGAGACTCCGTCCCAGGCGTCGAGCGCCGCCTCCAGCGCCAGCATGGACAGGATGTCCGGGGTGCCGACGCGGCCGCGGGTCGCGCCCGGCGCCGCCTCGTAGGCCGGAGTCATCGCGAAGGGGTCCGCGTGCCCGTTCCAGCCGGGGAGGGGGGAGTCGAAGGCGTCCTGGTGCCGGGCGGCTATGTACAGGTACGCGGGGGCGCCGGGGCCTCCGTTGAGGTACTTGTACGTGCAGCCGACCGCCAGGTCGACGTCGTGCGCGTCGAGCCCCACGGGCAGGGCGCCCGCGGAGTGGCAGAGGTCCCACACCACGACCGCCCCGGCGGCGCGGGCCGCCGCCGTGAGGGCCGGCAGGTCGTGGAGCCGGCCGCTGCGGTAGTCGACGTGGTTGAGGAGCACCACGGCGGTGTCCGCGTCCATCGCCTCCGCCGCCCGGGAGGGGTCGACCGGGACGACGTTCAGCCCCGTCAGCCGGGCCGCCGACCGGGCGATGTAGCCGTCGGTGGGGAAGGTGGCGGAGTCGACCAGCATCCTGGTCCGGCCGGGGGCCGCGAGGCGGGCGGCGCCGACCAGGGCCTTGAAGAGGTTGACGCTGGTGGAGTCGCCGACGACCACCTGGCCGGCGGCGGCGCCGATCAGCGGGGCGATCCTGTCGCCTATCCGCTCGGGCGCGGTCCACCAGCCGCTCTCGTCCCACGAGCGGATGAGGAGCTCGCCCCACTGCCGGGCGACGACGTCCGCGGTGGTCGCGGCGACACCGGCCGGGAGGGCGCCGAGGGAGTTGCCGTCCAGGTAGACGACGCCGTCGGGCAGGGTGAAGCGCTCGCGCAGCTTCCCGAGCTCGTCGGCGGCGTCCAGGGCGGCCGCGCGGTCGCGCAGTTCGGTGGCGCGGTCCGTGGGGGCCTCAGACATGGCTGCGCGCCGTCCAGAGCTCCGGGAAGACGTTCTTCGTCGCGCGCTTCTCCAGCCAGGCCACGCCGGCGGAGCCGCCCGTGCCGGTCTTGGCGCCCATCGCGCGGCGGGTGGCGACCAGGTGGTCGTTGCGCCAGCGCCAGACGAGCTCGGCGACATCGGTGAGGACCTCGCCGAGGCGGTGGAGGTCCAGGTTCTCGTCCGGGGCGGCGTACAGGCCGGTCCAGACGGCCTCGACCTCGGGGGAGGCCTCGTAGCGCAGCGACAGGTCGCGGTTCAGGACGGCTTCGGGGACCGGCAGGCCGCGGCGGGCCAGGAGGCGCAGCACCTCGTCGTAGAGGCTGGGCTCCTGGAGGGCCTTCTCCAGCTCCGCGTGGACGCGCGGTGCGCCCCGGTGCGGGACGAGCATGGAGGCGGACTTGTCGCCGAGCAGGAACTCCATCCGGCGGTACATCGCCGACTGGAAACCGGAACCCTCACCGAGGGCGCCGCGGTAGGCGTTGAACTGCGCCGGGGTGAGCTGGGCGAGCGGGCGCCAGGAGGCGTTGAGGGCCTCCAGCTCACGAAGGGAACGTTTCAGCGCGTCCATCGCGACCGGGATGCGGTCCTCGCGCAGAGCCTTCGCGGCGGTTTCCCACTCGTGGACGATGACCGTGAACCACAGCTCCATGACCTGGGTCGTGACCAGGAAGACCATCTCGCCCGGGTCGTCCGAGCGGAGGTGCTGGAGGTGGGTGAGGACGTCCGCCTGGACGTAGTCCTCGTAGGGGGTCGTGCCGTCGAAGTCGAGGTTCGGGGTGTCCCCGCCGACTCCGGAGGCATCAAGGGTGTTCGACATCGCTGTCTCCTCGACACGTGCTTCCGGGTAGCGGTCCGCTCCTTCCGTGAGGTGAGTGGAGCCCCGGTCCCCTGCCCGCATCATAGGACGCCGTCGCGCCGACGCTCCAGCGGGGAGTGATGCAGACCACACAATATGCCCGCGCGCCACTCCCCGCTGTACGGCCTCAGGCGCTCAGCGTGTCCGCGGCCGTCGGTGACGAGTCGCGCAGGAAGGTCGTGCAGCGCTCGTACTCCTCCTTCTCGCCGATCGCTCCGGCCGCGCGGGCCAGGGCGTGCAGGGCGCGCAGGAAGCCGCGGTTCGGCTCGTGCTCCCACGGGACCGGGCCGTGGCCCTTCCACCCGGCGCGGCGCAGCGCGTCGAGGCCGCGGTGGTAGCCCGTACGGGCGTAGGCGTACGACTCCACCGTGTTGCCGGCGGCGAAGGCCTCGTCGGCGAGGACCGCCCAGGCGAGGGAGGAGGTGGGGTGCGCGGCGGCCACCTCGACGGCCGGGGTGCCGGCGGCGATGGCCTCACGGCCGGGCTCGTCGGGGAGGTGGGTGGGGGCGGGGCCCCCGAGCAGGTTCTGGTGAATGGACATGCCCCCAGTCTGCCGGTTGCGGTGATCCGCAAAACCCGCCGTCCCCTCGGCACCACCGCCCCGCCGGATGCGGGGTACGCGGGCTCACGCCCCCTCGGCACCACCGCCCCGCGGATGCGGGGTACGCGGGCTCACGTCCCCTTGGCGTCACCGCCGGGTGCGGGGTACGCGGGCTCACGCCCCCTTGCACCGCCGGGTGCGGGAGCCGCAGCCCTGCGGGCCGTTGGGTCGGTTCGTGGGGGCGGGGGGGCGGTACCCCGACCCGTCCTCGAACACCACGGTCCCTGCCCGCGCATGCAGGAGGGCCCGGCCTCCGTCCTGGGACGGGGCCGGGCCCTGCTGTACGACTGCTGCAGCGGCGGCGGCCGCAGCCGGCTACTTCAGCTTGGTACCGCTGGAGCGCAGGTTCGCGCACGCCTCGGCGACACGCGCGGCCATGCCCGCCTCGGCGGCCTTGCCCCAGGTGCGCGGGTCGTACTTCGACTTGGTGCCGACCTCGCCGTCAACCTTCAGGACCCCGGCGTAGTTGGTGAACATGTGGTCCACGACCGGGCGGGTGAAGGCGTACTGGGTGTCGGTGTCGAGGTTCATCTTCACGACGCCGTTCTCCAGGGCGGTGGCGATCTCCTCGGCCGTGGAGCCCGAACCGCCGTGGAAGACGAAGTCGAACGGCGAGGCCTTGCCGAACTTCTCGGCGACACCGGCCTGGAGGTCCTTGAGGAGCTCGGGGCGCAGCACGACGTTGCCCGGCTTGTAGACACCGTGGACGTTGCCGAAGGAGGCGGCGAGCAGGTAGCGGCCCTTCTCGCCCAGGCCCAGGGCCTCGGCGGTACGGATCGCGTCCTCGACGGTGGTGTACAGCTCGTCGTTGATCTCGTGGCTGACACCGTCCTCCTCGCCGCCGGTCGGGGTGATCTCGACCTCAAGGATGATCTTCGCCGCGACGGCCTTGGCGAGCAGCTCCTGGCCGATCGCCAGGTTGTCGGCCAGGGTCTCGGCGGAGCCGTCCCACATGTGCGACTGGAAGAGCGGGTTCAGACCGCGGGCGACGCGCTCGGCGGAGATGTCCAGGAGCGGACGTACGTAGCCGTCCAGCTTGTCCTTGGGGCAGTGGTCCGTGTGCAGGGCGACGGTGATGTCGTACTTGGCGGCGACGATGTGCGCGAACTCGGCCAGGGCGACGGCGCCCGTGACCATGTCCTTGTTGTGCTGGCCACCCAGGAACTCCGCACCACCGGTGGAGATCTGGATGATGCCGTCGCTCTCGGCCTCCGCGAAGCCCCGCAGCGCGGCGTGCAGGGTCTGGGACGAGGTCACGTTGATGGCCGGGTAGGCGAACTTGCCTGCCTTCGCCCGGTCGAGCATCTCGTTGTAGACCTCGGGGGTTGCGATGGGCATCTGTCCGCTCCTTGGATGTGCGGGGAGTGTGCTTATTGCGGGCCCTGACCTGGGGGCGACGTCATCGTCGCGCCTATCTTTCCAGACTCCGCGCAAGGGTCCAGCCCGCCGGTCTCACGTGGTGGGCGAACGGCCCGGGATGTTTCACGTGAAACATCCCGGGCCGCAGGGAAAGGCCAGGTCAGGCCCGCATCAAGGCCGGCAGCGGACCTTTGTCCCCCGTTCTCGCGGTGGCCGGTCAGGACAGGCCGAGGTCCCCGAGGCGGTAGCCGGTGAGGTAGGGCAGGCCCGCCTCGGCGATCGCGTCGGCCGCGCCGCGGTCGACGATCGTGGCGACGGCGACGACCTCGCCGCCGGCCTCGCGGACGGCCTCGACAGCGGTCAGCGGGGACCCGCCGGTGGTCGAGGTGTCCTCGACGACCAGGCAGCGCTTGCCCTTCACCTCGGTGCCCTCGATGCGGCGCTGCATGCCGTGCGCCTTCTGCGCCTTGCGGACGACGAAGGCGTCCAGGCGCTGACCGCGCGCGGCGGAGGCGTGCAGCATCGAGGTGGCGACCGGGTCGGCACCGAGGGTCAGACCCCCGACGCAGTCGAAGTCGAGCTCGGCGGTGAGGTCGAGCATGACCTGGCCGACCAGCGGGGCCGACTCGCCGTCGAGGGTGATCCGGCGGAGATCGATGTAGTAGTCGGCCTCCCGGCCGGAGGAGAGGGTCACCTTGCCGTGCACGACGGCCTTGTCCTTGATCTGCTGCAGAAGCGCATCGCGTACGTCACTCATGCCGACGAGCTTAGTTGCGGCCTACGCCAGCCGCCGCCAGGTCCAGGTCGTGGAGACCTCCAGCGGGTCCACGGGGGTGACCAGGCGCGGAGCGGTGTTGATCCCGTTCGGCGGGCCGGACTGCGGCTCGACGCAGACGGCCTCGGCCTCCTCGTCGTAGACGACCACCCATTCGGACCTGCTGGTGACGCGCAGCTCCAGGGTGCCGGGCCAGGTGAGGGTGACGTCGACGCCGTCGGGCATGCCGAAGCAGTCGTCCCAGGGGCCGGGCCTCCGGTCGATGCGGTTGCCGGTGGGGAGGTGGTCGGCGCCGCGCTCCTCCTGCCAGGCGGGGTCGAAGGAGAGCTCCACGTCCCGGCCGCCGAGGTTGCGCCGGAACCAGGGGTGCCAGCCGGCCTGGGCCGGGAAGGAGTCCCCGTACGTCTCGACGCCCATGGTGAGGGTCAGCGAGTCCTCGGCGAGCGTGACGACCTGGGTGACCCGGCCGGGCGTCGGCCACGGGTCGACCAGGTCGTAGGTGAAGGCGGCCTCGGTGGCGGTGGCGCCGGCCGGCCGCCACCGCGCGTCACGGCCGAAGCCGTGGAGGGCGTGCGGCGGATGGTCGAGGGGCATCTGGTGCACGGTCGCACCGTCGTGGAACCGGCCGTCCTTCATGCGGCCGCACCACGGGACCATCGGGAAGGCTCCGTACCGCGGCCCCTGGCGCAGCAACTCGGTCCCGTCGATGCGCAGACTGCTGATCCGGCAGCCGTTCTCCTGGTCGACAGTCACCTCGGTGCCGCCGGCGCTCAGTTGCGTACTCATGCGGTCGACCCTAGGGGGTGTCGCCGGAGTCCAGGGGCTTGAGGCCGCAGGTCAGCGGCGGCGGCGCAGGGCGCGGCCGATCACGACGGCCGAGGCGAGCGCGATCGCCGCGGCCGGGGCGATCCAGCGCAGGCTGTCGCCGGTGGCGGTGGCGGCCGGCGCGGGTACCGGCGCGTACCGGCCGCGGGGAGGCGCGTGGTCCACCTCCTCGGCGCTGCGGCCGATCATGGTGCGGCGGGCGTGGGCGGCCTCGGCCGGGGGCCGCGGGGCTCCGTTCGCGTCGAGGTCCTCGAACCCGCCGGCCAGGAACGGGTCCAGGGACGGGGGCGGCACCTCGGTCTCGAAGACGGTGGCGCTGACCTCGGTGACGTCGTCACCGGGCTCCGCCGGAGAGTCGGCCTCCGCGGCTTCGGCCTCGGCGACGGGGTCGCTGATCGCGGACCCGGCGGCCAGCTGGCGGGCGGCCCGGTCCAGGAGCCTGCGCAGCGCGGTGGCCGCGGCGTCGGGGGCGAAGGAGGCGGCGCGTCCGTCGGCGGTGGCGCGGGCGGTGAAGTCCAGCCGGGTCCCGTCGGCGGCCGGGCTCAGCCGAAGGCCGAGGGAGAACTTCACGGTGCCGGTGCCGCGCACCTCGGTGCCCTCACCCTCAAAGGTGAAGTGGTCGGGATCCTGCTCGGTGACGGCCGCGGACCCCCGATAGGTCACGGTGCTCCCGCCGGCCCGCACCCTCAGCCGCCCGGAGAGGGGTCCGACGCCCGTGTCGGCGTCCTGCTGGAGTCCCGGTACGCACCGGGCCACCCGGGCGGGGTCGCGCAGCACGGCGCGGAGGTCGTCTGCCGGTACCGGGACGAACACCTGATGCTCCATGCGGTCGAGCCTACGGCCTGGACCGCACCGGGTCACGAATACCGCGGATGCGGCAGCGTCGACGGTGGAAGTCCGCTCACCCGGGTGCGTTCGGCGTCGCGCGCCGCGTCCTGGAGGGAACCGGTCGACAGCGAGCGCAGCGCGGGGGTTTCGCGGTCCACGCGCAACGCGGGTTCCTGGTCGCGGGCGGCCAGGACGAACCCCCAGTCCTGCGGCGGCGCGCCGGTCCCCCCGAGGGGCGTGCGGTCGGGTCCGGCGGCGAATCCGGTGAGACGGCCGCCCGCGCTGTAGGCGGCGGTGCGCAGGCCGGCCGCACGGAGGGTGGAGTCGACGGTCCAGTACGTACGGGGGCGCGTGGTCAGCGGCCCGGCGTGCACGGCCATCCGGCCGCCGGGGGCCAGGGCCCGCACCGCCAGACCGTAGAACTCCTGCGAGTACAGCTTCGTGCTGGGGGTGATGCCCGGGTCGGGGAGGTCGGAGACGATCACGTCGAAGCGGTCGTTCGCGGCGGGTCCGCGCAGCCAGCGGAAGGCGTCCTGGGTGACGACGGCCAGGCGCGGGTCGGCGTACACCCCGGCGTTGAGCGCGGAGAGCATCGGGTCGGTGCGGGCGAGCCGGACGACGCCGGGGTCGATCTCGACGACGGTGACGGAGGCGACGTCCTGGTAGCGGAGCACCTCGCGGGCGGCGAGGCCGTCGCCGCCGCCGAGGACGAGGACCCGGGCGTGCGGGCCGGTCATCGCGGGGTGGACCAGGGCCTCGTGGTAGCGGTACTCGTCGTAACCGCTGACCCGCAGCCGTCCGTCCAGGTACAGGTCGAGGGAGCGCGGGGAGCCGGTCGCGGGGCCGGTGAGCACCAGCTCCTGCACCCCGGTCTGGACGGCGACCCGCACCTCGGAACCGTAGACGGCGCGCCGGGCGACCCGCTCGAAGTCGTCGGCGAGGACGGTCGCGGAGGCGAGCACGACGAGGACGGTCAGGTTCGCGGCGATGAGCAGCCAGCGGCAGCGCCGGCTCAGGTCGTGGCGGAAGAGCCACAGGACCAGGCCGCCGCCGGCGACGGCGTTGACGGTGCCGGTGAGCATGGCGCCGGTGAGCTGGCCGAGCATCGGCAGCAGCAGGAACGGGAAGGCGAGGCCGCCGACGAGGGCGCCCACGTAGTCGGCGGCGAACAGGTCGGCAACGGCGCCGCCCGCGTCCTGTCTGCGGATGCGCTGGATGAGGACCATCAGCAGCGGGATCTCGGCGCCGATGAGCATGCCGATGGCGAAGGAGAAGGCGACGAGCGCCGGCCGGGACTCCCCCAGCCAGGCGAAACTCGCGTACAGCGCTATGGCGGAGAGACCGCCGAGGAGGGCGAGCCCGGCCTCGATGACGCCGAAGCCGAGGGCGGGCCGGTGCCGGAAGCGTTTGGCGAGCAGGGAGCCGACGCCCATGGCGAAGACCATGACGGACAGCACGACCGACGCCTGGGTGACGGAGTCGCCGATGAGGTAGGTCCCCAGGGCGAGCAGCTCCAGCTCGTACACGAGCCCGCAGGCGGCGCATACGAACACGGTGGCCAGGACCAGGAGTCGGCCGGTCCGGGGCCGTACGGGCAGGGCGGCCGCGACGGTCTCGGCGCCTCCCGGCTCCGGAGCCGGAAGGACCCGGCGCGGGACGGAACGGTCGATCATGCAGCGAACCGTACGTCACCGCCCAGCCCCATCCGGTCACCCACATGGGTGCAAGTGGTGCACCGGTCCGGCCAGTTGGCGTAACCACATCACACCCCGCCACGCGGCGCGCCCGGGCGGCCGCACTCCAGCCGCAAGGGCCCCTCGCCCGTACGGCCTACAGCAGGGCGGGCGATTCCACGGCCGGCGCCGGGGCGCCCATCCGGACCCCGACCCGCGTCCGAGTGGCCACCAACTGCCCTTCCTGCGGGTACGCGTGCCAGGTGCGCCACCGCACCTGGCCCTCGTAGCGCTGGGCGAGCAGGGCGGTGAAGGCGTGCGGACTTCCGGGGAACGTCCCCGCTAGCCCGTTCGGGTGGTCCGCCACCAGTGCGAGCAGCTCCTGGGCCCGCCCCGCGAAGGACCCCCGGGACAGGGTCTCGACCCGCGCGGCGAACTCGTACTCCCAGTCGCCCACCCGCTTCGCCACGCCGAGCGGCAGCGGCGTACTGCTGCCGGGCATGCAGGCGACCGTCTCCGAACAGAGCACGTCCTTCTCCTCCAGCAGAACCTGATGGGAGGCCCCGAGCAGGCGCAACTCGACCTTCGCGCCCGAAAGTTCGAGGTTCAGCACGGCCAGGGCGGGCAGCCGGTCCCGACCCAGGGCCCAGGCGAGATCGGCGGCACGCGTGTCGGTGTATGAGGTCTGGAGGGTCGTGAGCATGAGTCGGCTCCGCAAACGCGCGAGGGAGATGGGCCGGGGCCCGCCAGCGGTAGCAAGCACGGGTGGGGGGACACCGGCACGGGTCCACAGGAAGTCCAGGGAGGTCCGAGGACTGGTCTACTCAACCGAGGGAATCATGAAAGGCACGGCACTCACAGCGTTTTTACCCAACTTGACGGGGTTTACATCCCCCCGGGGGCTCGGCAGTTCACGTGTTCAACAGGTTGCGTCCCGCGCGTCGAGATGCATGGACAACGCGCGGGCGCCCGACGGGAAACGGACCGTCGGACGCCCGCGTCAGGACGGCGCCGGCTGCCCCGTGTCAGCTGCCGCCGCCACACCCCCCGCCCCCGCATGACGAGGACGAACCGCAGGAGGAGGACGACCCGCACGAGGACGACGAGCCGCAGCCCGACGAGCCCCCGTCCCCCGCCCACCAGCTGCCCCTGCCGCGGCGCGGCCGGTGCGGTCGGGAACCGTGCCCCACCAGCTTCCGGACGACCCGGCTCATGAGGAAGACGAACAACGCGCAGATACCGAGCACTACGAAGACGAACTGCATGTCCGCCCCTCTCTCACGCCCCGGTCCTCCCGGGGAGCGGGATCCCCGCGTCCCGCGTGAAGGGGGAATTCCCACGGCCCGCACGGCCCAAAGCACACTTGAGCAAGTCCAGAGGTTGCCCGCAGGATGACGCCCATGAGCGCACCCGTGAGCAGCGACCGCCCCTTCCTCAACCGCCGCCTGGCACCCTTCGGCACGACGATCTTCGCGGAGATGTCGGCGCTGGCCGCACGCACCGGGTCGATCAACCTCGGCCAGGGCTTCCCCGACACCGACGGCCCGGCACAGATCGCCGAGGCGGCCTCCCGCGCGGTCCTCACCGGGCTCGGCAACCAGTACCCGCCCGGGCCCGGCGTCCCCGAGCTGCGCACCGCGATCACAGCGCACCAGCAGCGCTTCTACGGCCTCGGCTACGACCCCGACACCGAGGTCCTGGTCACCGCGGGCGCCACGGAGGCCATCGCCGCCTCCCTCCTCGCCCTCCTGGAGCCGGGTGACGAGGTCATCGCCCTCGAACCGTTCTACGACTCCTACGCGGCCTGCATCGCGATGGCCGGCGCCACCCGCGTCCCGGTCACCCTGCGCCCGCACGGCGGGACCTTCGCCCTCGACCTGGACGAGCTGCGCGCCGCCGTCACCCCGCGCACCCGGCTGCTCCTGCTGAACACCCCGCACAACCCGACGGGCACCGTCCTCACCCCGGACGAGCTCACGGCCATCGCCGCGCTCGCGGTCGAACGCGATCTGCTGGTCGTCACGGACGAGGTGTACGAGCACCTGGTCTTCGAGGGCTCCCACACCCCCCTGGCGGGCTTCCCCGGGATGCGCGGGCGCACGGTCACCATCAGCAGCGCGGGCAAGACGTTCTCGTTCACCGGCTGGAAGGTCGGCTGGCTGACGGCCCCGCCGGAGCTCGTTTCCGCGGTCCGCTCGGCGAAGCAGTTCCTCACCTACGTCTCCTCCGGCCCCTTCCAGTACGCCATCGCGGAGGCCCTGCAGCTCCCGGACACCTACTACGAGGCCTTCCGCGCCGACCTCGCCGCCAAGCGCGACATCCTCGCCGACGGCCTCGCGTCGGCCGGCTTCGAGGTCTTCCGCCCGCAGGGCACTTACTTCATCACCACCGACATCACCCCCCTCGGCGAGAAGGACGGCCTCGCCTTCTGCCGCGCCCTGCCCGAGCGCTGCGGGGTCGTCGCCATCCCGAACCAGGTCTTCTACGACGACAAGTCCGCCGGCGCCACGCAGGTCCGCTGGGCGTTCTGCAAGAAGACCCACGTCCTCGAAGAGGCCGTGGACCGGCTGCGGCGCCTCTGAGCCGCAGCCCGGTGACCGAAGCCCGCCGCGGGCTTCGGCTCGGCACCCCGGGGGAGCCCGATTTCACCGGAGCTTCCGGGGCCATTCACGCCCGGTGGGAGGCGGGTCCGCTTAAGGTGCCCGAGGCTCCTCCTGGTCCGGATGGGCGTCCTCACGCAGCGCAGGAAGTCGGGGTAGATGACGGCGACGGGCAGTACGTCGGTTTTCGTGCGGCCGAGGGACGTCAGGGCCGTCGGCGTGCCCACCGCCGCGCTCGCGCTCGGCGTGTTCGCCGCGGTCCGCGTGGCCGGAGCCGCCGTGCTGGCCTTCGCCGCGTGGTGGGCCGGGCGCAGCCCCGTCCGGGTGCTGGGGCACTCCTGGGACTCCGTCTGGTACCTCGCCATCGCCCGGCACGGCTACGGCCGCACCCAGATGTGGCCCGTCACCGGGCTCGTGCAGAGCGACTACGCCTTCTTCCCGCTGTACCCGGTGCTGGTGCGGCTGTCCGGCGGCGGCGAGTGGGGGGCGCTGCTCGTCGCCTGGACCGCCGCCGCCGTGGCCTCCGTAGGCGTGTACCGGGTCGGGGAGCTGGTGGCCGGGCGGCGCGTCGCGCTGCTGCTGGTCGCCCTGTGGGCGGTGGTCCCGCACGCGGTGGTGCTCACCCTCGCCTACACCGAGCCGCTGCTGGTCGCCCTCGCCGCCTGGTCGCTGTACGCGCTGCTGCGCGAGCGCTGGCTGCTCGCCGCGTCGCTGGCACTCCTGGCGGGGCTGACCCGGCCGACCGGGGTCGCCGTCGCCGCGGCCGTGTCCGTCACGGCCGCGCACGCGCTGCTCGTACGAAGACCCCGGGCGCCCGAGGTGTGGGCGGCCGGGCTGCTGGCGCCGGCGGGCTGGCTGGCGTACGTGGCGGCCGTCGGGGTCCGCCGGCACGACGCGGCCGGGTACTTCACCGTGCAGCGCCAGTGGGGCTCCCGCTTCGACGGGGGCGGTTACGTGCTGTCCGCCCTGTGGCGGGTGCTGAGCGGCGGCCCCGTGGCACTCGCCACCGGCGTCACCGCAATGCTGCTGGGAGCGGCCCTGCTCCTGGCGGCGCTGCTGCTGGTCAACCGGCCGCCGCTGCCACTGCTCGTCTACACCGCGGTCCTGCTGGTGATCACCTTGGGCGGGGCCGGCTACTTCGAGTCCAAGCCGCGGTTCCTGCTGCCGGCGTTCCCGCTGCTGCTGCCGCTGGCCGCCGTGATGGCGCGAGCCCGGCCGCGCTCCGCGGTCGTGGTGACCGCGGGGCTGGCCGGGCTCAGTTACGCCTACGGGGTCTACCTCCTGGTGTTCGCCAAGATGCCCCCTTGAGGGACGGGGCGGGGGATCAGTTGTCCCCGCCGTCCTCTTCCTCGCCGTCGGTGGAGTCGATGTCCTTCTCCAGTCCGAGCTGCTCCGTGAGCCACTTGTCGAACTCGATGGACGCACGGACCCAGCTGACCGTGGAGGACACGAAGTGCTCCAGGTTGACGCCGGTGCCGATCAGCATCTGCGCCTCGCCGATCAGGCGGACGGAGCCGTCGTCGTGCGTGTGGCTGTAGACCTTCGGCCACAGGGTGCGACGGTTCCAGTCGTCGATCGACTCGAGGAGCTGCGGCTTCTCGTCGATCTTGTGCGGACGGTCGTAGAAGGTCCGCACCGAGAAGACCTGCTGCTCCGCTTCGCCGCGGAACATGAAGTACGTACGGAACTCCTCCCACGGCGCCGCGAGGTCACCCTCGTCGTCGACGACGTACTTGAGCTCCATCTGCTCCAGCAGCTGCTTGACCAGATCCTGGTCGGGGACGACGGGGCCCGCCGGTCCTGTGGCCTGCGGATCGGGCTGCTGCCCTCCGAAGTTCGGAATCGAGGCCGGGTCGATGCTCACCGTGTACTTCCCTTCGTGCGGATACTTGCATCCTCCCCCATCCCGCCCACCCCATGTCCAGCCCGACGGCCGCGTATCCGCTGCGGGCGGACAGGAGTGCACCCCGCGCACGTTCCTGTACGCGGGGTGCGGGGTCAGGGTGCCTTGCCCACCAGCAGGTCCTCGCCGGCCACGTCGACGCGCACGGTGTCGCCGTCGCGCACCTCTCCGGAGAGGATCTCCTTCGCGAGGCGGTCGCCGATCGCCGTCTGGATCAGGCGGCGCAGCGGCCGGGCGCCGTACGCCGGGTCGTTGCCCTTGTCCGCCACCCAGGCCAGGGCCTCGGGGGTGACGTCCAGGGTCAGCCGCCGGTCGGCCAGGCGCTTGGCGAGGCGGCCGATCTGCAGCTCGGCGATGTGCGCCAGCTCCTCCCGGCTCAGCGCGGAGAAGACCACCAGGTCGTCCAGGCGGTTGAGGAACTCCGGCTTGAAGCTCGCCCGGACCACGTCAAGGACCTGCTGCTTCTTCTGGTCGGCCGAGGTGGCCGGGTCCATCAGGAACTGGCTGCCCAGGTTCGAGGTCAGGATCAGGATGGTGTTGCGGAAGTCGACCGTCCGGCCCTGGCCGTCGGTGAGCCGGCCGTCGTCCAGGACCTGGAGCAGGATGTCGAAGACCTCGGGGTGGGCCTTCTCCACCTCGTCGAGGAGCACCACGCTGTACGGGCGGCGGCGGACGGCCTCGGTGAGCTGCCCGCCCTCCTCGTAGCCGACGTAGCCGGGCGGGGCGCCGACGAGCCGGGCCACGCTGTGCTTCTCGGAGTACTCCGACATGTCGATGCGGACCATGGCCCGCTCGTCGTCGAAGAGGAAGTCGGCGAGTGCCTTGGCCAGCTCCGTCTTGCCCACGCCCGTCGGGCCGAGGAAGAGGAAGGAGCCGGTCGGCCGGTCCGGGTCGGCGATGCCGGCGCGGGTGCGGCGCACGGCGTCGGAGACGGCCCGTACGGCCTCGGTCTGGCCGATCAGGCGGCGGCCCAGGCCGTCCTCCATGCGCAGCAGCTTCTGGGTCTCCCCTTCGAGCAGCCGGCCGGCGGGGATGCCGGTCCAGGCGCCCACCACGTCCGCGATGTCGTCGGGCCCGACCTCGTCCTTGACCATGGAGTCCTTGGACGTCTCGGCCGCGGCCTCCTCCTCGGTGGCCTCGGCCAGCTCGCGCTCCAGCTGCGGGATCTCCCCGTAGAGGAGCTTGGAGGCGGTGTCGAAGTCGCCGTCGCGCTGGGCGCGCTCGGCCTGGCCGCGCAGGTCGTCCAGGCGCTCCTTGAGCTCGCCGACCCGGTTGAGGGACTGCTTCTCCTTCTCCCAGCGGGCGGTCAGGCCGCGCAGTTCCTCCTCCTTGTCGGCAAGGTCCTTGCGGATCTTGTCGAGGCGCTCGCGCGAGGCCGGGTCGGACTCGTTGTTCAGCGCCAGCTCCTCCATCCGCAGGCGGTCCACCGAGCGCTGCAGCTCGTCGATCTCGACGGGCGAGGAGTCGATCTCCATGCGCAGCCGGGACGCGGCCTCGTCGACGAGGTCGATGGCCTTGTCCGGCAGGAAGCGGGAGGTGATGTACCGGTCGGAGAGGGTCGCGGCGGCGACCAGCGCACTGTCGTTGATGACCACCTTGTGGTGGGCCTCGTAACGGCCCTTGAGCCCCCGCAGGATCGCGATCGTGTCCTCGACGGACGGCTCGGCGACCAGCACCTGCTGGAAGCGCCGCTCCAGCGCCGGGTCCTTCTCGATGCGCTCGCGGTACTCGTCGAGCGTGGTCGCGCCGACCATGCGGAGCTCGCCGCGGGCCAGCATGGGCTTGAGCATGTTGCCGGCGTCCATCGCGGAATCGCCGCCGGCGCCCGCGCCGACGACCGTGTGCAGCTCGTCGATGAAGGTGATGATCTGGCCCTCGCTGGACTTGATCTCCGCGAGGACGGTCTTCAGCCGCTCCTCGAACTCGCCGCGGTACTTGGCGCCGGCGACCATGGCGCCCAGGTCGAGGGCGACGAGCCGCTTGTTCTTCAGGGACTCGGGCACGTCGCCCTTGACGATGCGCTGGGCCAGGCCCTCGACGACGGCCGTCTTGCCGACGCCGGGCTCGCCGATGAGCACCGGATTGTTCTTCGTACGGCGCGACAGGACCTGCACGACGCGCCGGATCTCGTGGTCGCGGCCGATGACCGGGTCCAGCTTGCCGTCGCGGGCGGCCGCCGTGAAGTCGGTGCCGAACTTCTCCAGGGCCTTGTACTGGCCCTCGGGGTCGGGAGTGGTCACCCTCCGTGCTCCTCGTGCGTTCTGGAAGGCGTCCAGCAGCTTCTTCGCCGTCGCGCCCTGCGTGGAAAGGACCTCACCGGCCGCGCCGCCCTTGGCGGCGACGGCGATGAGCAGGTGTTCGGTGGAGAGGTACTCGTCGCCGAGCTTGCCGGCCTCGCTGTCGGCCTCGGCGAGCACGGCGAGCAGCTCGCGGGTGGGCTGCGGGGGCGCGACCGTGGAGCCGGTGACGCTGGGCAGCGCGGCGAGCAGGCGTTCGGCGCCGCTGCGCACGGCGGCCTGGTCGGCGTCCGTGGCGATCAGCAGGTCGATCACGTTCTCGTTGTCCTCGCCGGCGAGCAGGGCCAGCAACAGGTGTGCGGGGGTCAGGTCCGCGTGGCCGTCCTTGACGGCCCTGCCGGTGGCCGCGTTCAGCGCGTCGCGGCTCTTGTTGGTCAGCTCGGCGTCCACAGCGCCTTCTCCTCTCCAAGAGATGCACAACCAGGCCTGCCCGGGGTCCGGGCGTGCTCTGACAGAGTCAGCGTATGCAAAGTTGAGTCTATTCCACTCAAGGCAACTGAGGGGACCGCTTGCCCGTACCCTTCGGCCCATGTCCCATGACGTCCTCAACCCGACGCCCGAGTACCTCGCCTTCTGGCGGGAGCGGCACGTCTGCACCCTGACCACCCCGCGCCCCGACGGGACCCCGCACGTGGTGCCGGTGGGCGT
Organism: Streptomyces sp. NPDC023541; assembly: GCF_055559995.1. Lineage (NCBI taxonomy): Bacteria > Bacillati > Actinomycetota > Actinomycetes > Kitasatosporales > Streptomycetaceae > Streptomyces > Streptomyces sp. NPDC023541. The sequence continues at coordinate 237,140 of NZ_JBVHJO010000003.1, forward strand.
GACGTACGACCCTGAGGCCGGCCTGGCGCGGGTGATCAGCAACAGGCACAGCAAGAAGGTCCGCAACGTCCTGGCCGCTCAGGACGCGCAGGACGCCCAGGGCGTACAGGGCGGCGGGGCCCGGGTGGCGGTCTGCCAGATGGCGGGGCGGCGCTGGGCCACGCTGGAGGGCCGGGCGGTGATCCGCACGGACGAGGCGTCGGTCGCCGACGCCGTGGCGCGCTACGCGGAGCGGTACGGGCGGACGCCGTCGCCCAATCCGGACCGCGTGGTCATGGAGATCACTCTGGACCGGGCCATGGGCCGCGCATGAGCCGTTGATCCTTCGTCCTGTCCGGTTCACGCACTGGACGCGGGCATCACAACGGCGCCATCGTGGTCAGGTCCACGATGGCGCCGTTGTGTGGGGGTAGCACCTGAGCGATCTGGAACGACGGGGGAATCGCTTCAGGCACTGCGGGGGGTGGCGGTGGTGATGTCGGGTTCGAAGAGCTGGTGGTCCCGCTGGTCGAGATTGACGAAGACCATTCCGTAGCGCACCTCGCAGCGCACGGGCTGCGGCGCGCCGCGCGGGCGGCGCAGGCACCGGTAGGCACGTACGTCCTCGTCCTCCTCGCGCACGATGACGATGGGCTGGCCGAACAGGGTGACCATCAACGAGTCGCCGGGGTGGGGGATGGCCGTGGCGAGGTCGATGAACTGCCAGCCCGAGCGGTAGGCCGACGCCATCTCGCGGCGGAAGCCGCGGTCGTCGGGGGTCATGCGGACACCGTCGCAGGAGCCTCGGTCCAGCCCGTGTCGTCCTTGCCGCCCAGCTCGGCGGCGGTCCAGCCGGTGTCCGCGTACTTGCCCACGGGCGCGGTGGTCCAGCCGGTGTCGAACTCCGTGCTCGTCAGGCTCGTGCCCTGACCGTCCCTAGCGCTCCCCGCGTCACTTTCGACGGCGCTGACTGCCCCAATAACCGCAACGGCGGAGAAACCTATGGCAAGCACCGAGCGAAGCATTCTCTTGTACATGGTCGGCTTCGTCCTCACTTGATGGAATCCTCTCCCCCGCGTGTCAGACGATGGCTCATTCAGGCACGTCAATGCCACAGGGACGATGCATCATGTTCTTGCATGTTCAGGACCCTGGGGGGTGGAGATTTGACGCGAAATGAGACAAAGGCGACACATCCCCACCCCGTCACGTCCATGTGCGCCGAGGGAACGCGGCTCTACGCGGCTGCCCTGAGCACCGGCCGGATAGCCCGGGGAGAGATCCAGAACGCCCCCTGCCTGCTGGAACTCGCCCTTCTACAGCCCGACCCGGATGACGCCAACCAGCTCCGCCCGGTTCCCCCGTCCGTGGCTTTGGCTCAACGGCTCCATCCGATTGAACGCGAGATCCAGGATCGCCGACGCAGCGCTGTAGATCTCACCGACACTTTCGAGCCTTTCCTGGCCATCAGCGCACAGAGCCCGGCCAACACCCACGCCATCACGGTGCTGGAGGGTTTCGAGCGGATCAACGCCGCACTGAACCTCGCGACGGCCGAATGCCACACCGAGGTGCTGACGGTCCAGCCGGGCGGCGCACGGCCCTCCGAGGCCCTCACACAGGCCCTGGAGCGCGACCAGCCGCTGATCGACCGCGGGGTCAGCATACGGACCCTCTACCAGCACACCGCGCGGCACAGCCAGGGCACCCTCGCCTACGTGGACCGCATCTCCATGGGCAAGGTCGAGATCCGCACGCTCGAAGAGCTGATAGAGCGCCTGATCATCTTCGACCGCACCGTCGCCTTCATCCCGGTGAGCGACGACCGCCGGGTCGCGCTGGAGCTGCGCCACCCCGGCCTCGTCGACTACCTCATCAAGGTGTTCGAGCAGCTGTGGCACCGCGCCGTACCGCTCACGGAGGAGGTGACGTACCGCAGCACCCCCGGCGGCGTCACCGGCGTGCAGCGCACCATCGCCCAGCTCCTCATCGAAGGGCACGTGGACGAGGCCATCGCCCGCCGCCTCGGCATGAACGTGCGGACCTGCCGCGCCCACATCGCCAAGCTCGCCAGCACCCTGGGCAGCGGCAGCCGGGCCCAGCTCGGCTACCTCATCGCCCAGTCCGGCATCCTGGGCCGCCCTTCGGCCCACGAGGAGTGCGAACACCCGGGCCCCGGTGGAGAGCGCGACCACGGCGCGACCCGGGAAAGCGTCTAGAAAGCCGTCAGGCCCCGCCCTGGGAGGGGCGGAGCCGGTGGGGGTGCTTCCGGGGGCCGGGACGGCCTGCCGGTCAGTCCAGCGGGCGCTTGGGGCTCGGCCGCCAGACCACCAGGGCGCTGCCCGGCTGCGGCGGCTGGTACGGGACCAGGTCGCGCCGGTACGAGGCGTGCACCTGGGCCTCCCGGGCCCGCAGCGTGGCGGCCGCGCCGTCCACCGCCGCCGAGAGCTCGGCGACGCGCTGCTGGAGCGCCGCCACCTGGTTCTCCAGCTCGATGATCCGCTTGATGCCCGCCAGGTTGATGCCCTCGTCCTGGGACAGTGCCTGCACCGTGCGGAGCAGTTCGATGTCCCGGGCCGAATAGCGCCGGCCTCGGCCCGCCGTGCGGTCCGGGGAGACCAGGCCGAGACGGTCGTACTGGCGGAGGGTCTGCGGATGCAGGCCCGAGAGCTGGGCGGCCACCGAGATCACGTAGACCGGGGTCTCGTCGGTGAGTTGGTAGGCACCGCTTCCCAGACGGGACTGTCGTCGGCGGCCGTCCATGTCATGCTCCCTTCGCGGACTCGAACAGCGCGGAGCGCGGGTCCTGCGACTCCGTCGCCTCGCGGTACATCTCCAGCGCCTCGCGTGCCTTGTCGGACAGCTCGGTCGGAACCGCGACCTCCACGGTGACCAGCAGGTCCCCGCGGGTGCCGTCCTTGCGGACCGCCCCCTTGCCGCGGGCCCGCATCGTACGCCCGTTCGGGGTGCCCGGGGGCAGTTTCAGCGTGACCGACGGTCCGTTCAGGGTCGGGACCTTGATGTCGGCGCCCAGAGCCGCCTCCGCGAACGTCACCGGAACGGTCACTGTCAGATTGTCGTCCTTGCGGCCGAACACCGGGTGGGTCCCGACGTGCACCACCACGTAGAGGTCGCCGCCGGGGCCGCCCCGCTCGCCCGGGGCGCCCTTGCCGCGCAGCCGGATCCGCTGGCCGTCGGAGACGCCCGCCGGGATCCGGACCTGCATGGTGCGGGAGCTGCGGGCACGACCGCTGCCCTTGCAGACCTCGCAGGGGGTCTCGGCGATCAGACCGCGGCCCTTGCAGTCCGCGCAGGGGTCGGTCAGCGAGAAGCCGCCGCCGCTGCCCCGCGAGACCTGGCCGGTGCCGACGCAGGTCGGGCACACCCGGGGCGTGCCGTTCTTGTCGCCGGTGCCCGAACAGGCCTTGCAGGGCGCCTGCGAGGACATCCGGAGCGGGACCGTGGCCCCGTCCACCGCCTCCGTGAAGGAGAGGGTGACCTCCGACTCGATGTCCTGGCCGCGGCGCGGCTGGGTACGGGTGCCCGCCCCCGGGCCGGCGCCGCGGTTGAAGAGGCCGCCGAAGACGTCGCCCAGGCCGCCGCCGAAGCCGCCGGCCTGACCGCCCTGCTGGGTGCCCCCGAAGAGGTCGCCGAGGTCGAAGTTGAACGAGCCGCCGCCGCCCGGCCCGGGGCGGAAGCCGCCGTTGCCGAACAGCGCGCGCGCCTCGTCGTACTCCTTGCGCTTCTTGGCGTCCCCGAGGATGTCGTTCGCCTCGGAGATCTCCTTGAAGCGCGCCTCGGCCGATGCGTCGCCCTTGTTGGCGTCCGGGTGGAACTCGCGCGCGAGCTTCCGGTACGCCTTCTTGATCTCGGCCTCGGTGGCGTCCTTCGGGACACCGAGGACCTTGTAGTAGTCCTTCTCGACGAAGTCCTTCGTGCTCATCCCCGGTGTCCCTCCTCCCGTGCCTCTACGTGTACTGCGTCAGCCCTGATCGGCTGCATCCGCGTCCTCGCCGGACGGCTGGTCGCCCTCCGCGGACTCGGACTTGGGGGCCGCGCCCGGCTGGGGCTCGGCCACCGCGACCCGTGCGGGACGGATCGTACGCTCGCCGATCCGGTACCCCGGCTGCAGGATCGCCACGCAGGTCGTCTCCGTGACGTCCGGCGCGTACGAGTGCATCAGGGCCTCGTGGACCGTCGGGTCGAAGGGCTCGCCCTCCTTGCCGAACTGCTGCAGGCCCATCTTCGCGGCGACCGTCTCCAGCGATTCGGCCACCGACTTGAAGCCGCCGACCAGCTCGCCGTGCTCCCGCGCCCGGCCGATGTCGTCGAGCGTCGGCAGGAGCTCCGTCAGAAGGGACGCGACCGCGATCTCCTTGACGGTGATCCGGTCCCGCTCCACCCGGCGGCGGTAGTTCTGGTACTCCGCCTGGAGCCGCTGGAGGTCCGCGGTGCGCTCACCGAGCGCGGTACGGGCCTGGTCCAGCTGCGCCAGCAGGGCCACATCCTGTGCGCTGTCCCCGGCCGGGGCCGCCCCCTCCGCCGTGTCGGCGGAGTCGGCGGCCTTCGGCTCGGCGTCGTCCTGAGCGGCGTCGGCGGGGACTTCGGGCTTCTCGTCGAAGCCCGGGGTCTCCTCCGACATCAGGCAGCGCCACCCTTCGGCTTCTCGTCGTCGACGATCTCGGCGTCGACGACGTCGTCGTCGGCCTTGGCCTGACCCGCGTCACCGGCGGCGGCACCTGCGGCGCCCTGGGCGGCCTGCGCGTCGGCGTAGATCGCCTGGCCGAGCTTCTGGCTGACCGCGGCGAGCTTCTCGGTCGCGCTGCGGATCTCGCCGGTGTCCTCGCCCTTGAGCTTCTCCTTCAGCTCGGCGACGGCGGACTCGACCTCGGTCTTGACCTCGGCCGGGACCTTGTCCTCGTTGTCCTTGACGAACTTCTCCGTCTGGTAGACGAGCTGCTCGCCCTGGTTGCGGGACTCGGCGGCCTCCTTGCGGCGCAGGTCCTCGTCCGCGTACTGCTCCGCCTCCTGGCGCATGCGGTCGACCTCGTCCTTGCCGAGCGAGGAGCCGCCGGTGACGGTCATCTTCTGCTCCTTGCCCGTGCCGAGGTCCTTGGCCGTGACGTGCATGATGCCGTTCGCGTCGATGTCGAAGGAGACCTCGATCTGCGGGACGCCACGCGGGGCCGGGGGCAGGCCGGTCAGCTCGAACATGCCGAGCTTCTTGTTGTACGCCGCGATCTCGCGCTCGCCCTGGTAGACCTGGATCTGCACGGACGGCTGGTTGTCCTCGGCCGTCGTGAAGATCTCGGACCGCTTGGTCGGGATCGTGGTGTTGCGCTCGATGAGCTTGGTCATGATGCCGCCCTTGGTCTCGATGCCGAGGGACAGCGGGGTCACGTCGAGGAGCAGGACGTCCTTGACCTCACCCTTGAGGACACCGGCCTGGAGGGTGGCGCCGATGGCGACGACCTCGTCCGGGTTGACGCCCTTGTTGGCGTCCTGACCGCCGGTCAGCTCCTTCACCAGCTCGGCGACGGCCGGCATGCGGGTGGAGCCGCCGACCAGGACCACGTGGTCGATCTCGGACAGCTGGATGCCGGCGTCCTTGATGACGTTGTGGAACGGGGTCTTGCAGCGGTCGAGCAGGTCCGCGGTCAGCTGCTGGAACTGGGCGCGCGTGAGCTTCTCGTCCAGGTGCAGCGGGCCCTCGGCGGACGCCGTGATGTACGGCAGGTTGATCGTGGTCTCCGTGGAGGAGGACAGCTCGATCTTCGCCTTCTCGGCGGCCTCGCGCAGACGCTGGAGCGCCATCTTGTCCTTGGACAGGTCGACGCCGTGGCCGTTGGCGAACTGCTTCACCAGGTAGTCGACGACGCGCTGGTCCCAGTCGTCACCACCGAGGTGGTTGTCACCGTTGGTGGCCTTGACCTCGACGACACCGTCACCGATCTCCAGGAGCGACACGTCGAAGGTGCCGCCACCGAGGTCGAAGACGAGGATCGTCTGGTCGTCCTTGTCGAGACCGTAGGCCAGGGCGGCGGCCGTCGGCTCGTTGACGATGCGCAGGACGTTGAGGCCCGCGATCTCACCGGCCTCCTTGGTCGCCTGGCGCTCGGAGTCGTTGAAGTAGGCCGGGACGGTGATGACCGCGTCCGTGACCTTCTCGCCCAGGTACGCCTCGGCGTCGCGCTTCAGCTTCTGCAGGATGAAGGCGCTCATCTGCTGCGGGTTGAAGTCCTTGCCATCCAGGTTGATCTTCCAGTCAGTGCCCATGTGGCGCTTGACGGAGCGGATGGTCCGGTCAACGTTCGTGACCGCCTGGCGCTTGGCCACCTCGCCGACGAGGACCTCGCCGTTCTTGGCGAAGGCGACGACGGACGGCGTGGTCCTGGCGCCCTCGGCGTTGGTGATGACGGTGGGCTCGCCGCCTTCCAGAACGCTGACGACGGAGTTAGTGGTGCCCAGGTCGATGCCGACCGCACGTGCCATTTCGATTCCTCCAGCTGACTTGAGTGGAACAGGCTCAACCATGCCGCAACGCCGCGCCCGCGTCAACAGAACTGAGTCGAGTCGACTCAACCTTTAGCTGCCGCTTACGCGCAACCCTGCGTTTTCCCCGGGCCGGCGCCGCCGGACGAGGGACCTGCGCCGCGCGGCGCGCCGGGCCCGCGACACCCGTACGGCAGCGTGCCGGTATGCCCCTCACACCCACCGCCCCCCGGCGGGTGCGGGTACCCGCGGCCCCGCCGGCGAAGCGGGTGCTCGACCTCGTCGGGGCGGCCATCCTGCTGGTCCTGCTCGCGCCGGCCCTGGCCGCGGTCGCCGCGCTGCTGTACGCGGCCACCGGCGGGCACCCCTTCGCACGGGAGGCCGCCGCCGGCCTCGCCGGGCGGCCGCTGCGGACCTGGCGCTTCGACACGGCCGCGGCGGGGCGGGCGGGCGCACTCGTGGAGCGGTGTGCCCTCGACGGCCTCCCTCAGCTGCTCAACGTGATCCGCGGCGAGATGTCGCTGGTCGGCCCGCGCCCGGAGGCCCGTACGGACCGCCCCGACCGGCTCCTCGTACGCCCCGGAATGACCGGTTTGTGGCAGGTGAGCACACGCTCCGACCTCCCCTGGGAGGAGATGACGCTGCTCGACCGGCATTATGTGGAGAACCACTGGCTCGGGATGGACCTGGCGATCCTGGCGCGAACCCCGCGGGCGGCCTACCGACAAAGGCTCGCCTGAGCGACACAGATCACCGCACGCTCAGCTACATTGCGGCGTCGGGAATGGGTAACCTCAAGCCTTGACTTCATAAGTTACCGCTTAGTAAGTGCCGCCCGAGGAGCCCTCCCATGCAACTCGCCGCGATCATCGTGTCGCTGGTCCTGACCGTGGTCGGCGTCGCGCTGCTCGCACGAGCCGTGGCGCAGATCTACCGCTTCGTGAAGATCGGTCAGCCCGTGCCGGCCGGCAGCCGCACGGACGACCCGAAGGCCCGAACGCTGACCCTCGTCCGGGAGTTCCTCGGCCACAGCCGCATGAACCGCTGGGGCATCGTCGGCTTCGCGCACTGGTTCGTCGCGATCGGCTTCCTGACGCTCCCGCCGACCCTGGCCCAGGCCTACGGTCAGCTCTTCCAGGCCGACTGGACCCTTCCGGTCCTGGGCGGCTTCCTGCCGTTCGAGCTCTACATCGAGTTCATCGGCCTGATGACGGTCGTCGGCATCCTGGTCCTGATCGCGATCCGCCTGCTCAGCCTGCCCTCCCGGGCCGGCCGCAAGTCTCGCTTCGCCGGCTCGAAGGCCTGGCAGGCGTACTTCGTCGAGTACATCATCCTCACCATCGGCCTCGCGATCCTGTGCCTGCGCGGCCTCGAGGGCGCGATCCACCACGTGGACGGCTGGGAGCCGGCGTACGCCATCTCGTACCCGCTGGTCATGGCCTTCGACGGGCTGTCGGCGAGCACTCTGCAGAACGCCATCTACTTCACCGCGATGATCAAGATCGGCACCTCGCTGATCTGGATGATCGTGGTCTCCCTGAACACCAACATGGGTGTCGCCTGGCACCGCTTCCTCGGCTTCCCGAACATCTGGTTCAAGCGGAACGCCGACGGCGCGACCGCGCTGGGCGCGCTCCAGCCGATGACCAGCGGCGGCAAGGAGATCGACTTCGAGGACCCGGGCGAGGACGACAACTTCGGCGTCTCCCAGGTCGAGCAGTTCTCCTGGAAGGGCATCCTCGACTTCTCCACGTGCACCGAGTGCGGCCGCTGCCAGTCGCAGTGCCCCGCCTGGAACACGGGCAAGCCGCTCTCCCCCAAGCTCCTGATCATGTCGCTGCGCGACCACGCGCACGCCAAGGCCCCGTACCTGCTGGCCGGTGGCGGCAAGGACATGGAGGGCAACGAGAAGGCCACGGTGGAGCAGCTCGCCGGTGTCCCGGCCACGGCGCTGGCCGAGGCCGAGCGCCCGCTGATCGGCACGGTCGAGGAGAACGGCGTCATCGACCCGGACGTGCTGTGGTCCTGCACGACCTGCGGTGCGTGCGTGGAGCAGTGCCCGGTCGACATCGAGCACATCGACCACATCGTCGACATGCGCCGCTACCAGGTGATGATCGAGTCCGCGTTCCCGTCCGAGGCGGGCACGATGCTCAAGAACCTGGAGAAGAAGGGCAACCCCTGGGGCCTGGCGAAGAAGCAGCGCGTCGAGTGGACGAAGGAGGTGGACTTCGAGGTCCCGATCATCGGCAAGGACGCGGAGGACCTCTCCGAGTTCGACTACCTCTACTGGGTCGGCTGCGCCGGCGCCCTGGAGGACCGGGCCAAGAAGACCACGAAGGCCTTCGCGGAGCTGCTGAACATCGCGGGCGTCAAGTTCGCGATCATGGGCGGCGACGAAAAGTGCACCGGTGACTCGCCGCGCCGCCTGGGCAACGAGCCGCTGTTCCAGCAGCTGGGCCAGGAGAACGTGGCCATGCTGAACATGGCCTTCGGCGAGGACGACGACGCCCCGGAGACGAAGAAGCCGAAGTCGGCGAAGCGGATCGTCTCGACCTGCCCGCACTGCTTCAACACCATCGCGAACGAGTACCCGCAGCTGGGCGGCGAGTACGAGGTCATCCACCACACGCAGCTGCTCCAGCACCTGATCGACGAGGGCCGGCTGACGCCGGTGACGCCGGTCGACGGTCTGATCACATACCACGACCCGTGCTACCTGGGCCGGCACAACAAGGTCTACACGCCGCCGCGCGAGATCATGTCGGCCGTGCCGGGTCTGCGTCAGCAGGAGATGCACCGCCACAAGGAGCGGGGCTTCTGCTGCGGCGCCGGTGGCGCGCGGATGTGGATGGAGGAGCGGATCGGCAAGCGCATCAACAACGAGCGCGTCGACGAGGCCCTGTCCCTCAACCCCGACATCGTCTCGACCGCCTGCCCGTTCTGCCTGGTCATGCTGACCGACTCGGTCAACGGCAAGAAGAACGACGGCCAGGCGAAGGAGTCCGTGCAGGTCCTGGACGTGGCCCAGCTGCTGCTGGAGTCGGTCAAGGCCCCGGGCCCGACGGAGGCGGAACTGGCCGCCCTGGCGGCGGAGGCCGAGGCGGAAGCGGCAGCGGCGACCGCTGCGGCGGAGGCGGAAGCGGCGGCCAAGGCGAAGGCGGCCGAGGAAGCCAAGGCAAAGGCCGAAGCCGAAGCGAAGGCCAAGGCGGAGGCGGAGGCGGAGGCGAAGGCCAAGGCCGAAGCCGATGCGAAGGCCGAGGCGGACGCGAAGTCGGAAGGGGCGCCGGAGGCCGACGCCACGGCCGAGCCCACGGCGAAAACTGAGCCGAAGGCAGAAGCCGAGACCGAGCCGGAGTCCGCGCCCAAGCCGGAAGCCGAGCCCAAGGGCAAGGCGGAAGCCGAGGCGAAGCCGGAAGCCGAGGCGGCGCCGCAGGGCGGCACGACGGCCGAGGCCGAGCCCCGGGCGGGAGCCGAGGCGCCGACGCAGGGCGACGCGAAGGCCGAGGACGCCAAGTAGGCAGCCGCCAGGCACAGGGCACGCAACGGAACGGCCGGTCCCCGCTCGGGGACCGGCCGTTCCGGCGTTCCGGTCAGCCCCGGCCGCCACCCGGCTCGCGGCCCGTCAGAACGGCGAAGCCGAGCCCCGCGGCACCCGCCGACGCCACGACACCGCTGCCACTGCCACTGCCACTGCCGGCGGACCCGACCCGGGAGCGCCAGGACGGTCGCCGCGCCGACGACGACCGCGGCGGTACGGAGAGTGGTTCGGCGGGGGGTTCGGCGGGTGCTGCGCATGTATGCGGGTATTCCATCGACAAAGCAACGAAGAGCCGCAGAACGCTACGCAACTGCGTAAACCAGACACCTGGTCGGCGCTCTCCGGGGGTAGGGCCAACCCCCCGGGGATCCCCTAAGGGATGTCACAGGTCAGCCGCAAAGGGTGCCTGTTCCGGCTGCCCGGCCACCGGAGGCCGCCGGACCAGGTACGTTCGATCACGTGGCTGGATTCAGGATCGGACGCGGCCGGGACAACAACCGCGCTCCCCAACAACCCCCGCAGCAGCAGCAGTCGTACGGTCAGCAGCAACCGCCGCCGTACGGCCAGCCGCCCTACCCTCCCGTCGGCGGGCCGCCACCGCAGCAGCAGTGGCCGCAGCCGAACGCCGGGGGCCACGGCGAGCCGGAGTACTTCGACCCGTACGGGCAGCAGCACCCACACGCGCAGCAGCCCCCGTACGGCCACGGAGGCGGCGGCAACTACAACAACGACAACCCCGGGCACACGCAGGTCTTCGCCGTCGGCGAGGACCCGTACAGCCAGGGTGCGACCTACCACGCGGGCGCCGCGGCGGCGCCGTCCGGGCCGCGGCTGCCGTGGAAGGAGCTGCTCCGCGGCATCGTGACGCGGCCGGGGCAGACCTTCCTCCAGATGCGCGACTACCCCGTCTGGGGTCCGGCGCTGGTCGTGACCTTCCTCTACGGTCTCCTGGCGGTCTTCGGCCTCGACGACGCCCGCCAGGACGTGATCAACGCGACCCTGTCGAAGGCCGTCCCGATCGTGCTGTCCGCCGGCGCGGCCTTCGTCATCTGCGGTCTGCTGCTGGGCGCGGTCACGCACACCCTGGCCCGGCAGATGGGCGGCGACGGCAGCTGGCAGCCCACCGTGGGCCTGTCGATGCTGGTCATGTCCATCACGGACGCCCCGCGCCTGCTGTTCGCCGTGTTCCTCGGCGGCGACAACATGATCGTCCAGGTACTGGGCTGGGCCACCTGGGTCGCCGCGGGCGCGCTCTTCACCTCGCTGGTCAGCAAGTCGCACGACCTGCCGTGGCCGAAGGCGCTGGGCGCCTCCGCGATCCAGCTGATCGCCCTGCTGTCGATCATCAAGCTGGGCACCATCTAGATCCGGCAGGCACGCCCATGCGCGAGGGGCCCCCGGCAACGGCCGGGGGCCCCTCGCGCATGTCCGGTCGGACCGCGGTGGATCGGATCAGGCGTCTCAGGCGTCGAGGACCTGGCCCTCACGCTTGACGACCGGCGGCTCGACCGACCAGGGGAAGTTGATCCACTCGTCGGTCTTCTTCCACACGTACTCGCACTTCACGAGCGAGTGGGACTTCTCGTAGATGACGGCGGAGCGCACCTCGGCGACGTGGCCCAGGCAGAAGTCGTGCACCAGCTTGAGCGTCTTGCCGGTGTCGGCGACGTCGTCGGCGATGAGGACCTTCTTGTCGGTGAAGTCGATCGCCTCGGGCACGGGCGCCAGCATGACCGGCATCTCCAGCGTGGTGCCGACGCCGGTGTAGAACTCCACGTTCACCAGGTGGATGTTCTTGCAGTCCAGGGCGTAGGCCAGGCCGCCGGCGACGAACACGCCGCCGCGGGCGATGCTCAGGATGATGTCGGGCTCGTAGCCGTCGTCGGCGATGGTCTGCGCCAGCTCGCGCACGGCGGCGCCGAAGCCCTCGTAGGTCAGGTTCTCGCGTACTGCGTCGCTCATGCCTCGTGCCTCACCTGGGTGCGGTGGAAGTTCTGGAAGGAGCGCGAGGCGGTCGGCCCGCGCTGCCCCTGGTACCTGGAGCCGTACCGTTCGCTGCCGTACGGGAACTCCGCGGGCGAGCTGAGCCGGAACATGCACAGCTGCCCGATCTTCATGCCCGGCCAGAGCTTGATCGGCAGCGTCGCCAGGTTCGACAGCTCGAGGGTCACGTGACCCGAGAACCCGGGGTCGATGAACCCGGCGGTCGAGTGCGTCACGAGGCCGAGACGGCCCAGGCTGGACTTCCCCTCCAGCCGGGAGGCGATGTCGTCGGGCAGCGAGATGACCTCGTAGGTCGACGCGAGGACGAACTCACCGGGATGCAGGATGAACGCCTCGTCCCCTTCGGGCTCGACCATCCGCGTCAGGTCCGGCTGCTCGACCGCGGGGTCGATGTGGGCGTAGCGGTGATTCTCGAACACCCGGAAGAACCGGTCGAGACGCACATCGATGCTGGAGGGCTGCACCATCGCCTCGTCGAACGGGTCGATGCGAACCCGTCCGCTGTCGAGCTCGGCCCGGATGTCTTTGTCAGAGAGAAGCACGTGCCGAGGATACGCAGAGCGCGCGGGCCACCCCCAATCGAGAGGGAACGCCCGCGCGCCCGGCCGTACGTCTCACACCCGGCGCTCAGCGCTTGGGCGCACCGCCAACGGGCACGGCCTGCCGCAGGCGCGCGCACCGCGGACACCGCAGCAGCCGCCCTGGTCCGATCCGGCCGGCACCGAGGTGCTGCAGCGGGAAGGAGGCAGTACTGAAAACGTGCCCTTCGGCACAACGGACGACGGTGTGCTCCATCGAGTCCCTTTCCCCAACGAGCCAATCTGCGACGAATCGCCACATTAGGGGATGATCCGCACTCGCTCCAGCCGCCGCGCTCCGCACGACACGGTACGCCCCAACTCCCGTACCCACACGCCTCCGTGCACACGACAGACAACGACGACTCCGCGGCAAATACACCGGGGGTCGATCATGGGGTAGAGTGTCCAACGGTAGGGGTCCAGGCGACTGGCCCGCTGCGCGGATGTAGTTTAATGGTAGAACATGAGCTTCCCAAGCTTATAGCGCGGGTTCGATTCCCGTCATCCGCTCTTGCACGAAGGCCCAGGTCAGCGACCTGGGCCTTCGTCGTTGTCCAGGCCTGTACGACTCCTCCGCGCCCTCCACGTGCCCCAACTGACGGGAGTGGCCTGCTCGGAGAGCCGGCACACGCCTTCCCGCCGAGACGGCCGCCACCGTCGGTACCGATGGACTGCACGTCGCAACTTGGGGACACCCTTGCTCCCGAAACGCTGCGCTCGGGGGGAATCAATATCTGTCCCCGCCGTCAGAGAATTCAATGGACCCCGCAGGGAGAGTTTTCCGCGCCGCACCCGATGGAGATATTTCACGCACACAAACAGCTGCGGCGTGCTACTGTCGATCTCGGTTGCAGTTTTGGTACCCAAAAACTTCAAGCGCCCCAGTGGGCTTCCACCACGGCCGAGCGCTTCATATTTCCGGTCATTTTCCGGCGGGGCATCATCGCGGCGACACGGTGTCCGTACAGTGCGGACGCCAGCGTACTGCCCCAAAGGAGATATTACGTGGCATCTGGCACCGTGAAGTGGTTCAACGCTGCAAAGGGCTTCGGCTTCATCGAGCAGGACGGTGGCGGCGACGATGTCTTCGCCCACTTCTCGAACATCGCAGCCCAGGGCTTCCGCGAGCTGCTGGAAGGCCAGAAGGTCACCTTCGACATCGCGCGGGGCCAGAAGGGCCCGACGGCCGAGAACATCGTTCCCGCCTGACGCTGACGCGCATTTCGTAGCTGGGGCCCGCATCCCTCGGGGTGCGGGACCCAGCTGCACGCATTTCCCGCAGTGGTGTCACCTGCGGAACGAAGCACTCGGGGTTACAGCCTCCTCGGAGCTACAACCCCACTCGCCTTTCCTGCATGTCGCGTCCACCTGACGCCACCCCGTCTCAGCACCTGCGACCGTACAGAATCTCTGTAGTCCAGAGTCGCTTTCGCATTCCATTCGGCCCGTTCTTGTGATTCCCTGCGCTGCGTTTCCGCTGCGGGAATTCCTTGATACGTGCCGCATCAAGGAAGGTTCTGAATGAACCGCACTCGTACGAATGACCGTTCCTCCCGCGCCCGCAGCCGCACCGGCGGCCCCGCATTCGGCGCTACCGCCGGTTCGGAACGGGGCAGCCGCTTCGGATCGTCCTCCCCGAGCCGTTCCGGAGGTCCGAGCCGCTCGGGCGGCTACGGCCGCCGACCCGCCGCGGTTCAGGGCGAGTTCGCCCTGCCGAAGACCATCACTCCCGCGCTGCCCGCCGTCGAGGCCTTCGCCGATCTCGCCATGCCGGCCGAGCTGTTGGCCGCCCTCGGCGCGCAGGGCGTGACCGTGCCGTTCCCGATCCAGGGCGCCACCCTGCCCAACTCCCTCGCGGGCCGTGACGTGCTCGGCCGAGGACGTACCGGCTCCGGCAAGACCCTGGCCTTCGGCCTGGCCGTGTTGGCCCGTACCGCCGGGCAGCGCGCAGAGCCGCGCCAGCCGCTCGCCCTGGTCCTCGTCCCGACCCGCGAGCTGGCGCAGCAGGTGACCGACGCCCTCACGCCGTACGCCCGCGCCGTGAAGCTGCGCCTGACCACCGTCGTCGGCGGCATGTCGATCGGCAAGCAGGCCGGAGCGCTGCGCGGAGGCACGGAGGTCGTCGTAGCCACGCCCGGGCGGTTGAAGGACCTCATCGACCGCGGCGACTGCCACCTGAACCAGGTCGCGATCACCGTCCTGGACGAAGCCGACCAGATGGCCGACATGGGCTTCATGCCGCAGGTCACCGCCCTCCTGGACCAGGTCCGCCCCGGCGGCCAGCGGATGCTGTTCTCCGCCACCCTGGACCGCAATGTCGACCTGCTGGTCCGCCGCTACCTGACCGACCCCGTCGTCCACTCCGTGGATCCCTCGCAGGGCGCGGTCACCACGATGGAGCACCACGTGCTGCACGTCCACGGCGGCGACAAGCACCGCACCACGACGGAGATCGCGGCGCGCGAGGGCCGCGTGATGATGTTCCTGGACACCAAGCACGCCGTCGACCGGCTGACCCAGGACCTGCTGAACAGCGGTGTCCGTGCCGCCGCCCTGCACGGCGGGAAGTCGCAGCCGCAGCGCACCCGCACCCTCGCCCAGTTCAAGACCGGCCACGTGACCGTGCTGGTCGCGACGAACGTGGCGGCGCGCGGCATCCACGTCGACAACCTCGACCTCGTCGTGAACGTCGACCCGCCGACCGACCCCAAGGACTACCTCCACCGGGGCGGCCGCACCGCCCGCGCCGGCGAGTCCGGCAGCGTCGTCACCCTGGTCACCCCCAACCAGCGCCGCGACATGACCCGCCTCATGCAGGCCGCCGGGATCACCCCGCTGACCACCCAGGTCCGCTCGGGCGAAGAGGCCCTGAACCGCATCACCGGCGCCCAGGCACCCTCCGGCATCCCCGTCGTCATCACCGCACCGGTCGTCGAACGCGCCAAGCGCAGCCCGGCCTCCCGCGGCAGGCGACGGCCCGCTTCGACGGTCCGACGTGTGAGCGTGCGGCAGTCCGCCTTCGATGCGGCGGCCTGAGCACCACGTGATCAGGACACTGACCCATCTCTGCAGGAGGCACGTTGTGACGCTGGTCCGGATGCAGTCCCGCTCGACGAACGCCAACCCTGTGCACCGGACGGAGGACGACGCGATGGAGGCGGCCGGTCCGCAGGTCTGTGACGACATGACGGTCGAGGTGGCCCTGGCTGTCATGGCCAGTGCCCGCGCGGGTCATCTGCTCGTCTGCGACGAGGACGGCCTGTGCACCGGGCTGGTCACCCTGGCCAGGCTCGCCACCGTCCGCGACAGCGCGGCGTACACGGACCGGGTCCGACTCCGCGACCTCCTGGGAGACCGCGGGCCGGTCACCTCTCCCTTGACCACGATGGCCGAAGCCGAGCACGCGATGCGCCGCCGCAGGCTCGATGCCCTGCCGGTCGTCGACGAGCAGGGCAGCGCTCTGGGCGTCCTCGCCCTTGCCCGCTGAACCGCCGCACGACCGTCCCCCCCTACGTCTTTCTGTGAGGCAACATGCGCTGTGTCATCGCCCGTTTCCCGTTCGACCTGACCAAAAGCGGTGTCCTGGAGTCGATGAAGGGCGTCAAGCCCGAGCAGGTCACCGGCGAGTCCGTGATCATCGGGCGCCGTACCTACCCCGTCAAACAGGTCGGCCAGGTCATCACCCGCCAGGACCGGCGTGACTTCAGCGCCGGTGAAGTCCTCCGGGCCATGACCCAGCTCGGGTTCACGTGCCGCGGCCTCCCCCGGGCCGCCGTACCCACGCATGTCCTCAGCCCGCTCCAGCAGGCTTCCGCGATGCTCGGCACCCCGGTTGCCGTCTGACGGACAGGGCCGGCGCGAGCCGACACCCGAACAGCGAAGAGGGCCCGACCGGCAAGCGCGCCGGTCGGGCCCTCCCGCGTACCCGGGGTTTCCTACAGGACGCCGGGTCAGTGGTCGGAGTAGCTGAAGTCGCCCATGGTCCAGGCGCTGACATCCGCGATCGAGACGCGGTACATCCCACCCGTCTCCGGGATCCCCACCGTGCCCTGCAGGATGCGGGCCACGTGGAAGTGCAGATGGGTGGGCGGCCCCTCCCGGGGTGTCGTGGCGGTGAAGACGGCGGCGAACTCGCCCAGACGGGCCGAGTCCGTCAGGACCTCCGACACCCGCTGCCTCCACGCGGCTTCGGGAGCCAGCCGACCGGTGATGACAGCGCCACCGGTGACCACGGTCAGGGACATCTGATTGCTCTGCCCGGACTCCACCAGGGTGGCGACGTCAACGAGCAGCTCGTCAGGCTTCGACATGAGAGCCGATTTTATGCACCGGCCGTCCCGTCCGTTCGACCGGTAGCACACCGGTCGAGGAGCACTGGCCGTCTTCCCGCCGCAGGCCCGACGGATGACCGCAGCCGCTCGGGCGAGACGGTGGGCCATGGGCCGGCCGAATCCACGGGTGCCGCCGTGCAGGCCGGGGGCGCGCATACGCGCCGCGTGGGGCTGGAGTCGTGGACGGCCACCTCGATGCTCGCAACAGCCGCCCCGGAGCTCTCGCCGACGAGCATGAAAATCTATGATGGCCGAAGTAGACATTGGGCGCTGGCGTGGTTATGGTTTCTCTCGTAGCCCAGAGAGACAGCAGGGCCCGGCAGAGACGAACTGCCGGGCAGCATTACCCGCAGGGCGGTGCGGTGGTGGAGTGTCGAAGCCAGGGTTGTTGCAGGATGGCGACGGGACTGACGACCGGACCGGGTGGCCCGCAGTGATCAGGGGCCGCCGTCAGCAGTACCGCAGTTGACGCAGTGGCAGTACCCAGCAGTGAAGTCAGTGAGCAGCACCTCGGTGAAGGCGTCGGCTGCGGACGCGCGCGCCGGGAAGTTCGGCAGTGGGGTTCTAAGCCAGAGCAGACGCACGATGGGCGACGGGGCTGGCTGCCGAAGAGTGGCGCTGGTTCAGGCCATCAGCAGTACGCAGTAGAGCAGTACCAGCAGTAAGCAACTGATAACCGAGGGAAGAGCGGAGGAGCCTGGCGCCATCAGGATCGCCCGGGCGGAAGTCTGAGCCCGGGTACCGCAGGACATCGATAGTGAGGTGGTCTCCGGTCAAGCAACCGCGATCCCCGCACTCCCGGCAGCGTGTCGGCCGGGTCGGCGGAAACACAGGGTCGGCGCAGTATCAGGGCCGACAGATGGTGTAGTAGTTCCTTCGGGGCCCTGGTGCCGTACGGCACCAGGGCCCCTCCGCGTGTTCCACGAGAGAGGTTTCATGACAGCAGACGACTCGTTCGGCCGTCTCGAAGACGACGACTATCCCGCTTACACCATGGGCCGGGCCGCCGAGCTGCTCGGCACGACCCAGGGCTTCCTGCGGGCCATCGGCGAAGCCCGCCTCATCACCCCGCTCCGCTCCGCGGGCGGACACCGCCGCTACTCCCGCTACCAGCTGCGCATCGCCGCCCGCGCCCGGGAACTCGTCGACCAGGGCACCCCGATCGAGGCGGCCTGCCGCATCATCATCCTCGAGGACCAGCTCGAAGAAGCCCAGCGGATCAACGCCGAATACCGCCGCGCCGCCGAATCGTCCGCGCCGCCGTCCTCGGCCTCAGATTGAGAGTGCCCGCCGGCATCGGCGGCCCGCACGCCCCCGGCATCACCCGAACAGCAGGCACGCCTCCCGTGCCCGCTCGGCCTCGCTCGATGCCACACGGCCAACGGCATGGTTCGGCCTCCCGGCATTTCGGGGCGCGAGGTTGCGCGGCAAGCGCCGGGGCATGCGAAGGGCACGATACGAGCCGGGGTGCCCGCGAGGCCCCGGGGCGGTTGCCGAGGACGAGGAGACGGCTCTGTGGGCGGTGTGTGGACGTACGCGCAGGACAGCGGTTACACATCACGGCAGTCCCTGGTGGGTTTCACCGTGGAGGCCACTGACGGTGCCATCGGGCACGTGGACCGCCAGCAGGACCAGCCCGGCAGGCAGCACCTGGTGGTCGACACCGGCGTGTGGGTGTTCGGCAGGAGCGTCCTGATCCCGGCCGGCGCCGTCACCGGCATCGACCCCGAGGCGCGGACGGTGAAGGTGTCGAGCACGCGGGAAGAGATCAAGGCAGCACCTCGGTTCACCACCGACAGCGAGACGGCCGACGACGATTACCTCTCCGCGGTCGGGGACTACTACGTCGCCCTTCGGCGCCCGCTCGCGCCCTGACGCGAAGGGCCGATTGCCGGCCCGGCACCGTTGAGCTGGTACGCACCGATCCACGTCGTGGTCAGTAGGCGGCGAGGGAGATGGCGGTGTAGTGAGCGGTGAACGCTGCCACGGTCAGGGCGTGGAAGACCTCGTGGTAACCGAACCAGCGCGGTGAGGGGTCCGGGCGCTGGAGGGCGTAGACGACCGCGCCCGCGCTGTAGAGGAGCCCGCCGGTCACGACCAAGGCGAGTACGGCCGCCCCGCCGCTGTGCAGGAAGTCGGGCAGGTAGCGCACCGGTGCCCAGCCCAGGGCCAGGTAGCAGGGGGTGTACAGCCAGCGGGGCGCTCCGACCCACAGGACGCGGAAGGCGATGCCCGCGAGGGCGCCCGTCCACACGATCCACAGGAGGGCGGATCGCCGGCCGGGGGGAAGAAGGAGCACGGCGAGCGGGGTGCAGGTCCCGGCGATGATCAGGAAGATGTTCGCATGGTCGAGGCGACGCAGAACGGCCTCACCGAGTGGTCCCCAGGTGCCGAGGTGGTAGACGGCGCTCGTACCGAACAGCAGCCAGGCGGAGACGGAGTACACGGTGCAGGCCAGGACGGCCGATGGTGTCCCGGCCAGGCAGATGAGGACGATACCGGCGGCCAGCGAAGCGGGGACCATTCCTGCGTGAAGCCAGCCTCGCAGCTTCGGCTTGATCGGCTCGACCATATCGGCCGCCCGCTCGACCAGGTCGGCAACCGGATGGTGGCGCTCGTGTCCGCCAACCGCCGCTGTGGAGGAAGCACCGCCGGATTCGACTTCGTCTCGGGACACTGCTTCCCATCCTGACTCGGACTGCTGGGCATCGCTCGCAACCATGCGGTCATGCTAGGAGCCTGCCCGCAGCCTTCCTGGAGGGCTGCCGCGGACTGTCGGCCCGGCGTCGCCGGACGTGCCTGGTCAGCCGCCTCATGGTTCCGGCCGGGGAGGCGTGTCGGCAAATGGAGCCGGGGAAGTCGTGTATTTCGGTGGGCCACGGGAACGATCAGAGCTTCCGAACGGGCCTCTCCGCTCTCCTACGTTCAAGGACCGCCGATGCTTCCCGAGTTCCACTCCCACGCATCCGCCCCCCTTTCCCATCAGCTGGTACAGCGACTGGGGTTGGACCCGCGCCTCGAAGCCGGCCGAATCGACGTGGAGCGTGTCGCGGACATCGCCGTCGTGGCATCGGCCCACTCCGACGGATACGCGGCCACCGCACACCTCCTCGGACTGCTCGCCGCCCTCCCCGCTCCGACCGCGGCCGGAGAGAGCTTCTGGTCGGACCTCTGGAGGTCCTCGGGTTCTCTCTATCTGCTGCCGTCCAACATCAAGGCGTGTGTGCTGAGTTCCCTCGCCGGCGAAGGTACCGGCCTGGCCGGGCAGATCCTCTCGGCTGTCGACGAGATGACCCCGTCCCAGCGTGTCGCAGCAGGCGAGGTCATCGGTCAGGCACTCGCCGAATCCGACCGCCTGCCCGACCTGAAAACGCAGGTCATCGGGGAGCTGTGGCTCCGCGACCTCGAACTCACCGCCTGGCGCGTCCTGCACGCGGACCACAAGCCAGCCGATCCGGCCGAGCGGAAAGCCTTCTTCGACGCATGGACGGGTGTCTGACGCCTCTTGGCACTCACCCACACGGCACAGCCGCCGAGGAGCCGAGGAGCCGAGGAGCCGAGGACGAGCCCTTTGTGCTACCTGGCGGCTGCCACCGGCGGCAGCCGCCAGGAAAAGGAGGCCGACGCCACCGCTTGCCCCGGCGCCGTCCGCGCCGGCCAGGGCCGCTGACTGATCCCGCACCCACGACAGCCATGACTGCGGGCCGACGGGACGCCGCTGCGTGTGCACAGGTGGACTGGGAAGTGGGGACGAACAGGTGCCAGGCCGCCGTCAGAACCGCTGAACTGTAAGTGCCCCCAGCAGGGTCGGACCAGGCCGGGGTGGCGCTTCTTGTTGTCTTGGCCAGTCCGAAGCGAGGGCACCCGACAGCGCCGCCAGAGCCGAGTGAATCGACGACGAACCGGCCGCCACGCCCGCCGCTGCGGGTTCGCGAGTTCACCTGCCCGGCGGTACACCTCCGTGTGCGCCGGTTGGATCTATTTGGGCAGGTGTGCGGCGCTGCCTCTTATGAGTTAACCGAGTTCTGCCCATTCGGGGGCAATGTCGGATGATCGACAATGTGAGTCTGATTATTTTCGGCGCAATTGAAGCTACGCAATGCGCTTATATTAATCCCCCCTCCACCCCTTACTCATTGCTGGTGCGCGAAATTTCCTGCGTAATATGCGGCAGCGACACACCAGGGCATCCCGGGCAAACGGTAGGGCCCGGTACGCCACGGCCCCCACAGGAAATGGCCTCTTGATGAAGCTGAAAACCCAGGCGGCTCGGCGCCGCACTCTGTCCGGCTGGCTGTCCTCGGCCGTCGCCGTCACGGTTGCCGCCGTCATGGTCGCCGGATTGCCGACGCAGGCAATGGCCATCGCGACACCCGTACCGCTGGGCACCACTGCCAGCTACTCCGTCCTGGCAGGTCAAGGAGTCACGAACACAGGACCCTCGGTGCTCGACCACGACCTCGGAACACACCCGAACCCGGCGATCACCGGGTTCCCGCCAGGACTGGTGCTCGGCGCAGTGCACGCCGCGGACGCTGCGGCTGCTCAGGCCAAGAGCGATCTGATCGTGGCGTACAACCAAGCGGCCGGCCAATTGGGCGGCCAGGCACCTGACTTCGCGCTTGCGGCAGGCATCGGCGGAGGTCAGGAGCTGCTTCCCGGCGTGCACAGGGCCACGTCCGGTGTCGGACTCACCGGCGACCTGGTCCTGAATGCCGGAGGAAACCCGAACTCCGTCTGGGTGTTCCAGATTCCCGAAGCCCTGACCACGGCATCCAGCAGCCGGATCCTCCTGACGAACGGCGCTTCGCCGTGCAACGTGTTCTGGCAGATCGGGAGTTCGGCGACCCTCGGCACCACCTCCACCTTCGTCGGCACCATCATGGCTCTGACCTCCATCTTCGTGAATCAGGGGGCCAACATCGAGGGCCGGGCGCTGGCTCGTGAAGGCGAGGTGACCCTCAACAACAACAGGATCTTCCTCGGCGGCTGCGCCACCGGCGGAACGACTACCGGCACCACCACCGGCACCACGACCGGAACGACCACCGGCACGACCACCGGCACGACGGCGGGAACGCCGACCGCCGGTACGACCACCGGCACGACGGCGGGAACGCCGACCGCCGGTACGACGACCGGCACGACCGTGGGTCTGATCGGTGGTGGTCTCCTGGGCGGACCGATCGTCGACCTCGTGTCGGGCGGCACCTCGGGGAACATCGCCGGCAACACCTCCGGAAACACTTCGGGTAACACGGCCGGCAACAGCACCGGTGGCAACACGACGGGCGGCAACACGACCGGCGGAACGATCACCGGCGGAAACATCACCGGCGGGCACGGCGGTCAGCCCGGCGGACCGGACCACGGCGGACTGGGCCATGACGGTCCGGGCCATGACGGTGCGGACCACGGCGGCCTGGAGCACCACGGGCCGGAGCACGGCGGACCGGACAACGGGCAGGACGAGGGACCCGGTAAGCCGGGCCACGACCACGGCCACGACGGAAAGCCCGGCGACCACTACGGCTACGGCAACAAGCCCGCGGCCCACAGGGGCTAGGCAGCAGGCTGCACGAAGCCCGTTCATCGAACGACGGCGCGCGGCGGAATCCTCATCGAATCCGCCGCGCGCCGCCGGTGAGAGTCGCAAAGACCTCAGGCGAACAGCAGACATGAGAAAGACCGGGTGGGCGGTGTCGAGCGGAATTGAATCTGCGGACGTGAAGGAACTCCATCAGTCCGATTCCGATACGGTCCCCCCGCAGCGTCATGACGAAGCGGTCAGACCGGACAAGCCACCCATGGGCGTTCGTACGCTGAAGGCAGGGCTGCACACCACCGTAGCCCTCTGCCTGGTGACGGCTCTGGTCCACGTCGTCCTGGTGTTCCTTCATGTGGCCCCCTCCAACCCCGTATCGAAGCGGTACAGCTCGCAGGTCAACGGATGGGTGTTCCCGCTCTTCGAACAGAACTGGCGGCTCTTCGCCCCGGACCCCGACTCCTTCAACCGAAAGATCCTGTCGAGAACCGCATACACCGACTCCAGAGGATCGGTGCAGGTGACCCCCTGGTTCGACCTGGCTGCCGTGGACCATTCCGCAGTCGACCACAATGCATTTCCCAGCCACACGTCCCAGAACCTTTTGCGCCGCGCCTGGACCTCCTACGTCGAGACACACGGAGGAAGCGACACGGCACGCTCGGAACGGGCCGTGATGTTGCAGACGTACCTGCGCAACATCGCCGCGGACCGCCTCGCCGCCCACAACGACGGCGGCGCTTTCGACTTCATTCAGCTCCGGGTCGTCACACTGCCCGTCGCCGCGCCCGGCACACCGGCCGGCAATCGCCCGCCGGCACCCACCGAGGACCGGCTCCTGCCCTGGTGGAAGGTGACCTCCCATGGGAAATGAACAGATTCCCCAGTTCCCCTCCACAGCAGCCACGCCGCACGGACCCGCGGCCCAGGAGGCCCCGTTGGCCGGCACGGCCCACCGCTGGCTCCTCGACCGGATCGGCGATCTGTGGGCGCTTCTCACCGACCGGCCGATCTCCCTGTACGCAGCGTCGGTTCTGCGCATCGGCTACGGGCTGCTCTACCTGGTATTCCTGCTGCGCGAGTTCCCGCACCGTGACGAGATCTGGGGCCCCGGCTCCCCCTGGACACCCGCGCTGGCACAACAGCTCTTCGACCAGACGGGCTGGAACAGCATCCTGCTCCTGTCGGACAGCCGCGCCTACTTCGAGCTCTGCTACGTGACGGCCCTCATCACGTCCGCGCTTTTCATGCTGGGCTGGCGTACCCGCGCCATGTCCGTTCTCTTCGCCGTCGTGGTGACCTCCTTCCATGCCAGGTCGATCTTCATGACGGACGGGGGTGACAACCTGATCCTGCTGATGGCCCTCTACCTCGTCCTCACCGCGTGCGGTCGGCGCTGGTCGCTGGACGCACGCCGAGAGCGGCTCAAGACAGCCCGCGCGGGCCACGCGCCGGCACCCGTGCGGAGCCTGTACGCCCAACAACTCCGGGCCGCGCGCACCACCTTGACCACGGTGGTGCACAACTGCGGCATCCTCGTCATCGCGGCACAGGTGTGCTTCCTCTACGGATCAGCCGGCCTCTACAAGATCCAAGGCCCCACCTGGGGCGGCGGCACCGCTCTCCACTACGCCCTGAACCTCGAACTCTTCCAGCCTTGGCCCGCACTCTCCCACCTCGTGGACGAGTACCCGATGGTGATCGCGATCGCCGGCTACGTGACCGTGCTCCTGCAGGTCGCCTTCCCCTTCGTACTCTTCGGCAGGCTCA
Organism: Streptomyces sp. NPDC023541; assembly: GCF_055559995.1. Taxonomy (NCBI): domain Bacteria; kingdom Bacillati; phylum Actinomycetota; class Actinomycetes; order Kitasatosporales; family Streptomycetaceae; genus Streptomyces; species Streptomyces sp. NPDC023541. The sequence continues at coordinate 261,383 of NZ_JBVHJO010000003.1, forward strand.
AGTACCCCGTTCTGACCGTGCTGCTGGGCATGCACGTCGGCATCGCAGTGCTCCTGGGGCTGCCCCTCTTCTCCGGCGCGATGATCGTTGCGGACGCGGTGTTCCTTCCCGACCGCTTCTACGCCTTCCTGCCGCACCTGTGGCGACGCGCAGCACGGCGCACAGGGATGCGCCGGCCGGCACCCGGCCGAGCGGCGGGATCCGGCACCGTACCTCCACAGGCCAGGGCCCGCGTACCCGGCACCAAGCACCGAGCCGTTCCTGCACCGAAGGACACCACGATGGCCGCCGGGCTCGCGTCCGAGCAGAGCTGAGCAGCCACGCGGACCACACATGAAACGCGCTCCCGACAGCAGAAGCGGGTGGGAATCGAGCCCATCCTCGGCACCGACCGGCCGGCCCGCATCCCGGCACCGCCCATCGGGGGCGGTCGTCACCCACCTGCCTCGCTTCGCAGGGGAAATGATGCGGACCGTAACGGTGCATGTCAGCGTCGTTCGAGAGGAATCCGCACCCCACGCAACAAGAGGAGTCACCGTCATGGGCGGTACGCAGGACAAGCCCAAGGAACCGGGCAAGGGCAGCGAGGCGCAGGAGCACCATCGCTCCGGAGACCCCGCTCACCCCCAGCCGGGCAAGTCATCCCGCGAGCAGGGCCGGAAGCAGAGCCAGAAGGACACCTCGCGCCGCCGCGAGGACGACCTGCTGCGCGAAGAGGACCTGCACGACGAGCACCTCTGACCACAACCCCACTCGCACACTTCCAGGGCCCGGCCGCCGGTCCGCAGTCACCCGGACGGGCCCTGTCGCACGGGGCTCAACGGCCAGGGCTGCCGGATCCGCCTTGGCTCCACGTCGTGCACGGTGATTCGCGCCGGCGGCAGAGCGACCCGGACTTCGTTTTGCATCCCACCCGGCTGACCATATTTCTCGGTTGCAATAAATAAATGACGGGCAGCACCCGGCAGAAGCGCGGTGTTCAGTGCGTCTCGGTGCGCCTTCAGCTGGATGTCGCTGCCGGTCCAGGACCCGTGTCTGTTGCGTCGGGTGTGGTGGCGATGAGGATCTGAGCGGCCTGGGTCATGTTGTCGGCGCGGACGGCGCGGGCCATCGCTTCGCGGGCGGCGTCGGCGGTGGTGTCCGGGGGGACCACCAGCAGGGCGAAGTGGTCGTTGTGGCCGCGGGTGATGAGGACGGTGTCGTCGCCGACCGGGTCGGAGTCCAAGTGCACGATCTGGTCGTCGATGACCAGGCGGGTGGGGAGGGCGTTCCAGGCGGATGCGTCCACGCCGACCCGGGTGATGGGCCCGAGGTGCTCGGTCAACACGCTGATCAGCGCGGGCAGCTCCGTCTCGATGTCGCGCGTGCGCGGCCACCACGCACCGTCCAGGAGCCCCTCCCGGGACCTCGTGGTCTCCAGCCGCAGCAGCGCCGTGCCCGGTTTGATCGCATGGTGGACCGCATTCGGCAGGAGCCGCGGGGGTGTGCGGGGGGTGTCGGAGTCGGTCATGTGGGTCCGCCCGTCTACGGAGTGCGGCCGTGCCTCAAGCAGGTCGACACCGGTGCCGACCTGCGCCGTACGCGAGCCCGCCGTCGTATTCACGGTACTCCCGCCGTCCGCACCACCGCTCTCCACAGCGCCTCCGCCGGAAAATGCCTGGTCAAAGCGGCCATAACCCATCGATCAGGTGTACATTAAAAGGGCCGGAAGTACTTCGCGCACCGGCTTTCACGCAGGTGTCATTTCCGGCGATCGCCTAAAATCCGGACTGCCGACGGGCAGTTCGGGGGCAGGTCCGCATCATGACCACCACCCTCGACCGGACCGCGCCCCGGGACCTCGCCGCAGCGCTTCCGGCACGCTTGTCCCTCACCCCGAGAACCACACTCGCCGGCCGGCTGGACGGGGCCTGGTGGCCCCACTCCCGCGATCTCGAAGCGGAGCTCCCGCCACTCGCGGCCGCCCTGGAGGAACCCTGGGGACGCGTCACCCGCGTCACCGTGAACCCCACCCGCTGGCCCGTCGTACCGCACACCGTGCCCGTGGACGGACGCGTGCTGCACGTGGGCTGGTTCACCGAACAGGACCCCGACAAGCTCATCCTGCTCTCCTACACCGTGGGGCGCTGGGACCTCCTCGTCATCCCGCCGGAGACCGAGCCCGCCGCCGCGGCCCGCCTGATGGCCGCCGCCGCGATCCCGGGCAGCGTCCTTACCGCAGGCGTGCTGATGACCAGCGACGCCGCCATTGGACGCGGCCTCCGCGACGCCCAGCGCCAGGAAGCCGGCTGGGAGAGCGAAGGCGGGGCCTGCATGTCCCCCTTCGGGAGCCCGATGGATCGCAGCGCCCTGCCGCTGCCCGGAAACGGCCGGAGGTGAGCTCCGTGGGGACCATCGTCCTCATCGCGGTGATCATTGTCGCGAGCGGCATCGGAATACGCCGGATCCACCTGCTCAACGCCCGGCACGACGTCCGGCACGACGCCCGGATCGGGGCCTACCGCTTCAGCGACCCCCTGCCGCTACGTCCCGGCCTGCCGGACGACCTTCTTCCGACCGGGGGCAGCGGGCGGGGCGCCACGGCGCCCCCACCCGCCGGCTTCCCGCCCACTCCGAAAGGGAACACGCCTACGTGAAGTACATCGAGACCCAGACACTGCCGTCGCTCGGGCACGCCGAGGTCCGGATCATCGCGCACACGCCCGAAGCCGCCCGCGCGGTCGCGGAGGCGCTCCGCGGCTGTTTCGCAGGCGCGGAACAGCGCAGCTACCCCGCCCTCGACGGCAACACCCGCCTCCACCTCACCGTGGACACGGCGACATCCGCCGGCCCCGCCCGCTCGTGGCTGGCCGCCAGCAGGACTCCCATCGGCACCGGCGCACACTCCGACGAGACCTGAGAGCCCCGAAACACACTCCCGCACACGAGAGGACGCGGTCATGGCCACACTGCGCGAACGCAAGACCTACCGCGACCAGGTGCTCCGGGTCCTGTACGAAGCCGTCGAAGGCAACCGCCTCCTCGGCATCACCGGAGCGCAGCTGCGGCGCGACCTCCACGTACCGGAACAGGACCTCGCCGCCGCCTGCACCTACCTGGCCGGCGAAGGGCTGATCACCGTCGACTGGGACCCCGGCAACACCCCGGCGATGGTTACCCTCACCCACCAGGGGATCCGACACATGGAATCCGAGGAGGAGGAGCACGGCTGAATGCCCTTGCACACGTGAAGGGCCCGGCACGTGGGTACCCAGTGGTCGAGTTCCACGTCGCCGGTTCGGCCGGCGCGGGTTCGATTTCCGTCATCCGCACTTTGCAGAAGGCCCAGGTCGCAGACCTGGGCCTTCTGCGTTGCCCAAGGGCTGTCCCTGCCGTGCCCTCCGCGTGCCCCAACTCCGGTGGCTGCCCTGGCCGGAGGCCGATGGGCGCACCCCGTGCACCTCGCGGGCGCCAAACCGTCTCGCATCACGAGACGCGTTCCATATGACCCCTGCCGCTTCGCGGCGTCGCGGCGCCTACGGCCGTGACACCCGGCGCTGCGGGCGAGCCGCAGTCTTGTCACGGGCTGCACCCCTCAGATGCGCGCGAACTCCTCGGTCTGGTGGGCGAACTCCCGGGCCGTGGCCGCGCCGACCGTGGGCCTGGTCTCGGCGATCGTGCGCAGGTAGTCGTCCGTGGTGGGGCGGGCTCGGGCCCCGGTGTCGAAGGTGCGCTCGAACTGGACCTGGGAGACGGTGCGCGCGACGTGGGCGATGTCGGCAGGTGTGAACCCCTCGCTGGCGGCCGCCAGCGACGTGCTGTCGGCCTCCGCGCCCGCCCTGGTCAGATAGCTCTCCCACAGCGCGGTCCTCGCGCGGTCGTCGGGCGGCCCGATCGGGAGCACGTAGTCGAAACGGCCGTGCCGCAGGAACGCGGAGTCGAGCGTGGTCACGTCGTTCGTGGCGCAGACGAGCAGCCGCCCGTCCTGGCCCCGGAACCGGACGATCGCCTTGAGCAGCTCGTTGACGACACCGACCGCGGTCGCGTCCGCGCCGCTCCGGGTCCCCGCGATCTCCTCCACCTCGTCGATGAAGACCAGGACGTGATCGAGCCGCGCTATCTCGTCGAACCGCCGGTTCAGCCCGCTCGCCAGCCCGTACTCGGCGGCCAGCCGGGCGGGGAACAGTTCGAGGAACGGCCATCCCAGACGGCTGGCGATCGCGTGCGCGAAGGTGCTCTTCCCGGTTCCGGGCGGACCGAACAGCATCACCGCCCGCGGCAGCTCCACCCCGTGCTGGGCGGCCATTTCGGGGTGGGCCAGGGGCAGGACCAGGCGCCGCTCGATGAGCTCCTTCTCCCTGTGCATGCCCGCGACCTTCTGCCACAGTCCTCCGGGCGGCAGCTCCGCTCCCAGTGACGCGAGCATGCTGACCGCCTGAGGGGTCACCCGCCCCCGCTTCTCGAAGAAGACCAGGCCGGGACGGGCGCCGAAGCCGCAGTTGTGCAGGGCGGTGGCACCGGTATCACCGTCGGGCAGGACCGCGTGCACCGTGCGGACCCCACCGGCGAACAGCCGGTGCTCCAGGGCGGTGATCAGGTCACTGCCCAGCCCCTGGTGGCGCCAGGCAGGCGCCATGCTGAAGCGCAGGATCCACGCCCGGTCGCCCTCCACCCTGCTCACCACGGCGCCGACCACCACCTCGTCCGCCGTGGCCACCACCGCCGGGTGGAGGGCCTGGAGGGCCGCCACGGCGTCCGAGAGCGGAAAGAGGGGTGACTCCTCGGCCGTGCCGCTCTCCGCATCGACGCGGATCACCGCTTCGAGATCGTCCTGGGTGTAGTCCCTGACGCGCCAACCCGTCATGAGCAGCTCCGCGTGTTCGGCCGTACTCCCATCATCGGCCGCCGTGAGCCGGGGCGCGCGCGGCTGTCGTGAAGATCCGGACAGGTGGTGGCGGAGCACCGCGATCGCCGACTCCGGGCTCCGCCGGCCCACGAGGATGCTCGTTCCCGTCGTCGCCGCCATCGCGAGCAGGGTGATCGCCTCCGTGCGCGCGTCGGCGTCCGGGTCGGCCAGGCCGGCCTCCTGCGCCTGTTCGAGGACCGGGCCACCCCCTAGGATCGCGGGCATGGCGCTGCTCATGAGTGACGTGGACCGGTTCGAGGCGGCCAGGCCCCGGCTGGAGGCCATTGCCTACCGGCTGCTCGGCTCGGCGGGCGAGGCGGAGGACGCCGTGCAGGAGACGTTCCTGCGCTGGCAGGCGGCCGACGTCCGGCGGATCGAGGTGCCCGAGGCCTGGTTGACGAAGGTCCTCACCAACTACTGCCTCAACCAGCTCACTTCGGCACGCGCGCGGCGCGAGACGTATGTGGGGCGCTGGCTCCCCGAGCCGTTGCTCGACGGCGACCCGATGCTCGGCCCCGCCGACACCGCCGCGCAGCGCGAGTCGGTCTCGTACGCCGTCCTCGTCCTGCTGGAGCGCCTGTCGCCCAACGAGCGTGCGGTGTACGTGCTGCGGGAGGCCTTCGACTACCCGCACCGGGAGATCGCCGAGATCCTGGACCTCAGCGAAGCCGCCAGCCAGCAGATCTACCACCGGGCCAAGAAGCACGTCGCGGACGGCAAGGTGCGCACCGAGATAGACGCGGCCGCCGCCCGGCGCATCGTCGAGGAGTTCCTGGCCGCGGCGACCAGCGGCCGTACCGAACCCCTCCTCCGGCTGCTCACGCAGGACGCCGTCTCGGTCGGCGACGGCGGCGGCAAGGTTCCGGCCCGCGCGAAGGCGTTCGAGGGAGCGGTCGCGGTCGCCACGTTCCTGCGCGGCCTGTTCAAGCCCGGCAAGGCCAAGCGGGCCATCGTCGGCGGCACGCCCGAGATCTACGCCACGACCGCCAACGGCGGGCCCGCCGTCGTCGCCGTCGTCGACGGCCGGCTCGTCGGGATCACCTGCCTGGACGTCACCGCCGACGGCATCGTGGCGGTCCGCAGCCAGGTCAACCCCGACAAGCTCGTCCGCGCGACGCAGCGGTGGGCCGCCTCGGACCACGCGGAGGGGCCGCTCCACACCCTCTGAGGCCACGTGACGCAGGTCACATCCGAATGCTGTCAGGAAATGCGGGGCTGCCCGGTTCAAGAGGCGAAACCACGCCGGACAACGGCTGACCCCGCCCAGACAGGAGCACGGACATGCAGCACCGCATCGTCGTCCTCGGAGCCGGCTACACCGGTGCCGTCGCCGCCGGCCGTCTCGCCAAGCGGCTGCGCCGCGAGGACGTCACCATCACCCTCGTCAACCCCGAGCCCGACTTCGTCGAGCGCGTCCGGCTGCACCAGCTCGCGGCCGGCCAGGACCTCAAGCCCCGGCCGTTCGCCGGGATGTTCGCGGGCACGGGGGTGGCGGTGAAGCTCGCCGAGGTCACCGCCGTGGACGTGGACCGCAAGACGGTGTCGGTCACCGCCGCGGACGCCGCCGGGCCGGAGGAACTGGAGTACGACACCCTGGTCTACGCCCTCGGCAGCGGCTGGAACGACGGAGGCGTCCCCGGCACCGCCGAACACGCCCACGAGATCTCCAGCCGCCCCGGCGCCCTCCGCCTGCGCGACCGCCTCGCCGCCCTGGACGGCGGCCGGCCCGTGCTCGTCGTCGGCGGCGGCCTGACCGGACTGGAGGCCGCGACCGAGATCGCCGAGGCCCGCCCCGACCTCGACGTCTGTCTGGCCGCCCGCGGAGGCCTCGGCGACTGGCTCTCGGAGAAGGGCCGCGCCCACCTCCGTAGGACGGTGGACAGGCTCGGCATCACGGTCCACGAACACTCGGCGGTCGACGCCGTGCAGGCCGACCGCGTCACGACCGCCGACGGCCGGACCCTGCCCGCCGACGTCACTGTCTGGACCACCGGATTCGCCGTCCACCCCATCGCCCTGGCCACGGCCCTCGACGTCACCGACCACGGCCGGATCCTGGTCGACGCCACGATGCGCTCGGTCTCCCACCCGGACGTGTACGCCGTGGGCGACGCGGCGATGGCGATCGGCCCCGGCGACAAGCCGCTGCGCATGTCCTGCGCCTCGGGCGTCCCGATGGCCTGGCAGGCCGCCGACGCCATAGCCGCCCGGCTCGCCGGCGCCAAGGTCCCCCAGGTCCCGATCCGCTACTTCCAGCAGTGCATCTCCCTCGGCCGCAAGGAGGGCCTGATCCAGTTCGTCACCGCCGACGACCGGGCGGTCGAGAAGGCCCTGACGGGCCGCACGGCCGCCTTCTACAAGGAGCTGATCTGCAAGGGCGCGGCCTGGGGCGTGGCCAACCCGACCATGGGCATGCCGACCCGGCGCCGCCGTGTCGCACTCCAGGAGACCCGCAGCCGCGCTCGGGCCCGGGCCGCGGCCTGAACCGGCGGGCGGCCCGGCGGGGCGACCCGGCCGGCGACCGCGGGCCCCCGGGCGCCTCCCTCGCGGGCCGCCGCCGAGACGTTCCGCCGGGCGGGGTGCCGGTCGCCGTGTCGGCGTGGGCGCGGGCGGCGGCGCCAGGAGGATGTGGCCGACGTTTCCCGGGAGCTCCCGCGAGTACCGTGGGAGGGGCATCCGGGGCCGCACCGGCGGATGGGGATGACAGGCGTGTCGACATCGAGTCACGAAACATTCGGCGCACCCTGCTGGGTAAGCCTCATGGCGCGCGACGTCGGCGCGGCGCAGGCCTTCTACAGCGCGGTCCTCGGCTGGCGCTTCGGGAACGACCGCCTCGGCGGAGGATTCGCCGTCGGCTTCAGCGACGGGATCCCGGTGGCCGGCCTCGGTTCCATGCCCACCGGCGTCACGGTCCCGGTCGCCTGGACCCCGTACTTCGCCGTGGACGACGCCGACGTGACGGCCTCACGCATCCTGGAACGCAGCGGGACCGTCGCCGTCGGCCCCCTCGCCTTCGGTACGGGACGGGCGGCGCTCGCCTCCGACCTCGACGGCGCGGTCTTCGGGATCTGGCAGGGCGATGCCATCCCCGACTGGGGTATGGGCGGCGAGGCCGCGCCGGCCTGGCTCGAACTGCGCACCAGGAACGCCTTCGACGCCGCCATCTTCTACGGCGAGGTCCTGGAATGGGCCTGTTCCCAGGCGGGCTGCTGCGAGGTCTCCTACGTCGAGGAGGAGAACCGCATCCTGCTGCGCCACGACGGCCGTACGGTGGCCCGCCTGCACGGCGGGACGCTCGCGCAGTCTCCCGACCCGGAGCTGCGGCCGCGCTGGCAGGTCCACTTCCGGGTGCCCGACCTCGAAACGGCGGTGAAGGCCGCGACCGGCCTGGGCGGCAGCGCCGTCTCCGTGGCGGACTCCGGTCCGGGCCCGCACGAGGTCACCCTGCGCGATCCCGAAGGCGCGCTGTTCGGCATCGTCGGGCCGGACGATTCCGTTCCCTTCTGATCCGGCTGCCTCCTGATCCTTCTGCCTCCTGATCCTTCTGCCTTTACTCCTCCGCCCCCTCACCCTCTCCCTCGGCAGAGGCGCAGATCGGCCCCAGGGCCCATGTCGGCGCGCAGTCCGGCATGGACACTGGTCAGCGCCGTGCCCATCAGCTCTCCGCATGGTCACGTCCGCCTCCGCCCGGTCGCGGAACCGGTCGGCGTCGGCCTCGTCGGCCCGGGCGCGTACGCGACGGTCGGCCACCTCCGGTACTTGCCGCACCGCCCTTGCCGTCCCCCAAGGCGGCGAAGGTCGCACCGGTCGAGGCGATGCGCTCCAGGACGCCTCGGCCCGGAACCTCCAGGCGCGATGCTCGCCTGCGGTGTCCTCGTCGCCGCCCTGACCGTGCCGGCGCCGCCGCTCACCGCCCCGGTGATCCGGCCGGCGGGCGGCTGACCGGCCGCTTCGGCGCCGTCGGGCATCTCGCCCGGGAGAACGCGCTGCGCGACCCCGCGGGCAGCGGGCGCTGAGGCCGCGTCACCTGTAGGGCCCAGCTGAACAGGCGCGTCCGGCGACGGCCTGGGTCCAATGGCAGGGCGCGGCTGTCCGCCGCGCCCTGTCGTGCCCAGTCGTCCCCGGGAGTGCCATGAGCGAGCCGTCCCCGTCACCCGGCGGCCCGCCCGGCGCGGCGCCGCCCGCCCGACCGACCGCCGCCGGCCAGGGCGGCGGATCCCGGGGCGGGCGGATCGCGAAGAGCGCCGTGTCGGCGGTGCTGATCACGCTGACGTGCATCCTCGTACCGATCTCCCTGCTCACCGTCTGGGTGCACGACATCGTGCTGGACACCGACCGGTACGTCTCGACGGTCGAGCCGCTCGCCTCGAACCCGGCGATCGAGGAGGCCGCCGTGAACCGCATCACGAAGGCGGCCGACGTACACGTGGACGGCTCCCGGGTCACGGCCGACCTGGCGGAGTGGCTGGAGTCGCAGGGGCTGCCGACGCGCGTGGGCAACGCGGTCAAGGCGCTGGGTCCGCAGCTGGACTCGGCCGCCGACCAGGTCGTCTCCAAGGTGGCGACCCGGTTCGTGGAGAGCGACCGGTTCGAGAAGGTGTGGACGGTGGCCAACCGCGCCGCCCACAACGCCGTGGTGCACGCGCTCACCGGCAAGGGCCGCGGTGCGGTCGGCGTCGACGGAGGCACCGTCACCCTCGACGTCGGGGAGGCGGTCGACAAGGTCAAGGAAGAGCTCGTTTCCGCCGGGGTCTCCCCGGCGGAGAAGATCCCCGAGGTCGACAAGCAGATGGTGCTCTTCCAGAACGACAAGCTGGGGCAGATCAGGGGCGCGGTGCGGCTGCTCGACGTCCTCGGCAACTGGCTGCCCGTGCTCACGGTCCTCCTCGGCGCGGCCGGCGTGCTGCTGGCCCGGCGCCGGCGCCGGGCCCTGGTGACCACCGCCCTGTGCGCGGCGTTCGCCTGCCTGCTGGTCGCCATCGCCCTGGTCGTGGGCCGCCGTTACTACCTCGACCACCTGCCCGCGGAGGTCCAGTCCCCGGCCGCGGCGGCGGCCGTCTTCGACACGCTGGTGCGGTTCCTGCGGGTCAGCCTGCGGACCGCGATGGTCCTCGGGATCGTCGTGGCGCTCGGCGCCTACCTGTCCGGTGCCGGCCGGCTGCCGCGCGGTGTGCGCGGCCGGGCCGACCGTACGGCCGACTCCGCGGCCCGCTGGGGCGCCGGACACGGGGTGCACGCCGGCGGCGCGGGCCGGTGGGTGGAGGCCCACCGGCACGCGCTGACCGTGGGCGTGCTGCTCGTCATCGCGCTCGTGTTCGCGCTGTGGAACCACCCGACCGTGCTGACGGTCCTGCTGCTGGTGCTGATCCTGCTCGTGGTGCTCGCCGTACTGGCCCTGCTCGCGGCCGCCGGGCGCGTCGCCGGCGCAGCGGGCGCCGCCGGCGGCCCGGTCGATCGTCCGGCCCCGCGCCGCCCGGACCGCGAATGAGCCCTGGCCTGGCCCGGTCATTCCGCCTGGCTTCGGACAGTCGTCCAGGCCCGACTCCGATCATTTGCACCCGTACGGGGGGCGGGGCAACCATGGACGCATGAGCATTCCCTTCCCGGTAACGGGGGAAGGGTGATTCCACCGACGGGGAAAAGCCGATGGTGCTTGACCTGATCGTCATCGGGCTGATCATCACGCTCTATCCGCTGCCCGTCATGGCCTTCGTGCTGGTGGTGTCCGCACCCGGCGGTCTGTGGAAGGGGCTCGCCTTCATTCTCGCCTGGCTCGGCTGCCTCGTCGCCGTGATCGCCGTCGTCCTGCTCCTCACCGGGGGTCAGCCCCCGCCGCCGCGCTCCCCGCCGTCCACCGCCGGCCTCGCGCTCCGGCTGGCCATCGGCATCGGGCTCGTCGCCTACGCCGAGTACCGGCGCCGGCGGCGTCCCCGGGCCGACGGCACGCCGGACCCCGAAGGACTCGGGCCCGGCCCCGCCGCCGACGACCGGCACCCCCTCACCTCCCGCATGGACCAGGCGTCCGCGTGGTCCGCCGCCGGACTCGCGGTGCTCCTGCAGCCGTGGGGCATGGTCGGTGCGGCCGCCGCCACCGTCCTTGAGGCGAACCTCTCCGACAGCGCCACCTACCTGGCCCTGTTCGGCTTCTGCGTCCTGGCCTCCTCCACCCTCCTGGCGATGGAGCTGTACATGGTGTTCGCCCCCGAGCGGGCGGCGCGGGCGCTGACGGGCATGCGGGCATGGCTCTCCGACCACAAGGACCCGGCGATCGTCTTCACCTGTCTCGTCCTCGGCCTGTGGCTGGTCGGCAGGAGCCTCTACGACCTCACGCACTGACGGGGGCGTCGTGCGGCAGCACTCCGGTCGCCGGATGCGGTCCGGGCCGTTCTCCTGAAGGCATGGAACGCAACGCAGCCCGTCGCCGCCGGCGCTTCCTGCTGGGCCACTGCCTGCGCGCCACGGCCGCTGCGGGCCTGCTCACGGCGCTGTACTACGTGGCGCCCCTGGAGGGCGGCTTCGGGATCCTGACGGTCCTGACGCTCGTGCTGGGGCTGCTGGCCTTCGGCCTGCTGACAGCCTGGCAGGTCTCCACCATCGCCCGTTCGGAGTATCCGCGGCTGTCCGCCCTCGAAGCGGTGGTGACCGCCGTACCGCTGTTCCTCATCGTCTTCTCGGCGACCTACTACATGCTCTCCGAGAGCGTGCCCGGCAGCTTCTCCGAGTCGCTGAACCGCACGGACGCCCTCTACTTCACGGTCACCGTGTTCGCGACCGTGGGCTTCGGCGACATCGTCCCCGTCACCGGGACCGGGCGCGTGCTGACCACCGTGCAGATGGTCGCCGACCTGGTCGTGGTGGGCGTCATCGCCAAGGCGCTCTTCGGCGCGATGAAGATCGCCATGCGCAGACGGAGCGGCGGGGGGCTGCCGTCCGCGGACGAGGACGACGCCCCCTGAGCGGCGAAGACCCCGCCCGGGGGGCCGGACGGGGTCTGCTGCGCGGAGCGGGGGGAGGGGGTGGGACCGGTCACCCGGTCAGCACTTGAGACCGGAGGAGGCGGCCGTCGTGGCCTGGTCCAGCTGCTGGATCTGGGGCTGGAGCTGGGTGAGCGCGTCCTTGCCGGTCGTGTCGCCCGGCAGGTCCTCGTACCCCTTCTTCAGGTTCTCGGCGGCGGACTGCACCGCGGAGCGCTCCGCGTCCTTCAGCTTGCTCGCGTTCTCCTTGACGTCCTCCCAGTCCTGCTGGACGGCGTCGTAGGCGTCCTTGATCTCGTCCTTGGTGGCGACGGCGGGGTTCAGGGCCTTCAGCTTGGCGTTGTCGGCCTTCAGTGCGTTCAGGTCGGTGCACAGGTCGGCCGAGGCCTCGGAGGCCTCCTCGGCGGGGGAGGAGCTGTCGTCGGAGCACGCGCTGAGACCGAACACCGCGCTCAGGCAGAGCACACCGATCACCGGGAAACGCTTCATGGAGGGGGCCTTCCTCGATCAGAGCAAACCGGGCGGACGGGACAATCCGGTACTACGACAAAATATGCATGCCTGGACACATCCCGCACCCGCGCCGATCCGCCCCGCGACCGGCCCCCGGGCCGGGCACCCCTCTAGGCGGCGGGCTGGATGTTCTGGTTCAGGTGGAAGAGGTTGTCCGGGTCGTACGTCCGCTTGACCTCGGCCAGACGGTCGTAGTTGCCCTTGTAGTTGGCCCTGATCCGGCTCTGGTCGTCCTCGGCCATGAAGTTGATGTAGCCGCCCTCCTCCGAATGCGGTGCGGTGGCCTCGTAGTAGTCACGGACCCAGGCGATGTTCGCCTCGTTGTCCGCGGGGTCCGGCCACATGCCGGCGATGACGGTGGCGAAGGAGGCGTCGCGGTAGGCGAAGGCCGTCTCCTGCGGTCCCACGCGGTGGCAGGCGCCGTTGATCGGGTAGATGTGGACCGTCGAGTTGACGGCGGGCAGCTTCGGGCCGTGCACCAGGTGCGCCTCGATGGCGGAGTCGCTGAGCTCGGTCACGAAGTTGGCCTTCCAGTAGTGCTGGAGACCGGGCGGCACGAGCGCGTCGAAGGCGCTGTTGAGCGCCGGGTACGGCATGGGGCCGACGTGCTCCGCGACCACCGGGGCGAAGTCGTGGAAGGCCTGGAGGGCCTTCTCGCCTTCATCGAGCGGCCCGGCCCAGCACGCCACGATCAGGGCGAACGGATCGCCGTGCCGGTCCGCCGGGATGAACGGGAGCGGCGGCGCCAGCTGGAAGGCCGGGAACCCGCCGAGCTGCTCCGGGGCGTCGGCGATGTAGTCGGCGAAGGACCGCAGCACGGTGGCCGCGTCGTCCAGCTCGAAGAGCATCGGGCCGCCGTAGATGTCCTTGACCGGGCTGAGCCGGTACTCGAACGAGGTCACCGCGCCGAAATTCCCGCCGCCGCCGCGAAGGGCCCAGAAGAGGTCAGGATTCTCCTCCTCGCTCGCCACGAGGAGCCGGCCGTCCGCCGTCACCACATCGGCCGAGATCAGGTTGTCGCAGCTCAGGCCCAGTCCGCGGCACAGGTAACCGATGCCGCCGCCGAGGGTGAGCCCGCCGATGCCGGTGGTGGAGATGATCCCGCCGGTGGTGGCCAGCCCGTAGGCGTAGGTCGCCGCGTTGAGATCGCCCCAGGTGGCGCCGCCCTCCGCGCGCGCCGTGCGCCGTGCGGCGTCGACCCGTACCCCGCGCATCGCCGACAGGTCGGCGACGACGCCGTCGTCGCAGGTGCCGAAGCCCGGCACGCTGTGGCCTCCGCCGCGGACCGCGAGGTCCAGAGCGTTCTCCCGCGCGAAGTCGACCGCGGCCATGACGTCACCGGCGTTGGCACAGCGCACGACGACGGCCGGCCGCCGGTCGATCATGGCGTTGTTGACCGCGCGCGCCTCCTCGTAGACGGCGTCGCCGGGGACGACGACCGCCCCGCGCACCCGTTCCCGCAACTGGTCGATCGCGAGCTTGCCCATGACCATCCCTCCTCGTCCTTCGTACCCCGCTCTCACGCCGCGCCGAGACGCGTGCGCCGGGCGCTGCTCCTACGGCCCCAGATGGCTGAAGCCCACCTCGAAGTGCTCGACCGTGACGACCTGCTGGCCCTCCCGCCGTGCGGTCTCCTCGCGGATCCGGTTCGCGAGTTCCTCGCTGTCCCGCATGCTCCGCTCGTCCTCCCACAGGGTCAGCGACTTCGCCTCCCCGGTGGCCCGGTCGACCAGGTAGAAGACGCCCCGGAAGCCGGGCGCGTCCTGCACCTGCCGGACGATCTCCTCCGAATGCGCGCCCAGGTCTCCCTCCGCGGGGACGGGTGATCCCTGGTAGGTGCTCAGCCTCGCGAACATCAACGGCAGTCCTTCCTGACCGGGCCGCCGTCGGGGGACAGGCAGCTCCACGACCAGCGTGCTCCGGCAGGCCGCGCCGCGCATGCCGGAGCGGCGCGACAATGGTGGCGAGGTACGCGTCTGCCGGTGCCGTTGCGGAGAGGCGGGACGTCGAAGTGACGTACATAGCTGTGACCGCCCTGAGCCATGTCGGGCTGGTCCGCGAGCACAACGAGGACAGCCTCGTCATCGGGCCGTGGACCCTGTGCGGGACGGTGACCCAGAACCCCCAGACGCTGGTGTTCCCCTTCGGCAGACCGCTCGTCGTCGCGGTCGCCGACGGGCTCGGCGGGCAGCCGGCCGGGGAGGTGGCCAGTGAACTCGTGGTGCGCCAGCTGTCCGCGCTCGGCCCCTCCCTGGACTGCGCGGAGGCCGTCGCCGGCGCGCTGGACCTCTGCAACGACGCGGTGTACTCGGCCGCCGACGGCCGGCCGGACCTGACCGCCATGGGGACCACGGTCGCGGGCGCCCTCGTCCTGGCCGAGTCGCTGCTGGCCTTCAACGTCGGCGACAGCAAGGTCTTCCACGCGGCGCGCGACGGCCTGCACCAGGTGAGCGTGGACGACAGCCCGCCCCCGGCGCCCGGGCACCGCACCACCTCCGCCGTCACGCAGGTGCTCGGCGGCAGCCGCGGGCACAGCGCGATCACCCCGCACATCGAGACCTTCCCGCTGGCCGAGGGCGACCGCTACCTGGTGTGCAGCGACGGACTGACCGATCCGGTGCCGGACGGCGCGATCGAGGAGCTGCTGCGGGTGCACGACGACGGCAGGGCGGCGTTCGAGCTGTGGAGGGCCGCGATCGACGCGGGGGGTCCGGACAACATCACGCTCGCGCTGCTCCGCATCGGCGCCTGAGGGGCCGAGGCCGTTCATAAGATTAAAGGAACAGATATCCGATACCGCGACGCGGCAATACCGGAACGGAAAGACTTTCCGGCCGAGACGTTTCCCCTGTGCTACGGTGACGCCAGTTGCGGTTGTGGTCCCCAAAAAGCTTACAAGTGCTCTCACCCGATTTTCCGGTGGGTGCACTTTTCATTTCCGGTTCAGATTTCCGGTCGGGGCAATCATCTCGTCGACGCCGGGTCCGCACAGTGCGGCCCGGGCACTGCCCCAAAGGAGAACGCGCATGGCATCCGGCACCGTGAAGTGGTTCAACGCGGAAAAGGGTTTCGGCTTCATTGAGCAGGAGGGCGGCGGCGCGGACGTCTTCGCCCACTACTCGAACATCGCCACGTCCGGCTTCCGTGAGCTCCAGGAAGGCCAGAAGGTCACCTTCGACGTCACGCAGGGCCAGAAGGGCCCGCAGGCCGAGAACATCGTTCCCGCCTGAAGCTGACGCCTCCGTCGACGCCGGCCCGGGTGCCGGCGTCGACGCGAAAGCGAACGGGCCCGCGGCCCGCACCCCTGCGTGCGGGCCGCGGGCCCGTTTCCCCGCACGTCGGGAATCGGCCGCCGCCGCACCGGAAGCACCGCCCGGGGCCGGGCCGACTTGCTAGAGTGCCTGCCCATGTCGATCCCTGACGACCTGCTTCGCGACCTCGCCGCCATGGTCGAGTCCGAACAGACCAATCAGATGTCCCTGACGGTCGTCGTGAACGGCGCCGTCATCACCGGCCGCCTCGCCCCCGAACGCGTCTGGCGCCAGCGGGTGGCGGAGGTCCTGCGGGACTCCGAGCAGCTCGGCCCGTTCGCCGAAGTGTTCAGCGCCCCCGAAAGCACGGCCGGACAGCCCGGCGGCCCGCCCTCGCACCTGCACTTCCACGTGGCGCGCATCCTCCAGGGCCCGGTGGGCATCCCCGAGACCGGCGGGATGTACCGAATCGCCCTCGACAACGTCAGCGCCTGGACCGTCGGGGACTTCAGCTACTCCGACAAGTAGCCGCCACCCCTGCCCGCACACCTCGGACGGCCCCCGCGCACCCGCGCGGAGGCCGTCCCGGATCAGCCGGCTACTTGCAGGGCGGCACCAGGCGCACGCGGTCGATGATCGCTACACCGTCCTGCTTCAGGATGGCCGTGACCTCGCCGCAGACGTCGTTGACGCGCACCGGGCCCGCGTACTGGCTGAAGGTGCCCTCGTCCGTGCTGCAGACCCGCGGCGTGCCCACGGGACGCGGCTTGGTCTCGCACAGCTTCAGCTTCATGTACTTGGCGGAGCCCAGGTTGTTGTCGAAGACGGCACAGGACGCCGAGGAGCCCTTGCGGTACAGGAAGAGCGTGCCGAAGCGCCGGGAGTCCGGGAGCTGCTCGGCGAAGGTCAGCTCGTAGCCTGCCCCGCACAGGTTCGCCGTGGCGGCGGCCGCCGCCGGCTGGGCCTTCGCGACGGCGCGCGTGGCGTCGTCCGCCGCGGCGGAGATCCGGACGCCGCTGGCCGCCGGCGCGGACTCGACGGCCGAGGCCTGCGGAGCCGTCAGGGCGAAGGACGCCAACGCGGCCGCGGCCACGGCCACGCGCATGACGGATTTACTCGAAACGAAAGACATGTTCTCCCCCGGGTCGTATCGACTTGCTTGAATGCACCCACCGCCGATTGCGTCCCCGAAGCGGCTCGCGCTAAAGTGACGCTAAAGTGGGTGCACTTCACCCTGATCGGTCACACCAGGCCGAAGCGACGTCCAGTAGATCATCACCAACTGGCCGCATTTCGGGCCTATCAGGCACCCCGCCATAACGAAATGGCAATATCCGAAGGTCACATCGCGCCATGGCCGCATGGACCCGACTGCGGCACTGCTGATCCTGCTGGCGCTCGAACCCGACGCGTGGTCGCCTCCGAGCTGCTGATCGACGGGATCTGGGCGCAATGACGTCCCGCCGGCCCCGGCCGAGCCCACCAACCTGCGGACCCCACTGGCTGGTTCCGTCGGACGCGACGACGACCTCTCCCACGTCTCCTCGCTCATCGGCACGTTCCCCGACGGCGTCCGGCTGGTGGAGCTCGCCCCGCTGGCGCGGAGGCCGCGGAGCGCGAGCGGTGCGCGGGGTCCGCCGCCGATGCCCTGGAGGCCGTACGGGAGCTCGCGCGGGTCGCCTCGGAGGGCTGATCCCGCAGGAGGAGGGGTGCGGGTGCGACCCCCGCCGTGTCCACATCCTGGACGACTACGCTCGTTTCATGAACGCAGAAGCCGACGCCCTCACGACCGTGAAAGACGCTGACCGGAAGCACGTCTTCCACTCCTGGTCGGCGCAGGAGCTCATCGATCCGCTCGCCGTGGCCGGCGCCGAGGGCTCGTACTTCTGGGACTACCAGGGCAAGCGCTACCTCGACTTCTCCAGCGCCCTCGTCTACACCAACATCGGCTATCAGCACCCCAAGGTCACCGCGGCCATCCAGGAGCAGGCGGCCAAGCTGTGCACCGTCGCGCCCGGCTTCGCCGTCGACGCGCGTTCCGAGGCGGCCCGGCTGATCGCCGAGCGCACCCCGGGCGACCTCGACAAGATTTTCTTCACCAACGCCGGCGCCGAGGCGGTGGAGAACGCCGTCCGCATGGCCCGGCTGCACACCGGGCGCCCCAAGGTGCTGTCCGCCTACCGGTCGTACCACGGCGCCACCTCCACCGCGATCAACCTGACCGGCGACGCCCGCCGCTTCGGCAACGACTCCGCGACCGCCGGCGTCGTGCACTTCTGGGGGCCCTTCGCCTACCGCTCGCCCTTCTACGCGACGACGGAGGCCGAGGAGTGCGAGCGGGCCCTGCGCCACCTGGAGGACACCATCGTCTTCGAGGGCCCGCAGTCCATCGCCGCGATCATCCTGGAGACCGTCGGCGGCGCCCCCGGCGTGCTCGTGCACCCCGACGGCTACCTGGCCGGGGTGCGCGCGCTCTGCGACCGCTACGGCATCGTCTTCGTCCTCGACGAGATCATGGTCGGCTTCGGACGCACCGGTAAGTGGTTCGCCTCCGAGCACTGGGACGTCACCCCCGACCTGATCTGCTTCGCCAAGGGCGTGACCAGCGGTTACGTGCCGCTCGGCGGCGTGGCCATCTCGGCGGCCATCGCCGAGACCTTCGCCCGCCGGCCCTACCCGGGCGGGCTGACGTACTCCGGGCACGTGCTGGCCTGCGCGGCCGCCGTCGCCACGATCAACGTCATGGAGGAGGAGGGCGTCGTCGAACAGTCCGCGCGCACCGGCGCCGAACTCCTCGGCCCCGGCCTGCGCGCGCTCGCCGAGCGCCACCCCTCGGTCGGTGAGGTCCGCGGCCTCGGCACGTTCTGGGCGCTCGAACTCGTCCGCAGCGGGGAGACGCGCCAGCCGCTGGTCCCGTACAACGCCGCCGGGGCGGACAACGCGCCGATGGCGGAGTTCGCGGCCGCCTGCAAGAAGGGCGGGCTCTGGCCGCTCGTCGCGGGCAACCGGATCCACATCGCCCCGGCGTGCAACATCGCGCCGCAGGACGTGGCGAAGGGGCTGCAGATCCTGGACGAGGCCCTGGCGGTGGCCGACGCGCACACCGTCTGACCTGGGAATCTGTGGGGTCGCCCAATCCGCTGGTGCTGGTGTTCGGAGGATCCGTGCGGTGGTCAACCCGCCGTACACATGCTGCAATCCGTGCAGGCCACGAACGCAAAACAGGCCAAGCACCTACGGACCGGGATGCACGTCAGTCCCGGGGCGGCCCCCCTCGGGGCCGAACGGCGGGGAGCGGGGACGACCGCTGGACGCCGGGCGTACGGGATCCAGAAGTACGGACTCCGTGTTCCCGAGTACCCGAAGGAAGACAGCATGAGCAAGCACGTCCTGGCCCAGAACCAGTACGGCAAGGCCGAGAACCGCATCGTGAAGGTCACCCGCAAGGGCAACGACGGCTCCTGGCACGAGATCCGCGACCTCAACGTCTCGGTCGCGCTCCGTGGTGAGTTCCGCGATGTCCACCTCACCGGCGACAACGCCAACTGCCTGCCGACCGACACCACCAAGAACACGGTGTACGCCTTCGGCAAGGAGCACGGCATCGAGTCCCCGGAGGCCTTCGGCATCCTGCTCGCCAAGCACTTCGTCTCCTCGCAGCGGCCGATCCGCGAGGCCCAGATCCGCATCGAGGAATTCGCCTGGGAGCGCATCCCGGTGCCCACGCGCAAGGAGCAGCACTCCTTCGTCCTCAAGGGCCAGGAGGTGCGCACCGCGCAGGTCACCTACAGCGAGACGACGGGCCTCCAGGTCATCTCGGGTCTGAAGGACCTCACGGTGATGAACTCGACGAATTCCGAGTTCCACGGGTACATCAAGGACAGGTACACGACGCTCAAGGAGGCGTACGACCGCATCCTGGCGACCAAGGTCACCGCGCGGTGGGCGCACTCGGCGCTGGCCGCCGACGACCCCGGCCACGACTGGGACCAGTCGTACAAGAAGGTCCGCAAGCACATGCTGGAGGCCTTCGCGGAGACGTACTCGTACTCGCTCCAGCAGACCCTGAACCAGATGGCCGAGCGCGTGCTCGACAACTGCCCCAAGGTCAACGAGGTACGGCTCAACCTCCCCAACAAGCACCACTTCCTCGTCGACCTGGAGCCCTTCGGCCTCAAGAACGACAACGAGGTCTACTTCGCGGCGGACCGCATGTACGGCTTGATCGAGGGCACCGTCCACCGTGACGGCGTACAGCCCGTGATCGCGACGTCCGACTGGATCGTGGCGTGACCGGCGCGCACCGGCCGTGAGCCGGGCCCGGACCGCGTCGCGGGGTCCGGGCCCGTACTCGTGGCCGGGCGTTCCCCGCTAGGCCCCGGGCAGCGCGTCCTGCGGCCGGCCCAGGAGGAGGTTCCAGCGCCCGGCCCGCCCGGTCAGGGTGGTCACCGACTCCGGCCGTACGTCGAGGCGCCAGAAGGTCGCCGCCGGGAGTTCCAGGGCGTGCACCACGGCCGCCCGTACGACGGCCTGCTCGACCTCGGCCCGGTGCGTGCCCGGGGCCATGCCGGCCAGTTCCGCCCCGACGCGGGCGATCAGCGCGTCCACGGACTCCCCGCCCGGCGGGGCGTAGCCGGGGTCCGTCAGCCAGGCGTGCAGGGCCTCCGGGGCCTCGGCCGCCACCTCGTCCAGGGTGCGCCCGGCCCACTCTCCCGTGTCCAGACCGCGCAGGCCCCCGTACCCGGGGCACGGCCGCGCGTGACCGAAGCGGCCCTGGCGGGCGGCAGTGTCCAGTGGGGGGCGCACGAGGTGGACGCGCACCGACTGACTCTTCATAAGGGGAGCCTAAGCGCGGTACCGTCACGAACGAGACTCCATGACGACGGGACGCGGAAGCACCGGTGAGAATCCGGCACGGTCGCGCCACTGTGAAACCTCCCGGAGGGGGAGGCAAGTCAGACCCGCCACCGTCGTCGAGCGCACCACTGACCGGGACGCGTGTTCCCTCTGGAGGTTCTGCAATGGCCAACTCCACCATGCCCACGACGAACGCCCCCGCCATCGCCCCCATCTCGCTCTCCGAGCTCGCCCCCTGGGCGGTGTTCGTCGGCATCCTGATGCTGGTCCTGCTCTACTTCGTCGGCGCCGAGCAGGGCGCCACCGCCGTCTTCGAGGGCGAGACCGTCCACGAGTGGCTGCACGACGGGCGCCACCTGCTCGGGTTCCCCTGCCACTGATCCGCTTCCCCTGCTCACCGACCTCCGTCTCGGCAAGGGAACCGAACCATGAACTCCGCATCCCCCCGCACCCTGCTCGTCCGGGGCATGCTCGCCGGCCTGCTGGCCGGCCTGGCAGCCTTCCTCGTCGCGTACCTCCTCGGTGAGTCCGAGGTGGACGCGGCCATCGCCATCGAAGAGGCCGGAGCCGGACACCACCACGGCGGGGAGGCCCCGGTCAGCCGGGCCCTCCAGGCCACGGCCGGTCTCGGGACCGGCGTCGTCCTCTACGGGGTCGCGCTCGGCGGCATCGCCGCGCTCGCCCACTGCTTCGCGCTCGGCCGCATCGGCCGCTTCGGCCCGCGGGCCACGGCGGCACTGGTCACCGCGGGACTGTGGGTCACCCTGACCCTGGTGCCCTTCTTCAAGTACCCCGCCAATCCCCCGGCCGTCGGCGATCCCGACACGGCCGCCCGGCGGACCGCCCTCTACCTCCTGATGATCGTCCTGAGCGCGCTGATGGCGGCGGGCGCGGTGATCCTCGGGCACCGGCTCGCACCGAAGCTCGGCAACTGGAACGCGTCGGCGGCCGCCGGGGGCGGCTTCGTCGCGGCCATCGGGATCTCCTACGCCGTCCTGCCCGGCGTCAACGAGGTGCCGGCGGACTTCCCGGCCGCGCTCATCTGGGACTTCCGCCTGGCGTCCCTGGCCACCCAGACCACGCTGTGGACGACTTTCGGCCTGGTCTTCGGTTTTCTAGCCGACCGGGCCCTTGTGCCGATCCGCACACCCAAGGAGGCTGTGCAGCCGACGAGTTGACGATGAAAGGGCCGATAGTCCATGGCGACGGCGATCAGGGAATGGCGGGGCTGGACGGGTGCCGCACCCTTCTGGCTGAATTCCTTCCTGCTGCTCCTGGCCCCCTGTTGCGCCGTCACGCTGTTCGGCCAGATCGGCATCATCGCCGCCCTGGCCGCGCTCGGCGGACTGGCCCGCCACCTCTGGTACGGCGACTACGGCCACCCGGCCGTACACCTGGCCGCCGTGGCCATGGGGGCGGGCACGGCGGCCGTCGTCATGTGACCCCGCGGGCCGGGGCCGCGGAGCGCCGCAGGCCCCTCACCCGTTCGGGCGTATCCGCGCCGGACCTGGCGGCCGGCGCCCCGGACCGGCGCCAGCTGCGAAGACTCCCCGATCGTGCGAGGACACGCCCGTGACTCCATGTCAGTCCCTCGTGTTTCACGGTGTGCCGATGGGCAGAGGAAGTGTCCACTGCTCACATGACCCGGCCGCACGAGCCGGACAGGAGGGAATTCCATGCCCCGCGCCAAGTGGGTCGTCACCGCTGGGACGGTGGCTCTGCTGTCCACCACCGTCGTGGTGTTGCAGCGGACCGAGGGTGCCGCCCCGCCCGCAGCCGCGACCACCGACGACGCGCTGCCCTCACGGGCGCTGGGGCTGTCGGGCCACCGCCGCCTCGTACGGGAGCTGGAGCAGTCCGGCGAGAACGACCCCGACGAGGTGACGCGGCCGCGCCGGATCGCAGCCGGTCCATTGAGGACGGTCTCAGGACCGCTGCGGGCCGCCCGGCCGCTGCGGTTGCGCATCCCGAGCCTGGGCGTCGACGTGCCGTTCGGCGGCGAGGGTGAGGCGGCCTCCTGGGACTCCGGAGGTCCGGCGCCCGGCGCGGCAGGAACCGCCGTGGTCACCGGAACCGGGCTGGGGCTGGGGGAGTTGCGCCGGGGCCGGACCATCGAGATCCCGCGCGCGGACCACCGTACGGCCGTGTTCACCGTCGTGGAGGTCTCACCCGGCAGGGCGTCCGAGGAGCTGCTCGGCCGGCCCCAACTGCGAGTGATCGGCGGCGAGACCGCCGTGCTGGCCCGGCTGACCGGCCACCGCAGCAGCAGTTGACGCCTGGCGGCCTGTCAGCCGTGTGGTGTGTCTTCGTACCCCGGTCGGGGGCTTCTGGAGGTCCGTCCGGGAGTCGTCCGGCGTGGCGGGGCAGACCCCTCGCATGACCTGGAGGCGACACGCACGCGCGGTCCTGACGAGGGCGCTCACCGCGACCTGCGTCGTGCTGCTGTGCGTGTTCGGTGCCGGTCCGGCCGGTGCGGCCGCCGCGGAGCACCGCCCGGCCTCCTCGGCCCCCGTGGAGCCCGCGGCTCCCGCCGAGCCCACCGAGCCCACGGAGGGCTCCTCCGACCCGGCCGCCGACCCCGAGGCACGCGCGGCCGTACGGACAGCCGCGCGCGGGC
Organism: Streptomyces sp. NPDC023541; assembly: GCF_055559995.1. Taxonomy (NCBI): domain Bacteria; kingdom Bacillati; phylum Actinomycetota; class Actinomycetes; order Kitasatosporales; family Streptomycetaceae; genus Streptomyces; species Streptomyces sp. NPDC023541. The sequence continues at coordinate 284,480 of NZ_JBVHJO010000003.1, forward strand.
TCACCGGCGTACAGCGGACGCCGCTCGGGATGTTTCACGTGAAACAGGGCGATGCCCCGGGGTGCGGGCCCCGCGCGGGAGCGGCGGCCGAACCGGCCCTGTCCCTGCGGACGGTGCGGAGTGTGGTCCTGCGCTGCTGAGCGGACCGAGTCCCCAGCGCATCCCCCCACACCCCCTGAGCACCGTGAGGTTCCGCCATGCCCATCGACCCGTACGCCGCACTGAACGCCATGCTCCGCGCCGAGGTCTCACGCTTCGCGCCACCCGTGCGCCAGACCGAGCCGATCGCTCCGCCGAAGACCCCGGCACCGGCGGTCGACGACGAGGGTGATCCGCAGCAGACCGCGGCCGCGGCCGCGTCGCCGCTCGGCGCGCGGAGCACTGCCGGCGAGTCGGCCGCGTAGGCCCCGTCGGCAGACATGGAGGGGCGCCGGCTCCCCCGCCCCGACCACGGGCGGAGGAGCCGGCGCCCCTGAGCGTCCGGCCGTGCGGACCCGCTCAGTCCTCGTGCGTGTAGTAGCGGTAGAAGGCGATGGCGCCGACGCCCACGGCGACCGCCAGGCCGATCACGGCGGACGTCAGGATCGACTCGTCGGTCAGGCTGTGCAGGTAGCCCACCGCGATGCCGCCGAAGGCCCCGTAGGCGGCGGCGTGGACCTCGCGCATCATCCGCGGGCCGATCCTGGCCAGGGCGAACATGATCCCGGCGAAGACCACGCCGCACAGGATCCCGTAGAAGACGTTGGCCACGGTCACCGGGCCTTCCTGGCGGTCGATGAAGGCGCACCAGACGCCGTAGACGAGTCCGAGGAGCAGTGGCCTGACGTAGGCGCCCTTGTCCAGGTGGGTCATGTCCGCCATCTGCCGGTGCTGCCGGGGGGCAGCGGGTGCCGCATGTGCCATGACGGGCTCCTCTCTCCCATCATCCAGGGCACACCCGCCGCCACCCGCCGGCAAGTGGATCAGCGGTCAGGGCGTGCGCACCGCGACGGCGTCGATCTCGAAGAGCATGCCGGGCAGGGCCAGGGCGGCCACCCCGATGAGGGTCTGCGCGGGAAGCTCGGTGCCCCAGGTGGCGCGCAGGTGCCCCAGGAGAACCTCCAGCTTCCGCTGGTCGTGACCGACGACGTAGGTGCCGATCCGGACCACGTCGGCGGGGCCGAGGCCGACGGCGGCGAGGGCGGTGCGGAGGTTGGAGAAGGCGCGCTCCACCTGGTCGGCGAAGTCGTCGGAGACGACGTGGCCGCTCTCGTCGGAGCCGTACTGCCCGGCTATGAAGACCTGTTCGCCGGGGGCGGAGACGATGTGGCTGTAGCCGTAGTCGGTCGGGGTGTGGAGTCCTGCCGGGTTGATGATGCTGCGCGTCATGCCGAGCTCCCTGCTTCCGTGTCCGTGCGGGTTCCTGCGTGCGATGTCTGCGTGCGGATGTGTGCGTGCGGTTTTCCGCGTTCCGTGCGTTCTGTACGTTCTGTACGTGGCCGTGCGCTACTGCGCGGCGAGCCAGGCGCGCAGCCGCTGCGGGGCCTCGGGGGCCTGCCGTTCGGCCTGCTGCCGGATTTCGTCGAGGTTCTGGGCCGCGAGTGCCTTGCGCCAGGCCACTTCGGCCCGGGTCATGGCGTGCGCGATGGCGCAGTCGGCGGCGTTCGGGCCCTCGGAGGCCGGGTCGCCCGCGCCGGGTCCCCGCCTGCGGATCTCCGCGCAGCGGAAGGCCTCTTCGGGCCCCTCGACGGCGGCGACCACGTCCATGAGCGAGACGGCGGCGAGCGGGCGGGCCAGCCGGAAGCCGCCGCGCGGACCCGGGCTGGAGGTGAGGATGCCCGCCCGGGCCAGCGCCTGGAGCTGCTTGTTGAGGTAGGCCGCGGGCAGGTCGTGCCACGCGGCGAGCCGGGCCGCCGAGACCGCCCGGTCCGGTCCGCTCCAGGCCAGGTTGACGCAGCTGTGCAGCGCCCACTCGACGCCCTCGCTCATCTTCATAACCTGGATATTAGATATCCAGGATTAGGAAGGCAAGCATCCCACGCCGTCGCCGGGCCCACCACCCGCCCGCAGCAACACCGCTCGCGCCCCGGCCCGTCCCCGCTTTCCCTGGTGACGTGCGCACCATCCTGTCGGCGGTACTCATCGTGCTCGTGGCCCTCCTCGTGCCCGCGAGCGCCGTCGCGTACTGGGCCGACCGCGATCTGGGCGACGCCGACCGCTACACCGCTGCCATGTCGCCGCTCGCCGAGAACCCTGCCGTGCAGGAGGTCGTCGTCACCCACACCGCCCGCGCCCTCACCGGGCAGATCGACGCGGGCCCGTTCCAGGAAGGAGTGGACGCCCTGCTCGGCGAGGCGCTGCACTCCTTCGCCGGCACCCCCGCCTACCGGACGGCCTGGGACGCGGCCAACCGCGCCGCCCACGCCGCCTTCCGCGACGCGCTCACCACCGGCCACGGCAACGCCGTCACCATCGACCTCGCGCCCGTCGTCGCCCAGATCAAGAGCGAACTGGTCGCCGACGAGGTGCCCTTCGCGGACCGCATCCCGGTGACCCGGCTGTCCGTGGAGGTCATGGAGTACGACAACCTCGGCGCTCTCCGGAAGGGGTTCCGCATGCTCCAGATCGCCGGCGTCTGGCTGCCCGTACTGACCCTGCTCCTGGCCGTGTCGGCCGTCGCGGTCGCCGTCCGCCGGCGGCGCGCCGTGATCGCCACCGGCCTGGGACTGGCGGTGGGGGCCGTACTGCTCTGGCTCGCGGTCGAGGCGTGCCGCCGCCTCACGCTGGACGATCTGCCCGCCGACATCGACCGTGCCGCGGCCGGCGCGGTGTACGACGCCCTCACCGCGTTCCTGCGCACCACCGCCTGGGTCGTGCTGCTGATCGGGCTCGCGGCGGCTCTCGCGGCATGGGTGACGGGACGGCTGCGCCACACCCCATAAGCTCGGAAGGTACAACACGCGCAGAACGGCGCAGAAGAGCCCAGAAGAACCGATTCGCGAGCGGCGGCACGAAAGCGGGAATGAGCACCGAACGCACCGAACACATATCGTCGCGGCGCCCCCGGCACCACCCGCTGGCCCCGCCCGCCTGGCTGCTCGAAGGGTTGAAGCCGACCACCGCTCCCGTCCCCTGGGCCGCCGCAGCACGAGCGGCGGTCGCGCTGTCGGTCCCGCTCGCCGTCGGCTTCGCACTCAACGAGCCCGAGTACGGCGCGCTCGCCTCCATGGGAGCCCTCTCCGGGGTCATCGGCGACACCGCCGACGCCTACCGGATGCGCGTCCTCAACATCGCCGTCCCGCAGTTCTTCGGCGCCGTCGGCGTGGCCCTCGGCACCCTCGTCTACGGCCACGGCTGGGTGGCCGTCGGCGCGCTCACCCTCATCGCCCTGGTTTCCGGGATGATCTCCTCCATCGGCACGGTCGCCTCCGTGTCCGGACTGCTGCTCCTGCTCAACGCCGTGGTCGGCGCCGGGCTCCCGATGCCGCGACCCTGGTGGACGGCCCCGCTGCTGCTGGTCGCGGGCGGACTCTTCGTCCTCGCCCTGACCCTGCTGGGATGGCCGCTGCGCGGCCGCCGACCCGAACGGGCGGCGGTCGCCGCCACCTACCGGGCCCTGGCGGACACCCTGGAAGCCGCCGGCGGCCCCGGCGACCTCTACGACGAACAGCGCCGCCGGGTCACCCAGGAACTCAACCAGGCCTATGACCTGATCCTGGGCCGCCGGGCCCGGGTGCACGGCCGCAGCCAGTCGCTCGTCCGCATGCTCGCCCAGCTCAACGTGGTGATCCCGCTGGTGGAGGCCGCGCCGGCGGCCCACCTGCGCGGCCGGCCGCTGCCCCCCGAGATCCCCGCGGCCGTACGGGAGCTCGCGACGGCCGTCGAGGAGGGCCGCACCGAGGCGCCCGTACTGGACCTGCCTCCCGCCCGCACCCCCGCCGAACGGGCCCTCGACGCGGCTCTGCGGCACGCCGCGACCGTCGTGCACCTCGCCGAACCGGACACGTACAACGTGGACGACCGCCTCGGCCGGCCCGCCGCGCTGCGCGTGCGCGCCCGCCGGGCGGTGCGCGACATGATGATGTCCGGGACTTCCTGGCGCTACGGGCTGCGGCTCGCGCTGTGCGTGGGCCTCGCGCAGTCCCTCGTGTCGGTGGTCGAGATCGAGCGGTCCTACTGGGTCGCGCTGACCGTCACCTTCGTCCTCAAACCGGACTTCGGCTCGGTGTTCTCCCGGGCCCTGCTGCGCGCGCTCGGCACCGCGGTCGGGCTGGTCGTCGCCGCCGCCGTGCTCGCCGAGGTACCCCGCGGCTGGTGGGACGTGCCGGTGATGATGGTTCTCGGCGCGCTGATCCCCGTCTTCTCCGCCAAGGGGTACGCCTTCCAGACCGCCGCGATCACCCCGGTGATCCTGCTGCTCTCGGACCTGCTCAACCACCAGGGCTTCGACCTGATCCGCCCCCGGCTGCTCGACAGCCTGATCGGCTGCGCCATCACCCTGATCGCCGGCTACCTGCTGTGGCCCGAGAGCTGGCACACCCGGATCGGGGACCGGCTCGCCGACACCGTGGACGACGCCGCCCGCTACGTGGAACGGGCCTTCGCGCCGGCCGCGGACGACGCGGCGCTCGCGGCAGCGCGAACCGGCCGCCTCCAGGCCCGGCGGCGGCTCTACCGCGACCTGTCGGGCGTCCGCAGTGAGTTCCAGCGGGCGCTGACCGAGCCGCCGCCGACCGGCACCCGGGCCGCCGCCTGGTGGCCGCTGGTCGTCGCCGTCGAACGGATCGTGGACGCGGTCACCGCCGCCCGGGTCCGCGTCAACCACGGCGCCCCGCCCCCGGCCGCCGACGAGGTGGCGGGGATCGCCCGGCAGCTGCGGGACCTGGCCGTCCGCGTACGCAGCAGCACCACCCCGGTACGGGTCGAGGGCGAACCGGAGGGCGAGGAGTCGGGCGTCCTGGCACCCGTCCACCAGGAACTCGCGGCGGCCCGCGCCATCACCCAGCCGGAGCGCTGACCGGGCCGGACCGGACCGTACGGGGGAGCATCGGAGCATGTACCGCGCCCCGGCCGTCCTGGTCCTCGCCCTGGCCCTGGCGGGGTGCGCCGATGTGGAAGGGCTCCAGAGCGAGGGCGACCTGGGCACGGTGCACGCCCCGCAGAGCCTGTGGAAGGACCTCCGTCCCGACCCGCCCGACGTGGCCCAGAAGCCGGGCACGGCCTCCGTCGTCCCGGGCCTGCCCAAGGTGCCCGACCTGCGCCTGCGCGGCGTGAACCCGGTGAGCGTCGTGCGCGCCGACGTCACCTCCGCCACGGAACAGGACGGCGGTACGGGCCGGCTCGTCGACCCCCGGGCCGTCCAGCGCCTCGCGCTCTGCACACAGGCTGTGGACGGCGGTCCCGACTGCCCGGCGCGCTCCGCGGTCTACCACGACCTGACGGGCAACGGCCGCGAGGAGTTGATCACCGCCCTGGACCTCGACGGCCGCCTCAGCGAGCTGCGCGTCTACACCGTCCAGGACGACGGGCGGATCGCCCGGATCCTGTCCCGGCGGGCGGTGCTGGAGGGCGTGGAGGTGGCCGCGGAACACCTGGCCGTCCGCGAACCGACGTCGAACCCCGCCTACTTCGCCGTCTCGGACTACGTGTGGGACCCCAAGGCCGGGATCATGAACCTCAGCCAGCTCACGCTCGACGACTGCGCGTCCCTCACCAGCGTCCCGCTCAGCCCGGACGCGCGGCGATGCACGCGCTGAGCAGCCTGCGCTGGAAGATCGCGCTGACCACCACGGCGGTGTGCTGCATGGTCGCCGCCGCACTCGGGATCCTGGTGCACAACGTCGTCGCCCGGCAGATCGTCGGCGAGGTCCGCAAGGAGGCGGACTCGGCCCTGGAACACGCCCTCAGCCACTACGAGTACGGCACCACGCACGGCGACGTGAACATCGTCCTCGCCCCGCCCCAGCTGCCCCGCCCGCTGCGCGACCTGGTCGCCCGCGGAGACACCGGCAGCATGGTCGGCGCCTTCGACGGCAAGCCCGTCATGTGGGCCGCCGCCCCCGCCGACCAGCAGGCCCTCGCCGTCTGGATCCCGTTCGAGGGCACCCGCAACCGGCTGAGGGACATCGACACCGCGATCCTCGCCTCCGCCGCGCTGGCCGCCGGTGTGGTGGCGCTGGCCGGCCTCTTCCTCGCCGACCGGATCAGCCGGCGCCTCGCGACCACAGCCGCCGTGGCCCGCCGGATCAGCGCCGGGGACCTCGACGCGCGGGTGGGCTTCCCCTCCCGCGCGGACGAGCGGCGACAGGGCCGCCGCTCCCGGGACCGGGACGAGGTACGGGACGTGGCGCAGGCACTGGACCTGATGGCCGGGTCGCTCCAGGAACGGCTGGAGGCAGAGAAGCGCTTCACGGCGGACGTGGCGCACGAGCTGCGCACGCCGCTCACCGGGTCACTGGCCGCGGCAGCGCTGCTGCCGGAGGGCCGCCCCAAGGAGATGATCAACGACCGGCTGAAGGCCCTGCACCTGCTCACCGAGGACCTGCTGGAGATCTCCCGGTTGGAATCGGGCGTGGAGCGGGCCGACCTCGCCCTGGTGGAACTGGGCCGGGCGGTGCAACGGGCCGTCGCCGGAGCCGGGCCCGCCGTCTCGGTACGGGTGATCCGTGACGCGGCGGTGCTCACCGACCGGCGGCGCCTCGACCGGATCCTGACGAACCTGCTGGCCAACGCCCACAAACACGGCAGGCCGCCGATCGAGGTGACCGTGGAGGGCCCGGTGGTGACGGTTCGCGACCACGGGCCCGGCTACCCGCCCGAACTGATCGAACAGGGGCCGCAGCGCTTCCGCACCGGAGACCCCGGACGCGGGCGGGGCCACGGACTGGGGCTGACGATCGTGGTGGGACAGGCGGCGGTACTGGAGATCGCGCTGAGCTTCGCCAACGCCCCGGACGGGGGTGCGCTGACGACGCTCAGGCTTCCCGTCGGGCGGCTGCCGGACGGGCGGCTGCCGGACGGAAACTGACGCGCCGGGCAGGCCTTCCGCGCGCTGTGTTTCACGTGAAACACCTGCCCGGCGCAGGGGATCAGACGCCGATGTTCTTGCCGTCCTTGCGCCAGACCGAGACGACGGCCGGGCGGACGATCTTGCCGGGGCCGTCGGGCCACACCGACTGCGGCTTCTCGACGGACGCGCCGTCGATCTCGCCCGGGTGCTGGACGGCCACCAGGACGCGCTTGTCCTGGATCAGCGGGCCGCAGGTCTCGGCGCCGCGCGGCACGGTCAGGAACTGCTTCAGCTCGCCGCGGCGCTCACCGCTGGTCGCGACGCCGAACAGGCCGTCGTGGGACCCGAGCTGGTTGCCGTCGGTGGAGATCCACAGGTTGCCGTACGGGTCGAAGGCCACGTTGTCCGGGCAGGAGATCGGGCTGACCCTGTCCTTGGGGAAGCCCGCGAAGTACGTCGCCGGGTCGTTGGGGTCACCGGCGACCAGGAAGAGCCGCCAGGCGAAGCCGTCGCCGGCTGGGTCGTCGAAGTTCTCGGCGAGCTCCAGGATCTGGCCGTGCTTGTTCAGGTTGCGCGGATTGGCCTCGGTGGCGCCTTCCTTGCCGGGCTTGCCGCGGTCCGTGTTGTTGGTCAGCGCGACATAGACGCGGCCGGTGCGCGGGGAGGGCTCGACGTCCTCGGGGCGGTCCATCTTGGTGGCGCCCACCTTGTCGGCGGCCTGGCGCGTGAAGACGTACACCTCCTCGGCGGTCATGCCCTCGACGTGCGAGACGTTGCCGGTGGCCAGCTTGATCCAGACGCCGGAGCCGTCGAACTCGCCGTCGGAGGGAAGCTTGCCGGTGCCGTCGAGCTCGGCGGCCGGGGTGTCACCGGTGAGCTTGGCGACGTAGAGGGTGCCCTCGTCGAGCAGCGTGAGGTTGTGCTCCTTCGCCGCGCGGGAGTTGCCCTTCTTCATCTGTTTCGACGAGACGAACTTGTAGAAGTAGTCGAAGCGCTCGTCGTCGCCCATGTAGACGACCGGACGGCCGTCCTCGGTCAGGCGGGGCTGCGCGGCCTCGTGCTTGAAGCGGCCCAGGGCGGTGCGCTTGCGCGGAACGGAGTTCGGGTCGTACGGATCCAGCTCGACGACCCACCCGAAGCGGTGCGACTCGTTGGGCTCCTGGGCCACGTCGAAGCGCTTGTCGAAGCGCTCCCACTTGCGCTCGGTGGCACCGGCGGTCACGCCGTAGCGCTTCAGGCGGGCGGCCTGGGCGGGGTCGGTGACCTGGCCGGCGTTGCCGAAGTACTGGTTGAAGTTCTCCTCGCCGTGGAGGGTGGTGCCCCACGGGGTGGTGCCGCCGGCGCAGTTGTTGAGGGTGCCGAGGACCTTCGTGCCGGTGGGGTCGACGGAGGTCTTCAGCAGGGCGCTGCCCGCGGCCGGGCCGGTCATCCGGAACTCGCTGGTGGCCGTCAGGCGGCGGTTGAGCTGGTGGCGGGAGACCGCGGTGAGCTTGCCGCTGCGGTGGTCCTCCTGGACGACGACCACGGACAGTCCGTGCGCGGCCCAGGCGATCTCGACCTGTTCGCGGGTCGGGTTGGCCGGGTCGTAGGCCTTGAACATGAGGTTCTCGTCCGTGTACTCGTGGTTGGCCACGAGCAGCTGCTGGCGCTCGTAGTCTCCGCCGAGCGGGAGGAGGCTCAGGAAGTCGTTGTTGTAGCCGAACTGACCGGCCTGCGCGGCGGCGGTCTGCTGGTCGGCGTTGAAGCCCGGGGCGCCCTTGACGATCGGGTCTCCCCAGCGGATGACAATGTTCTGCTCGTGGCCCTCGGGGATGGTGACCTTGTCGTCGGTGTTCGGCGCGACGGCCTTGAAGCGCAGGCCGCGGGCGGCCTCGCCGCCCTTGCCGGCACCGGAGGCGTCGGCGGCGGGGGCCGCGTTGGCGGCCTGCCCGGGACCGCTGAGCGCGACGGCGGAGCCGGCGGCGGTGGCTACCGTCACGACGGCGGCGGAGCGCAGCATCGAGCGGCGGGAGTAGGCACGGGCTATGACATCGCCCGCGTACTCGTTGTCGCTTGTGTTCGGCACCTCGTGGAAGCAGGCGTCGCCACAGCGGTAACGACAGGTGAGAGCGGAACGGCCGCTCCCATGCGGGTTGCCGATGAACGGCAGAAGCTTGCGCACGAGTGTCCTCCGAGTAGCTGCGTGGCCGCCGACAACGTGTCGGAACAATCCAGCCGCGACGGTAGGCCCGGGTTGCGCCGAAGCGGCGGCGCAGGGATGAACGATGGGTGAACCGGGCACGTCGGAGCGGCAGTTCGAGACCGGTGTGGTCGCCATGGGGAGCCGGGCGCCACGAAAGGCGCCCCTGCCGAAGATCCAGCCGGGCGGCCGATAACCTTACGTGTCCACTCTGGGCAGGGATCAACCGCGCAGCACGGACAAATGACGCACGCACTCATGCGAAAGGCCTGGCCCATGGGTATTCGGAGCTTGTTGCGCAAGGTGTTCGGACGGTCTGCGGAACCGGTTCCGGAAAATTCGGACGCCACTTCCGCGGCTGTGCCGAACCAGGCGGAACGCAACCCCCTGGATGCCGCCGCCGAACTCGTGGCGGCGTCCTTCGACAATCCGACGGTTCCCCCGCAGACCGCGCGGGACCGCGAGGCGGGTACGGTCCTGACGGCCCCCGCCCCGGCCGCGGACCCCACGGTCCCGGAGGCCCGCCGCCCCTCCCCTGCGGGCTCGCCTGCGGCGAAGCCCGACCCGGCACCTTCCGCTCCTGCGGAGCCGGCATCGCCGCAGGCGGAAGCCGCGGCTCCCGCGGAGCAGGCGGAGACCACCGAGCCGGAGGCCGCTGCTCCTGCGGAAGCGGGCGCGCCGCGGGCGGAGAACGAGGCCCCGGCCGCCGCTGCGGAGCAGGCTGAAGCCCAGCCGGAGGCCGCTGCTCCCGCGGAGCCCGAAGCCGCCGAGCCGGAGGCTCAGGACGAGACCCCCGCTCCTGCGGAGCAGGCCGACGCCGCCGTCGCGGCGGAGGCGCAGCCCGCCGAGGCCGCCGCCGCGGAGCAGGTCGCGCCGGAGGCGGACACCGCCACCGTTACGGAGCCCGAGGCTCAGGCTGACGCCGCCGAAGCGGACGCGCCGCAGGCCGACACCGTCGAGGCGGAGACCCCCGCTCCCGCGGAGCAGGGCGCTGCCGATGCGCCGCAGGCGGAAGCCGCCGAGCCGGAGACTCAGGCCGATGTCGCCGCTCCTGCGCAGCAGGCGGAAGCCACCGCGGTGGAGGAGCCGCAGGCTCCGGAAGCGGGTGCGCCGCGGGCGGAGAACGAGGCCCCGGCCGCCGCTGTGGAAGAGCCCGACACCGCGAAGGCGGCGAAGCCGACCGACACCGCCGCAGCGGAAGCCCCCGCCGCTGCGGAGCCGGCATCGCCGGAGGCGGAAGCCGCCGCTCCTGCGGAGCAGACGGAGACCACCGAGCCGGAGGCTCAGGACGAGACCCCCGCTCCCGCGGAGCAGATCGCCGCCGATGCGCCGCAGGCTGAGGCGCAGGGGGAGGGGCCGGCTCACGCGGCTGCCGCCGTGCGGCGGCGGGCGCCCGAGGTGGCCGCCGCGTACAAGGCCGCCGGCCAGGTGCTCCGCGGCAAGGGGAAGGCCGGCGCCCGCGCCAAGGTCTACCTCGTCCTCGACCGCTCCGGGTCGATGCGCGGGTTCTACAAGGACGGCAGCGCCCAGTACCTCGCCGACCACGCCCTCGCCCTCGCCGCGCACCTCGACGACGAGGCGACCGTGCACACCGTGTTCTTCTCCACGGAGGTGGACGGCACCGCCGACCTGACCCTCGACAGCCACTACGCGTCCTGGGTCGAGGGCCGCCACGCCGAGCTCGGCCGGATGGGCCGCACCAGCTACCACGTGGCCGTCGAGGCCGTCGTCGAGCACTACCGCGAGGACGGCGGCGAGGGCCCGGCCCTGGTCGTCTTCCAGACGGACGGCGCCCCCGACAACCGCCAGCCCGCGCGGCAGGCGCTGACCGAGGCCGCCGCCACGGCCCCCGGCATCCACTGGCAGTTCGTCGCCTTCGGTGACCACGACTCCAAGGCCTTCGACTTCCTGCGCAAGCTGGACGCCGAGAACGCCGGCTTCTTCCACGCCGGGCCCGCCCCCACGGAACTGACCTCCGCGGCCCTCCTCAAGGGCGTCCTGGAGAAGTTCTAGACACGACGAAGGGCCCGGGGTCGACGACCCCGGGCCCTTCCGCACAGCTACACGGCTACACGGCCACCGCTCAGCGCGCGGCGTCCGGGTGGACGGACTCGGTGACCGGCTTGGCGTCGGCCGCCTTCGTCTCGACCGGCTTGCGCAGCGCGATGTTCAGCTCGCGCAGGCGGGCCTCCTCCAGCACCGTCGGCGCGCCCATCATCAGGTCCTGCGCGTTGCCGTTGAGCGGGAAGGCGATGGTCTCGCGGATGTTCGGCTCGTCGGCCAGCAGCATCACGATGCGGTCCACGCCCGGGGCGATGCCACCGTGCGGCGGGGCGCCGAGGCGGAACGCGCGCAGCATGCCCGCGAACTCGCGCTCGACGGTCTCGGCCTCGTAGCCCGCGATTGCGAAAGCCTTCAGCATGACCTCGGGCTCGTGGTTGCGGATGGCGCCGGAGGACAGCTCGATGCCGTTGCAGACGATGTCGTACTGCCAGGCCAGGATGTCGAGCGGGTCCTTCTCCTCCAGGTCCTTCATGCCGCCCTGCGGCATGGAGAACGGGTTGTGGGAGAAGTCGATCTTGCCGGTCTCCTCGTCCTTCTCGTACATCGGGAAGTCGACGATCCAGCAGAAACGGAAGACGTTCTCCTCGAAGTGGCCGGCGCGCTTGGCGGCCTCGACCCGGACCGGGCCCATGATCTTGGAGACCTCGTCGAAATCGCCCGCGCCGAAGAACACGGCGTGGCCGGGGACCAGGCCCAGGCGCTCGGTGAGGACCTTGACGTTCTCCTCGGTGAGGAACTTCGCGATCGGGCCGGTCAGGCTGCCGTCCTCGCCGACGCGGACCCAGGCCAGGCCCTTCGCGCCGAGCGAGATCGCGTACTCGCCGAGGCCGTCGAAGAACTTGCGCGGCTGGGCGGCGGTGTCCGGGACGGCCAGGGCGCGCACGTGCTTCCCGGCGAACGCCTTGAACTCCGAGCCCGCGAAGACGTCGGTGATGTCGACGAGCTCCAGCTTGGCGCGCAGGTCGGGCTTGTCGTTGCCGTACTTCAGCATCGACTCGCGGAACGGGATCCGCGGGAACGGCGAGGTGACCTCGCGGCCGTTGCCGAACTCGGTGAAGAGCTCGGTCATCAGGCGCTCGATCGGCTGGAAGACGTCCTCCTGCTCGACGAAGGACATCTCGACGTCGAGCTGGTAGAACTCGCCCGGCGAGCGGTCGGCGCGGGCGTCCTCGTCGCGGAAGCAGGGCGCGATCTGGAAGTACCGGTCGAAACCGGAGATCATCAGCAGCTGCTTGAACTGCTGCGGGGCCTGCGGCAGGGCGTAGAACTTGCCCGGGTTCAGGCGGGACGGCACCACGAAGTCACGGGCGCCCTCGGGGGAGGTCGCGGTGAGGATCGGGGTCGCCATCTCGTTGAAGCCGAGGGCCACCATCTTCGAGCGGATCGAGGCGATGACCGCCGACCGCAGCATGATGTTGCGGTGCATGCGCTCGCGGCGCAGGTCGAGGAAGCGGTACTCCAGACGGCGCTCCTCGTTCACACCGTCGTCGGTGTTGATCGTGAAGGGGAGCGGGGCGGCGGCGCCGAGCACCTCGACCTCGGAGACCTCGATCTCGATCTCACCGGTCGGCAGGTCCGGGTTGACGTTGTCCGCGCCGCGGGAGACGACCTTGCCGTCGATGCGGACGACGGTCTCCTTGGAGACGCTGCTGAGGGCCTCGTTCGCGGCGGTGCCGGGGCGGGCCACGAGCTGTGTGATGCCGTAGTGGTCGCGCAGATCGATGAAGAGGATGCCGCCCAGGTCTCGACGGTTGTGCAGCCAGCCGCTCAGTCGGACGTCGGCGGCGACGTCAGAGGCGCGGAGCTCGCCGCAGGTGTGGGACCTGTACCGATGCATCAGTCATCCAGTTCTACGCGATACCAGGGTGGATTCAACCGTCCCAAGGTTACCGTCCGGGACGATGACGGGTCGGGCACTGTCCTGGCGCCTGCGCAAATACGGCCGACAACGCGCGAACAGGCACGTACCGGATGCGACCTGTAAAGATGACCGGGTGCGCACCGAGGATGTCCTGGCCGCTGTCGCGACGGGCCTGTGGAGATGGGACAACGCCTCCGGGACGGTCTCGCTGGACGCGGAGGCCGCCCGGCTCCTCGGGCTGCCCGCCGAACCGGTGGCCCTGCCGGAGGTCGCCGTACGGTCCCGTTTCCACCCGGTGGACTGGAACGAGATCAACGGGATCGTGAACCTGGCCGTCGCCGAGGACACCCTCGCCGAGGCCCGACTGCGGATCATGGACGAGGACGGCCGGGTCCTGCGGACCGTACGCAGCCGCTCCAAGCCCCTGGAGAGGTGGTCGGCCGACGGAAACCTGGACTACGAGCTGATCGGCACCATCCAGGAGATCGCCGAACCCCAGCCGGGCACCACCGCCGCCCACACGCCCATCACGGGCGACTGGCGGCGCTCCCGCGAGGCCTTCCTACTGGACGCGGGCCGTGCGCTGGCGGAGGCCCGGTCCACGGCGGAGGTGCTGCGGGTCGCGGCCTCGCTGTCGATGCCGGGGTTCAACCCCGACGGGCTCGCCGTCTTCGGCGTGGCCGGGGACCGGCTGTCCGTCATCGGGCACCACGGGCACGACGCCGGGGACGAGGGCCCCTTCACGGACATGCTGCTGGAGACGGACTACCCGGCCGCGGAGGTGGTCCGTACCGGGCGGGCGATCTACCTCCCCACCCCTGACGACTACAAACGGCGCTTTCCGGCCACCTGGCCGCTCGCGCAGCGCTTCGACCGGGTGTCCTGGGCCTTCCTGCCGCTGATCGTGGCCGGACGGACCATGGGCGCTTGGATGGCCGCCTTCAAACAGCCGGCGTCCTTCTCGCCCGACGAGCGGTCCGTCCTGACGACCGTGGCCCGGATGCTGGCCCAGGCGCTCCAGCGGGCCGGGGTGGCCGAATCCGAGCGGGAACTCACCACGGGCCTGCAACGGTCGATGATGCCGCAGCTCGGCCCGGAGATCCCCGGCATGCGGATCGCCGCACGCTACGTCCCCACGGGCGGCGGGCTCCAGGTCGGCGGCGACTGGTACGACATGATCCCGCTGCCGTCGGGCCGGTTCGCGCTGGTGATCGGCGACGTGCAGGGCCACGACGTCCGGGCGGCCGGCCTGATGGGCCAGCTGCGGATCGCCGTACGGGCATACGCGTCCGAGGGGCACCGGCCGGACGCGGTGCTCTCGCGGGCCTCCCGCTTCCTCGCCGGGCTGTGCGCCTCCAGGGAGCCCGGCTGCCGGCGGCCGGAGGAGGACCCGGACGCGCAGAGCCCGCGGTTCGCGACCTGCCTGTACGTCGAGTGCGACCCGGAGACCGGAACGCTGGAGGTGGCCCGTGCCGGCCACCCCGACCCCGCGGTGCGGATGACCGACGGCACGGTGCTGATGCGGCCCACCGCCGGCGGGCTCCCCCTCGGGATCGTCCCCGACACCGACTACCCGACGACCAGGTTCACGCTGGAGCCCGGCGAGACGATGATGCTCTGCACCGACGGGCTCATCGAGACCGGCGGGCACGACCTGGACACCGGCTGGGCCCGGCTGCGCGCCGTCCTGGAGGGCGACGCGCACGAGGTCGGCGGCCATGAGCCCGGGCACCTGGAAACGCTGGCGGACCTGCTGGTCCAGACCGTGCACGGGCCGTCCTCGCACCACACCACCGGCCCGCTGGCCGACCGCCGCGAGGACGACATAGCCGTGGTCCTGCTGTGGCGCGAGGGCGCGGGCTGCGGCTGCGGCACCCCGTCGGCGCACCCGGTCCGCCCGACCCGCCGCACGATGCTGACCGTGGCCCAGGCGGAACCGGAACGCATCGCCGGCGCGCGCCGGCAGGTCCGGGAGCTGCTGCACGACTGGGCCGACGAGGAGCAGGTCGACTCGGCGGTGCTGATGGTGTCCGAGATGGTCACCAACGTCCTCACGCACACGGACGGCGACGCCCTGCTGGTCGCGGAGGCGGTGGGCGAGCTGGGCGAGCGCCGGCTGCGCGTGGAGGTGGCCGACTCCAGCGACGAGCTCCCGCACAAGCGGCACCCGGGCGAGATGGCCTCCAGCGGCCGCGGGGTGCTGCTGACGGAGATGCTGGCCGACGCGTGGGGCGTGGACCCGCGCGGTGAGGGCAAGTCGATCTGGTTCGAGCTGTACGAGCAGTCCAAGCGGCCGGACCTGTAGTGCGACAGGGCCCGGCGCCGCCCGCGGCACCCTGTTGGACCCGCTGACGGGGACGCGACAGCCGCACGGGCCGCGCCCCCGTTCCGAGGGGGCGCGGCCCGTGCGGTGGCGTCGCGGTGGCGTCGCGGTGGCGTCAGGCCTCCGCCGCCTCGCCCGTGCCGCGGTGGCCGAGGCCCGTACGGGCCGTGGTGGGGATACGGCCCAGGCGGCCCGCCTGGAAGTCGTCGAAGGCCTGCTGGAGCTCGTGCCGGCTGTTCATGACGAAGGGCCCGTAGTGCGCCATCGGCTCCCGGATCGGGCGCCCGCCGAGGAGGACGATCTCCAGGTCCGGGGCGTTGGAGTCCTGGGACTCGTCCGCCCGCACCGTGAGCGACCCGCCCTCGCCGAAGACGGCCGTCTGCCCGGTGCGGAGGGGGCGGCGGTCCTCGCCGACCGTCCCGCGCCCGGCCATCACGTACGCGAGGGCGTTGAAGTCCTCGCGCCACGGCAGGGTGATCTGCGCTCCGGGCGCGACGGTCGCGTGGATCATCGTGATGGGCGTGTGGGTGATGCCCGGTCCCTCGTGGCCGTCGAGCTCACCCGCGATGACGCGGATCAGCGAGCCGCCGTCCGGGGTGGACAGCAGGGTGACCCTGCCGCCGCCGATGTCCTGGTAGCGCGGGGGCATCATCTTGTCGGAGGCCGGCAGGTTCACCCACAGCTGGAGGCCGTGGAAGAGCCCGCCGCTGACGACGAGGGACTCCGGCGGGGCCTCGATGTGCAGCAGGCCGGAACCGGCGGTCATCCACTGGGTGTCGCCGCCGTTGATGATGCCGCCGCCGCCGTTGCTGTCCTGGTGGACGAAGGTCCCGTCGATCAGGTACGTGACGGTCTCGAAGCCGCGGTGCGGGTGCCAGGGGGTGCCCTTCGGCTCGCCCGGCGCGTACTCCACCTCGCCCATCTGATCCATCATGATGAACGGGTCGAGGTACTGGTAGTTGATCCCGGCGAACGCGCGCCGCACCGGGAATCCCTCACCCTCGAAACCACTCGGAGCGGAGACGACGGCCACCACCTTGCGCGGGACGGCCGCCTGCGGCTCGGCCACGCGCGGAAGCGTCAACGGGTTCTCAACAGTCACTGCGGGCATGGTCAGGACCTCCTTGTCATCCGAGTTTAGTTGAAACTCGAACTTTCTGCCACACCCCACAGAACAGAGTGGCCCCCGGGGGCATTCCCCGGGGGCCGCCGCCCCGCCGACCTGCGTGTCCCGGCCGGCGGCGGCGCCGGGACCCCCGTACCCGGCGCCGCCCGATCCGCCGCGGCACCGATACTTCCGGGCGGGGGACAGGGCGGCGATCCTTTCGGGCAGGGCCGAAGCGTCCGTCAGGCGCCGCTGTGCAGGAGGTCCACGCCGAGGCCCGTCACCGAGTGCAGGACCGCCTTGCCGTCCCGCTCCGAGGTGATGAGGCCCGCCGCGCGCAGGGTGCGGGTGTGTTCGGACACCGACGGCAGGCTGATGTCGAGCTCCCGGGCCAGCTCACTGGTCGTGCGCCGCTCCACCAGCAGCTGCAGCACCGCAGCCCGGGTCCGGCCCAGCAGCGCGTCCAGCGGACTTCCCACCGGGCCTGGGGAGGTCAGCGGCAGCGGGGTCAGTGCCGGGTGGAGCAGGACGTACGGACCCTCGGGGTGCTCGGCCACCAGCGGGCGGCCCGTCCAGAACGGCGAGGGCATCAGCATCAGCCCGCGCCCGCCGAGGCGTACCTCGTAGTGCGGCGGGCGGTCCACCTCGAAGGCGGCCCCCGACCAGCCGGCCGCCGGGTGCGTACTGGCCAGGCACGCCTTGATGCCCTGGGTGGCCAGCAGCCGAGTGCGCCAGGCGACGTCCGCCCGGAAGGACTGCCGGATCCGGGCCCGGTGCGGGGCCACCAGCACCTCGTACGCGGACCGGATGGCCCCGTCGAGCTGGTCCCAGGCGCCACGGTCCCGGCGCCACAGGGCGCGGAGCCAGGAGTCCGGCCCGGGGGCCCGGGCGGCGGCGCGGGCGAGCTGCCCGGCCGTGAGCCCCGGGGCGGCGTCCCGTACGGCGGCCAGCCCCTCCTCCAGGGTGCGCGCGTACGGCTCCACGAACGGGGGGTTGTCTCCGTCGGGCCGCAACAGGTCCAGGAGCGGCAGCGCCCGGTCCGGCAGCTCCCTGCCGACGCGGCCGCGCCAGCGGCCGAAAACGGCCTGCTCGTCCCTGCGCTGCCAGGCGACGAGTGCCATGGCCAGCTCGACCAGCGGCAGCGGCTCGCTCGCGAAGGTGACGTTCAGCAGGTCCTCGGTCGTGAAGTGCACCCTCAGCACGATCCCCACCCCCGTGGACGTCAGCCGGAACGGCCTCCAGCGGCCGTCTGCGCAGCGTTGGCGTCTAGCCGTACATGCGGCGCATGGCGAAGTCGACCATCTGCTCGACCGCCTTGGCGTCGAAGACCATCCGGTGGTCGCCCTCCATGTCGAGGACGAAGCCGTACCCGGTCGGCAGCAGGTCGATCACCTCGGCGCCGGTGATGACGAAGTACTTGGACTCCTTGCCGGCGTACCGGCGCAGCTCCTTGAGCGTGGTGAACATGGGGATGACCGGCTGCTGCGTGTTGTGCAGCGCCAGGAACCCGGGGGTCTCCCCGCGCGGGCAGTAGACCTTCGAGGTGACGAAGACCTGCTGGAAGTCCTCGGCGGACATGGACCCCGTGGTGAAGGCCCGTACGGCGTCCGCGAGGGAGGGCGGGGACGGCTCCGGGTACAGCGGCGGCGCCTGCTGCGCGTAGCCCTGCGGGGGCTGCTGCGCGTACTGCTGCTGGGCACCCGGGTTCTGGTCGTAGCCGTACATGCGGCCCACCCTACCGAGCGGCCGCGCCCGTACCGGCCGGTACCGGCCACCGCCGCCCCGCGGGGGCCTCGGCGGGACGAGTCCCGCCCCTTCGGCGGCCCGGCGCGAGCTTGACCCTGGTCACACTCCGGACGTGAGGGTTGCCGTTATTACCGGCGGGTAGCATCATGACGTTACCGATTGGTATGTACGAGGAACCTGTCTCCCCGAGCCTTAACGGAGCCGTCGCCATGGGGCACTACAAGTCGAATCTCCGCGACATCGAGTTCAACCTCTTCGAGGTGCTCGGCCGCGACCAGCACTACGGCACCGGTCCGTTCGAGGAGATGGACACCGAGACCGCCAAGAGCGTCCTGTCCGAGATAGCCCGCCTCGCCGAGAACGAGCTGGCCGAGTCCTTCGCGGACGCCGACCGCAACCCGCCCGTCTTCGACCCGGAGACCAACACCGCGCCGGTTCCGGCCTCGTTCAAGAAGAGCTACAAGGCCTTCATGGACTCCGAGTACTGGCGTCTGGGCATCCCGGAGGAGATCGGCGGCACCGTCTCCCCGCGCTCCCTCGTCTGGGCCTACGCGGAACTGCTGCTCGGCTCCAACCCCGCCGTCTGGATGTACTCCTCCGGCCCGGCCTTCGCCGGCGTCCTCCACGAGGAGGGCAACGAGGCGCAGAAGAAGATCGCGCAGATCGCCGTCGAGAAGCGCTGGGGCTCCACCATGGTCCTCACCGAGCCGGACGCCGGCTCGGACGTGGGCGCCGGCCGCACCAAGGCCGTCCAGCAGGAGGACGGCTCCTGGCACATCGAGGGCGTGAAGCGCTTCATCACCTCCGGTGAGCACGACATGGAGGAGAACATCCTCCACTACGTCCTCGCCCGCCCCGAGGGCCACGGCCCGGGCACCAAGGGCCTGTCCCTCTTCCTCGTCCCGAAGTTCCACTTCGACTGGGAGACCGGCGAGCTGGGCGAGCGCAACGGCGTCTACGCCACGAACGTCGAGCACAAGATGGGCCTCAAGGCCTCCAACACGTGCGAGATGACCTTCGGCGACCGGCACCCCGCCAAGGGCTGGCTGATCGGCGACAAGCACGACGGCATCCGCCAGATGTTCATGATCATCGAGTTCGCCCGCATGATGGTCGGCACGAAGGCCATCGCCACCCTCTCCACCGGCTACCTGAACGCGCTGGAGTACGCCAAGGAGCGCGTGCAGGGCCCGGACCTGGCGAACTTCATGGACAAGACCGCGCCCAAGGTCACCATCACGCACCACCCGGACGTGCGCCGCTCGCTGATGACGCAGAAGGCGTACGCCGAGGGCATGCGCGCCCTCGTCCTCTACACCGCGACCGTCCAGGACGAGATCCAGGTCAAGCAGGCCGCAGGCGAGGACGCCTCCTCCCTCATCGGCCTGAACGACCTGCTCCTGCCGATCGTGAAGGGCTACGGCTCGGAGAAGTCCTACGAGCAGCTCGCCCAGTCCCTGCAGACCTTCGGCGGCTCCGGCTACCTGCAGGAGTACCCGATCGAGCAGTACATCCGCGACGCCAAGATCGACACCCTCTACGAGGGCACCACGGCCATCCAGGGCCAGGACTTCTTCTTCCGGAAGATCGTCCGCGACCAGGGCGCCTCGCTGAACATCGTCTCCGAGACGATCAAGAAGTTCCTGGCCGAGGCCGTCGGCGGCGAGGAGCTGGCCGGCGCCCGCGACGCGCTCGCCAAGGCCGCCGTGGACCTCGAGGGCATCGTCGGCCAGATGATCGTCGACCTCACCGCCACCGGCGAGGACGTCAAGAACATCTACAAGGTCGGCCAGAACACCACCCGCCTGCTGATGGCCTCCGGCGACGTGGTCGTCGGATACCTGCTGCTCAAGGGCGCCGCCGTGGCCGCCGAGAAGCTGGCGACGGCCTCCGCGAAGGACGTCCCGTTCTACACCGGCAAGATCGCCGCCGCGAAGTTCTTCGCCGCGGAGGTCCTCCCGGGCGTCTCGGTCCAGCGCCGGCTGGCCGAGTCCGTCGACAACTCCCTCATGGAGCTCGACGAGGCCGCCTTCTAGGAGGCACCGCCCCCACCCGTGGCACCGCCGGCACCCCGGCACCGGCACGCCGCACACGCACAGCGGCCGGGTCCCCCGCACAGGGACCCGGCCGCTGCCGCGTGCACGGGCCCCGACCGGCGCCCTGTACTGCGGCTTTCCCCGATGTCAGTCGTTCATGGGACGCTCGTAGGCATGAGTCCACAGGATCAGCACGGCAGCAGGGGGTACTCCGTCCCCACCGGGCGGCCGTACGCCCTCAAGGAGCTGCAGGCGAGCCTGGGCAGCCTCGGCGACCACCTGCGCGAGCTCTACGACGGCGCCCACCCCGCCGAGTACGACACCATCGCCGACGCGCTGTACGTGGCCTTCCAGACGGCCGCCGGACTGGCCCCCGCCAAGAGCTACACCGGCTGCCCCGAACACCCCAACGGCGCCCTCGACCCCGAGGCCCCCGAAGGCTGGGGCCGCTGCCTCATCTGCAACGACCGCCGACGCCTCGGACAGCGCCGGCACGGCGGCCCCGGCCCCGCCCCCGCCGGCGAGCAGCGCCGCCTGGGCTACCCCGTACCGGACGGCCCGTACACGCTCCAGGCGCTGCGCGCCCACCTGCGCACCGTCGAGGACCAGCGGTTCCACCTGGGCCTGTCCTCCCCCGCCGAGGACTTCGTCCGCATCGCCGACGACCTCCACCGCGCCTTCATCGTGGCCCGCGAACTGTCCCGCCCGCGCAACGCCTCGGGCTGCTCCGAGCACCCCGGCGCCCCCATCGACCCCGACGCACCCCCCGGCGAGGCCTGTATCTTCTGCGCCGGGCGCAGAAGACGCGCGCAGCGCTCCCCGCAGACCCCGGAGATGCTCCCGCGCGTCCGCCGGGGTGAGCGCAGGCAACTGCAGCGCAGATTCGACCGTCCGCCGGGCTGAGAACCAAGCGGGACCGCCCCCCTCGCGTGACGTGCGCGGCGCGGAGCCGGTCCTCCCGGCAACACGCCCGGTCCGGCCGTGACAAAGGGGAACCCGGCCCTCGTTAAGGTGAACCACTCGGCTTCCTCCCCTCCCAGGCGGAGGGGATTCCCACACTCACGCGTGAGGGTCCGTTCCGTCACGGACCGCCCGACCGAGAGGAGGACTCACGATGAGGCCCGACAACCGCTCCGCTGTCGGCAACGGCCGCCCCGGCGGCCGGAAGACCGGTCGCGGCGTTCCCGTCCCGGTCGTGAGGGGTCCCGCAAACCGGGCGCATCGACCACAGCTGCACGAACGTCCGCGACAGTTCCACGGCCTGCGCATCCGTCCGATAGAAACGGTACTTGCACGACCGCTGCGCGGATGGAACACCCACCCGCCCGACGCTACGGTCGGTCACGATCCGAACACAAGCACAGGTCACAGCCTCACGCTTCGGCACTCCGCCGCGGCGAGGCTCCGAGCCGGAACTGCGTTTCCTCACCCGGCTGAAGCCGGGGGCTTCCACACAAGGGAAATACGATGAGCTCTCCCGCCCGCTTCGACCGCGGCCACACCGACGATCTGATGACCTTCCTGACGGCCAGTCCGTCGCCGTACCACGCCGTGGCCAACGCGGCGGAGCGGCTGGAGAAGGCAGGCTTCAGGCAGTTGTCGGAAACGGACGCCTGGGATTCGGGCACCGGGGGCAAGTTCGTGCTCCGCGGCGGCGCGCTCATCGCCTGGTACGTCCCCGAAGGCGCCGCGGCACACACCCCGTTCCGCATCATCGGCGCCCACACCGACTCGCCGAACCTGCGGGTCAAGCCGCTGCCCGACACCGGCTCGCAGGGCTGGCGACAGATCGCGGTCGAGATCTACGGCGGGACCCTGCTCAACACCTGGCTGGACCGGGACCTGGGCCTGGCCGGCCGGCTGACCCTGCGCGACGGCACCGAGCGCCTCGTGAACATCGACCGGGCGCTGCTGCGCGTGCCGCAACTCGCCGTGCACCTGGACCGGTCGGTGAACAGCGACGGCCTCAAGCTCGACAAGCAGCGGCACATGCAGCCGATCTGGGGCCTCGGCGAAGCGCACGAGGGCGACCTCATCGCGTTCCTGGAGGAGGAAGAGGGCCTGGAGCACGGCTCGGTGGCCGGCTGGGACCTGATGGTCCACTCGATCGAGCCGCCCGCCTACCTGGGCCGCGACCGCGAGCTGGTGGCCGGCCCCCGGATGGACAACCTGCTGTCCGTGCACGCGGGCGTCGCGGCGCTGGCCGCCGTCTCCGGGGCCGAGAAGCTCGACCACATCCCGGTGCTGGCCGCCTTCGACCACGAGGAGAACGGCTCCCAGTCGGACACCGGCGCCGACGGCCCGCTGCTGGGCAACGTGCTGGAACGTTCAGTCTTCGCGCGCGGGGGCACGTACGAGGACCGCGCGCGGGCCTTCGCCGGCACCATCTGCCTGTCCTCCGACACCGGGCACGCCGTGCACCCCAACTACGGTGAGCGCCACGACCCCACGCACCACCCGAGGGCCAACGCCGGCCCGATCCTGAAGGTCAACGTCAACCAGCGCTACGCCACCGACGGCAGCGGGCGCGCGGTGTTCGCCGCCGCGTGCGAGCGGGCCGGCGTCCCGTGGCAGACGTTCGTCTCCAACAACTCGATGCCGTGCGGCACGACGATCGGCCCGATCACGGCCGCCCGCCACGGCATCCAGACCGTGGACATCGGCGTCGCGATCCTCTCGATGCACAGCGCCCGCGAACTGTGCGGCGCGGACGACCCGTACCTCCTCGCCAACGCCCTGGTGGCCTTCCTGGAGGGCTGACCCCCCAGGAAGCCCGCAGGGAAGGCCGGTTGCGCCCCCGCTATCCCTCGTCGTCCATGCCCGCCAGGACGAGGGGCAGCCGGGAGGCGCCGGCGGCGGTGACGCGGACGGGCACCCCCCAGTCCTGCTGGTGGACGTGGCAGGCCGGGTACTCGTTGGCCGGGTCGTCGTCGCAGGACGCCGCCATCGCCGAGACGTGCAGCACGCCCTCGGTGACGTCCGGGTTCAGCGCCAGCTCCCGGAACAGGTCGCTGCCGGCGCCCTCGCCGCCCGCCAGCAGCTCGGGCGGGGTCGAGGAGACGAGCAGGCGGGTGGAGGGCCCGTAGCGGGTGTCGAGCTTCTGCCCGCTGGGGGCCTGGAAGACCACGTCGAGGCGCAGCGTGCCGGGCGCCACCTCGGTGGCGGCCCGCTGGGTTCGGTGGGCGACCGCGTCCACCCGTACCGCCTCCTCCGGGAGCCGCAGCCGCGTCAGGCGGTGCCGGGCGGACTCGACGACCACGATGTCCTCGCCGACGAGCACGGCGTCGCTGGGCTCGCGCAGGTCGGTCGCGAGGGTCGAGACCTGCCCGGTGGCGGGGTCGTAGCGGCGCAGCGCGTGGTTGTACGTGTCGCACACCGCGACCGAGCCGTCGGGCAGGGCCGTCACCCCGAGCGGGTGCTGGAGCAGGGCCTGGGTGGCGTCCCCGTCCCGGTGCCCGAAGTCGAACAGGCCGGTGCCGACGGCGGACGTGACGGCGTAGCCGGTGTCGGTGGGGTGGACGTACCGCAGGGCGCTGGTCTCGGAGTCGGCGATCCACAGCCGGTCCCCGGCGGCGGCGAGCCCGGACGGCTGGGCGAACCAGGCCTCGGCGGCCGGCCCGTCGTGCAGCCCCTCGTTGGTGGTGCCGGCGGCGACCCCGACGGTTCCCTCCGCCGGGTCCCAGGTCCACAGCTGGTGGACACCGGCCATGGCGATCCACACCTTGCCCTGCCACCAGGCCACGTCCCACGGCGAGGACAGGTCCACTTCGAGGGCCGGCCCGGAGGTCGGCGAGCCCTGCCACCACTGCCGCCCGGTGCCGGCGACCGTCTCGACGGCTCCGCTGTCGAGGTCGAGGACGCGCAGCGCGTGGTTGACGGTGTCGGCGACGACCACCCGGCCGTCGGGCAGCAGCGCCAGCCCCTGCGGCTCGCTGAAGCTGTCGCCGGCGAAACCGCGCTCGCCGCTGCCGATGCGGCGTACGACGCTTTCCCCGTCGGCGGCCAGCTCCACCAGTTGGTGCCGCGTGGAGTCCGAGACGAGGAAGTTCCCGCTGGGCAGGAGCAGCGCCTTGCCCGGGAAGCGCAGGTCGCTCGCGACGGGCTCGGGCGCCACGTACGGGCCGTCGCCGCGCCGCAGGGTGCCCTTGGCCTCGTGCTCGGCCTCCAGCTCCTCGACCAGCTTCGCGATGGCGTGGGCGTGCCCCTCGCCGGCGTGCTGGGCGACGACGTAGCCCTCGGGGTCGATCACGACGAGCGTGGGCCACGCGCGGACGGCGTACTGCTTCCAGGTGGCGAGCTCGGGATCGTCGAGGACGGGGTGGTGGACCTCGTAGCGCTCGACGGCGTCGACGACGGCCGCGTGCTCGGCCTCGTGCACGAACTTCGGCGAGTGCACGCCGATGATCACGACGGTGTCGCGGTGCTTCTCCTCCAGCTCGCGCAGCTCGTCGAGGACGTGCAGGCAATTGATGCAGCAGAAGGTCCAGAAATCGAGGATCGTGATGCGTCCCCGCAGGTCGGCGAGGGTGAGCTCCTTGCCGCCGGTGTTCAGCCAGCCGCCTTTGCCGATCAGCTCGGGGGCACGGACACGGGCACGCTTGCGGGGCGCGGGCGCGGGGGTGGGCGCCGGGGCAGCATCGTTCATCCTTCAAGCTTGCCATCCGCCCGTGAACGCCCCGTCACGCCAGTACGACGTTCCCTGCGGGGCGGGGCACCCGCAGGGGTGACGACAGGGAGCGAGAGCCCGCGGGAGCCTGGTCACGGGAAGCAAGGGAGGCGTCCGCAATGACCACCGCGCACGACTACGGCGAAGGCATCGACCCCGAGAGCGCGCTGAAGTACGCCATCCAGCACCACAGCGGAGACCGGACGGAGATCGTCGAAGGGGTCATCACCAACGTGACGCCGAGTTGGGACCACGAGAACGCGGCGGAGGAGATCCGCGACCAGATCCGGCCTCGGGTCAAGGAACTGGACTGCGCCACGGGGTCGGGGAACCTCGACCTTCCGGGTTCGTCGAACTGGTACGTCCCGGACCTGGCCGTCGTCCCCAAGGCGCTGGCGAAGGGCGGGAGCGCCCTGCTGCCCGACCAGGTGCTGCTCGTCGTCGAGGTGACCTCGGATTCCGATGCCGAGACCGACCGCGTGGTCAAGCGCAAGCGGTACGCCGAGTACGGGGCGCCGCTCTATCTGCTCGTCGACCGGCTGGAGCGGTCCCTCACCCTGTTCGCGGAGCCCGGGAGCCTGGGGTACACCAAGGTCGACGGGCCGCATCCGTTCGGGACGTCCGTGCGGCTGCCGGAGCCGTTCGGGATCGACCTGGACACCAACGGGCTCTAGGGAGCCGGTAGCGTGCGGGGGGTGACGGGGAGCATGCCGCCTGGGGGGCGGGTATTCGAGGCCTTGAGCGCCGGCGCCGTGCGTGATGCCGCGCAGTTGCGGGAGCTGTACGAGGAGCCGGGGGAGATGGCGCGGCGCAAGGCCGTCGACCGGATCCACGAGGCCGCCCGAGCGGTCATCGGGCGGTCGTCGCTGGTGTTCGTCGCGAGCGCCGGGGCGGGCGGGCACTGCGACGTGACGCCCCGGGGCGGGCCGCCCGGATTCGTCGCGGTCCTCGACGAGTTCACCCTCGCCGTCCCCGACGCCACCGGCAACAAGCGGCTCGACACCGCCCACAACATCGTCGAGACGGGCCGGGCCGGGTTGATCTTCGTCATCCCGGGCCGGGCCACCACGCTGCGCGTGAACGGGCGGGCCTGCGTCTCCGCCGATCCCCGGCTGCTGGAGCAGCTGACCGCCGTCGGCAAGCCGCCGCGCAGCGCGATCGTCGTGCAGGTCGAGGAGGCCTACCAGCACTGCCCGAAGGCGTTCCTGCGCAGCGGCGCGTGGAAGCCCGAGCAGTGGCTCGCCGAGGACGCCGCCCCCAGTTCCGCCGAGGTCACCCTCGCCCACCTGGACATGCCCGGTCTGACGATCGAGGACATCCGGCGGCAGGAGCGCGAATCCCTGCTGTACCGCTACGAATAGTCGAAGAGGGCGCTCAGGCGCGGCAGCCGGGTCGCCAGTTCGGCCGCGTCGTCGAAGTCGAAGTCCCAGGACGGGTCCAGGGGCGGATAGCTGATCGTGAAGGAGTCCGCGGGGAGTTCGCGGCCGGTGGCGCTCTCGTAGGCGGTCCACGCGATCGAGAGGGCGTCCTCGCCCCACAGCTCCAGGCCCTCCGCGGCCGCATCGCGGACCGCCGGGTGGTCCGCGAGGGAGTCCGGGTCGGCCAGGGCGGCGTCGAAGACCGCGCGGCCCTGGGTGAGCAGCCAGCCGCGGAAGTAGTCGAAGCCGTCGTCCGAGCAGCCGCCGTTGATCATGTAGGCCGCGGCCCAGAGCGGGCTGCGGTAGGACTCCGCGAGCAGGTCCCACAGCACCTGCTGGGCCGCGGCTATCTCCGCCTGAGGACGGGCCGCGAGCAGCTCCCCCGCCCGCTGCGCCACCGCGTCCTCACCTGTGTCCGCCGCCGTGTCCGCGCGGGCCGTCTCGATCAGCTGCCAGAACGTCGTCTTGTCCATGGGAGGAGCCTGGCACCCGGCACTGACATCAGCCGAGGAAGGAGTGGAGAGATCTCGTGAGGGCCGTGACGAAGGCGTCCTGCACCTCTGCCGGCACGAGGTCCAGGGACAGGTAGGGGTTGAGGTCCTCCAGCTCGACGAGGAGCAGTTCTCCGGAGGGCGCCCGGCAGGCGTCCACCCGCTGGATGCCGTGCCCGAGGGTGTTCCACTCGACGAAGGAGCGGGCGAAGGCCAGGTCCTCGCCGGTCGGTCGGTAGGGGCGCAGCTCCCAGCGGCGGGCCGGATCGGGGGCGTGGAGGGCGTACTGGAAGGCGTCGTCGACGAAGTAGAAGGACACCTCGTACGTGAAGTCGATGCGCGGCTGGATCAGGACGGCCCCCGCCGGGCCGACCGGTGTCGCGGTGAAGGTGAGGCCGATGGAGTCGGCGCCCTGCTTGGGCTTGACGACGTACTCGGGCACCTGCGGCAGTTCGGCCAGCCGGGCCGGGTCGTCGACGGTCGGGATGACCGGGTAGCCGGCGGCCGTCAGGTCGAGGAGGTACTGCTTGCCGGCCATGTCGGCGCGGCCGGTGAGGGGGTTGTACACGGGCGTGCCGGCGGCGAGGGCCGCCGCGCGGAAGGCGTCGTACTCCTCCTGGTAGTGCAGGACCGGGCCGCTGTTGCGGACGATCACGGCGTCGAAGCCGGGCATCAGGGCGCGTGCGTCAGCGGGGTGGCACAGGGCCAGCGCGAAGTGCTCGCGCAGGCGCGAGGTGAGGAATATGTCCTCGTCGCAATATCGGCGGCCGCGTGCGGGGTACGCCAGGTCGGTCACGTAGAGCAGTGGCATGGGGGAAACCTATCGCGGGCACTGATCAGCGCATGAAATACCTCGTTCGGGACAAAATGCTGGCCATCGGGGACGACTGCTGGATCGAGGACGAGGAGGGGCGGCACGCCTTCCTCGTCGACGGCAAGGCGCTGCGGTTGCGGGACACGCTGGAGCTGAAGGATCCCGACGGCCGGATCCTGATCACCCTGCGGGAGAAGCTCTTCGCCTTCCGCGACGCGATGACCCTGGAGCGGGACGAGCGGCGGCTCGCGGTGATCCGCCGCAAGCGCTTCTCGCTGCTGCGCAACCACTTCCGCGTGACGCTGCTGGAGGGCACGGAGCTCGACGTCAGCGGGCGGATCCTGGACCGGGAGTTCAAGGTCGAGTACGACGGGGAGCTGCTCGCCCTGGTCTCCCGGCAGTGGTACCGGGTGCGGGAGACGTACGCGGTCGACGTGGTGCGGGAGGACGCCGACGCGGCGCTGCTGGTGGCGGTCGCGGTGTGCGTGATCCGGATGGCCGAGAAGGAGCGGGAGGACGCACTCCAGGACTGAGCGGGGCCCCGGGCTGAGTACGGACCCCACGCGGAGGTGAGCATCCGCGCTCATGCGGTGGCGGCGGGCGGCGGCGAGGATCGTGGTCGTCCCGCCGAGCACGGAAGGAACCCCACGGTGAATCCCAGCACCCACGCGGCCCTCTACGGTCCGTGGCAGCCCTCGCAGCCGGTCCGCAAGGACCGCCCCGTCGTCGTCGCGCTCGCGGGCCTGCTGTGGGCGCTCACCCTGCTGTCGGTGTGCTGGGTGGGCGGCCTGTTCACCGTCGCGCTGGTGTGGGGTGCGGCGGCCGGGCAGCCGGTCGGCGGCCTGTTGCTGCTGCTTGTGCTGGTCCCGGCGGCCGCCGCCGCCGGGCTCACCGCCCTGGCCCGTGCTCCCGGTGTCCGCAGGCTGGCGGCGTCCACGCGGCTGCTCCTGCTCGGCGCGCTGGCGTGCCCCGTGCCCGCCGTCCTGGCGGTCGTGCTCTGGATCCGCACCGGTTGACGGTCAGCGGCCCAGGCGGCGGTCCTTGAGGGCCGGGAACTGCGAGCGGGTGTCGGCGACCCTGGCCGGGTCCAGGTCCACCGTGAGGACCTCCTCGCCGGGGCCCGCCTCCGCGAGGACCTCGCCCCACGGGTCGACGACCAGGCTGTGCCCGGCCTGCTCCACGCCCGCGTGGGTGCCGGCCAGCCCGCACGCCAGGACGTACGACTGGTCCTCGACGGCGCGCGCCCGGCTCAGCAGCGTCCAGTGCGAGCGGCGGCGCGCGGGCCAGCCGGCGGCGACGATCATCGTGGTCGCGCCGGCGTCGACCAGGCCCCGGAACAGTTCGGGGAAGCGCAGGTCGTAGCAGGTGGCGATGCCGAGGGTCTGTTCCGGCAGCTCCACCGTGGTCAGGGAGTCGCCGGCGGACATCAGGACCGCCTCGCCCTGGTCGAAGCCGAAGCGGTGGATCTTGCGGTAGGTGGCGGCCAGCTCGCCGGCCGGGGAGATGACCAGGGCGGTGTTGTAGAGGGAGCCGTCGCCCGCGCGCTCCACGACCGAGCCCGCGTGCAGCCAGACCCCGGCGTCGCGGGCCGCCTTGGACATGGCCTCGTAGGTCGGTCCGTCCAGAGGCTCGGCCTCGGTCTCGAACTGCTCGTAGGCGAACGCCCCGACCGTCCACAGCTCGGGCAGCACGACGAGATCGGACTCGTCCTGCTCCCGCACGAGATCGGCCGCACGGGCGCGCCGGGAAGACACCGACTCGCCCTCGTTCACTGCGATTTGGATCAACGAGGCGCGCACATTACCACCGTCCTGGCGTTCAAGCCGTCAACTCGGGCCTACGAATCGTCACACGAAAGCACTGCCGGGGTGCTCACAGGCAGCGTAGTTTTGGAAACTGAGTCCACTGCTTCCGAAACGCGCCACTGAACGACGCCACTGAACAGCACCGCGAGGGGTCCCGTTGACCGTCCATCCGCATCCCAGCCTTCAGCCCTATGCCGACGCGTGGACGCACTCGATCGAGGCGATATCCGAGTTGGTCCTCCCCCTGACGGAGGGCGAGTGGAACCGGGCGACGCCGTGCCCCGGCTGGTCGGTCCGTGACGTCGTCTCCCACATCATCGGCATCGAGTGCGAGCAGCTCGGGGACCCCCGGCCGATCCACACGGTGGCGCGGGACCTGCGGCACGTGGTGGACGAGTTCAGCCGGTACATGGAGGTGCAGGTCGACGTGCGGCGCCACCACACCGCGCCGGAGATGACCTCGGAGCTGGAGTACACCGTCATCCGCCGCGCGCGGCAGCTGCGCAACGAGAAGCGGGATCCGGACACGATGGTGCGGGGGCCGCTCGGCGACCAGGTGACCCTGGAACACGCGCTGCGGCTGCGGGCGTTCGATGTGTGGATCCACGAGCAGGACCTGCGGTGGGCGCTGGGCGCGCCGGGGAACTGGGACTCGCCGGGTGCGTACGTGGCGCGGGACATCCTCCTGTCCGGGCTGCCGAAGGTGGTGGCGAAGCGGGCGGGCGCCCCGGCGAACTCGGCGGTGGTGATCGACGTGCACGGGCAGCTGGAGTTCATGCGGACGGTACGGGTGGACGCGGACGGCCGCGGCACGGTGGACAAGTCCCCGTCGCTGGGCCCGGCGGTGACGCTGACCATGGACTGGGAGACGTACGTCCGGCTCGCGGCGGGCCGGGTACGGGCGCGCACGGTCGCCGACCGGGTGAAGGTGGAGGGCGACGCACAGCTGGCGGAGGCCATCCTGACGCAGTTCTCCGTGACCCCCTGACGCCGCCGTGAGCCCGCTCAGGCGGTGGTGCTGAACCGTACGGCCGTGGCGGCCGCGCGGCGGAATCCGGTCGGGTTGATCGCGTAGGCCGTGCGGAAGGCGCGGCTGAAGGCGGGGGCACCGCTCCCCGGTGGGCGGCGCGGCCTAGGGCGTCTCGCGCCCTGCTGTTTCCGGCAGGGGACACGCGGTGGGCCGCGGCCGCGGCTCCGCCTCCGGACCGGACGCCTGTCCGGAAGTCTGCGCAGGCGCCGATACGGGCGCCGGTACGAGCGCCGGTTCGGGTGTCTGCGCGGGTGTCTGCGCGGGGATGGTGACGCGGCCGCGGGCCGCCTCGCGGGCCAGTGCCCCGCGGCGCAGGCGCAGGATCTGGGTGACGCCGAGCGCTTCGAGCACGAAGACCGTCGAGAAGGCGATGCGGTAGTCGTCGCCGGTGGCGTCGAGCAGGACGCCCACCGTCAGCAGGGTCGTCATCGAGGCGATGAAGCCGCCCATGTTGGTGATCCCGGAGGCGGTGCCCTGGCGTTCGGCCGGGTTGGCGGGGCGGGCGAAGTCGAAGCCGATCATCGACGCCGGGCCGCAGCCGCCCAGCACCAGGCACAGGGTGACCAGCAGCCACATCGGCGCGTGGCCCCCCGGGTGGGCGAGGACCGCCCCCCAGAGCAGGGCCGTGAGGCCGACCGTTCCCAGCGCGAGCGGTATCCGGGTGGACTGGCGGCGGCCGATGATCTGGCCGTAGACCAGCCCGAGCGCCATGTTCGAGGCGACGACCAGCGTCAGCAGCGCGCCGGCGGTGGTCCGCGTCAGGCCCTGCGCCTCGATCAGGAAGGGCATCCCCCACAGCAGCAGGAACACCATCGCGGGGAACTGCGTGGTGAAGTGCACCCACAGCCCGAGCCGGGTGCCGGGTTCGCTCCAGGACTCCCTGATCTGGCGCCGCACGAAGCCCGCCCCGCCGGTCCGCTCCGCCGGCGCCGGGTCGTGGCCCTCCGGATGGTCGCGCAGGAACAGCACCAGCGGCACCAGCACCACCAGCCCGGCCACCGCGCTGCCGGCGAAGGCCGCGGTCCAGCCGACCCCGTGCAGGACGGGCGCGAGGACGAGGGTGGACACGAGGTTGCCCGCCATGCCGACCAGCCCGGCCAGCTGCGCCATCAGCGGCCCGCGCCGGGCCGGGAACCAGCGGGTGCCGAGCCGCAGCACGGAGATGAAGGTCATCGCGTCGCCGCAGCCCAGCAGGGCGCGGGCGGCGAGGGCCATCTCGTACGAGGGGGAGAGCGCGAAGCCGAGCTGCCCGGCGGTGAAGAGCACCGCGCCCAGCGTCAGTACCTTCTTGGTGCCGAGCCGGTCCACCATCAGGCCGACGGGGACCTGCATGCCCGCGTAGACGAGGAGCTGGAGCAGGGAGAAGGTGGACAGGGCGGAGGCGCTGACGCGGAAGCGGTCCGCCGCTTCGAGACCGGCCACGCCCAGGCTGGTGCGGAAGATCACCGCGACGAAGTAGACGGCGACGCCGATGCACCAGACGGCGACGGCCTTCCCACCGCCCGGCGGGTCCTTCATCTGCCCGGCGCCCACCGGCCCGGCGCCCCCCGGCCCGGCGCCCACCGGCCCGGCGCCCCCCGGCCCGGCGCTCACAGGCCCGGTCCCCGCACGAGCGACTCGACCCGGCCGATGTGCCCGCGCACCGCGGCGGCGGCCGCCCCGGCGTCCCCGGCGCGCAGCGCGTCCAGGATCTCGGCGTGCTCGGCCAGCGTCCGCTGCAGCCGGTCGGGGTGCGCGTGCAGCAGGGCCACGCCCATCCGCAGCTGCCGGTCGCGGAGTTGGTCGTAGAGCCGGCACAGGATCTGGTTCCCTGCGCTGCGCACGATCTCGGCGTGGAAGCCCCGGTCCGCCGCCGTCATCGCGGCGAGGTCCCCCGCGGCGGCGAGCCGGCGCTGCTCGTCGAGCAGCGCTTCCAGCCGGTCCAGCAGGCCGGGTGGCGCCGGCACGGCCTTGCGCACGGTGAACTCCTCGACCAGCAGCCGGGTTTCGAGGACGTCGTTGATCTCCTGCGCGGAGACCGGCAGGACCAGGGCACCCTTCTTCGGGTACAGCCTCAGCAGCCCCTCGGTCTCCAGGCGCAGCAGCGCCTCGCGGACCGGGGTGCGGGACACCCCCACCGCCTCGGCGAGTTCGCCCTCGGTGAGGAGGGTGCCGCCTTCGTAGCGCCGGTCGAGCACACCGTGCTTGACGTGCTGGTAGACGCGGTCGGCGGCGGTCGCGGTGCTGGTGGCGGCGGGCATGCGCACAGCATAGATACAACAGGGGTGCAAGCCGTGGCCGGTCCGGGATGTGGACCCGGGGTGGGGCCGCGGGCCCGTGGGGCCGGCCGGGGCGTCTCCTTCCCCGGCCGGGCCCGCCTGCACCGAAGGATGTACTACGCCTTCGTCCGCGCGCAGGACGTACCCGGCTCCGCGCGCCGGGAGCCTGGAGTCATGGCCGACACCCTCGCCCCGGCGGTCCGCACGACCGCCCGGCTCCCGCTCCTGGACGTCCTGCGCGGCGCCGCGATCCTCGGCACGCTCATGACCAACGTCTGGATCTTCACCTCGCCCGGCTCGGAGTGGAGCGTGCTGCAAGGGGGCCTGAAGGCGCCCGACGCACTCGCCGACCCCTCCGCCGCCACCATCGCGGAGTCCGTCTTCCGCTTCCTCGCGGACGGCAAGTTCCTGGCCCTGCTCACGGTCCTGTTCGGTGTCGGCCTGGCCATCCAGTACGACTCCGCCGCCCGGCGCGGCGAACCGTGGCCTGGCCGCTATCCCCAGCGCGCCGCCTTCCTGTTCGTCGAGGGCACCGTCCACTTCGTCCTCGTCTTCGCCTGGGACGTGCTGATGGGGTACGCCGTGACCGCCCTGCTCGTCGCCTGGCTGCTGGCCCGCTCGGAGAAGGTGCGGCGCGCGGCCATGTGGACGGCCGGCGGGGTGCACCTGGCAGTGACGGGCCTGCTGACCCTCGACGCGATGGCCCGGCCGGACGGCGCACCGAAGGCCCCGGCCGCGGCCGCCGTCGACCTCTACGCCCACGGGAGCTGGCCGGCGCAGATCGCCTTCCGCCTGGACCACTTCCTCGCCCTGCGCATCGAGCCCGTCATCTCCTTCGGGCTGCTGGTCTTCCTCTTCCTCCTCGGCGTACGCCTCCACCGCGCCGGCACCTTCGCCGCGACCGCCGACGGCCGCCGCGTCCGGACCCGGCTGGCCGCCTGGGGCCTGGGCCTCGGCCTGCCGCTGAACGCCGCGACCACCTTCGGCGGCGGCGACTTCTACCTCCTGGGCCGCTACGGTGCGGCGCCGCTGCTCGCCCTGGGCTACATCGGCCTGATCGGCATCGCGCTGGACCGGCTGTGGATCCCCGGCTCCGCGACCCGCGCCCTCGGCTCCGTCGGCCGCACCGCGCTGTCCTGCTACGTCGCCCAGAACCTGCTCTGCATGCTGCTCTGCTACGGCATCGGGCTGGGCCTGGCCGACCGGCCGGCCGGCAGCGGCCCCTGGTGGGTGATGGGCCTGTGGGCGGGCGTGAGCCTGACCCTGGCGGCCGGGTCGTCGCTGTGGCTGCGCCGCTTCGACCGCGGCCCCCTGGAAGCCCTGCAGCACGCGGTCCTCAGCCCGCGCCGTCCGCGCCGCCGGCCGCCGGTCTGACCTCCACGTCCAGCACGAACTCGTCGTAGGGCGCCTCGTCCGGGTACGGCGGCCGGACCTGCGCGAAACGGATCCTGGCCCGGCCCCCGCCCGGGGGCCGGGCCCGTACGACGTAGCTCAGCTCCACCGCGGCCCCGGGCGGCGCTCCGCCCGCCGCACCCGCGGCCTGCGCCACCGACACCACCTCCGCGTCGCCCGTGACCTGCCAGGTCCACACGTACCCGCGCGCCCCGCGCCCGGTGAGCCGCAGCTCGTACGGCTCACCGGGGCTCAGCACGACACTGCGCACCTCCACGCCGCCGGTCCTCTCAGACGGGGCCGATCACCGGCCCTTCGTGCCAGCCCGCGCCGTCGCGCCAGTAGTGCTGCAGGCGGCGGTCGGTGCGCAGGACGACGACTTCCAGGTTGAACCCGAAGCTGCCCTGGAGCATCCCGGTGACCGAGGCGACGTCGTGGCCGAAGACGGCACCGCACCACCAGGGCGAGCCACCCGCGTTGCCGCGCCACCAGTGCTCGACCCGGCCGCCGGCCACCGCCACGCACAGCTCGTAGTTCCCGGCGGTGTCCTCGTCGGCGGCCCCGTACTGGCCCTCGATCAGGCAGGGCGCGGAGGTGGCGGGCGTGCCGCTGCCGAAGACCTCCCCGGCGCGCCAGGCGAAGCCGTCGGGGTCGTCGCGCCACCACAGCTGCATGAGGCCGTCGGTGCGGGCGGCGACCAGGTCGAGGTGGCGCGAGCGGGTCTGGACGAGGGCGGGGCCGTAGTGGGCGATGCCGGAGGCGAAGCGGCCGCCGTCGTTCCAGGTCCAAGGTGCGCCGTTGATCCGCCACCAGTGGTTGAGCCGGCCGTCGGATGTACGGACGACCACCTCGAAGTTGCCGGGCTTGCCGTAGTCGCTCTGGATGAACGCCGGGGTGGAGCCGACGGCCGCGTCCCCCGGGCCGAAGACGCCCCCGTCGCGCCACACGCCGGCGGACTGCTCGTAGTACCAGTGGCGCAGCCGGCCGCCCGTGGTCACGTGCAGGGACTCCATGTTGCGGTTGTAGGTGGTCCCGGTGAAGGCGGGCTGACCGGAGGCGTCGTTGGCGAACACGCCCGCGCGGGCCCAGGCGAAGGGCGCGTCGCCCTCGCGCCACCAGTGCTGGAGCCGGGCGCCCGTGGTGGTGGCGAGGAGTTCGAAGTTGCGGTGGGCGCGGCCGTTGCCGCTCTCGTAGACGTTGCCGGTGTGCAGGCGGCGCTTGGTCCACGGGTCCGGGTTGGTGCCGCGCAGCCCGCACTTGGCCCAGTGGTCGATCCTGACCTCGCCGTAGGCGATCCGGCCGTAGCCGCCGACGTGGTAGCCCGTGCCCCAGGAGTTCTTGAACAGCCAGCAGCCCGCCGCGTCGTCGTAGCCGACGACCAGCACGCAGTGGCCGCCCGCGAGGCGGTCGCTGGTGCGGTGGTAGACCCCGGAGCCGAGACCGAAGAAGTCGTCGTAGACGTCGAAGCAGGCGGTCAGCGGGCCGACCGTGTCCAGCCACACCTTCTGCTGCTCGACATCGCCGAGCCGGACGTAGTCGGTGACCCGCACGGTACGGCCGGACCGGTCCCAGCTCGGCGTGTACTCGGCGCGCCAGGCGTCGCGGCGGGCGGCCGGGAGCCCGGCCGGAGGGATGCTGTACGGCCAGCAGTCCGGGTCGGCGAGGCCGCCGTTCTCCGTGATCCAGTCGAGGGCGGTCTCCGGGTTGCTGCCCTGCCCGCAGCTGAAGCGCAGACCGTCGTGGACGTCGCCCTCGGAGCGCTCCGCCCATACGTCGTGCTCGATGCGGGCCATGGACTCCACCAGGCCGGCGGCGCCGAAGGCCCAGCAGGAACCGCACGGGTTCTGGTCCTTCACCTTGGTGATCCAGGGCCAGCCCCAGCGGTCGCGCCAGTCCACGGCGGCGGGCCGGGCTCCGAGGACCGGCTCCCCCGCCCCGGCGAGCAGCCCGTGGGCGGCGCGGCGCCGGGTCAGGTGCGGATTGCCGCTCGCGTGCCCGATGAGGCCCCGCAGATCGATCGTGCCCGCCTCCGCGGCGGTTGTCAGGTTCGCACCGGGCTCCAGACCGAGCGAGGGCCGCGGCACCGGCTCCTCGTCGGCCAGGTGCTCCAGCACCGACCACCGCGCCCCTCGCGCGCTCAGCTGCGCGCGCAGCTCCCCCACCGATTGAACAGACTCCTGCGGCATGGCGGCCCCCCAGCTGCAACCGTTCGGATCCGAGACCGGGGAGCGTCCCTCCCCCGCCGGGGACCGTCAAGGGGGTCCGCACGGTCGCGCGGTGGCACGCGGGGGGCGTGCCGACGGGCCCGGTCGATCTGAGGTCGCGCCCGGCGTACGGGGCCAGGTCACCCGGCGCCGAGTGCTCGTCGGACCCGGGTCAACGACGGGTTCACCATGGGCGGGTGGCCGGCGACCACCACCGTCGGGACGGTCTCGTTGCCGTCGGCCACCCCGCGGACGAAGGCCGCCGCGTCGGGGTCCCGCCGGATGTCGACCTTCCGGTAAGGGATCCGGGCCGCCCGCAGCTGCGTACGGAGCTTGATGCACAAGTCGCGTCCCGGCCGCCAGTACAGGGTGACGACCGCACCGCTGCCGGACGCCGTGAAGCCGAACGGCCCCATGCCGCAACCCCCTTGAGCCAGCTCCCACCTGCCCGGCCGACATTGCCCGCGGGAAGGCGGAACGGGCCGGCTCGGCCCGGAAGGGGTCCGTATAAGGTCCCCGTATGGGCACCTGGATCGCGCCGAGCGTCATCGAGAGAGAGCTGTACGAGGCCAAGGCGGCGG
Source organism: Streptomyces sp. NPDC023541 (assembly GCF_055559995.1). Classification (NCBI taxonomy): domain Bacteria; kingdom Bacillati; phylum Actinomycetota; class Actinomycetes; order Kitasatosporales; family Streptomycetaceae; genus Streptomyces; species Streptomyces sp. NPDC023541. The sequence goes on from NZ_JBVHJO010000003.1 coordinate 321,441, forward strand.
GCGACTGGGCCGCGTACTTCGACGTGCTCGCACGCGCCCAGCTCTACCTCGTGCAGCCCCGCGTGCAGGCCGACGCGCACCCCGACTCGGTCTTCTTCCACCCCACCCCGGACCGCATGCTCGTCGTCCGCACCGCCGGCATGCTGCCCGCGCCCACTCCCGAGACCGTCTTCGAGGCCCGGAGTCTGGGCTGGTTCTCCAAGGTGTGGGCCGCCGACGACCCCGCCTTCCTCGCCGTGAACCCGGGCTCACCCGCCGAGGCGTACCTCACCACCACCCCCGCCGACCTGGCCCGTTGGCGGGCGCACGCCGACGCCGCGCCCTGCTACGGCCTGCCCGAGGGCAAGGTCCACGCCCTCTTCACCGGCGGGCCCCTGCACGGGGACATCGCGCACGGCCTCGCCGTCGGCAGCCATCTCGCCGTCACCAACGGCGAGTTCTGGAACGCCCTGGCCTACCACGGCAGCGGATACCGGCACGAGCGCCGCCGCGTCGCGAAGAGCTGGGGCATCACCGACCGGGCCGACTGGCTCGCCACCCTCGAAGAGCTCCTGAACACCTCGGTGGTCAGCCCGGTGTGGGAGTTCGCGCTGCGCGTCCGCCGCGTCCTCGCCTCCGACTTCGCGGGGCCCGTGGACGTGGAGCACTGGCGGCACGCCGCCGAGGCGAGCATGCGCCGCAACGCCGAACGGGCCGCCGAGCCGCAGCTCACGCCCGAGGGGGTCACCGTCGCCCGGCCGCGCCCTGCCGCCGAGGTGGAGGGGGAGATAGCCGGCGTCAAGCGCCTCATAGGCCGCATAGCCCGCTACGAACAGCGCTTCCGGGCCGACGGGCTGCTCCCCGAGGACGGCTGGGTCCGCTCCGTCGAGGCCTGGGACCTCGGCCGCGCCTCCCAGATGGCCCGCTGGGGCATCGGCTGCCGCTACGGCACCCTGCACGAGGCGGAGAAGGCCGTACTGCGCGCCGGAGAGTCGGCCCGCCAGACGTACCGCTCGTGGGAGGAGTTCTCCGCCGGGTACGTCCTCGGCCGGTGCCTCCACTTCGACGAGGAGGAGTTCGGCACCTGGTACACGACGGCCCTCGCCGCCCACGTCGCACTGACCACAGACCCGGCCAGCCCGTGGCTCAACATCCCGTGGAACTGACCGACTTCGGTGAGTCACCGCAGGGGGTCCGGAAACCGGCGGCGCTCCGCCGGCGCCCCGACTAGCCTCGCCGCCATGACTGTTGAGCTGAATGAGACCGTGCGCGGGCTGCTCGACTCCCCGCACCCCGCCGTCCTGTCGACCATCAACCCCGACGGCAGTCCGCAGAGTTCCGTGATCTGGGTGAGCCGCGACGGGGGCGACCTGCTGATCTCCACCGAGCGGGGACGCCGCAAGGAGCGCAACATCCTCCGGGACGGGCGGGTCGGCGTCACCGTCTTCGACCTGGCCAACCCCTTCCTCTACGCCGAGATCCGCGGCACGGCCACCGTCACCGAGGACGTCGGCCGCGCGGTGGCCGTCCGCATCGCCGAGGAGTACCTCGGACCGGGCGCCGGCAAGGAGTACCGCGACGCCCCGGCGGAGGACGTCCGCGTGGTCGTCCGCATCACCCCGACCAAGGTCCTCGGCAACGCCGCGCGCCAGGGCTGACCCGCCGCGAACACCCGGAGCCTCTGTCCCGCCGCGTGCGGGGGCCGGGGCTCCCGGTCCCCGGGCCGGTGGTGTGACGCGCTCGGCGACACCCGCACCGAGGTCGGCGCGGGCGCCGTCGGCAGGACGCGTACCGCCGAGGCCGAGGGCGGGCACTGCATCCCGGCCGGCGCCGTCGCCGTCGCGGTGCACCTGGCACCACCGGCCGGTGCCCTCACGGCAGCAGGGGTCTGACCTGCGCCCACGCGTCGACCGACGTCGCCGGTGGATCGCCGTCAGCCAGGTGGGGTCGCAGCGCCGTCAGCCAGGGGATCAGGGATTTGATGCGGCGCAGGTGGCGGATGCGGTGGTGGGGGAGGTCGCGCCAGACGCGGCTCTGGGCCGCCGCCTGGGCCGGGGTCAGATCGATCAGCGCGAGCAGTTCCCGGCACAGGGCCGCCGGGTCCCCGCCGCGGTCCGGGCCGAACTGCTCGATCAAGTAAGCGCGTACACAGGCAAGTTCGGGCGCACCGGCCAGTTCGGGCGTGCGCTCGGCCGCCGCGCAGCGGTGGGTGGCGGCCAGTGCCACCCGGCCCCAGCGCAGCCGGACCCCGTCCGGAAGGCGGTCGTCGCGCATCCGCACGCCGGCCAGGACGCGCAGCGTCCGCGGGTGGGGCTCGTCACGCAAGGGCGGGTCGGTGGCCAGCCAGGCCTCCAGGTCCTCCAGCGAGTGCCCGTCGGGCGGCACCGAGGTCAGCACCTGCCCGCGGGAGAGCAGCGCGACCATGGCCCCCCTGAAGTGGGCCTTCGCACTGTGTCCGGCGCCGAGGGAGCCGACGGGCCGCCCGTACCGCTCGATGTGGCGCAGGCCAATCCGCGACTCGCCGACGGCGTAGACCTGCCCGGCCCGGGCCACCCCGCCGACGCAGCGGACCACGCACACGCCGCCCGTGACGTCGGCCTCCTCGACGGAGTACACCTGCAATTCGGCGATGGACACCCGACCCCCTTCCCCGGGCGGGAGATTACCGGCCGGGGGGCCCCTGCCCTTCCAGGGCGTGCGCGCAGGCCCGGAATCCGCGCCGGATCCCTTGCGGGGAGCCGGAGGAGGGCAGCAGGACGCCCGGCTCGGGCACCTCGTCGCAGTACGGCGCGTAAGGCTTGTCGTTCACGACGGAGCCGGCCCGGGACAGGAGGCTGCCCCCGGGCCCTGCTCGATGCGGTCCAGCAGGGGCGCCGCCCACTTCGGGAGAGCGGACGCCGCCAGGCGGGGCGGGCGGGGGTCGGAGGTGATGCCGATGCCTCCCGCCGGGTCGCCGTACACGAACCGCTGGGACCACCCCAGCCAGGAGCGGACGAACAGGTTCGCGCTCCACGTCAGGGCCAGCGCGCCGCGCAGCCCGGGGACCTCGTACCAGTAGCTGGTGAGCACCACCGCGCGGGAGACCGCCTCGTCCGGGTCCCCCGGCCGGGAATCGGCGGTGAGCCCGGCGGCCAGTACCGATGCCGCGAACCGATTGTCGGCGAGCAGCCCGCCGCTGTCGCAGACGACCGCGTCCAGCAGGTCCGCCGGAAGGCCGGCGGCGGCCCGCTCCAGCCTCGCCAGCAGCGCGGGCAGGCCCGGATCGCCCGCCGCCTCCGGGTCGGGAACCACCCTCAGGTCGGCCGGCAGCCGCTCGTTCCCCGTGCGGGCGGCCAGCAGGTGCACGTACGCCAGCGCGCGCAGGGTCTGCCAGCGGCAGAGCGTGTCGAGCAGCGTGGTCCGGGAGCTGCGGAAGGCGAGCCGCACCGGCCAGTCGGCCGCCCGGACGTCGTTGCCGAGCGCCCGCAGCTCCGCCGGCAGCGGGGCCGGGAAGACCCGGCTCCGGCCGGGGTCGTAGGAGGGCTCGGCGCGGTAGCCGGGCCAGCCGGGTGCCGGATCGCGGGGGGTACCGCTGCGGCTACTCATTCACTTCGTCCCCCTTCGGGGTCCGCCACTTCGCCGTGTCCTTGCCGTCCCGCGGAGTGATGTAGTTGGAGAGGTCCTCCGGCTCGATGTGGTACGCATGGATCAATATTGTCCTGGCGGATGATGGCCACCGGCCTGGACGGGTCCAGGCTCTTGTCAATGATGATCCGCGCCCGTCACCGTGCCGCCCGCGTCCTTGCGGACGGTGTGCCCCAAGGCGTCGCGCTCGTACGTGATCCGCTGCCCGAGGGCGTCGGTGCGGGCGACGAGCCGGCCCGCCGGGTCATAGGCGTAGTCGAGCACACGGCCGTCGAAGTCGGTCTCCCGGACGAGCCGGCCCGCCGTTCCTCAGACCCCGGACGGTTCCTCCCACACCAGCCGGATCTCGGTGACCTCGTAGCCGGCCCGGTCGAAGGCGGCGGCCATCGGGATGTTGACGGTGTCCGTGGTCGCGGTGATGCGCTGCGCTCCCTCGCCCGCGTGGAAGCGGGTGATCTCGCCCAGGATCTCGTCGATCAGGCCCTGGCCGCGCTGTTCGGGCACGACGCCCAGGTAGCCGACGTTGCGGTGGTACGGGGTCGCCGACGGGATGGCCATGCCCGCGAGGGTGCCGTCCGGGAGGTGGGCGAGCCGCCACCAGGAGCGCTCGCCGGGGCAGTCGAGGTAGAACTCGATGTCCTCGCGGGCCAGTTGTTCCGCCTCCATCGACTGGAGCTCGGTCTGCGTGTGCAGGTCGAGGCTGCCGGCGGACAGCCGGATGAAGGCGTCCAGGAACTCCTCGTCGGTGCCGTCGCGGAAGACGAGCCGTCCGGTGGGCCCGGCCGTCCCGGCGGCCGGGGTCCACTCGTAGCGCAGCCGCTCGATCTCGCGCGTCAGACCGGTCCTGTACGCGGCCTCCTGGCGCCAGGCGACCGCCGCGGCCAGCTCCGGGTCGGCCCGCCAGCCGCGGGGCAGGGAGACGTTGCAGCCGGGCCTCTTGCCGAAGGCGGCGTGGCCGGCCTCCAGCAGCCCGGCGGCGACCGCGGCCGGGTCGGCCACGGAGGCCCGTACCTGCAGGCAGTCGAGCGCGATGGGCCGCTCGCTGTCGCCGCGGCCCCACCACAGCGCACGGGCCAGGATCTCGCCTTCCTCGTCCTCGGCGATCCAGATCCACTCGGGGCGGATCCGGTTCTCGGCGAGCTCCTCACGGACCTTCTCGGCGGTGAGGGCGGGGACGGGGCCGTCGGCCGGGTAGGCGACGGTCCGGTCGAGGTCTGCGGGGTCTGCGGTGGCAGCGCGGAAAATCATCCGGTGATGATCACACGGGGTCCACCACGCCGACCAGGGGTTTCCCCCGCGGCCCGGTCACTCGCCCTGTTCCACGATCCGTTCCAGGGCGTGCGCGTACGCCCGCAGGCGCCGCTTGAAGGGCTCCGGCGAGCCCGACGAGGGCATCAGGAGCCCGGGAAGGAACGCGACCCGCCACACAAGGACCACCTCGTGCAGCGACCGCCCGCCTCCGGCCCCGCCCCACACGCACACCGCGCCGATCACCTCCGCGATCTCCCGGGCCGGGGACTCCACGTCGTCGTCGCCGCGCAGGGCCGCCACCCCCACCAGCGCCTGGAGGAGATGCGCCAGCTGGAGGTCGACACCCATCCGGGCCATGCGGCGAACCGTTTCCGGTGCGCCGAGGTCCGGGGTGTACTCCTCGATGCATCCCGACCACATCAGCAGGGTGACCGGCGGGACGTCGTGCTCCCGCAGGTAGCCGAGCCCGTCCATGACGTCCATCGACTCGGCATGAAAGCCGCCCAGCCGCCGCACCACGTCCAGCACCCGGTCCAGCTCGCCGCGGTGACGCGCGACGAACGCGCCCACCGACACCGATTCCAGCGCCGCGCCGCACTCGACGAGCGCGCCGAGCGGGCCGAAGACCTCGCGTACGAGGGTCGTCTCCGCTGCCGCCGACCCCCCGGCCGTCCGGTCGTTCATCGCACAGCTCCTTCCAGAGGCCCGCGGACGTTCGTACGGCTGCGCCACGGCCGATGGCCGGCCCTCCGCGGAGGGGGGCCGGCCATCGGGTGGGGCGCGGTGCGTGCCGCTACGACCAGGTGATCAGCCGGCGGGGGTGTTCCAGGACCGCCGCGATGTCGGCGAGGAACTTGGAGCCGAGCTCGCCGTCGATGAGACGGTGGTCGAACGACAGGGCCAGGGTGGTGACCTGGCGCGGCTTGACCTTGCCCTTGTGGACCCACGGCTGGAGCTTGATCGCGCCGACCGCGAGGATCGCGGACTCGCCGGGGTTCAGGATGGGCGTACCGGTGTCGACGCCGAAGACGCCGACATTGGTGATGGTGATCGTGCCGTTCTGCATGTCGGCCGGGGAGGTCTTGCCGTCGCGGGCCGTGGCGACCAGCGAGGACAGGGACTCCGACAGCTCGCCCAGGGTCTTGGCGTGGGCGTCCTTGATGTTGGGGACGATCAGCCCGCGCGGCGTGGCCGCCGCGATGCCCAGGTTGACGTAGTGCTTGAGCACGATCTCCTGGGCCGCCTCGTCCCAGGACGCGTTGACGTCCGGGTTGCGGCGGATGGCCACCAGGACGGCCTTCGCGATCAGGAGCAGCGGGTTGATCCGCAGACCGGCGAGGTCCGGGTCGTCCTTGAGCTCCTGCACCAGCTTCATCGTGCGGGTCACGTCGAGGGTGATGAACTCGGTGACGTGCGGCGCGGTGAAGGCCGAGCCGACCATGGCCTGGGCGGTCACCTTGCGGACGCCCTTGACCGGGATGCGGGTCTCCCGGGCCGACGTCTCGGCGGCCGGCGCGGCCTCGGCCACCGGGGCCGGGGTCTGGGCCTGGGCCTGGGCCTGCGCCGCGACGGGAGCCGCGACGGGAGCCGCGGCGGCGGGCCCGGCCTGCGGGGCGATCGCCGCGGCGGCCGCCGCGTGGACGTCCTCCCGGGTCACGACACCGCCGTCACCGGTCGGCACCACCGAGGCCAGGTCGATGCCCAGGTCCTTGGCGAGCTTGCGCACCGGCGGCTTGGCCAGCGGACGCTCGCCGATGGGCTGCGCCGGGACCGCGGGGAGCACCGGCGCGGCCGGGGCCGCGGGGGCGGCCGGAGCCGCGGGCGCGGCCGGAGCGGCCGTGCCGTTCTGCGCGGCCGGGGCCGCCGTGGCCTTGCGCGGGCGGCGCTTGGTGGAGGCGGTGGAGACGCCGTAGCCGACCAGGACGGGCTGGCGGGCCTCGGCGACGGGCGCGGCCGCCGTCTGGACCGGGGCCTCGGCGCCGGCTTCACCGGTCTGCACCGAGATGATCACCTGGCCGACGTCGACCGTGGTGCCCTCCTCGAACAGGAGCGCGTGCACGACGCCGTCGAACGGGATCGGCAGCTCGACGGCGGCCTTGGCCGTCTCGACCTCGCAGACGACCTGGCCGTCGGTGACCGTGTCACCCGGCTGGACGTACCACTTGAGGATCTCGGCCTCGGTGAGGCCCTCGCCCACATCGGGCATCTTGAATTCGCGGATGGTCATGGAACGTGGCTCCTCAGTACGCCAGCGAGCGGTCGACGGCGTCGAGCACCCGGTCCAGGCCCGGCAGGTACTCGTCCTCCAGGCGGGCCGGCGGGTAGGGGGCGTGGAAACCGCCCACGCGCAGCACCGGGGCCTCCAGGTGGTAGAAGCACCGCTCCGTGATGCGGGCGGCGATCTCCGAGCCCACGCCGAGGAAGACCGGCGCCTCGTGGACGACCACGAGCCGGCGGGTCCGCTCCACCGACGCCTGGATCCCGTCGAAGTCGACCGGGGACATCGAGCGCAGGTCCAGGACCTCCACCGACTTGCCCTCCTCGGCGGCCGCGGCCGCGGCCTCCAGGCAGACCTTCACCATCGGGCCGTAGGCGGCCAGGGTGAGGTCGGAGCCCTCGCGCACCACGCGCGACTTGTGCAGCTCGCCCGGGATGGCCTCGGTGTCGACCTCGCCCTTGTCCCAGTAGCGGCGCTTCGGCTCGAAGAAGATCACCGGGTCGTCGCTGAGGATCGCCTGCTGGAGCATCCAGTAGGCGTCGCTCGGGTTCGACGGGGAGACCACCTTCAGGCCCGCGACGTGCGCGAACAGCGTCTCGGGGGACTCCGAGTGGTGCTCGACCGCGCCGATCGCGCCGCCGTACGGGATGCGCACGACGACCGGCAGCTTGATCTTGCCCAGGGCCCGCGCGTGCATCTTCGCGAGCTGCGTGACGATCTGGTCGTACGCCGGGAAGACGAAGCCGTCGAACTGGATCTCCACGACCGGCCGGTAGCCGCGCAGGGCCAGGCCGATGGCGGTGCCGACGATGCCCGACTCGGCGAGCGGGGTGTCGATGACCCGCTCCTCGCCGAAGTCCTTCTGCAGGCCGTCGGTGATCCGGAAGACACCGCCCAGCTTGCCGACGTCCTCGCCCATGATCAGGACCTTCGGGTCCTGCTCCAGGGCCTTGCGCAGCGACTCGTTGAGCGCCTTCGCGATCGACATCTTCTGGGCAGCCATCAGTGACCCTCCTCGGCCGACTCGAAGGACGCGAGGTAGGCGGCGAACTGGGCGCGCTCCTCGTCGACGAGCGCGTGCCCGTCCGCGTAGACGTTCTCGAAGATCGCCATGGTGTCCGGGTCGGGCATGGCGCGCACGGCCTCGCGCACGCGCTTGCCCATCGCCTCGCTCTCGGCCTCCAGCTCGGCGAAGAACGCCTCGTCGGCGCCTCCGGTGGCCAGCAGGTGGGCCTTCAGGCGCTGGATGGGGTCCTTGGACTCCCAGGCCGCCGTCTCCTCGTCCCGCCGGTACTTCGTCGGATCGTCGGAGGTGGTGTGGGCGCCCATGCGGTACGTGAACGCCTCGACCAGGGTCGGGCCCTCGCCGCGGCGCGCCCGGTCCAGGGCCCAGCGGGTCACGGCCAGGCAGGCCAGGACGTCGTTGCCGTCGACGCGGACGCCGGGGAAGCCGAAGCCCTGCGCGCGCTGGTAGAGCGGCACGCGCATCTGGCGCTCGGTCGGCTCGGAGATCGCCCACTGGTTGTTCTGGCAGAAGAACACCACGGGGGAGTTGTAGACCGCGGAGAAGTTGAAGGCCTCCATCACGTCGCCCTGGCTGGACGCGCCGTCGCCGAAGTAGGCGATCACGGCCGCGTCGGCGCCGTCCTTGGCCACGCCCATCGCGTAACCGGTCGCGTGGAGCGTCTGCGAGCCGATGACGATCGTGTAGAGGTGGAAGTTGTTGAGGTTCGGGTCCCAGCCGCCGTGGTTCACGCCGCGGAACATCCCGAGCAGGTTGGTCGGGTCGACCCCGCGGCACCAGGCCACACCGTGCTCGCGGTAGGTCGGGAAGACGTAGTCCGCGTCGTTCAGCGCCCGGCCGGAGCCGATCTGCGCGGCCTCCTGGCCCAGCAGCGAGGCCCACAGGCCCAGCTCGCCCTGGCGCTGCAGGGCGGTCGCCTCACCGTCGAAGCGGCGGGTCATGACCATGTCGCGGTACAGGCCGCGCAGGTCCTCGGTGGTGATGTCTGCGACGAAGGATGCGAACTCCGCGTTCTCAGCGTGGTCGACCCGGTCCCCTTGGGGCGTCAGCAGCTGTACGAGCTGAGGTTCAGCGTCCTGCGTCTGCGCGGTGGCAGCGGCGGGCTTGGCGGCGCTTGCCGCACCTGCCGCCCGCTTGGTGCCGCTGCTGCGTCGCGGCTTGCGCGCGGCAGTGCTCTCCACGGTCACTTGTGCTCCTCCGTCGGTCCGGCACCCGGGTTCTCCGGGGTCCAGTGCGGCTCACCTGCATCCGTAACGAGCGCACGGGGTGGGTGCGCGTCGCGTACGGGATTCAGGCGTGACAGGCGTCCCGGCGAGTGCCCTGCGCAATGCACGTTACCCAGTGCGCCGCATAACTGCGAAACCCCGCTGACCTGCGTTTTTGCTTGGATTTCCAAGTAAATGCGCAGCGACGGGAACAACCACTGGTCACAGCCTTGCAGGGGCCGGGAACAACGGCACGTTATCCCGGGTAACTCCGGCAGGGAAGGGGTGAGTGTGTGAAACTGACTTCGTGCGCGAAGACGGAAAAATCAAGGTATTCCTCCTGGACGACCACGAAGTGGTCCGTCGCGGCGTCCACGAGCTGCTGTCGGTCGAAGCGGACATCGAGATCGTCGGCGAGGCCGGTACGGCCGCCGACGCCATGGTCCGCATCCCCGCCACCCGCCCCGACGTGGCCGTCCTCGACGTCCGCCTGCCGGACGGCAGCGGTGTGGAGGTGTGCCGCGAGGTGCGCTCCCGGAGCGAGGACGTCAAGTGCCTGATGCTGACCTCGTTCGCCGACGACGAGGCCCTCTTCGACGCGATCATGGCCGGCGCCTCGGGCTACGTGCTCAAGGCGATCCGCGGGAACGAGCTGCTCAGCGCCGTGCGTGACGTCGCCGCCGGCAAGTCGCTGCTGGACCCGGTCGCCACCGCACGCGTACTGGAGCGGCTGCGCGACGGCAAGGGCGGCAAGGGCGACGACCGCCTCGCCAACCTCACCGAGCAGGAGCGGAAGATCCTCGACCTGATCGGCGAGGGCCTGACCAACCGCGTCATCGGCGAGCGCCTGCACCTGGCCGAGAAGACGATCAAGAACTACGTCTCCAGCCTGCTGTCCAAGCTGGGCATGGAGCGCCGCTCCCAGGCCGCCGCCTACGTGGCCCGGCTGCAGGCGGAGAGGCGGTAGCACCCGGTCCGGCCGCGATCCGGCTCCACGGGCGGGGGTGTTGGTAACGGGAGGGGCGCCAGGTGTGCAACCCAGGCGTGGTTCGTACGGGGCCCACAATTCCTATTCCCCGGACCCTCGGCTCCGGTCGGTGCGGTTCACCGGAACGGCGCAGGTCGTCGAGCCGACCGCGGAAGACTGGAACTCTTCGGTCCGGGTCCGCATTTCGTGGACGGCGATGTGTTCGACCCGGTCCGCATACGGTTCGAACTGCGGTTCATCACCGTGCACTCGCCCGCCGGGAACGGCAATCCCGACCGGCTGTACCAAGCCGCCGGCTGACCGGGCGTCGTACGGGAGCGGGCCCGGCGGAATTGATTCCGCCGGGCCCGTCCCGTGCTCACTCCGCGCTCTCGGGTCCCGGCGGCGGCTGGGATTTGGTCGGCGGCGTGGTGACCGGGGCGGTCTTGGTCGCCGTGGCGGTCGCCGTCGCCGTGGCGCTCTTCGTCGCCGTCGCGGTCGGCGACTGCGACACCGACGCCGTGGGCGACTGGCTGGCGGTCTGCGTCCGGGTGCGGGTCGCCGGAGGCGGGGTGTCGTTGTTCGACGGCGTGTTGTCCGTCGTCTGACGCGACTGCGTGGGGTCCGGCGAGTCGGAAGCGCTCGGCTTCGCGCTGGGCGTGGTCTGGCTGGTCCCCGGGTCCTGCTTCTGGCCGCCCTTGCCGCCGCCGAAGTTGTTGACGGCGTAGGCCACGCCGCCCGCGATCGCCACGATCGCGAGCACCGCGAACAGCCACATCTTCCAGCGGCTGCCGTTGCCGCCGCCGTCGTAGACCTCGTATCCGCCGCTGTGACCGCCCTGGCCGCCGCCGGGACGGCCGGGGAAGGCCGTGCCGTCGTCCGGGTTCAGCGGCGGCACCATCGGCTGCTGGAACTGCGAGGTCGAGGCGTTCGAGGCGTACCCGTGCCCGCCGCCGCCTCCGCCCACGGGCATGGCCGTGGTGGCGGCGGCGCCGCCGCGTCCGTGCGGCAGCGCCATGGTGACCGGACCGGTGTTCCAGGTACCGGTGTTCGGCCCCTGGTCGTGCAGCATCTGGAGCGCGTACTGGACCAGGCCGCGCATCTCCTCGGCGCTCTGGAACCGGTCGTCCGGGTCCTTGGCGAGGGAGCGCATGACGAGGCCGTCGAGCTCCTGCGGGATGTGGTGGCCCTCCGGCAGCTGCGAAGGGGGTACGGGCGCGTCCTGGACGTGCTGGTAGACCACGGAGAGCGGGGTTTCGCCGGTGAACGGGGGTCGCAGCGCGAGGAGTTCGTACAGCAGGCAGCCGGTCGCGTACAGGTCGGAGCGGTGGTCCACGGCCTTGCCGAGGGCCTGTTCGGGCGACAGGTACTGCGGGGTGCCCATGACCATGCCGGTCTGGGTCATCGTCGCCTGCCCGCCGTGCAGGGCGCGGGCGATGCCGAAGTCCATCACCTTGACCGCGCCGGCGTCGGTGATGATGACGTTCGCCGGCTTGATGTCGCGGTGGACGATGCCGTGCTGGTGCGAGTACGCGAGGGCTTCGAGCACGCCCGAGACGATGATGAGCGCCTGCTCCGGGCCCGGCGCCTCGGCGCTGAGGAGCAGGTCGCGGATGGTGCGGCCCTCGACCAGCTCCATCACGATGTACGGGACGGTGTTCGGGCCGACCCGGTCCTCGCCCGAGTCGTACACGGCGACGACGGCGTGGTGGTTGAGCCCGGCGACGGACTGGGCCTCGCGGGTGAAGCGGGCCTTGGACACCGGGTCCTCGGCCAGGTCGGCGCGCAGCAGCTTCACGGCGACGGTGCGGCCCAGGCGTACGTCCTCGGCCGCGAACACCTCCGCCATGCCGCCGCGGCCCAGCCGGTGCGTCAGCCGGTAACGGCCGTCGCCCACCACGCCACCGTCGCCCCAGTGCTCAGGACCATCGGTCATCCCGGCGCCGTTTCCCTCGGGTTCGGGTGCCATCAGTCCTCGCCGTCGTATCTCTCGGCCGCCGCTCAGCGGTAGTCCTCTTTATTGGTGCTCCGGTGAACGCTACAGCCTCCGAACCGGTCACCGTTCGGACAAGGCCACCCTGTGCAGGTGTGGTCACGGAACGGGCACCTGGCTTGACGTGTGCTTGCCCTGGGGCAGACTGGGCGCCACGTGCGCCATGCCAGGGGCGCGGGGACACACGCCGAGGGGAAGCAACAGTCATGAGCCAGGACGGCACTCAGGGCCAGTACGCGGGCGGCTCTCTGGCCGGTGGCCGTTACCAGCTAAGGGACTTGCTGGGGGCCGGCGGCATGGCCTCCGTGTACCTGGCGTACGACTCGGCGCTCGACCGGCAGGTCGCCATCAAGACCCTGCACAGCGACCTCGGCCGGGAGCAGTCCTTCCGCGAGCGGTTCCGCCGCGAGGCCCAGGCTGTAGCGAAACTGTCGCACACGAACATCGTCTCGGTCTTCGACACCGGTGAAGGCGAAGTGACGTTCGGCGGCGGCCGCTCCGGCGACGGCGCGGTGATGCCGTACATCGTCATGGAGTACGTGGAGGGCAAGCCGCTCGGCTCGGTGCTCGAAGCGGACATCCGGCAGTACGGGGCCATGCCGGCGGACAAGGCGCTGAAGGTGACGGCCGACGTGCTGGCCGCCCTGGAGACCAGCCACGAGATGGGGCTCGTCCACCGCGACATCAAGCCCGGCAACGTGATGGTCAACAAGCGCGGCGTGGTCAAGGTGATGGACTTCGGCATCGCCCGCGCCATGCAGTCGGGGGTCACCTCGATGACGCAGACCGGCATGGTCGTCGGCACCCCGCAGTACCTCTCGCCCGAACAGGCCCTGGGGCGCGGCGTCGACGCCCGGTCCGACCTGTACTCGGTCGGCATCATGCTGTTCCAGCTGCTGACGGGGCGGATCCCCTTCGACGCGGACTCGCCGCTGGCCATCGCGTACGCCCACGTGCAGGAGGAGCCGGTCGCCCCGTCCTCCATCAACCGGTCGGTGACCCCGGCGATGGACGCGCTGGTGGCCCGTGCGCTGAAGAAGAACCCGAACGAGCGTTTCCCGACGGCCGCGGCCATGGGCGACGAGGTCGCGCGGGTGCTGGGCTCCGGGCAGACCGGGGCGCCGGTCATCGTGCAGGGCAACGGGCCCCTGAGCAGCGGCGCGGGCGTGTCCTCGGCCGTGTTCCCGCCGGTGGACTCCGGCTTCCAGGCACCGCCGCAGTCGGTGCAGCAGCCCTACCAGGCGCCGCACACCCCGACGCCGGCCCCGTACGCGCCGACGCCCGCCCCGCAGCCGCACGCGCAGGGCGGCTACGCCTACCCGCACACGCCCCCGCCGCAGGCGCAGTACGCGCCGCAGACCCCGCCCCCGTACACGATCTCCCCGACGGGCACGGCGAGCCCGTCGGGCTCCGGCGGTGACGGCAAGCGGAACATGCCGGTGGTCGTGGGCGCGATCGCGGTGGCGCTGCTGGCCGTCGGCGGTCTGATCGCGGCGATCTCGATGAACGGCGACGACAAGGACAAGGGCGGCACCACGGCCGATCCGGGCGCCTCCACGTCCGCGTCGGCGAAGGCCGGGTTCAAGGGCCCCGACGTCACGCGCACGATCGACCCGAAGAAGTGCTCGGAGCCCACGAAGCACTACAGCGAGGCCGGCAAGTACTCGGCGCCGGACCTCAAGTACAAGAACCTGCTCTCGGTGAAGGCCTGCATCCAGGCGTCGGGCGGCAAGTACAACATCGTCCCGAAGGACGAGGCCGTGTACGGCAAGGACACGGTGCTGAGCCAGTCCCCCGCCGCCGGAGACAAGATCAACAAGGAGGGCACGGAGTACACGCTCACCGTGTCCACCGGCAATCCGGAGTAGCCGGCCCGCGCGGACTTCACGACACACCGGCATCCCGGACACCCGATAGGGCGTCCGGGATGCCGGTTTTGCCCCACCATGTAAATCTGAGCGCATATCGCTGACTCCAGCGAGCACGCCGGCCGCTCGGGACGGGAGGGGCACCCCGTGATCCAAGGCTTCCGTCCTTCGCGCTGGCTGGCCTGCGCCGCACTGGCGGCCGCCGCCCTGGCGCCCGCCGCCTCCGCGTACGCCGGGCCCCTCAGCCCGTCCCAGCCGCACCGCACCCCCGCCGAGCGCGCCGACCCACGGGCGGCACGGACGGCCTATGCGGTACGTGAGGCCCAGGCGGCACGGGCGGCCCTGGCGACACGGTCGGCCCTGGCGGCCCTGGCGGCGCACACCGCGGCCTTCGAGAGGGACGAGGGCGACGGCGACCACCCCCACGGGGAGCTGGCGGGAAGCGCCGCCGGAGTCGGCCGCGAGCGGCCGGGCCGGCCGGCCGGCGAGCCCGCCAACGCGGAGCTGCTCATCGCCTCCAGGCCGCTGCCCGTGCGCCCCCGCACCGAGCCCGCACCGCCGCCCCCGCCACCCCCGCCGCCCGCGCAGCCCCCGACGCCGCTGCCGCCGCGGCCGCCGCAGGCCCAGGGACGGCCAACGGCGGCCGCCCCGACGGTGCGTGACACGGTCACCGCACTCGGCACCGAGCCGAACGACCGCGCCGCGGACCTGGCCGCGCACATACTGCCGCTGGGAACCGGGTTCGCCCTGATGGGACTGGGGCTGGGCTATCTGGGCGTACGGCTGCGCCGGGGCGCGTAGCACCGCCCGTGCCCCTTCCCCGCTCCGCGGCACCCCCCGAGATGGTTGCCCTGCGTGAACATACTCGGTATACATACCGAGTATGTCGATCCGTCACGGGCTCCTGGCCCTACTGGAACGGGGTCCTCGGTACGGCTCCCAGCTGCGCACCGAGTTCGAATCCCGCACCGGCTCCACCTGGCCGCTCAACGTCGGGCAGGTGTACACGACCCTCGCCCGCCTCGAACGCGACGGCCTCGTCGCACCCGACGGCGAGGACGCCGCGGGGCACACGCTGTACGCCATCACCGACACCGGGCGCACCGAGCTGCGCGAGTGGTACGAGCGCCCCGTCGACCGGGCCAACCCGCCCCGCGACGAGCTGTCCATCAAGCTCGCCATGGCCGTGGGCGCCCCGGGCGTGGACATCCGCGCCGTCATCCAGTCCCAGCGGCACGCCACGATCCGCGCGATGCAGGACTACACCCGGCTCAAGGCCACCGCGCTCGCGGCGGTCGAGAGCGGGCAGTCCCGCGAACGCGACGACGTCGCCTGGCTGCTCGTCCTGGAACAGCTGATCTTCCAGACCGAGGCCGAGGCCCGCTGGCTCGACCACTGCGAAGCCCGGCTCGTCCGGCTCTCCCTGCCGGCCGACCGGAGAGCCACCGCACCCGAGCCGCCCCAGGCCGCCGCCGAGACCACGGCCCCTACCACCACCGACCGGCCCCGCCGCGCCCGCGCGCGGCGCGCCTGAACCACCGTTCCAGGGGGGAACCCTCATGTCCGACCAGCGCCAGTCCCGGCAACCCGTACTGCAGTTGGAGCGGCTCGTCCGCACCCACGGCAGCGGCGCCACCGAAGTGCACGCCTTGCGCGGGATCGACCTCGCCGTCCACCCCGGCGAACTCGTCGCCGTCATGGGCCCTTCCGGCTCCGGCAAGTCCACGCTGCTGACCCTCGCGGGCGGCCTCGACACCCCCACCAGCGGCAGGGTGCTGGTCGAAGGCACCGACATCACCACCGCGAGCCGCAAGCAGCTGGCCGCGCTGCGCCGCCGCAGCATCGGGTACGTCTTCCAGGACTACAACCTGATCCCGGCCCTGACCGCCGCGGAGAACGTGGCCCTGCCGCTCGAACTGGACGGCACCTCGGCCCGCAAGGCCCGCGTCGCGGCCCTCGCGGCGCTGGCGGAGATGAATCTGAGCGTCCTCGCCGACCGCTTCCCCGACGAGATGTCCGGCGGCCAGCAGCAGCGCGTCGCCATCGCCCGCGCCCTCGTCGGCGACCGGCGCCTCGTCCTCGCCGACGAACCCACGGGCGCCCTCGACTCCGAGACCGGCGAGTCCGTCCTCGGCCTGCTGCGTTCCCGCTGCGACGCGGGCGCGGCCGGGATCCTCGTCACCCACGAGCCGCGCTTCGCCGCATGGGCCGACCGCGTGGTCTTCCTCCGCGACGGCAGCGTGGTCGACGAGACCCTGCGCAGCCACGCCGACTCCCTCCTCTCCGGGCAGGCGGGCGGCCAGTGACCTCCTCGCTCCAAGGCTGGTACCACTCCTGGGTCGCGGCCCTGCGCATCGCGCGCCGCGACGCCTGGCGCGCCAAGGGCCGCAGCTCCCTGGTCCTCGCGATGATCGCCCTGCCGATCGTCGGCGTGAGCGCCGCCGACCTCACCCTGCGCAGCGCCGAACTCTCCCCCGACCAGGCCGTGAGCCGTGTGGTCGGCGCCGCCGACGCCCGGGTCAGCACCTCGCACGCGGGCAAGCCCGTCTACCAGGTGCCCGACGGATCGCACTACGTGCCCGTCGGCGGCTACGACGGCGCCCACCTGCCGTCCAGACCGGAGGAGGAGTCCCCGGCCCAGGTGGCCGCCGCGCTCCCGCCCGGGAGCCGGCTCCTGAAGGACTCCGCCGGCTTCGGCAAGATCCGCACGAAGCACGGGCTGCTCGAAGCCGATCTGCGCGAGATCGACCTGCACGACCCGCTGGCGGAGGGCCTGTTCACGCTCGACCGCGGCCGGCTGCCCGAGCGGGCGGGCGAGGTCGTCGCGACCAACGCCTTCCTGGAGAACTCCGGCCTGTTCGTCGGCTCCTCGGTCACCCCGCGCGGCGCCACCTCCGCCTACAGGATCGTCGGCGCGTACGAGCTGCCGAACGACCTGAAGAAGGACCAGATCACCGCCCCGCCCGGGAGCCTGATCGACCCCCTCGACAAGGCGCTCCAGGCCTCGGGAGGCACCGGGGTGCACCCGGAGGACTCCTACCTGATCAAGGTGGGCGGCGATGGTTTCACGTGGAACATGGTCCAGGCGGCCAACGCCAAGTCCCTGCTCGTCGTCTCCCGTGCCGTCGCCAACCGTCCGCCCGCCGACGCCGACGTCCCGCTCTACCGGCAGCAGCCGAAGGAGCAGTTCGAGCGCAGCGCCGGCGGAGCAACCGAAATGGCCATCCTGGCCACGGTCGTGGGCCTCGCCATGCTGGAGATCTGCCTGCTCGCCGGTCCGGCCTTCGCGGTCGGCGCACGCCGCTCGCGCCGCCAGCTCGGCCTGGTCGGCGCCAACGGCGGCGACCGCCGCCACATCCGGTCCATCGTGCTCTCCGGCGGCCTGGTCATCGGCGCCGCGGCCGCCGTCTGCGGCACCGCGATCGGCATCGCCCTGACCGTCGCGCTCCAGCCGGTGCTGGAGGAGCAGCTCGGCAACCGCTTCGGCGACCTCGACTTCCGCCCGCTGGAACTGGCCGGCATCGCCCTGCTCGCCGTGGTGACCGGACTGCTGTCCGCGATCGTCCCCGCGGTCACCGCCTCCCGGCAGACGGTGCTGGCCTCGCTGACCGGCCGCCGCGGTGTGCGCCGCTCCAACCGGGTGCTGCCGGTCATCGGCCTGGTCGCCGTCGCCGCCGGCGCCGGGATCGCCCTGTACGGCAGCACGTCGGACCTGGGCTCCACCGTCGTGGCGGGCGGCAGCGCCCTCGCCGAACTCGGGATCGTCGCCCTCACCCCGGTCCTGGTCGGCCTCTTCGGGCGGCTCGGACGCTGGCTGCCGCTGTCCCCGCGCCTCGCGCTGCGCGACGCCGTGCGCAACCGGGGCCGTACGGCGCCCGCCGTGGCCGCGGTCCTGGCCGCCGTCGCCGGCACCGTGGCGGTGGCCACCTACCAGCACAGCAGCGACATCCAGAGCCGGCACGAGTACGTCGCCGATCTGCCGCACGGCACCGGCCGGCTGCTGACCACCGAGAACGGCGCCTACAAGGAGGTCCCCGCCCTGCGCGAGTCCCTCACCAAGCAGCTCCCGGTGGCCCGGCGCGCGGACGTGGAACGGCTGGTCGTCGGCAAGCCGGGCTGCGCGACGTTCTCCCAGGACCCGGCCTGCGGTCGCACCGAGATCATCACGCCCAAGGACCAGCGGTGTCCGCTCTACGAGAGCGCCGAGGGCTCCGACGCCTTCAGCGCGCAGGAGGCCCGCCGGCTGCGCCAGGACTGGCGCTGCAAAGACGCCGGGCGCGGCGCACAGCACTCCACGGTCGTCGCCGACGAGAAGCTGCTGAGCGTGCTCGCGGTCACCGACCCGGGCTCCGTGTCCGCCCTCAAGGAGGGCCGTGCCGTCGCCTTCGACAAGCGCCAGGTCAAGGACGGCAAGCTCACCCTGCGGATCGTGTCCGGACCGGACGGGGCCGACTCCTTCGTCGGTCCGCCCAAGGAACCGGTCGGCGTGGACAAGATCATCCCTGTCCACCTGGCCCCGGAGGGCACGGAGGGCTGGGGGCTGGAACTGGTCCTGCCGCCCGCGGCGGTCCAGGCCACGGGGCTGACCACGGCACCGGTCGGCTCGTACTTCGCCCTCGACGGGACGGCGTCCTCCGAGCAGCGGCAGAGGGTCGCAGGGGACATCGACCGCATGGGCGTGGAGGCCTCCCTGCGGATCGAAGCGGGCTACCAGGGCGACGACAGCCTGGCCCTGCTCGCCCTGACCGTCTTCGCCGGCCTGGTCACCATCGGCGCGGCCGGTATCGCCACCGGGCTCTCGCAGGCCGATGCCGAGGCCGATCTGAAGACGCTGGCCGCCGTGGGCGCCCCGCCGCGGGTGCGGCGGACGCTGAGCGGCTTCCAGTGCGGGGTCGTCGCCCTGATGGGCGTCGTCCTGGGCTCGGCGGCCGGAATCCTGCCCGCGATCGGCCTGCGCCTGACGGAGCGACGGGCGCTGGAGGCGCTCACCCGGCGCGCCGTCGACGAAGGCTATTCCCTGGCGGGCGAGGCCGCCCCGTACGTCCCGATAGCCGTGCCGTGGGAGACCCTCGCCCAGCTGCTCGTGGTGGTCCCGCTGGGCGCGGCCCTGCTGGCGGCGCTGGTCACCCGCTCCAACGGCGCGCTGGCCCGCCGGGCCGCGGGCTGAGTCCGGTGCCCCCGTACAGGGTGGATCACGTCTGTACGGGGGCACACCGAGTGAGAGCGAAGGTGTGCGAGAGAATGACGGCATGGAGATGCCGAGGAGTGAACGGTCGCAGGACAGTCCCCCGCACGTCCTGATCGTGGGACAGGACGGGACGGCGGTCGGCGACGCCGATGACGAGTCGCGCGAGGTCCCGGTGACGGAAATGGTTGAACAGCCCGCCAAGGTCATGCGGATCGGCAGCATGATCAAGCAACTCCTGGAAGAGGTACGCGCCGCGCCCCTCGACGAGGCGAGCCGGGTCAGGCTCAAGGACATCCACGCCGCCTCCGTGAAGGAGCTGGAGGACGGCCTGGCGCCCGAACTCGTGGAGGAACTGGAGCGCCTGTCCCTCCCGTTCACCGAGGAGGCCATCCCCTCCGAGGCCGAACTGCGCATCGCGCAGGCCCAGTTGGTGGGCTGGCTGGAAGGCCTCTTCCACGGCATCCAGACGGCACTGTTCGCGCAGCAGATGGCCGCGCGCGCCCAGTTGGAGCAGATGCGCCGCGCCCTCCCCCCGGGCGGTCCCCACGACGACGAAGAAGACGGCGGCCACGGCGCGGTCCGCTCGGGCCCCTACCTCTGAGCCGCCGGCGGTCAGCGGAACAAGCGGGCCCGGCCCGCGCCTGCGGGCGCGGGCCGGGCCCGTACCCCTGTCCGGCCCCGCCGTCTCCCAGCCCCGCCGTCGATTGAGGCGCGTGATCCGGGGCGGAGCCCCGGTAGTGGCGCCGCGCCCGCGGGACAAGCCCCGGGCAAGGGGGGTTCCGCACAGCGGAGATGGGCCCCCCATACTCGGGACATGAGCTATGACGCGATCGTGCTGGCGGGCGGCGCCGCTCGGCGACTCGGCGGGGCGGACAAGCCCGCGCTGAGCGTGGGCGGACGGGCGCTCCTCGACCGCGTCCTCGACGCCTGCCCGGACGCCCGCCGCACCGTCGTGGTCGGCGGCCGGCGGCCCACCGCGCGCCCCGTGCGGTGGACCCGCGAGGACCCGCCCGGGGGCGGCCCCGTCGCCGCGCTGGACGCCGGGCTGCGCGACACCACCGCCGGGCTGGTCCTCGTACTCTCCGCGGACCTGCCGTTCCTGGACCGGGACACCGTGCGGGCCCTGCTGGCCGCTCCCGACGCGCACGGCGCGGACGGGGCGATGCTGCGGGATCCCGACGGCCGTGACCAGCCGCTGGTCGCCGCCTACCGGGCGGAGCCCCTGCGCCGTGAGATCGCGCTGCTCGCCACCGAACACGGTGGCCTCGCCGGGCTCCCGCTGCGCGCGCTCACCGCGGAACTGGAGCTGGCTCCGGTCGCGGCGCAGCCCCTCGCCGCCTTCGACTGCGACACCTGGGACGATCTCGCCGTCGCCCGCGCCCGGATCAGGGAGCATGGAACCGTGCTGGACCAATGGATCACCGCCGTCAAGAACGAGCTGGGCATCGACCTCGCCGTCGACACCAACACCCTGCTCGACCTCGCCCGGGACGCCGCCCACGGCGTCGCCCGGCCCGCCGCCCCACTGACCACCTTCCTGGTCGGTTACGCGGCCGCCCACGCCGCCGCCACCGGCGCCGACCCCGCCCGGGCCGTGGCCGAGGCCTCCCGCAAGGCCGCCGACCTGGCGCTGCGCTGGGCCGCCGAGGCGGAGGCCGACGCCGCCGCCGGAGAGAACGGCCCGGGATGACCCCCACGAACTCCGCCGAGCAGGCCCTCGACGAGGCCCTGGCCCTGGTCAGCCGCAACCCCGAAGGCGGCGGTGCGGGCGGCCACCGGGCCGCCTCCTGGCCGCAGGCCCGGGAGGTCGCCGCGCATGCCGGGGCCGGGGTGCGGGCCCGTACCCATGACGTGCCCCTCGCGGACGCCCTCGGCGAGGTCTTGGCCGCCTCCCTGGACGCGCTGACCGACCTGCCCTCCTTCGACACCTCCGCCATGGACGGCTGGGCCGTGGCCGGCCCCGGCCCGTGGCACGTCCACGCCGGCGACGGCGTCCTGGCCGGCTCCGGCCGGCCGGAGCCGCTCGCCGACGGCGAGGCCGTCCGGATCGCCACCGGCGCCCGGATCCCCGCCGACACCACCGCGGTCATCCGCAGCGAGCACTGCAGCGAGGCGGGCGGGCAGCTCTTCGCCGACCGGCCCGTCGTCACCGGCCAGGACATCCGCCCGCGCGGCCAGGAGTGCCGCTCGGGGGACCTGCTGCTGCCCGCCGGTTCACTGGTCACCCCCGCCGTGCTCGGCCTCGCCGCCGCCGCGGGCTACGACGAGCTGACCACCAGGCCCCGCCCCCGTGTGGAGATCCTGGTGCTGGGCGACGAACTGCTCACCGAGGGCCGCCCGCACGACGGGCTGATCCGTGACGCCCTCAGCCCCATGCTGGGGCCCTGGCTCACGCGTCTGGGCGCCGAGGTCACCGCCGCTCGCACGCTCGGCGACGACCCGGACGGGGCCGCGGCCCTGTTGGAGGCCGTCAGCACGTCCACCGCCGATGTCGTGGTCACCACCGGCGGCACCGCCTCCGGTCCCGTCGACCACGTCCACCCCGTCCTGGAGAAGGCCGGCGCCCGGCTGCTGGTCGACGCAGTGGCGGTCCGGCCGGGGCACCCGATGCTGCTGGCGCGGATCGGCGACCGGGCGGACGGGCGGCACGTGGTCGGCCTCCCGGGCAACCCCCTCGCCGCCGTCTCCGGCCTGCTGACCCTCGCCGAGCCGCTGCTGCGCGCCCTCGCGGGCCGCCGCCCGCGCCCGCGCTACACCGCGCCCGTGCGGGGCGACGTCCCGGGCCACCCGTACGACACGCGGTTGGTCCCGGTCCGGCTCGACGACGAGCACGCCGTACCGCTGCGCTACCACGGCCCCGCGATGCTGCGCGGCGTGGCGGCCGCGGACGCGCTGGCCGTCGTACCGCCCAAGGGCGCCCGGTCCGGGCAGGAGCTGGAGGTCCTCGACCTGCCGTGGGCTTCGGGAGGATGTTTCACGTGAAACTGCCCGGACAGGACGCCATGGCCCGCGGGGCCGACGAGAAGCTCGTCTCCCGGCGCATCAAGCTGCCCAAGCGCATCGTCGAGCATCCGCTGCGCCAGGTCGCCAAGCGCCTGCTGATGGCCTTGTTCGTCCTCTTCCTCACGGTCTTCATCGTGTGGCTGGACCGCGACGGCTACCACGACAACGCCAACGAGACGGTCGATCTCCTCGACTGCTTCTACTACGCCACGGTGACGCTGTCGACGACCGGCTACGGCGACATCGTCCCTTACAGCGACAGCGCACGACTGATCAACATCATGCTGATCACGCCGCTGCGCGTGCTGTTCCTGATCATCCTCGTCGGTACCACCCTCGAAGTCCTGACGGAACGGACGAGGGAAGAGTGGCGGCTGAAGCGCTGGAGGAAGAACTTGCGCGAGCACACGGTCGTCGTCGGCTTCGGTACGAAGGGCCGCTCGGCCCTGCAGACGCTGCTGGCCACCGGCCTCTCCAGGGAACAGGTCGTCGTCGTCGACCCCAGCGCCAAGGTCATCGACATGGCCAACGCCGAAGGGTTCACGGGCGTGGTCGGCGACGCCACCCGCTCGGACGTACTGCTGCGCGCCGAGCTCCAGAAGGCCCGTCAGATCGTCATCGCCACCCAACGCGACGACACGGCGGTGCTGGTCACGCTGACGGCCCGGCAGCTCAACCGCGGAGCGAAGATCGTCGCCGCGGTGCGCGAGGAGGAGAACGCCCCGCTCCTGCGCCAGTCCGGGGCCGACGCGGTCATCACGAGCGCGAGCGCGGCCGGCCGGCTGCTGGGCCTGTCGGTGCTCAGCCCGAGCGCGGGCACCGTGATGGAGGACCTGATCCAGCAGGGCAGCGGCCTGGACCTCATCGAGCGGCCCGTCCGCAAGTCCGAGGTCGGCAAGTCGGTGCGCGACACCGACGACCTGGTCGTGAACGTGCTCCGCGGGCACCGGCTGCTCCCCTACGACGACCCGCACGCGAGCCCCCTCCAGCTGACGGACCGTCTCATCACCATCGTGCGGGCGGCGCCGTCCACCGCTCCGAAGACGACACTGGGTCCTGCCGAGTAGCCGCGCCGTGGCGTAGCCTCCGGGCCATGCATGCGATCACCATCGAGCAGCCCGGCGGCCCCGAGGCCCTCGTCTGGGCCGACGTACCCGATCCGGTGCCGGGCGAGGGCGAGGTCCTCGTCGAGGTCGCGGCGAGCGCCGTGAACCGCGCCGACCTCCTCCAGCGGCAGGGCTTCTACGATCCGCCGCCGGGCGCCTCGCGCCATCCGGGGCTGGAGTGCTCCGGGCGGATCGCCGCCGTCGGGGCGGGAGTGTCCGGCTGGTCCGTGGACGACGAGGTCTGCGCCCTGCTGGCCGGCGGCGGCTACGCGCAACGGGTCGCCGTCCCGGCCGGGCAGCTGCTGCCGGTCCCGGCGGGGGTGGACCTGGTGACGGCCGCGGCGCTGCCCGAGGTCGTCACGACGGTGTGGTCCAACGTGTTCATGGTGGCCGGACTGCGCCCCGGCGAGACCCTGCTGGTGCACGGCGGGGCCAGCGGCATCGGGACGATGGCGATCCAGCTGGGCAAAGCGGTGGGCGCGACGGTCGCCGTCACGGCCGGCGGACCGGAGAAGCTGGCCCGCTGCAAGGAGCTGGGCGCGGACGTCCTCATCGACTACCGCGAGCAGGACTTCGTGGTCGCGGTGCGGGAGGCGACGGGCGGGGCCGGCGCGGACGTGATCCTGGACATCATGGGCGCCAAGTACCTCTCCCGGAACGTGGACGCTCTGGCCGTGAACGGCAGGCTGGCGGTGATCGGGCTCCAGGGCGGGGTGAAGGCCGAGCTGAACCTGGGTGCGCTGCTGGCCAAGCGGGCGGCGATCACCGCCACGTCGCTGCGGGCACGGCCGCTGGAGGAGAAAGCGGCGATCGTCGCCGCCGTGCGCGAACACGTGTGGCCGCTGGTGGCCGCCGGCCGGGTGCGGCCGGTGGTCCACGCGACGTTCCCGATGCGGGAAGCGGCCGAGGCCCACCGGGTCATGGAGTCGAGCACCCACGTGGGCAAACTGCTGCTCACGGTGTGAGACCAGCTCGATCCCGCCCCGCCGGCGTGTGAGGCGCGGGGTCCGGGGCTGAGCCCCGGGACCCCGCGCCGCACGGCTACAGGCTGCGCAGCAGGACCGCCGGGGACTCCACACAGTCCGCCACGTAGCGCAGGAAGCCGCCCGCCGTGCCGCCGTCGCAGACCCGGTGGTCGAAGGTCAGCGACAGCTGGACGACCTTGCGCACCGCCAACTGCCCGTCGTGGACCCACGGCTTGTCGATGATCCGGCCGACGCCGAGCATCGCCGCTTCGGGGTGGTTGATGATCGGCGTGGACCCGTCGACCCCGAACACCCCGTAGTTGTTCAGCGTGAAGGTGCCGCCCGTCAGGTCGGCCGGGGCCAGCTTGCCCGCACGGGCCAGCTCGGTCAGCCGCGCGAACTCCGCCGACAGCGACTCCGGGTTGCGCCCCTGCGCGTCCCGGACCACCGGGACCACCAGGCCCCGCTCGGTCTGCGCGGCGAAGCCCAGGTGCACCGACGGGAGCCGGACGATCTCCTTGGCCGCGAGGTCCACGGTGGAGTTCAGCTCCGGGTACTTCGCCAGCGCGGCCGTGCAGATCCGTGCCAGCAGCGCGAGCACCGAGATCTTGGGCCCGCCCACCGCGTTCATCGCGGCCCGGGCCGCCATCAGCTCGGTGGCGTCCGCGTCGACCCAGCAGGTGGCGTCCGGGATCTCCCGGCGGCTGCGCGACAGCTTCTCGGCGACCGCGCCGCGCAGCCCCTTGAGCGGGATCCGCTCGCCCTGGGCCGCCACCGCGACCGTCGCGGGGGAGGGGGCCGGGGCCGGCTCGCGCAGTGCGGCCAGGGCCGCCTCGACGTCGGCCCGAAGGATCAGGCCCTCCGGCCCGGAGCCGTGCAGCGCGCGCAGGTCCACCCCGTGGTCCTTGGCGAGCTTGCGCACCAGCGGCGAGATGACGGGCACCGGACCGGCGGCGGCGGCCGGAGCGGCCGGAGCCACCGCGACGGGAGCCGGGGCGGGGGCCGGGGCGGCGGCGACCGGCGCCACCGGCGCCGACACCGCGGCGGTGACGGGTCGCACCCGTCGCCGACGCGCCGGGCGCGAGTGGTCCGAGCCGTAGCCGATCAGCGGCCGGGGCGCCTCGCCCGAGCCTTCGGCCGCGGCGGCCTCCGCGTCTCCGGCGGGCACCGACTGCGCCCCCACCGCCACGGTGATCAGCGGGGCGCCGACCGGCAGCTCCTCGCCCTCCTCGCCGAAGCGGGCGGTGACCACACCGCCGTACGGGCAGGGCACCTCCACCATCGCCTTGGCCGTCTCGACCTCGACGACCGGCTGGTCGATGGCGACGACGTCGCCCACCGCCACCAGCCACCGCACGATCTCGGCCTCGGTCAGGCCCTCACCGAGGTCCGGCAGCTTGAATTCCATGACCTGCGGCATCAGTTCTCCCACTGCAGGCGGGCCACGGCGTCCAGGATCCGTTCGACTCCGGGCAGGTGGTACTTCTCCAGCATCGGCGGCGGGTACGGGATGTCGAAGCCCGTCACCCGCAGCACCGGGGCCTCCAGGTGGTGGAAGCACCGCTCCGTGACACGGGCGGCGATCTCCGCGCCCGGTCCGCCGAAGCCGCCGGCCTCGTGGACGACGACCGCGCGGCCGGTGCGGCGTACGGACGCCACGACCGTCTCCTCGTCGAAGGGGACCAGCGAGCGCAGGTCGACGACCTCCAGCTCCCAGCCCTCCTCGCGGGCCGCCTCGGCCGCCTCCAGGCAGACCGGCAGCGAAGGGCCGTAGGTGATCAGGGTGGCGCTCGTACCCGTCCGCCGGACGAGGGCCTTGCCGATGCCGGGGACGGCCGCCGGCGCCTCCGGCGACCAGTCGGCCTTCGACCAGTACAGCCGCTTGGGCTCCAGGAAGACCACCGGGTCGTCGCTCGCGATCGACGCGCGCAGCAGCCCGTACGCGTCCTCGACGGTCGCCGGGGTGACCACCGTCAGGCCGGGCGTCGCCACGTAGTACGCCTCGGAGGAGTCGCAGTGGTGCTCCACGCCGCCGATGCCGCCGCCGTACGGCACGCGGATGGTGATCGGCAGCGGCATGGCGCCGCGGGTGCGGTTGCGCATTTTCGCCACGTGCGAGATCAGCTGCTCGAAGGCCGGATAGGCGAAGGCGTCGAACTGCATCTCCACCACGGGCCGCAGCCCGTACATGGCCATGCCGACCGCCGCGCCCAGGATCCCGGCCTCGGCGAGGGGGGTGTCCGTACAGCGGTCTTCGCCGAACTCCTTCGCCAGGCCGTCCGTGATGCGGAAGACCCCGCCCAGCGTCCCGACGTCCTCGCCCATGACGTGGACCGTCGGGTCCTCGGCCATCGCGTCGCGCATCGCCCGCGTGAGGGCCTGCGCCATCGTCGCGGGCTTGGCCCCCGTCTTCGCGGACTTCGCCGCCACCGTCGTCACGCCTGGTCCTCGGCTTCCAGCTCGGCACGGAGCATGGCCGCCTGCTCGCGCAGGCGGTCGGTCTGCTCCGCGTAGACATGCGCGAACAGGTCCATCGGGTCCACCACCGGATCGGCGTTCATCCCGTCGCGCAGGGACGCCGCCATCGCCTCGGCCTCGTCGCGCGCGGCCGTGATGCCCGCCTCGTCGAGGATCCCGCGCGCCGTCAGCTCGCGCTCCAGCAGATCGATCGGGTCGTGCGCCTTCCACGCCTCGACCTCGGCGTCACCGCGGTAGCGCGTCGCGTCGTCGGCGTTCGTGTGCGCCTCCATGCGGTACGTGACGGCCTCGATCAGGGTCGGACCGCCACCGGCCCGGGCCCGACGGACGGCCTCGGAGAGCACCTCGTGCATCGCCGCGACGTCGTTGCCGTCGACCAGCCGGCCCGGCATGCCGTACCCGACGGCCTTGTGGGCCAGCGTCGGGGCGGCGGTCTGCTTGGCGAGCGGGACGGAGATCGCGAAGCCGTTGTTCTGCACGAGGAAGACCACAGGGGCCTGCCAGACGGCGGCGAAGTTCAGCGCTTCGTGGAAGTCGCCCTCACTGGTGCCGCCGTCGCCGACCATGGCGAGGGCGACGACGTCGTCGCCGCGCAGCCGCGCCGCGTGCGCCAGGCCCACCGCGTGCGGCAGCTGGGTGGCGAGCGGGGTCGAGAGCGGGGCTATGCGGTGCTCACGCGGGTCGTAGCCGGTGTGCCAGTCGCCGCGCAGCAGGGTCAGTGCCTGTACGGGGTCCAGTCCGCGCGCCACGGCCGCCAGGGTGTCGCGGTAGCTCGGGAAGAGCCAGTCCTGCTCTTCCAGGACCATCGCGGCCGCGATCTCGCAGGCCTCCTGGCCGACGGTCGAGGGGTACACGGCGAGCCGGCCCTGCTTGGTGAGCGCCGTGGCCTGGGCGTTGTAGCGACGGCCGCGCACCAGTTCGGCGTAGCACCGGCGCATCAGCGCGGGGTCGAGCCGGTCGGCCGCCTCGGTGCCCAGCACCCGGTAGGGCTCGGCGTCCG
Source organism: Streptomyces sp. NPDC023541 (assembly GCF_055559995.1). Taxonomy (NCBI): domain Bacteria; kingdom Bacillati; phylum Actinomycetota; class Actinomycetes; order Kitasatosporales; family Streptomycetaceae; genus Streptomyces; species Streptomyces sp. NPDC023541. Next base: position 349,310 of record NZ_JBVHJO010000003.1, read on the forward strand.
GGAGCAGCGGGGTGGCGTCCGTACGGGGCCTCCAGGCGGGCGGCGGGGTGGGACGGTGGGACGCACCGGCACCGGGCAGCTCTTGGACCGTCATGGCGGCGTACACCTCCTCGTGGGAAGCGGGCAGGGGTGGCCCCGGGTGTGAGGCCCCTCACCTACCGATTGTTCGGTTGTCCGCGCAATTTGGCTACAGGCGGCTCCAGGCTGTGGACAAACGGGCGCCGGAGCCCTGGGATGGACGCAGGACGTCCAGTAGAGGGAGGCATCGGGCAATGCCGGATGAACAAATGGCCGCAGGAGGTTCCGCACCGGCTGCGCCGGGGGCCGCCCCGGGGGCCTCCGCGGTCCCGCCCGTCGCGCCCCGGCCCCTGGACCCGATCGACCGGTCGATCATGCGGCTGCTGCAGGCGGACGGCCGGGCCTCCGTACGGTCGGTGGCCGAGCAGGTGCACGTCTCGCGGGCGAACGCGTACGCGCGGATCAACCGGCTCATCGACGACGGGGTGATCCGCGGGTTCACGGCCCGCGTCAACCACGAGCGCGCGGGCCAGGGCGCCTCCGCCTACATCACCCTGAAGATCGTCCAGAACTCCTGGCGCACGGTCCGCGAACAGCTGCGCGAGTTGCCGGGCGCCGCGCACATCGCCCTGGTCAGCGGGGACTTCGACGTACTGCTCCTGGTGCACACCCCGGACAACCGGACCCTGCGCGAGCTGGTCCTGACCCGCCTCCAGGCCATCCCGGAGGTCCTCTCGACGCGCACCCTGCTGGTCTTCGAGGAAACAGACCTCCTGGCCCCCGGCCCCGGCCCGGGCGGCGGCCCCGCGATCGCGGAGGAGTAGCCCGTCCAGTAGCCCGTCCGGGTGTGACGCCGCCGGTGGTGCGGCCGTTTCCGGCCGCTTTCGGGGCGGCGCGGACCCGCGGGGTCAGCGGGTGGTGCGCAGGCCGTCGAAGGCCATGTGGACGACCGCGTCCGCGAGCTGTTCCGAGCCGGTGCCCGGGTGCGGGCGGTACCACTCGACCAGCGAGTTCACCATGCCGAAGAGGAGGCGGGTGGCGAGGCGGATGTCCACGTCCGCCCGCAGGTCGCCGTCCGCGGCGGCGGCCTTGAGCAGGTCCGCGACCTGGTGGTCGAACTCCCGGCGGCGCTCCAGCGCCCACCTCTCGGTCCGGGTGTTGCCCCGTACCCGCAGCAGCAGCGTCACGTACGGCAGCTCGGAGACCAGCACCTCGACCGTGCGGCGCGTGACGTACTCGACGCGCTCGACGGCCCGGCCGCGGACGGCCCCCGGCTCCTCCAGCACTGCGAAGAGCCCGTCGAGGGCGCGGCTGACGGCCCGCCGCAGCAGCTCCTCCTTGCCCGTGACGTGGTGGTAGATCGAGGACTTCGAGATGCCCGCGGCCTTGGAGAGGTGCTCCATCGAGGTGCCGTCGTAACCGCGCTCGTTGAAGACCTGGACGGCCACGGACAGCAGCGTCTCGGGGGTGTAGGTGTCGCGTTTGACCGTCGTCACTGCGTGCCCTCCTCGTCGCCCGCCGCGTAACCCAGCTTGAACAGCGCCAGCGAGGGCGCGTACCGGCCGCCGGGGCAGCGCTCGTCGAGGTGGTGCAGCAGGTCGTAGGCCCAGTCCTGGCCGAGCCGCTCGTGCCATTCGGAGGGGCCCAGCGGGTAGTTGACGCCGAGCCGCATCGCGGTGTCGATGTCCTCGGCGGAGGCCACGCCGCGGGCGACGGCGTCGGCGGTGAGGTCGATCAGCATCGCGACGGTCCGGGCGACGATCATGCCGGGGACGTCGCCGATGACCGAGACCTGCTTGCCGAGCTTCTGGAAGAGGCCGATCGCCTCGGCCAGGGTGCGCTCACTGGTGTCCTCGCCGGCGGAGAGCGCGACCCGGGTGGCGCCCCGGTAGTCGAGCGCGAGGTCGAAGTAGACGACATCCGTGAACTCGACGGAGGTCTTGCCGTCCGCGAGCACCAGCTGCCCCTCCCCGGGCAGCTGGATGTACGGGCCGCCCTGCTCGGTGGCCGTGACCGCGATCCCGGCCTCCTCCAGCAGGTCGGCCAGTTCGGCGGCCGGGCCGAGGTCGCCGACGACGGTCACCTTGTCCGGAGCCTCCTCGGGACCGGCGGTGTGCGGCTGCGCGGCGACGGCCTCCGGGCCGTACGGGAACCAGCCGTGCCCCGACTTGCGGCCCAGGCGGCCCGACTGGACCAGCCGGCGCTGGGCGAGGGACGGGGTGAACTTGGGGCTGCGGAAGAAGGACTCCCACACGGAGCGGGTCACGGCCTCGTTGACGTCCTGGCCGATCAGGTCGGTCAGTGCGAAGGGGCCCATCTTGAAGCCGCCGCTCTCGCGGAGCACGGCGTCGATGGTGGCCGGGTCTGCTCCCTGCTCCTCGTACACCGCGAAGGCCTCGGCGTAGAAGGGGCGGGCGATCCGGTTGACGATGAAGCCGGGGGTGTCGGCGCAGCGGACCGGCGTCTTCCCCCAGCCGAGGACCGTGCGGTACGCGCGCTCGACGGCCTCCGGGGCGGTCGCGGAGCCGCTGACCACCTCGACGAGCGGGAGCAGCGGGGCCGGGTTGAAGAAGTGCAGGCCGAGGAAGCGGCCCGGGTGCGCGAGACCGGCGGCGAGCTCGGTGACGGAGAGGGAGGAGGTGTTCGTGGCGAGCAGCGCGTCCGGCTCCAGCACGTCTTCGAGGGCCGCGAAGAGCGTCTGCTTGATCCCTACGTTCTCGACGACCGCCTCGATGACGAGGGCGGCCCCGGCGAGGTCGGCCAGGGCGCCGGCGGCGGCGATCCGGCCGACCGCATCCTCGGCCTCGGCCCGGTCCAGACGGCCCTTGGCGGCCATCCGCTCGACGCGGTCCTGCACGATGCCGACGCCGTCGGAGGCGAGGGCGGCGTCGATGTCGTAGATCAGCACGCTGTGACCTGCGAGAAGGGCGACCTGGGCGATGCCCTGGCCCATGGTGCCCGCTCCGACGACCGCCACAGTGCGGGACCGCTCGATTCCTGTCATGTCCTGATCCTCCCGCACCGACTTGTCCACAGGTCCGCCGGGCCCTCTTGTCCCGACCGATCGTTCGGTTACTCTAACTCCAGTCTGCTCTCCTTCGCCCGGCTCAACGAGGAGTTGGTCCCTGATGGCCGCCGAGCTCACCGTCCCCCAGCTGTCCGCCAAGCACCGGCCCACTCTGGACCAGGCCCTGTCGGCGATCCGCAGCCGCGCCTACTGGTCCCCGCATCCCGAACACCCCAAGGCGTACGGCGAGACCGCCCCGGCCGACGGGCTGGCCGCCTTCGAGGCGCTCCGCGGGACCCGGCTGGACCTCGGCCAGCCCGGCACCGACGGCTGGACGGGCGCCGAGAAGTCCCCGTACGGCCCCGAGCTGGGCGTCGAGTACCCGCACGTGGACGCGGACGTGCTGCTGCCCGCGATGAAGGCCGGCATGGCCGCCTGGCGCGACGCGGGACCGGAGGCACGCGCCCTGGTCTGCATCGAGATCCTGGCCCGCATCTCGGCCCGCACCCACGAGTTCGCGCACGCGGTCATGCACACCAGCGGCCAGGCCTTCATGATGGCGTTCCAGGCGGGTGGTCCCCACGCGCAGGACCGCGGCCTGGAGGCCGTGGCGTACGCGTACGAGGAGCAGACCCGGGTCCCGGGGCAGGCCGACTGGTCGAAGCCGCAGGGCAAGAGGGACCCGCTGGAACTCGGCAAGACCTTCACCGCGGTCCCCCGCGGCATCGCCCTCATGATCGGCTGCAACACCTTCCCGACCTGGAACGGCTACCCGGGCCTGTTCGCCTCGCTGGCCACCGGCAACCCGGTGCTGGTCAAGCCGCACCCGCGGGCCGTGCTGCCGCTCGCGCTGACCGTGCAGGTGGCGCGGGAGGTCCTCGCGGAGGCGGGCTTCGACCCGAACCTGGTGGCGCTCGCGGTCGAGCGTCCGGGCGAGGGCATCGCCAAGGACCTCGCCGTCCGCCCCGAGATCAAGCTGATCGACTACACCGGCTCCACGGAGTTCGGCGACTGGCTGGAGGCCAACGCCCGCCAGGCGCAGGTCTACACGGAGAAGGCGGGCGTCAACACCGTCGTCCTGGACTCCACCGACAACTACAAGGGGATGCTGGCCAACCTGGCCTTCTCCCTGTCGCTCTACAGCGGCCAGATGTGCACCACCCCGCAGAACCTGCTGATCCCGCGCGACGGCATCGCGACGGACGCCGGCCACAAGTCGTACGACGAGGTCGTGGCCGACCTGGCGGCCTCGGTCGGCGGCCTGCTCGGCGACGACGCCCGGGCCAACGCGCTGCTCGGCGCGCTGGTCAACCCGGACGTCAAGGCCCGCCTGGAGGCGGCGGCCGGCCTCGGCGAGGTCGCGCTGGCCTCCCGCGAGGTCGCCAACCCCGAGTTCCCGGACGCGGTGGTCCGCACACCGGTGCTGGTCAAGCTGGACGCCGCCAAGCCGGACCCGGAGGCGCCCTTCCTGTCCGAGTGCTTCGGCCCGGTCTCCTTCGCGGTGGCCGTGGACTCCACGGCGGACGCACTGGACCTGCTGCGCCGTACCGTGCGCGAGAAGGGCGCCATGACGGTGGGCGCCTACACCACCTCCGCGGACACCGAGCGGGCCGTCGAGGAGGTCTGCCTGGAGGAGTCCGCGCAGCTCTCCCTGAACCTGACCGGCGGGGTCTACGTCAACCAGACGGCGGCCTTCTCGGACTTCCACGGCTCCGGCGGCAACCCCGCGGCCAACGCCGCGCTGTGCGACGGCGCCTTCGTCGCGAACCGCTTCCGCGTGGTGGAGGTCCGCCGACAGGCCTAGCCCGCCCGGCCCCGTCCAAACCCTGGACGGGGCCGTCCCTGCGCCGGGCGGAGAGGACCGCGTCGCCCGGCACCGTGCCTCGGGCACCAGGCGCGTGGGCGGGGACTAGGGGGCGCCCTGGCCGGCGGGCGGGGGGCCGCCCCAGTGGAAGAGGGTCATGGCCACGCTGGTGGCGAGGTTGTAGCTGGATACCTGGGGGCGCATCGGCAGGGACACCAGGTGGTCGGCCCGAGCGCGCAGCTCGGGGGAGATCCCGTGCCGCTCCGACCCGAAGGCCAGCAGCGCGTCGTCCGGGAGGGTGATGCCGCGGACGTCCTCGCCCTCCGGGTCGAGCGCGTAGAGCGGCCCGGGCGGCAGCTCGTCCAGGGCGAGGCGTTCGACGGTGGTGGCGTAGTGCAGTCCGGCGCCGGCCCGGACCACGTTCGGGTGCCAGGGGTCGAGGTCGCCGCGGGTCACCACGCCGGTGGCGCCGAAACCGGCGGCGAGGCGGACGACGGCTCCGACGTTGCCGAGGTTGCGGGGGTTGTCGAGGACGACGACGGGCGCGGGCCTGGGCGTCCGCCGCAGGCCCGCGAGGCCCGCAGCGCGGTCGGGGCGTACGGCGAGGGCCGCGACCCCGGTGGGGTGGACGCGGGGCAGCAGCTCCTTGAGCACGGCCGGCCGCACCAGGCGGTCCACGTCGGCCTTGACGTCCGGCGCCAGCTCCCGGGCCAGTGCCCGGACGGCGCCGGGGTCGTCGGCGACGACCAGGCGTACGTCGGCCCCGAAGCGCAGGGCGTGCTTCAGCGCGTGGAACCCGTCGAGGAGCACGAGGTCCGCCCGCCCGGCGTCCTTGCGCCACTGCCGCACCGTCTCGTCCCCGCCCGCCCGCTCGCTCATCCCCCGACCCTACGACGCAACCCCACCGCCGTCCGCAGCACGGGGCCCGCATTCCGCATTCCAGCCCCGCCGGCGTTTGAGGCGCGGGGTCCGGGGGCGGAGCCCCCCGGCTCTTCAGCCCGTCCGGGGTTCGAGGGCCGCGTCCGGATCAGGGTCCGGATCGGGGTCCGGATCCGGGCAGAGCCCGGTTTCGGGAAGGGGCGGGGCGGGGGAAAGCCCCGCAGGGCTCCGCCGGGGCCGCAGTACGGCAGCCCTGGCGCCGAGCCACACCAGAAACCCGGTCGGCAGGAAGACGGCATCGGCGGCGATCATCGCCAGCGAGAAGAACGGCAGCCCCAGCAGCACCGCGATCCCCGCGTGCTCCAGCATCATCAGAACCAGCAGCACGTTCTTGATCCGCCGGTTGAAGAGCGTGAACGGGAAGGCCACCTGCACCGCCACCGTCCCGTACGACAGCAGCATCACCAGCGTCCCGCTGCCCGCCAGCAGCCCGGACAGCGCCGGCCACGGGGTGAAGTAGTCCAGCCCCAAGGGGTAGTACAGCGCCGTCCCGTCCTGCCACCGCGATCCCTGGATCTTGTACCAGCCGGCCGTCGCGTAGATCAGGCAGACCTCCGCCATGATCACCAGCATGCCCGCGTTGTGCAGCACGTTCGCCAGGACGTCCAGGACCGCCCGCCCCTCGCCCTCCGGCTCGTAGCGGTCGACCAGCCACCACAGCCCGCAGAGCACCCACACCGCCGCGAACCCAGCGAGCCAGCCGTGGCTGAAGCGCCCGGTGGCCGCCCCGTACGCGAAGACCGCCCCCAGCACCCACCACAGCACCGGCCCGGCCGCCCCCGCCGTCGCGGAGCCCCGCGTACGCGCCCTGCGCGCGTCCAGCGACCACACCTGCGCGCACCGGGTCAGCACCAGGTAGATCGCCACGAGGTGGATGACGTTGTCCCCGCCGTCGCCCATGAACACGCTGCGGTTCTGCAGGGAGAGCACGCCGGCCATGAACACCACGGACGTCGCCCGCGTCCGCCATCCCAGCAGCAGGCCGACGCTCGCCAGCACGGCCACCGCGTAGACGGTCTCGAACCACAGGGCCGAGCCGGACCACGTCAGGACCGTGAAGGCGCCGTTGGAGTCCAGCAGCCGCTCCGCCAGGTCCAGGCTCCAGGGCCCGTCCGGGCCGTACAGCTCGGCCCGGTGGGGGAACTCCCGCAGCAGGAAGAAGAGCCAGGTGCCGGCGAACCCGATGCGCACGACGGCGCTCTGGTACGGGCCCAGCGCCTGCCCGCTCACCGTGGCGACGGCCCTGGTCAGCGCGGCGCGGACCCGTCTCACACCTTCCACCACGGCAGCTCCCGGTAGTACGTCTGGGTGTCGGTGGTCTCGGTGCTCCACTTCGGCGCGGGCACGGCCGTCGTGGCCGAGCGCAGCTGGATCCGCAGGACGTGCCCGCCCCGGTGGTGCGGGGCGAGCCGGTTCACCGCGATGCGCCGCAGGTACTGCTCGGACAGCTCGCCGCGCTCGCCGACGGGCTTCTCGTCCTCGCCGTGGGAGCCGGTGTAGAAGTCCCAGGCCCGGCGCAGCTCGTTCTGCTCGGTGTGGCTCGGCAGCAGGCCGTGCCGGATCGCCGCCGCGTCCTCGGCGCTCAGGTCCCGCCAGCCGGTGGTGATCAGCTCGCCGCCGGCCGTACGCACCTCGGCGCGCACCTCCACGGCGATGTTCTGCTGGAGCGGGTTGGGTGCGAAGAGCTTCCAGTTCTGTTCGAACTCGGGATAGATCCAGGCGTCGATCGTCCCCGCGTGCTGCTTGCTCACCGTGTTGGACGGGGCCACGTGCAGGAAGACCAGGGCGAGGTGCGCGCACGCGGCCAGGCCCACGGCGCCCAGGACCAGGGAGGTCACGACCCGGTACGGCGTGGAGAGACCGGCGATTCCGGGCGCCCTCGGGGGTGGCGGAGCGGCCCCTTCGGCGAGCTCGTGCCCGTTCGAATCCATCCCGCCCCGATCGTCCGGCATCCACAGGGTTGACCACAGAGGTTGACACCCTACGGGCCGCCGACTCACCATTGAAGCGAATGAACCGAACGATCGGTCGGTCGGCTGGACGGACGGTCGGCAAACACTGACAAGGGGCCGGAATGGTGGCAGTGACCCCGGAAACGGGCCCGAACGCGGCCCTGGGGACAGACGGGACGGACGGGACGGGCATGACGGCTGACCTGGGCGCACAGCTCGCAGCGGCGTTCGACGCCGCCGTGGCGGCGGACGAGCGCGTGGAGCCGCGCGACTGGATGCCCGAGCAGTACCGCGCCTCTCTGGTCCGACAGATGGCGCAGCACGCCCACTCCGAGATCATCGGCATGCAGCCCGAGGCCAACTGGATCACCCGCGCGCCCTCGCTGCGCCGCAAGGCCATCCTGATGGCCAAGGTCCAGGACGAGGCGGGCCACGGCCTGTACCTCTACAGCGCGGCCGAGACCCTCGGCACCAGCCGCGACGAGCTCCTCGACAAGCTCCACTCGGGGAAGCAGAAGTACTCCTCGATCTTCAACTACCCGACCCTGACCTGGGCGGACGTCGGCGCCATCGGCTGGCTCGTGGACGGCGCGGCGATCACCAACCAGGTGCCGATCTGCCGCTGCTCCTACGGGCCCTACGCCCGCGCCATGGTCCGGATCTGCAAGGAGGAGTCCTTCCACCAGCGCCAGGGCTTCGAGCTCCTCATGGCCCTGTCCAAGGGCACCGAGGAGCAGCACGCCATGGCGCAGGACGCGGTGAACCGCTGGTGGTGGCCCTCTCTGATGATGTTCGGCCCGCCGGACGACGAGTCGGCGCACTCGGCCCAGTCGATGGCCTGGCGCATCAAGCGCCACTCGAACGACGAGCTGCGCCAGCGGTTCGTGGACATCGCCGTCCCCCAGGCCGAAGCCCTCGGCCTGACCCTGCCCGACCCGGACCTGAAGTGGAACGAGGAGCGGGGCCACCACGACTTCGGCGCCATCGACTGGGCCGAGTTCTGGGACGTGCTCAAGGGCAACGGCCCCTGCAACGAGCAGCGGATCGGTCAGCGCCGCAAGGCCCACGAGGAAGGCGCCTGGGTGCGCGACGGGGCCGCCGCGTACGCGCGCAAGCAGGCGGCACAGCAGTCGGCGAAGCCCGCCGGACAGAACGAGGAGGCACGGGTATGACGCAGAACTGGCCCCTGTGGGAGGTGTTCGTGCGCTCGCGCCGCGGCCTCTCGCACACGCACGCGGGAAGCCTGCACGCCCCCGACGCGGAGATGGCCCTGCGCAACGCCCGCGACCTCTACACCCGGCGCAACGAGGGCATCTCGATCTGGGTGGTCCCCTCCACCGCGATCACCGCCTCCTCGCCGGACGAGCGGGACCCCTTCTTCGCCCCGTCCGCCGACAAGCCGTACCGGCACCCCACCTTCTACGACATCCCGGAGGGAGTGAGCCACCTGTGACCGGCCTCGACACCAACCCCGCCACCACCACCGCGGCGGCCCTCGCCCTCGGCGACGACGCGCTGGTCCTCTCCCACCGCCTCGGCGAGTGGGCGGGGCACGCCCCCGTCCTGGAGGAGGAGGTCGCCCTCGCCAACATCGCCCTCGACCTGCTCGGCCAGGCCCGCATCCTGCTGTCCATGGTCGGCGACGAGGACGAGCTGGCGTTCCTGCGCGAGGAGCGGTCCTTCCGCAACCTGCAGCTGGTCGAGCAGCCGAACGGCGACTTCGCCCACACCATCGCCCGCCAGCTCTACTTCTCCGTCCACCAGCACGAGCTCTACACGGAACTCGCCCGCGGGGACGGCCCGTTCGCGCCGCTCGCGGCCAAGGCCGTCAAGGAGACGGCGTACCACCGCGACCACGCCGAGCAGTGGACCCTGCGGCTCGGCGACGGGACCGAGGAGAGCCGGACGCGCATGCAGGCGGCGCTGAAGGCGCTGTGGAAGTTCACCGGGGAGCTCTTCCAGCCTGTGGAGGGGCTCGACGGCGTGGACTGGGCCGCCCTGGAAGAGCGCTGGCTGGCCGCGCTGACCGATGTTGTGGAGCGGGCGGGGCTCACCCTGCCCGAGGGAGCGCGCACCGGCGCCTGGGCGGCCGGGGCCGGCCGCCAGGGCCTGCACACCGAGTCCTTCGGCCGGATGCTGGCCGAGATGCAGCACCTGCACCGCAGCCACCCGGGGGCGTCATGGTGACCACCGCCGACGCCACGACGACCCGCCTGGAGGCCGAGCTGGCCGAGCTGGCAGGGTCCGTCCCGGACCCGGAGCTGCCGGTGCTCACCCTCGGCGAGCTGGGCGTGGTGCGCGGTGTGCGCATGCACGACGACGGCCACGCCGAGGTCATCCTCACCCCGACCTACACCGGCTGCCCGGCCATCGAGGCCATGTCGGCCGACATCGAGCGGGTTCTGACCACCCACGGCATCCCCGAGGTGCGGGTGACCACCGTGCTGGCCCCGGCCTGGTCCACGGACGACATCAGCGCCGAGGGCCGTCGCAAGCTGGCCGAGTTCGGCATCGCCCCGCCCCGGCCGCACGCGGCCGGCGGGCCGGTCCCGGTGACCCTGTCCGTCCGTTGCCCGAACTGCGGATCGACCGACACCGAGCTGCTCAGCCGTTTCTCCTCCACCGCGTGCAAGGCGCTGCGCCGCTGCACCTCCTGCCGCGAACCGTTCGACCACTTCAAGGAGCTGTAGATGGCCGCCCCCCGCCACGGCGCGTTCCACCCGCTGACGGTGGCGGAAGTCGACCGGCTCACCGAGGACTCGGTGGCGCTGACCCTGAGGGTTCCCGAGGACCTGCGCGAGGACTACCGGCACGCCCCCGGCCAGCACCTGACGCTGCGCCGCACCGCCCCCGAAGGCGGTGTCGAGGTCCGGCGCACCTACTCGATCTGCTCGCCCGCCCCGGCGTCCGACGGCCCGGGTCCCGCCTGTCTGCGCGTCGGGGTGCGGCTGGTGGAGGGCGGGGAGTTCTCCACCTTCGCGCACAAGGAGATCGCGGCCGGCGACGTGCTGGACGTCATGGTCCCGGCCGGGCGCTTCGTGCTGGACCCCGCCGCGGCCCCGGTCGGCGGGCACTACGCCGCGATCGTCGGCGGCAGCGGGATCACGCCCGTGCTGTCGATCGCCGCGAGCCTGCTGGCCGCGCGGGCCGACGCCCGTTTCTGCCTCGTGCGCAGCGACCGCACGGCCGCCTCGACGATGTTCCTGGAGGAGGTTGCCGACCTGAAGGACCGCTACCCGTCGCGGTTCCAGCTGGTCACGGTCCTCTCCCGGGAGGAGCAGGAGTCCGGGCTGCCCTCCGGCCGGTTGGACGAGGAGCGGCTGACGTCCCTGCTGCCCGCGCTGCTGCCGGTGGAAGAGGTCACCGGCTGGTTCCTGTGCGGGCCCTACGGCCTGGTGCAGGGCGCGGAGCGGGCCCTGCACGCGCTCGGCGTCGCCCGTACCCGGGTGCACGAAGAGATCTTCCACGTCGAGGACACCACCCCCGCGCCGGTCCGTGCGGCGGCGTCCGCGGCCGCCGCGGCCGGCCGGGTCACCGCACGGCTCGACGGCCGCTCCGGCACCTGGCCCGTCCAGGAGGGGGAGTCCCTGCTGGACGCGGTGCTCCGCAACCGCGCGGACGCCCCGTACGCCTGCAAGGGCGGCGTCTGCGGCACCTGCCGGGCGTTCGTGGTGTCCGGCGAGGTCCGGATGGACCGCAACTTCGCCCTGGAGGCGGAGGAGACGGACGCCGGCTTCGTCCTGGCCTGCCAGTCGCACCCGGTCACCGAGGAAGTGGAGATCGACTTCGACCGCTAGTAGCCGGCGCCGGCTGTCCCCGACTGTCCTCCCCTGTCCATTTTCAGGAACGTGTTCTATCTTGACGCACCGTCAGGTCAGAACGGGAGGACAGGCAGTGGACTTCACCTTCACCGAGGAGCAGCGGGCCGCCGTCGAGGCGGCCAAGGCCGTGTTCGCGGATGTCGCGCCCGACAGCGTGCCCAGCCCGGCCCTCACCCCGGGCGCCGTCGCCGACGACTTCGACCGCCGGCTGTGGTCCAAGCTCGCCGCGTCCGACCTGCTGGGCCTCGTCCTCGCCGAGGAGCACGGCGGCGCGGGCCTGGACACCCTCGCCCTGTGCCTCGTGCTGCGCGAGGCCGCCCGGGTGCTGGCCCGGGTACCGCTGCTGGAGCACTGTGCGACCGCCATGGCCGTCCAGGCGCACGGCAGTCCCGAACTGGCCGCCGCACTGCTGCCCGCCGCCGGGCGCGGCACGCTCGTCCTGACCGCCGCCGCGCACGGCCGCTCCGGCCACGACCCGGCCGAACTCGCCGTCACCGCACGCCTCGACGGCGAAGCGTGGATCCTGGAGGGCACCCAGACCGCCGTCCCCTGGGCGCACACCGCCGACTGGATCGCCGTACCGGCCCACACCGGCGAGGGCGACGCCGTCCTCGCACTGGTCCCGCGCACCGCCGGGGGCCTCGCCCTCGCCGAGCAGGTCTCCACCAGCGGGGAGCGGTTCGCCGAACTCGCCCTGGATGGCGTACGGGTGGAGCGCACCCACCTGATCGACACCCCGGGAGCCTGGGAGCGGCTCCACCAAGTACTCACCACCGGCACCTGCGCCCTGGCGCTCGGGCTGGGCGAGGCCGTCCTCGGCATGACGAGCCAGTACACCAGCAAGCGCGAGCAGTTCGGCTTCCCAGTGGCCACCTTCCAGGCGGTCGCCGTCCAGGCCGCCGACCGCTACATCGACCTGCGTGCCATGGAGGTCACGCTGTGGCAGGCCGCCTGGCGGCTCGATGCCGCCACGGGCGGCGCCGGCGGTCCGCTGCCGAGCACCGGTGACGTGGCGGTCGCCAAGATCTGGGCCTCGGAGGGCGTACGCAGGGTCGTACAGACCGCCCAGCACCTGCACGGCGGCTTCGGCGCCGACACCGACTACCCGCTGCACCGCTACCACGCCTGGGCCAAGCAGCTGGAGCTCCAGCTGGGCCCGGCGGCCGCGCACGAGGAGGCCCTGGGCGACCTGCTGGCCGCCCACCCCCTCGCCTGAGACCGCAGGGCTCGGAGCGGTCGCTCAGAGGACGAAGGCCGGGTTTCCGTTGTCCGTCACCATCGGCCGCCCGGCACCGTCCCAGGCCTGCATCCCGCCGTCGACGTTCACGGCGTCGATGTCCTGGCGCACCAGGTACTGGGTGACCTGGGCGGAACGCCCGCCGACCCGGCACATCACGTAGACGCGGCGGCCGTCCTCGACGGCCTCCGTCAGCTCGCCGAAGCGGGCCACGAAGTCGCTCATCGGGATGTGCAGAGCGCCCTCGACGTGCCCGGCCGCCCATTCGTCGTCCTCACGGACGTCGAGGACGAAGCCTTCGGAGGGCACCGCGGCGGCGTCCACCGAGGGAAGCGGTCCGAAGTTCATAACTGTCGCCTTCTCTCTTCACAGGTCTGCTGCCAACCTATCCGACCCACAGATCCGGCCACGTCACGCGGACAGCCGCGGTCCCGCCCGGCACTCACCCGGCTCTCACTCGGCGGCGAGCTCAGCCGCCAGCTGCGCCTCGCGCTCGGAGACCTGCGCCAGCAGCTGCTCCGCGATCTCCTCCAGCAGCCGGTCCGGGTCATCGGGAGCCATCCGCAGCATCGACCCGATCGCGCTCTCCTCCAGCTCCTTCGCCACGAGCGCCAGCAGCTCCTTGCGGCGGGCCAGCCACTCCAGCCGGGCGTACAGCTCGTCGCTCTCGCCGGGTGCGGAGGCCTCGGGCACCGGCCCGGCCGCCCACTCCTCGGCCAGCTCGCGCAGCAGCGCCTCGTCACCCCGCCCGTAGGCGGCGTTGACCCGCGCGATGAACGCGTCGCGGCGCTCCCGCTCGTCCTCCTCCTGGGCCAGGTCGGGGTGGGCCTGGCGGACCAGCTCGCGGTAGAGGCGGCGTACCTCCTCCGAGGGCCGGACCCGCTCCGGCGGCCGCACGGGCCGGTCGGTGAGCATCGCGGCGGCATCATCGGAGATGCCTTCGGAGCCCAGCCAGTCGTGGAACAGCTCGTCCACCCCGGGCATCGGCATGACCAGCGAGCGCGCGTCCCGGGCCCGCCGCAGGTCCTCGGCCTCACCGGTGCGCGCCGCCTTCGCCTCGGCGATCAGCGCGTCCAGCTCGTCGAGCCGCGTGTACATGGGGCCGAGCTTCTGGTGGTGCAGGCGGGAGAAGTTCTCCACCTCCACGCGGAAGGTCTCCACCGCGATCTCGAACTCGATCAGCGCCTGCTCGGCGGCCCGTACGGCCCGCTCCAGGCGCACCTCGGGGCGCTCCTCACCAGTGACGGAGGAGTCGCCGGACCCACCGGGGACTGTCTGCTCAGGGTGCTCGGTCTGCTCGCTCACCCGGCCAGGGTACGGCCCGCCCGCGTGGGCGGTGTTTCACGTGAAACACCGCCCGTCGTGCAGCGGCCTGCGCGACCGCGCGACCTACACCCCGGTCTCCGCGGCGATCCGGCCGGCCCGCACCGCAGCCACCAGGTCGGCGTGGTCGGCCTCGGTCCGGTCGGCGTAGGCCACCGCGAAGGCCGCCATCGCCTCGTCGAGCTCCTCGTTCTTGCCGCAGTAGCCGGCGAGCAGGCGGGGGTCGGCGCTGTGGGCGTGCGCCCGGGCCAGCAGGGCCCCGGTCATCCGCCCGTAGTCGTCGATCTCGTCGGGTGCCAGCGCCGCCGGGTCCACGCTGCCCTTGCGGTTGCGGAACTGGCGGACCTGGTACGGGCGCCCCTCCACCGTGGTCCAGCCCAGCATGATGTCGGAGACCACCTGCATCCGCTTCTGCCCGGCCACCACCCGGCGGCCCTCGTGCTCCTCCGGCGCCGAGGTGAAGCCCAGCGAGGGCAGGTGTGGGAGCAGCACCGAGGGCCGCGCCTCCTTCACCTGGAGGACCAGCGGTTCGTCCCGGTGGTCGAGCAGCAGGACCACGTACGAGCGGGTGCCGACGCTCCCGGTGCCCACCACGCGGAAGGCCACGTCGTGGATCGCGTACCGGGCCAGCAGCGGCAGCCGGTCGCCCTGCAGGGTCTGCAGGTAGGAGCCGAGCGAGGCCGCCACGGCCGCCGCCTCCGCGTCCGTGACGCGGCGCAGCACGGGCAGCGCGTCGACGAAGCGGCGGCCGCCGTCCGGCCCGGTCTCGGTCGACCTGGTGGCGAACCGGGCCGAGGTGTTGTTGCGGGCCTTCTCCGAGACCCGCTCCAGGGTGCCCAGCAGATCGCGGGCATCGGCGTGGGAGACCAGTTCCTCGTCGGCGATGGCGTTCCAGGCGTCGAGCGCGGGGAGCTTGGACAGCAGCCGCATGGTCCGCCGGTAGGCGCCCGCGGCATCGAACGCGGCCGCGCGGCAGGTGTCCTCGTCCGCTCCGGCCACCCGGCCGGCCAGCACCAGCGAGGCCGCCAGCCGCTTCACGTCCCACTCCCACGGACCGAACACGGTCTCGTCGAAGTCGTTCAGGTCGATGACGAGCCCGCCCCGGGCGTCCCCGTACAGGCCGAAGTTCGCCGCGTGCGCGTCGCCGCAGATCTGCGCGCCCACGCCCGTCACCGGTCCGCCGGACAGGTCGTGTGCCATCAGCCCGGCCGCCCCGCGCAGGAACGCGAAGGGGTTGGCTGCCATCCGGCCGACCCGTATCGGTGTCAGCTCCGCCACCCGCCCGGCGTTGGACTCCTCCACCGCCCGCACCGCGTCCGGCCGCCCGGCCGGCACCTCGAAGCCGGCGTGCGCCGCCCTCGGCAGGCGGGCGCGCAGCGCCTTGCCCGCCTCCTTCGGCGAGTCCGCCGCCACGCGCGGCGCGAACCCCGCCACGTCCGGAATCCGCTGTCCCGCTGTCGCCGCCATCGGCGCCGCCCCCACCCGTTCAATTTGATCGCTTCGAGAACGGGCTGACCGTATCTACAGCCCGGCGTCCCTGGCCAGCAGTGCCGCCTGAACCCGGTTCTCGCAGCCCAGCTTCGCGAGGATGCGGCTCACGTACGTCTTCACGGTGGCCTCGCTCATGTGCAGGCGCCGGCCCGCGTCCGCGTTGGACAGACCCTCCCCGAGCAGCGCCAGAACGCCCCGCTCGCGCTCGCTCAGCTCGGCGACCTGACGGCGCGCCTCCTCACCGCGCACGGCGGCCCTCCCGGACGCCAGCTGGTCCACCACGTGCCGGGTGGCGCCCGGCGAGAGGTAGGCGTCCCCGGCCGCGGCCGCCCGGACCGCCCCGATCAGCTCGCCCGGCGCCGAGTCCTTCAGCAGGAACCCCGCCCCGCCCTGGCCCAGCGCCCGCAGCACGTTCTCCTTCTCGCCGAAGGTGGTCAGGATCAGGGCCCGTACCTCCGGGGCGGCCCGCCGCAGCTCGCCCAGCGCGGTCAGGCCGTCCAGCACCGGCATCTGGATGTCGAGGAGCATCACCGCGGGGGCGTGGGCGAGGGCCAGATCCACCGCCTCCCGGCCGTTCGCCGCCTCCGCGACGACCTCGATGTCCGGCGCCGAGGTCAGGATCATCCTGATCCCGGCCCGGATCAGCGGCTCGTCGTCGGCGATCACCACTCTGATCACTTCGGCTGTCACCCCGTGCTCCTACTGCTTGACCTCGTACGCCTGCTTGTCCACGAGCTTGCCGTCCTTGAAGCAGAACCGGAAAACCAGGTCCGTGGACAGTGTGTTGCCGGTCTGGTCGCTGGCCAGCAGCACCAGGCACTCCGAGCCCTCCGGCCGGGGCGGCCCCTTCCGGTCGGCGCCTGCGGTCAGAAAGCTCTCGCCGCTCGGCAGCCGCTCGCGGACCGCCTTCTCGGTCTCGCCGACGTGCACGGCGTCGTACTCGTCCCGGCCGATCATCGCGTCGCCCGCCGAGTCCATCAGCATGACCGCCGCGGCGACCATGACGATCACCAGGACCACCACCGCCGCGAAGGCGATCCCGCAGCCCACCGCTATGCCGCCGCTGCGGCTAGGCACCCGTACGGCCAGCTCCCGGTCGACCGCCGCCCAGTCCATCGGCTGCTGCCCGCCGCGCCGCCCGCGCACCGGGGGCTGGGTGAGCTTCTGCGCCTGCGCCTGCTGCCCGAAGTCGTCGGCCACGTCCTGGGCGCCGGCCGGCTCCGTGCCGTACGGCAGCACGCCGGCCACCCGGAACCCGCCGCCCTCGGCGGGACCCGCATGCACCATGCCGCCGACCAGCCGGGCCCGCTCGCGCAGCCCCGTCAGCCCCTGCCCGCCCGACACCACGTCCTCGGCCGGGCCGGCCGACGGCCCGTTGGCGATCTCCACCACCAGCGAGTCGTCCTCGTAGCGCAGCTCCACCGTGATCGGTGCCCCCGGGGCGTGCTTGTAGGCGTTCGTCAGGGCCTCCTGCACGATCCTGTAGGCGGCGTGGTCGCACGCCGCGACCAGCGGCCTCGGCCGCCCCGAGGTCTTCATCCGCACCTCGGTCCCGGCGCCCCGGGCAGCCTCCACGACCCCCGCGATGCCGGCCACCCCGCGCGCCGCGGGCTGGGCCTCCTCCACCGGCGGGGGCGCCTCCACCCCGTCGCGCAGGATGCCGACGACCTCACGCAGTTCGTGCATCGCGGACACCGAGGCCTGCCGCAGCACGCCCACGGCCTCCCGCTGACGGTCGGTGAGCTCGGGATCCACCTCCAGCGCACCCGTGTGCACGGCGATCAGCGCCAGCTGGTGGCCGAGGCTGTCGTGCATGTCCTGGGCGATGCGCTGCCGCTCGCGCAGCCGCGCCTGCCCGGCGACCATGGCCCGCTCGCGCAGCAGCTGGCCGTTGCGCTCGTGGAGCGCGGCCAGCAGGGTCCGGCGCTGCGACCAGTACCGGCTGGCCAGCCCCGGCATCACGGTGACCGCCAGGAACATCAGCGTGGAGAACACGACCACCAGCAGCGGTCGCATCTGCGACCACTGGTCCAGGACACCGAAAGCGAGCGACGCGACGAAGGCCAGCGTGAACGAGCCCAGCGCCCGGCCCACGCCGACGATCCGCCGCCCGGACGACCAGCCCAGCAGTGGCAGGACGAAGAACAGCCCCGGCAGGGCCGAGCTCAGCGCCGAACCGGCCACGAGCGTCGTCGCCGGCAGCCGCCTGCGCAGGAGGGTCAGCGCCACCACGACCACTGCGCCCAGCAGCATCCGCTGCCCGGACCCCCCGTCGAGCTCCTCCACGCCCAGTCCGAGGATGGCCAGCACACCGGCGAGCGCGAGGTCCCCGGCCAGCATCCGCCGCGTCCACGGTTCGGGCCCCCTGAGCCAGTCCCAGCCCGCACGTGTCTTCGCCATCACATCCACGCGCCCGACCCTAGAGACCCGATCCCGGCCCCGGCCGCCCTCTTTCGTCTTGCCCGCCGCGACGAAAGTCGCATCGGGCGGGAGCAGTTGGAGCCGCACGCGCCTGCGGCCGGCCTCGTCGTGACCGACGCCACACACCGAACACCGAACAGCGGACGGCACCCGCCGACATGGCATGGGTCACGCGCACCCGGTCGCGGAGCAAAGCGAAACGGCCGCCACCGCTTTCGCAGTGACGACCGTCTCGTCTATGTGGGCGAGGGGGGATTTGAACCCCCACGTCCCGAAGGACACTGGCACCTGAAGCCAGCGCGTCTGCCGTTCCGCCACTCGCCCGAGCAGCGTCCCAGTGGCTCTTCCCTTTCGGGCCGTTCCCCTGGCGACGTCGAAACATTAGCACGTAGGACGGGGTGGATTCACATCGCTTTCCCCGCAGCTGCCGGCCCCCGCACGGGCGGCCCCTCCCGCACTCCGCTCCCGGTGCGGGACACTGTTCCCGGAGCGCCCCTACGATCCCTTGTGAGGACCAACACTCGTCCTCACAGGAGCGATGGGGAACCACCCGAATCCGCCACGCGTGGATACGATCAGTAAGCAGTACAGGGCGACAACGACGGAGGAGGTGCCCCATGGGAGTTCTGAAGCGGTTCGAGCAGCGACTCGAAGGTCTGGTGAACGGCACCTTCGCCAAGGTGTTCAAGTCCGAGGTCCAGCCGGTGGAGATCGCCGGAGCCCTCCAGCGGGAGTGCGACAACAACGCCACCATCTGGAACCGCGAGCGGACCGTCGTGCCCAACGACTTCATCGTGGAGCTCAGCGCCGGCGACTACGACCGTCTGAGCCCCTACTCCGGGCAGCTCGG
The DNA here is from genome assembly GCF_055559995.1 of Streptomyces sp. NPDC023541. Taxonomy (NCBI): domain Bacteria; kingdom Bacillati; phylum Actinomycetota; class Actinomycetes; order Kitasatosporales; family Streptomycetaceae; genus Streptomyces; species Streptomyces sp. NPDC023541. The sequence goes on from NZ_JBVHJO010000003.1 coordinate 368,173, forward strand.
CGACGAGCTCGCGGGCCTCGTCCGCGACTACGCCAAGCAGCAGCGGTACAGCTTCATGGGCCCCATCAAGGTCCACCTGGAGAAGGCCGAGGACCTCGACACCGGGCTCTACCGGGTCCGCAGCCGCACCCTGGCCTCCAGCACCTCCCAGCCGCAAGGGGCGCCGCCCTCCCCGGCGAGCGGCTACGGCTACCCGCCGGTCGCCGCACCGCCCATGCCCGCCGGCCCGCCTCCGGGCGGACCCGGCGGACGCAGGCCGGCCCCGGGCGGTCCCGGCGCCCCGGCCCCGGCGGGATCCGGCGGCCCGCGGCGGCACTGGATCGAGATCAACGGCACCCGCCACCAGATCTCGCGCCCGACGCTCGTACTCGGCCGAAGCACCGAAGCCGACGTGCGGATCGACGACCCCGGCGTATCGCGCCGGCACTGTGAGATCCGGACCGGAACGCCCTCGACGATCCAGGATCTCGGGTCCACCAACGGCATCGTGGTGGACGGGCAGCACACCACCCGCGCTACGCTCCGCGACGGCTCGCGGATCGTCGTGGGCAGCACCACCATCATTTACCGGCAAGCCGAAGGGTGAAGCGGGGGCAATGTCAGAGCTGACCCTGACGGTCATGCGGTTGGGTTTCCTGGCCGTTCTGTGGCTGTTCGTCATCGTGGCCGTTCAGGTCATCCGCAGCGATCTCTTCGGTACGAGAGTGACCCAGCGCGGTTCGTCCCGCCGCGGCGGCGCCGGCGGCGCCCCGCAGCAGGGCGGCCGCCAGGCCTCGCCTCCGCAGCAGCGCCAGCGGCGCGGTGCGCCCACCAAGCTCGTCGTCTCCGAGGGCATCCTCACGGGAACCACCGTGGCCCTCGCCGGACAGACGATCACCCTGGGCCGCGCCCACGACTCCACGATCGTGCTGGACGACGACTACGCGTCCAGCCGCCATGCCAGGATCTATCCCGACCGTGACGGCCAGTGGATCGTCGAGGATCTCGGGTCCACCAACGGCACCTATCTCGACCGGACCCGGTTGACCACCCCGACGCCCATTCCGCCGGGCGCACCGATCCGCATCGGCAAGACCGTCATCGAGCTGCGGAAGTAGTACGAGAATGAGCGAGCGGAGCGAGCGCGCGGCGGTGATCCGTGCCACCGAGGACACGGACACGAGCGCGCTCCCGACCGGAGGGTGGGCAGTGTGGCTCGAGACCGGTTGTACCCGGAGGAAGCTTCGTCGACAGGGCAGGTGCGCATGAGTCTGTCCCTGCGGTTCGCCGCCGGATCCCACAAGGGCATGATCCGCGAGGGGAACGAGGACTCCGGCTACGCCGGCCCGCGTCTCCTGGCGATCGCCGACGGCATGGGAGGCCAGGCCGCCGGCGAGGTCGCGAGCTCCGAGGTGATCTCCACCCTCGTGCAGCTCGACGACGACGTCCCGGGCTCCGACATCCTCACCTCCCTCGCCACCGCCGTGCAGCGCGCCAACGACCAGCTGCGCGTCATGGTCGAGGAGGACCCCCAGCTCGAGGGCATGGGCACCACCCTCACCGCCCTGCTGTGGACAGGCCAGCGCCTCGGCCTCGTCCACGTCGGCGACTCCCGCGCCTACCTGCTCCGCGACGGCGTCCTCACGCAGATCACCCAGGACCACACCTGGGTGCAGCGCCTGGTCGACGAGGGCCGCATCACGGAGGAGGAGGCCACGACCCACCCGCAGCGCTCCCTGCTGATGCGCGCGCTGGGCAGCGGCGACATCGTCGAGCCCGACCTCTCCATCCGTGAGGTCCGCGCCGGCGACCGCTACCTGATCTGCTCCGACGGGCTGTCCGGCGTCGTCTCCCACCAGACCCTGGAGGAGACCCTCGCCGACTACCACGGCCCCCGCGAGACCGTGCAGTCCCTGATCCAGCTCGCGCTGCGCGGCGGCGGGCCGGACAACATCACCTGCATCGTCGCCGACGTCCTCGACACCGACAGCGGTGACACCCTCGCCGCCCAGGTCAGCGACACCCCGGTGGTCGTCGGCGCGGTCGCCGAGAACCAGCACCAGCTCTTCGACGGCGGCAACGCCATGCAGTCCGCTGCCGGCCGCGCCGCCGGGCTCGGCCGCCAGGCTGCGCCGCCCGCGGGCTCCTTCGGCCCCCCCGGCAGCGGCGAAGGCCCCGGCTACGGGTACGGCGACCACGGCCAGGGCGGCGGCTACGGCTCCTTCGGCGAGGCCGAGGGCTACGACGCCGACTCCGCTTACGGCGACACGTACGACCACCCCCGCAGGCGCCGCAGCAAAGGGCGCAAGTGGACCACCCGCACACTGACCCTGCTCGTCGTCGCCGGTGTCATCGGCGGCGGCCTCTACGCCGGCTGGCGCTGGACCCAGACCCAGTTCTACGTCGGCGTGAAGGGCGAGCACGTCGCACTCTTCCGCGGCATCAGCCCGAAGCTCGGACCGCTGGAGCTCTCCAAGGTGGAGACCGACCGCCCCGACATCGAACTGAAGTACCTGCCGCCCTTCAAGCGCAAGCTGGTCGAGGCCACCATCAGCGAGGGCAGCCTCGACGGTGCCCGCAAGAAGCTGGACGACCTCGGCGTCCAGGTCACAGCCTGCAAGAAGGACGAAGAGCGCCGAGGCGCCGAGGCGCAGAACAGCCAGACACCCGGCCCCAGCCTGACTCCCGAGGAGCAGCAGCTGGTCGGCCTGTGCGGAAAGTAGCCCGCGGGCACAGGGGGCCTGCCACACCATGAGCGTTGTCACCAACACGACCACCATCGGCGCCATCGAGCTGCCGAGCCGGCGGAACACCGAGCTCGTGCTGCTCGCCTTCGCCGTGGTCATCCCGATCTTCGCCTACGCCAACGTGGGTCTGGCGATCCACGGCGAGCTGCCCCCCGGCATGTTCGCGTACGGGGCGGGCTTCGCCGTCCTCGCCGGGATAGCGCACGTCGTCGTACGCCGGTACGCGAAGTACGCCGACCCGCTGCTGCTGCCGCTCGCCACCCTGCTGAACGGCCTCGGCGTCGTCCTGATCTGGCGCCTGGACCAGTCCCAGCGGCTGCAGAACCTCGCCAAGCGCAGCTTCGGTGACTTCTCGCCCTCCGCGCCCCGCCAGATGATGTACACGGCGCTGGCGATCGCCCTGTTCGCCGCCGTACTGCTGATCCTCAAGGACCACCGCGTCCTGCAGCGGTTCACGTACATCTCCATGGCCGGCGCGCTGGTGCTGCTGATCCTGCCCGTCGTCCCGGGCCTGGGCGCCGACGTCTTCGGCGCAAAGATCTGGATCAGCGTCGGCGGGTTCTCCATCCAGCCCGGTGAGTTCGCGAAGATCGTCATCGCGATCTTCTTCGCCGGCTACCTGATGGTGAAGCGCGACGCGCTCGCGCTGGCCAGCCGCCGCTTCATGGGCCTGTACCTGCCGCGCGGCCGCGACCTCGGCCCGATCCTGATGATCTGGGCGATGAGCCTGCTGGTGCTGGTCTTCGAGAACGACCTCGGCACCTCGCTGCTCTTCTTCGGCATGTTCGTGATCATGCTGTACGTGGCCACCGAGCGCACCAGCTGGATCGTCATCGGTCTGCTGATGTCGGTCGGCGGCGCGGTCGTGGTGGCCTCCTTCGCCAGCCACGTCCAGGCCCGCGTCAACGCCTGGCTCGACCCCTTCGGCTGCTACGCCACCTCGGGCGCCTGTGAGCAGGTCGGCCAGTCCATCATGAGCTTCGGCTCCGGCGGGGTCCTCGGCGCCGGATGGGGCCAGGGCAACTCCGACCTCATCGGTTTCGCCGCCAACTCCGACTTCATCTTCTCCACCGTCGGCGAAGAGCTCGGCCTCTCCGGTGTGATGGCCTTCCTGCTGGTCTACGGGCTCATCATCGAGCGGGGCGTGCGCACCGCCCTCGCCGCCCGCGACCCCTTCGGCAAGCTCTTCGCCATCGGCCTCTCCGGCGCCTTCGCGCTCCAGATCTTCGTCGTCGCCGGCGGAGTCATGGGGCTCATCCCCCTCACCGGCATGACGATGCCCTTCCTCGCGTCCGGCGGTTCCTCCGTCCTCGCGAACTGGATCCTCATCGCCGTCCTCATCCGGATCAGCGACACCGCCCGCCGCCCGGCACCGGCTCCCGCCCCGTCCCCCGACTCCGAGATGACCCAGGTGGTCCGCCCGTCATGAACAAGCCCCTGCGCCGCATCTCGCTGTTCTGCGGGCTGCTCGTCCTCGCGCTGCTGATCCGGACCAACTGGCTGCAGTACGTCCAGGCCGAGGAACTCAGCACGCGCAAGGAGAACCGACGGGTCCAGATCGCCCAGTACGCCACCGAGCGCGGCAACATCATCGTCCAGGGCGAGCCGATCACCGGTTCCGCGGTCACCGACGGCAGCGACTACAAGTACAAGCGCACCTACAAGGACGGGGCGCTCTGGTCCCCGGTCACCGGGTACGCCTCGCAGGCCTTCGGCGCGACCCAGCTCGAATCGCTCGAGGACGGCATCCTCACCGGCAACGACGACCGGCTGTTCTTCGACCGCACCATCGGCATGTTCACCGGCGAGAAGAAGCAGGGCGGCAACGTCGTCACCACGCTCAACCGCGCCGCGCAGCAGGCCGCCTTCGAGAAGCTCGGCACCAAGAAGGGCGCGGTGGCGGCCATCGACCCGCGCACCGGTGCCATCCTCGCGCTGGTCTCCACGCCGTCGTACGACCCGTCCAGCTTCGCCGGCAACTCCACGGCGGACGGAAAGGCGTGGAACGAGCTGAAGGACAGCGAGGACAAGAAGCTCGTCAACCGCGCCCTGCGCGAGACCTACCCGCCCGGCTCCACCTTCAAGGTGGTCACCGCCGCGGCCGCGCTGGAACACGGGGTGGTCCAGGGGATCGACGACCCGACGGACACCCCCGAGCCGTACATCCTCCCGGGCACCAAGACCCAGCTGCCCAACTCCCACACCGGTTGTGAGAAGGCCAGCCTCAACGAGGCGCTGCGCATCTCCTGCAACTCCGTCTTCGCGAACCTCGGCGACAAGGTCACCCGCGACAAGATGGTGGAGACGGCCGAGAAGTTCGGCTTCAACAACGACAAGATCGACACTCCGGTCCGCGCCTTCGCCAGCGTCTACGACAAGAAGATGGGCAAGGACGGCAACGCCCAGAGCGCGATCGGGCAGTTCAACACCGCCGCCACCCCGCTGCAGATGGCCATGGTCACGGCGGCGATCGCCAACGACGGCAAGCTGATGAAGCCCTACATGGTGGACAACCTCACGGCCCCGAACCTGGACATCATCGAGAAGCACGAGCCGCAGGAGATGAGCCGGCCGCTGTCCGCGGGCAACGCGCAGAAGGTCCAGCAGATGATGGTCAACGTCGTCGAGAAGGGCACCGGCGAGAAGGCCAGGATCAAGAACGTGACGGTCGGCGGCAAGACCGGTACCGCCCAGCACGGCGAGGGCAACAAGAAGCGCCCGTACGCCTGGTTCATCTCCTACGCCGAGAACCCGGACGGCACTTCGCCCGTCGCCGTCGCCGTCGTGATCGAGGACAGCGAGGGCACCGCCCGCGACGACATCAGCGGTGGCGGTCTCGCCGCTCCCGTCGCCAAGGCGGTCATGGAAGCGGTGCTGGGAAGCCAGGGGTGAACAGGCGGATCACAGGCCGGAATACGTGACGCAGGTCACTGAATCCGCCCCGGATCCGAGCGTACGGTACCGGTCCAGTATCAGCCTGTGGCCACGAACCGATCACGGACGATCGGCCGGTAGCCTTTGCGCGAACAGCACACCGCCGGACCACACACAGGTGCGGTCGGGACTGACGGAGAGGGCTGCAACGTTATGGAAGAGCCGCGTCGCCTCGGCGGCCGGTACGAGCTGAGCCACGTGCTCGGCCGCGGTGGCATGGCCGAGGTCTACCTCGCCCACGACACCCGGCTCGGCCGTACCGTCGCCGTCAAGACCCTGCGTGCCGATCTCGCCCGCGACCCGTCCTTCCAGGCCCGGTTCCGGCGCGAGGCCCAGTCGGCCGCGTCGCTGAACCACCCCGCGATCGTCGCCGTCTACGACACCGGCGAGGACTACGTCGACAACATCTCCATCCCGTACATCGTGATGGAGTACGTCGACGGCTCCACCCTGCGCGAACTGCTGCACTCGGGCCGCAAGCTGCTGCCCGAGCGCACGCTGGAGATGTGCATCGGCATCCTCCAGGCCCTCGAGTACTCGCACCGCGCCGGCATCGTGCACCGCGACATCAAGCCCGCCAACGTGATGCTGACCCGCACCGGCCAGGTCAAGGTCATGGACTTCGGCATCGCCCGCGCCATGGGCGACTCCGGCATGACCATGACGCAGACGGCCGCCGTGATCGGCACCGCCCAGTACCTCTCCCCGGAGCAGGCCAAGGGCGAGCAGGTCGACGCGCGCTCCGACCTCTACTCCGCGGGCTGTCTGCTCTACGAGCTCCTCAGCGTGCGGCCCCCGTTCGTCGGCGACTCCCCGGTGGCCGTGGCGTACCAGCACGTACGGGAAGAGCCGCAGCCCCCGTCGAACTTCGACCCCGAGATCACCCCCGAGATGGACGCCATCGTCCTCAAGGCACTGGTCAAGGACCCCGACTACCGCTACCAGTCGGCGGACGAGATGCGCGCCGACATCGAGGCCTGCCTCGACGGCCAGCCCGTCGCCGCCACCGCCGCCATGGGCGCGGCCGGCTACGGCTACCCGGACCAGGGGCACGGCTACGGCCCGCAGGGCTACGACCAGCCCACCACCGCCCTGCGCGCCACCGACGCGGGCGCCCAGACGTCGATGATGCCGCCCATGCCCCCGGGCGACGGCGGCTACGGCTACGGCGACCAGGGCCACGGCGGCTACGACCAGGGCTCGAACCGCCGCCAGAACCAGAAGAAGAGCAGGGCGTCCACCGTGCTGCTCGTGGCGGCCGGCATCCTCGTCCTGGTCGGCGCGATCCTCATCGGCCGCTCCCTCTTCGGGGACACGGCCGACAACCGGCCCACCGTGCCCAAACTCGTCGGCCAGACCCTGGAAGTGGCGACGAAGAGCGGCGTGAACTCCAAGCTGAAGGTGGTCAAGGGCGCCGACGAGCCCTGCGACGACCAGCCCAAGGGCAACGTCTGCAAGCAGGACCCGGCGGCCGGCCTCAAGGTCGAAGAGGGATCCACGGTCACGGTGACCATCTCCTCGGGCGCCCCGAAGGTGTCCGTCCTCGACGTGCTCAACATGAAGTTCGAGGACGCGGAGAAGGCGCTGCGGGAGAAGGGCTTCCAGGTCGACCGCAAGAACCAGGAGTCCGAGCGCACCCCGGGAACCGTCCTGGAGCAGAATCCGAAGGCCGGCTCCGAGGCGGAGAAGAACAGCGTGATCACGCTGACGGTCGCCAAGGAGCAGTCCAAGTCCGAGGTCCCCGAGCTCAAGGGCAAGACCAAGGACGAGGCGGAGAAGGCGCTCAAGGCCGTCAACCTGCGGCTCGGCAGCGTCACGGAGTCCGACCAGCAGCCGGGAGCAGCTCCGGGCACGGTCATCAGCCAGCAGTTCGCGGCGGGCCAGCAGCTGGAGCAGGGCAAGACGGTGAACATCAGCATCGCCAAGGCCGCCCAGGCCACCGTCGTCCCGCCCTTCGCCAACCGCACCGTGGGCCAGTACAAGGACGACCTCAAGCGCGCCAACCTGCGGGTCGGCATCGTCACCGGTCCGTCGGACGACAACGCGATCGTGTTCGGCACCGACCCGCAGCCCGGCACCCCGGGCACCTCGGGGCAGGCCGTGAACCTGTTCACCGTCGCCGGACAGCAGGACGGCGGGAACAACGGCGGCCTCTTCGGCGGCCTGACCGGCGGCGGAGGCCGCCGCTAGCGCCGACCGCGGTACCAGCGCAGGAATGAGGTCCGGCCCCCTCCGGTCGAGAGGGGCCGGACCTTTTCGTACGGCTGGTGGCTTCGTACGAACCGCTCCGATGTGCCGCCAGACGGCCGTCTGCGGCCCTGTCGGGTGCGCCTGGGGATCCTGTGGCCAGGGGACTCCCGCAGTGGCTCCTGGGGGCCCCTGGGGGCTCTGGGGGCCTCCAGGGCCTGGCTCAGCGCAGCTCCACCGGGGGCGTGCGCTTCGCGTCGACCTTCTCGGTGCGGACCAGCTCGCCCCACACGATGTACCGGTACTTCGAGGTGTAGACCGGCGTGCAGGTGGTCAGCGTGATGTAGCGGCCCGGGGCGGTCCTGCCGGACTCCTTGGGGACCGCGTTGATCACGTCGGTGTTGTACTTCGAGGTCTGGCGCAGCTCGGCGAAGACCTTGTAGACGTACCAGGTGTCCCTGGTCTCGAAGACGACCGCGTCGCCGTTCTTCACCTTGTCGATGTTGTGGAACTTCGCGCCGTGCCCGTCGCGGTGCGCGGCGAGCGAGAAGTTGCCCTTCTCGTCCCACGGCAGCGCCGACTTCACGGGCTCCGTGTAGTAGCCGGCGACGCCGTCGTCGAGGACGTCCGGCGCGGTGCCCGCCTTGACGAGCACCTCGCCGTTCTTCATGGCCGGGACGTGCAGGAAGCCGACCCCGCCCCGGGTGTCCAGTGCTCCGGGCCCGGCCTGCCCGGGGGCCGGGTCCTGCCACTGCCGGCGGATCTCGTCGCCGCGCGCTGCGGCGTGCCGGTCCGCGAGCACGTTCGTCCACCACAGCGAATAGGCCACGAAGAGGCCCAGCACCAGGCCCACCGTGATCAGTACCTCGCCCAGCAGGCTCAGGAATCCGGCGAGCACACTGCGGCTGCCGGCGGGCGGGGCCGCGGCGCGGCGGCTGGCACGAGACACTGCTTGATTCGTCCTTAGCTGGTCAGCGCGGGCGGCGGGCCCTGGCTGCGGGGGCGTTCCTCGGTCATCCTGCCCCATACGATCATCCGGTAGGTGCTGGTGAACTCAGGGGTGCAGGTGGTCAGGGTGATGTACCGGCCCTCGGAAGTGAACCCCGAGCCCTCCGGCACGGGCTTGATCACCCCGACGTTGGTCGGCGGCGTCTGCGCCAGCGACGAGGTCGTCTCGTACGTGTAGTAGGCGTCCCGGGTCTCGACCACGACGGGATCCCCGGGCACCAGCCGGTTGATGTAGCGGAACGGCTCTCCGTGGGTGTTGCGGTGTCCGGCCACCGCGAAGTTGCCCTGCTTGTCGGCCGGCATCGCGGTCTTCAGCGCGCCCTCGCCGTAGTGCCCGACCATCCCCTTGTCCAGCACCTTCGCCTTGCTGGTGCCCTCGGCGACGGGGACCTTCACGTCCAGCTTGGGGATGTGGAGGATGGCGAAGCCCTGGCCCGGCTCGAAGGCCGTCACGGGCGGTGCGGCGGCGCCTCCGTCCGGCCGGCGCTCCCAGTTCTGCAGCAGGGAGCCGGCGGCGCCGTTCGCCGTCCGCTCGGCCAGCACGTTCGTGTACCAGAGCTGGTAGGCGACGAACAGCAGCATCACCAGGCCCGCCGTGATGAAGAGCTCCCCGCCCAGCCGGCTCGCGATGACCGCCGGGCCGCCGGACGCCGGCCGCTTGCGCCGCCGCCCGCCCCGCCGCCCGCCCCGCCTCCGGGTGTTCCTGGCGGCCCGCTTGGCGGCCTCCTGAGCTGCCCTGCGTCGCGCGGCCCGGCCCTCCGTGGGCGCGGACGGCGCGACCGCGGTCACGCGACGGCCTTGCCCACCACCGGGGCCAGCCCCACCGAGCGTTCCACCGCGCCCGCGTCACCGCAGCGCACCAGCCAGTTCGCGAGCATGCGGTGGCCCCATTCGGTCAGCACCGACTCGGGGTGGAACTGCACGCCCTCGACGTCGTGCTCCCGGTGGCGCAGGCCCATGATGATCCCGTCCTCGGTCCGGGCCGTGACCTCCAGGACGTCGGGCAGGGTCGCGGGCTCGGCCGCGAGGGAGTGGTACCGGGTCGCGGTGAACGGCGAGGGCAGTCCCTCGAAGACGCCCAGGCCCTCGTGCTCCACGGGCGAGGTCTTGCCGTGCAGCAGCTCGGGCGCCCGGCCCACGACGCCTCCGTAGGCGACCGCCATCGACTGCATGCCGAGGCACACGCCGAAGACGGGGACACCGGTGTCGGCGCAGTGCCGGACCATGTCGACGCAGACGCCCGCCTCCTCCGGAGTGCCCGGCCCGGGGGAGAGCAGTACGCCGTCGAAGCCGTCCTGCGCGTGGGCGAGGGCGACCTCGTCGTTGCGCAGCACCTCGCATTCGGCTCCGAGCTGGTAGAGGTACTGGACCAGGTTGAAGACGAAGCTGTCGTAGTTGTCTACCACCAGAATGCGTGCGCTCACGGAGTGGCTCCCGATCCCTCGTCCACCGTCACGTCGTTGAACGGAAGGAGCGGCTCGGCCCATGGGAAGACGTACTGGAACAGCACGAAGACCACGGCGAGGACCAGTACGAGAGAGATCAGCGCGCGTACCCACGCGTTGCCCGGCAGATGCCGCCAGATCCAGCCGTACATGCCGCCTGATTCCTTTTCGTCCACATTCGTTCACTGCACCGCGGGGGCGGTACGCGAACAGACTAAAGCCAGCGGCCCGGCGGAGGGGGTCACCTGGAGGAACCCCCCGGTCGGCCCTGTCCGCCGGCGCGCGTCCCGGTCAGTTCCGCCCACACCACCAGCCGGTGGCTGTGTCCCCATTCCGGGTCGCAGGTGGTCAGCGTGAGGTACCGGCCGGGTGCGGTGAAGGGGGACTTCTGCGGGACCGGGTCGACCACCCCGACGTCGGTGGGCACGGTGCGCAGGGGCCCGCCGCGGATCGTGTACGTGTACCAGGTGCCCGCGTCCCTGAGGACCACCTCGTCCCCCGGACGCAGCTTCGGGAAGTCCTTGAAGGGATCTCCGTAGGTGCGGCGGTGGCCGGCCACGGAGAAGTTCCCGACGGCCCCGAGGCGGGCGGTGGAGGCGTAGTGGCCCAGGCCCTTCTTCAGCAGCTCGGCGTCCGTGCCCTCCAGGACGGGCCGGACCCAGTCCGGGCCGAAGCGCGGGACGTACATCTCGGCGAAGGCCCGGCCGGGGGCGTACCGCGGCTCTTCCGGCGCGGCGGAAGCGGCCGGTGCCGGGGCGGGCCCGGAGGTCGCGGCCGGAGCCGCTGACGGGGCCGCCGAGGCGGCCGCGGAGGGGGCCGCCGACGGGGCTCCTGCCGCCCAGCGGTCGCGCAGCCGGGCCATCTCGCCGTCCGCGGCCCGGTCCGCCTCGACCCCGGTCCAGAGCAGGACGTAGGCGACGAAGAGCACGATCAGCGTGCCGGCGGTCAGGCACACCTCGCTGAACGCCCGTACGGCCAGGCGCAGTACGACGTCGGGACGGACCCGGTCACGGGGTGGTGGCCACCGGCTTCGCATAGTGGAGGTCCACTGTGCCGGAGTAGGGGGGAAGTGTCAGCGCCTTGTGCTCGTCCACTTTCCAGCCCAGGCCGTAGGCGTTCACGTACAGCTGGTAGTTCTGCAGGGCGGGGGAGGCGGCGAGGGCTTTCTTCAGCGCCGCGGGGTCGCCGACGGCCGAGATCTTGTACGGCGGCGAGTAGACCCGGCCCTGGAGGATCAGGGTGTTGCCCACGCAGCGCACCGCGCTGGTGGAGATGAGCCGCTGGTCCATGACCTGGATGCCCTCGGCGCCGCCCCGCCACAGGGCGTTCACCACCGCCTGGAGGTCCTGCTGATGGATCACGAGGTCGTTGGGCTGCGGCTCGGGCACGTTGGGGATGCGGGCGGTGGCGTTCGGCGGGGCGTCGTTGAGGGTGACGGTCAGGCCCTTGCCGGAGAGCTCCTCGGTGCCGGAGGCGGCACGCAGGGCGGCCAGCTTCGCGTCCTCCGCCTTGGTGCTGCCGTCGTCGCGGTCGGCGAGGGCGTCCACGCGGCTGCGGGCCACCCCGGTGCTCTCCTCCAGCTCGGCGTTGTCCTGGCTGCGTTCCTTGATCAGGTCCGACAGCTTGAGGAGGGAGGCGTCCGTCCGGATGTTCGTACCCTTGGACGTGTTGAAACTGGTGACGAAGAGCAGCCCGGCGAGGGCGAAGACGGCGGCCGTCAGCAACCGGACCGGCCTGGCCCGGCGACGGGGACCCGCGGAGGAGTCGTCTGAATTGCTCAACGTACCCTTCTCCTTCAACGCCACAGGTCCACTACGCTAACGGACGCCCGGGGCAGGCAAGGTCCCCAGCGCATCGACAGGAGAGCCCCTCGTGCCGAAGTCACGTATCCGCAAGAAGGACGACTACACGCCGCCGCCCGCGCGGCAGCCGCAGAGCATCCGGCTGACGAACCGCAGCTGGGTCGCCCCGGTCATGCTGGCGTTCTTCCTGATCGGTCTCGCGTGGATCGTCGTCTTCTACGTGACCGAGACCCAGCTGCCGATCGAGGCTCTGGGCAACTGGAACATCGTGGTCGGTTTCGGCTTCATCGCGGCGGGATTCGGCGTTTCCACGCAGTGGAAGTAGCACGCCGCAGTCCCTGACGGAAGCTCTCCCCATGAGTTATCCACAGCGTCATCCACACCTGAGGAAAAGACAGAAGATCTGTGGATAACTCTGTGGAGAGTTGACGCCGGTGTGATCAGGTGAGTTCCGCCGTACGGAGCATGATCAGCGCTGCTGCCAGCAGGAACACCACCGCACAGGTGCCCCACTGGACGATTGCGCGATGCTTCGCGGCGGTGGGCGTGAGCATGCCCAGCCCGACCAGCGCACCGGTGATCAGCCCGCCCACGTGGGCCTGCCAGGACACGCGCAGGTAGCCGCCGAACGGTACGAAGGTCAGCACCAGCATCAGCACGACCATGATGATCAGCGGCCGCATCTCGTACCGCAGCCGCCGCGCCAGCACCACCGTCGCGCCGAGCAGGCCGAAGATCGCCCCCGACGCACCGACGGTCGGGACGTTGGGCTCGGTCAGGAGATAGACGAGGGCGCTCGCGCCCAGGCCCGACAGCAGATAGACGGCCAGGTACCTGCTGCGGCCGAGGGCCGCTTCCAGCGGACCGCCGATGACCCACAGCGCGATCATGTTGCTGATGATGTGCCACCACTCGACGTGCAGGAACACCGAGGTCAGCAGTCGGTGGTACTCACCTGCGGCGACGCCCCGGAGGGGGCCGCCGGGGTAGTCGACGTACCCGCCGAGCAGCTGCAGCTGCACCGCCGACGCCGGAGCCAGCAGGCCGGCGAAGAAGACCGCGGCGTTGATCCCGATGAGGATCTTGGTGACCAGGTGGGGATCCTCGGCGACCACGCCGCCCGCGATGGTGCGCGCCGCGTTGGCGGTGGGGCGGTGCCCGGTCCCAGAGCCCTCGCGGACGCATTCGGGGCACTGGAAGCCGACCGACGCGCTGATCATGCACTCGGGGCAGATGGGGCGCTCGCAGCGCGTGCAGGTGATCCCCGTGTCGCGGTCCGGGTGGCGGTAGCAGCCGGGCAGACGGTCGGTGTCCATCGGTCCCCTCGGTCGGCGGCAGGGGGGTGCGCCCCGCCGGTGCGGTACGTATCCAGTACGGACGGGCGGGGCGGAAAGGTTCCCGGAGGCGGACCGGGGCGGAGCCGGGCGGCTCGGGCGGAGCGGTGAGGGGGGCGGCCCGTCAGCGCTTCTCGACGACGACGGACTTGATGATCACGTCCTCCAGCGGCCGCTCGGTGCGCGAGTTGGTGGCGCTGGCGGCGATGGCGTCCACGACCTTCCGGCTCGCGGGGTCGGTGACCTCGCCGAAGATGGTGTGCTTGCGCGTCAGCCAGGCGGTGGGGGCGACGGTGATGAAGAACTGCGAGCCGTTGGTGCCCGGGCCGGCGTTGGCCATGGCGAGCAGGTACGGCTTGGTGAAGGCCAGGTCGGGGTGGAACTCGTCCGCGAACGCATAGCCGGGACCGCCGGTGCCGTTGCCGAGCGGGTCGCCGCCCTGGATCATGAAGCCGCTGATGACGCGGTGGAAGACGGTGCCGTCGTAGAGGGGGTCCGTGGTCTTCTGGCCGTCCGTGGGACGGGTCCACTCGCGGGCGCCCGTGGCGAGCTCGACGAAGTTCCGGACGGTCTTCGGAGCGAAGTTCTCCAGCAGCTCGATCTCGATGTCGCCGTGGGTGGTCTTCAGGGTGGCGTAGAGCTTCTCGGCCACGGATCTGCCTTCCATAGTCATCACTGTCGGTCCAGATGGTCGCACGGAGCGCTCCGCGGCACTGAAATCCTCCACCCGTATGCCCTGTCACGCATGCCTCTCGAGGCTGTGGCAGGCATGATCCGACAAAGGGTGGAAAGGTGAACTGTGTCCGCCACCGAGGAGGAGGATCCCGTGACCGGCAAGGACAGCGCGCGCCTGGCAGCCGAGAGCGCCAAGGAAAGCGTGCGGTACGCGGCTGAAATGGTGGCGCCGTACGCGGAATCCGCCAGGGACGCTGCGGCGCACTACGCACATGAGGCCAACGAACGGCTGTCGCCGATGGTGTCCCAGGCTGCCACCGGCGCCGCGCGCCAAGCCCGGATGACCTACGACTGCCATCTGCACCCCCGCCTGAAGGCGGCGCGGGCGCACGTGCCGCCACCCGTTGACCGGGCTGCGACGAAGGCGGTCCACCAGACGCGTCTGGCGGCCCGTCAGGCGGCCGACTACACACAGCCGAAGATCGAGAGCGCCCTCGCGGCCGCCACCCCCGTGGCCGAGGAGGCCGCAGCGCGGTCGACCGCGGCGCTGGCGGCGCTGCGCGGCCAGGTGACGGCGAAGGAAGTGCAGAAGCTCGTGCGCAAGCACGAGCGGGCACAGCGCCGCGGCCGGGCCCTGCGCGGGGCCGCCCTGGTGGGCCTGCTCGCGGCCGGCGCCTACCTGGCGTGGCGGTGGTGGGACCAGCAGTCGAACCCGGACTGGCTCGTCGAGCCGCCGGCGGCGACCGAGCTGTCGGACCGGGACGCCGCACCGGCGAGCTTCGACGACGAGCTGGCGGAGAAGGAGCGCGAGGCCGGTTCTTCGGAACCGGAGCCGGGCCCCGGCCACTAGGCACGTTCAGTTCCGCGGACGGGGAAGGGCCCGCACCCCTCAGGGGGTGCGGGCCCTTCCCCGTCCGCGTGCGGGTCAGCCCGGGAGCGTCAGGACCGCGCCCGGCGGCACGAGGTCGGGGTTGGCGCCGATGACGGCCCGGTTCATGGCGTAGAGCTCGCGCCAGCGTGCCTCGTTGCCGAGCTCGCGGCCGGCGATCGCGGCGAGCGTGTCGCCCTGCTTGACGGTGTAGGTGCGCTTCTCGGCGGCCGGCTGCGGCTTGCCCACCGGCGCCGCGGGCACCGCCTTGTGCGCGGCCGAGTGGGGCGTCGGCGTGTGCGCCGCCCCCGGCCGTGTGGACGGCGGCGCGGCCTTCGGCATCACGGCGGGCCTGGGCGGTGCGGGCACGGCCTTGTGCGCCGCCGAACTGGGGGTCGGGGTCGCGGGGGCCGGCCCGGGCCTGGGCGGCGCGGCGGCCGCCATGCGCTCGGCGGCGGCCCTGGTCGCCGAGGCGGCGTCGGCCGCGGCGCTCCTGGAGGGACCCGTCCCCTTGTCCGCCCGCTGCTGCACCTGTTCCTGCGCCTTCTTCTTGTCGGACTTGAGGAAGTCGAAGATTCCCATGTCTGTACGCCTCCGGCGTGAGGGCCCCCCTGGTGTCGATGCCCTTCCCCCCACTGTCCGCCACCGGGCGGCGGGCGGCCCAGCGACGGGGCCGTCCGGGGGACTCGCGGGGCGCGGGAACCGCCCGGGAAGCGACCGGGAAGACCTGGCCCGAACATCGTGGGACACGATGGAGGAGAAGACTGTGATCATCAGACAGGCCGCCGAGCGCGTGGTTCTGGTCAGGCCCGGGCCGGGGCTCCTGCACGCCGCGGTCGTGGCGGGCCTGGACGTCTGGGTGGTGTCGGACCCGGCGGCACGGCCCCCGGACGCCCCCTTCCCCTCCGAGCTGCCGCCGCCGCGGATCCTGCGCGCGGACTTCGACGACGCCGCCGCGCTGCGGGCCCTGCTGACCGAGACGGTCCGGCGGCACGGCATCGGCCACGTCCTGTACCTCGCGAGCGATCTCGGAAGGGGCCTCGGCAGCGGTGCGGCGGCCGCCGCCGAGGACGTGCTGAGGGACCTCACCGAGCCCCGCCCGGACCCTGCGGGCGGGCTGCCGGACGCGGTCGCGGTCCGGCGCGTCCTGAACCAGAGCCGGACCTCGGCCGTACGCGCCGAGGAAGCGCGGACCGTGGCCGAGGCCCGCGCGCTCGCCGAGGACTTCCCGCTGCCCGTAGTCATCAAGTCCGCCGACGAGTCCGGCTGTTGGTGGACCGTACCGGTGCACGACCGGTCCGGACTCGACCGCTGGGCCGAGCAGGCCCGCACCGCGCGCCACAGCGCCCCCTACCTCGTCGAGGAACTCCTGACGGGTTCGAAGTTCCACGTCGAGACCCTCACCGTCGAGGGCATGCACCTGGTCGCGGGGATCACTCCGGAGGGGAACGCGCCACCGCTGCCCGAGGCGGAGCGGGCCGGGATCCGCGCGACCGTACGGGCCCTGCTGGACCTGGTCGGCTTCGAGTGCGGCACCACGCGGACGGACGTGCTGGTCGGCGCGCGGGGATCGCGCATCGCCGCGGCCGTCGAGCCGGACCGGGAACGGCACCGCGACGGCCCTTCCCGTGCCGCCGCCGCGAGCGGTAGCGAGAGGGGAACGGACCGGTAAGGGACTGGGCCAGTCTGTGTCCTGTCGAAAGCGGCACCCGCCACACGGGAGCCGCACACCGGGCACCACACACCAGGGGGTTCAGCACATGCGCAGCAAGCTGGTCGGACTGATCGGGATCGTCGCGGTGGCCCTGGTGACCGGAGCCGGTGTGACGGCGCAGACGGCGGACGCCGGCCAGCCCGCCGGGTACGAGGTGCTCGCGGACGACAAGGGCCCGGGTGCCCCCTCCCCGCGCCCCGCCCCCTGACCCGGCCGTCCCTTGAGCCGGCCGTCCCTTGAGCCGGACGAGGGCCGCGCAGGACCTGCGAAGTGCCCCGTACCGGATCCGCGGTACGGGGCACTTCCCCGTGCGGGGTCAGTAGGCCCGGCGGTGCGCCGGTAGACCCATGACCTCGAACAACGCCTCCGCCGCCGTGCGGTGTCCGGCCGCCGCCGACGGATCCCCGAGCGCCTCGGCCGTGTGGGCGAGGCCCACCAGCGCCGCCGCCTCCTCGGCCCGGAAGCTCATCGGCGACGCGATCTTGTGGGCATGGGCGTGCAGGTCCAGCGCCGCCGCGTGTTCCCCCCACGTCGCGTGGAGCCGTCCCAGGACGTTCTCCACCTTGGCGAGCCGGATCGGGGCACCGCTCGCACGGCCGAGGACCAGGGCCCGCCCGGCGAACGCCCGCGCCGCCACGCCGTCCTCGCGCTCATGGGCCACCCGGGCGGACAGCGCGAGCACCAGGGCGACGTCCCCCGGCGACCTCGCCTCGTCGCACAGGTCCCGGGCCCGCTTCAGCGTGGCGTCCGCGTCCGTGTACTCCGCAAGGCCCACCTGCGCGAAGGCCAGGTCGGTCAGGGCCGCGATCACATTGCTGCGGTAGCCGAGTTCGCGGCCGATCCCGATCGCCCGGCGGGCGGCGGCGGCCGCTTCCGGATACCGGCCCCACCGCTCGTACAGCGTGCTGAGCGAACTCAGGGTCTCGGCCTCCGCCCGGGGGTTGCCCAGGTCCCGGGCCATCGCGACCGACCGCTCCAGCAGCGGCAGGGCCTCTCCGTACCTCCCGAGCATCGACATCAGCAGTCCGGTGGTCGAGTCGCTGTGCGCCTCGGTGTGCCGGTCCCCGGCGCGCACCGCGGTGTCGCGCGCCTCCCTGGCCACGTCCAGGCCCTCCTCGAAGCGGCCCAGCTTCCAGCAGGCGGCGCCCAGGTTGGCCAGGCTGATGCCCAGCACGGCCGGATCGTCGAGCCGGCGGGCCGCGGCGACGGCCAAGTGCCCGACGCTCCAGAACTCGTCGAGCTGCCCCTGCGCGTGCAGGTGGAATCCCACGTTGCGGCTCAGACACGCCGCGTACCGGTCGTGGCCGGACCGCTCGGCGAGGGCCACCGCCGCGAGCAGCCCGGCCTGTTCCCGGTCGAACCAGCTCACGGCCTCGTCGGCGCTCCGGAAGGACGGCCGCTCGCCCGGGTAGGACGGGATCCCGGTGGGCCGCTGCTCGCGGCCCGGGAAGAGCACCTCGCAGGCCGCGTCCGAGGTCGTCATGTAGTAGCCGAGGAGCCGCTCGACGGCCGCCGCGTCGTCCTGCGCCGTCGCCGGACCGCGCAGGCTCTGCGCGAAGGTGCGCACCAGGTCGTGGAAGGTGTAGAGCCCGATGTCCGGCTGCTGTACGAGATGGACGTCCAGCAGGAACTCCAGGGCGTCCTCGGCGTCCCGGACGGCCGTGCCGAGGAGCGCGGCCGCCGAGTACACGTCGGTACCGGCGCACGGATACAGGCTGAGGATGCGGAACGCGGTGCGGTACTCCTCGTCCATCGCCAGGTACGACAGGCGCAGGGTCGCCGCGACGCTGCGCTCCCCCGAACTCAGCTCGTCCATCCTGCGCGTCTCGTCGCGCAGCCGCTCGACGAGGTAACGCACCGTCCAGCGGGGCCTGTTGCGCAGCCGGGCCGTCGCGATCCGCAGGGCCAGCGGCAAGTGGCCGCACAGCTCGGCCAGTTCGGCGGAGGCCTCCGGCTCGGCGGTCACCCTGGCGGTGCCGAGCGTCTCGGTCATCAGGCTGGTGCTGTCCTGGGGCTCCATCATCCCGATGGACACCCACTCGACACCGTCGAGGTCGAGGAGCCGCCCGCGGCTCGTGATCAGGACGAGGCAGCCCGGCGAGGCCGGCAGCAGCGGCCGGATCTGCGGGGCGTCCACCGCGTTGTCGAGCAGCAGCAGCACCCGCCGGCCGTCCAGCTTCGCCCGCCACAGGGCGGTGCGCCCCTCCAGGTCCTCCGGGATGCGGTCGCCGGGTGTGCCGAGGGTGCGCAGCAGGCCGTCGAGCGCGGCGGCGGGCGAGACGGGACTGGCGCCCGGGGTGAAGCCGCGCAGGTCGACGTGGAGCTGCCCGTCGGGGTAGCGGCCGGCCAGCTGGTGGGCGGCGTGCACGGCGAGGGTGGTCTTCCCCATGCCGCCCATGCCGTCGACGGCCACGATCCGGGAGTACCTCTCGCCGCCCCGGCAGGCGCCCCGTGCGTAGTCGAAGAGGCGGCTGAGCTCGCGGGCGCGGCCGGTGAAGTCGGGCAGGTCGTACGGCAGGGTGCACGGGGCGTCGTCCGGCGCGGCCCCGGACTGCGAAGGCGGCAACCGCTGCGGCTTCGAAGGCGGTTGCGGCTGCTCGGGCACCGGCCGCGCGAGGGCAGCCGCCCCGGGCAGCGGGCCTGCCGGGCCCACCGGTCCGGCCGCGTCCGGCTCGGACTGCGCCGGTACGGGCCCGGGCGCCGCCCCGGAGGCCGGCCGCTGCGGGGCAGGCCGCTCGGGAGCCGGCCGCTGCGGGGCGGCCAGCTCCGGGTCGTCCCGCAGGATCGCCTCGTACAGCTTGGCCAGCCGGGGCCCGGGGTCGATCCCGAGTTCGTCGACGAGCAGCCCGCGGACCTCCCCGTACTCCCTCAGCGCCTCCGCCTGCCGTCCCGAGCGGTACAGGGCCAGCATCAGCTGCCCGCGCAGCGTCTCCCGCAGGGGGTGCTGCGTGATCAGTGCGCGCAGGTCGGAGACCAACCCTCCGCTCTCGCCGAGCGCGAGGGACAGGTCGAAGAACTGCTCGGCCGCGGCCAGCCGACGCTCCTCCAGCGCCGTCGCGGCGGCCTCGATCACCGGCCCGCCCGTGCCGGACAGCACCGAGCCCCGCCACAGCGCGAGAGCGGACCGCAGGTGCTCGGCGGCCGCCGGGCGGTCACCCTCCCGCAGCGCCTGAGCCGCCGCCCTGGACAGCGCGTCGAACTCCCGCAGGTCGACCTGCCCGTCCGTCACCACGGCCCGGTAGCCGGGCCCGTCGGTGGCGATCACCGCCGACCCGGTGGGGATGCGCCGACGCAGGTCGGCGACGGCCTTGCGGACCTGGTGCGCGGCGGTCGCCGGCGGGTCCTTCTCCCAGGTCGCCTCCACCAGCCGGGCCACGGGCACCACCCGGCCCGATTCGAGCAGCAGCATGCAGAGGACCCGTTCCTGGATCGATCCCCCCAGCCGCAGCCGTGCCCCGCCCGCCCAGCCTTCGAGTGAGCCGAGCACGTTGAAGCGCGGAGGGTCCCCCTCAAGACCCCTCGTGCCTCTCCTCCAGGTCTCCGTATCCGCCCCCGCCATCGGAATCCCCCCGTAAGCACAGGCCCTGACCAGGGCCATGTCAACGGGATCATAGGGGGTCCCTCCAGCACGCGGTAAGCATCCGGTAGCGGATCAGGAAGGCCCGCACGGACAGTTCACGGGCAGGCCTGACAAGGCGGCGGACGCAGCGAGTGCCGAAGGAGACGAGTGTGGGAAGACAGGAGCGACCACTGGCCCCCGACGCCGGACCCGTCACCGCGTTCGCCCGGGAGCTGCGCATGCTGCGGACCGCGGCGGGCAGCCCCGGCTACCGCGAGATGGCGACCCGCGCCATGTTCTCCGCGTCGGTCCTCTCCGAGGCGGCGGCCGGATACCGCCTCCCGACCCTGCAGGTGGCCCTCGCCTTCGCCGAAGCGTGCGGCGGCGACCGCGCCGGCTGGGAGCGGCGCTGGCACGAGGCGGCGCGCGCCGAGGGCGACGACGCCACCCCCCGCCCCGCGGCCAAGAACGTCCAGACGCACCAGGAGAACGAACTGCGCGCCGCCGACGTGCGTGCCGTGCTCCCCCCGCCGGCCCAGCTCCCGATGGAACCGCACACCCTGGTGGGACGGGCCGCCCTGCTCCAGCAGGCCCGGCTGCTGACCACCCGGTCCCACAGCGGGGAGCGGCCCGTGGCACCGCTGGTGATCAGCGGTCAGGTCGGTGCGGGCACGTCGGCTTTCGCGCTGCGCCTGGCCCACGAACTGGCGGCGAACCTGCCCGACGGACAGCTCTACGCGAACCTGGACCCGGCCGCCGGCGGGCACGCCGACGCCGCCGGGATCGCGGGCGGTTTCCTGGAGGCACTGGGCATCCCCGCCGGCCGCGTCCCCGCCGACCCCGGGCAGCGCATCGGGTTGTACCGGTCCCTGCTCACCCGCCGCCGGCTGCTCGTCGTACTCGACGGGGTGCGGCACGAGCGCCAGGTACGGGAGCTGCTGGCGGCCGCGCCCGAAAGCCGCATCATCATCACCAGCCGCTCCCGGCTGCTCGGCCTGGACGGGGTGCGCCGGATCCGGGTGCCCGCCCTGGAGCGGAACGAGTCCATGGAACTGCTCGCCCGGCTGCTGGGCGGCGACCGGGTCGGTGCCGAGCCGCGTGCCTGCCTGCTCCTCGCAGACGCCTGCGGCGACCTGCCGTTGGCGCTGAACCTGGCGGGCCGGCGCATCGCGGCCCGACCGGAGTGGATGCTCCAGCACGCGGTGTCGGACCTGATCGGCGACCGGCGGCGGGAACCCGCCCGCTTCCTGGGCCGGCTCCGGGTGGGCGACGACGCCCTGGGCGCCCGCCTCGACGACGCCTACCGGCAGCTGACCCCGTGGGCCCGCCTGATGCTGCGCCAGTTCGCCGCCTCCGACAACCCGCCCTCGGTGGACGACGTCGTGTACGGGTCCGCCGAAGCGCTCGCCGCCCTGGTCGAGCGCTCCGCCCAGCCGGTCGAGGACCTCCTCGAACGGCTCCTGGACGCCGGCCTCCTCGACCACGGCGACCTGCCCGGACAGTACGGACTGACGCCGATGGCCCGGGCGTTCGCCCTGACCCAGCCGGACCCGACGGAGGAGCCCGCGCCCGCCGCGCCCCGCACCGGGGCCCCCGTGCCCGTCCGTGCCCAGGTGTATTGACCGCGAGCGTGCGCTGCCTGCTCCTTCACACCCGGCCGCCGGCCGGCAGTCCCGCGAGCCGCGGGGCGTGGCCGGCCGGCGGCGGTCCGTCGAGCGCGCCGGCACCGGTCGGCGCGCTGCCGGCCAGCCGGTCGGCGAGCGACCGGGCGATGAGCGGCGCGAACCGGAAGGACGTCCCGCCGCATGCCGCGTACGCGTATCCCGCGCCGCCCAGGGCGACCAGCGGCGGGCCGCCGGCGGGTGCGAAGGCGGCGTAGTAGGCGTCCTCGGCCGCGGTCACCCAGGCCGGCCCGAAGCCGGGCAGGACGTCGCCGAACTCCCTCTCCAGCATGCGCTGCCAGTACGGGTCGGTGGCGTGGTCGGTGATCTCGTCCACCACCCGGCGGGCGGTGGACGAGGTGAGCTGGAGGCCCCTGCCGGCCACCGGCGGGACCAGCCGGGCTCCGCCCGGGGTGCCGAGGGAGGCGATGGCCGGGGTGGCCGCCCACGCGCGCGCCTGGTGCGGCGGCACCCGGCAGTGCAGGAGGGACTGCCGGTAGAGGGTCAGCCGCTCGGCGACGCCCTCCGGCATCAGGTTCCGGGACCGGGGGTCCACCGCCACCAGCACCGCGTCACCGTGCAGGACCCGCCCGTCGGCCAGGCGTACGGTGCCGCTCCCGCCGTCGACGGCGGTCACGGCGCGGTGCTCGACCAGCTCGACGTTCCGCTGCCACTTCAGCCAGCCGGCGCAGGCGGCGAGGACCCGTCCGGCGAGCAGGACGCCCGCCTGCTCCTCCAGTACCGCGCCGAGGCCGCGGTCCAGGTGCAGGTGCGGGTAGCGGTCGTGCAGGCCGGCCGCGGTCAGCTGCCTGGCGGTGCCTCCGGCGTTCTCGACCAGGGCCGCGCCGTCCGCCGCCGCTGCGGGCGGCAGCACGGTGAGGGCTCCGACCCGCTCGTAGAAACGCGTCAGGAACAGCTCTTCCAGTTCGACCCAGCGGTGGTGCGCGCGCAGCGCCGCCCGCGTGGTCCGCGGGTCGGAGGGATGCAGGGACCGCAGGACGAGGTGCCGGCCGGGAGGGGCGGCCACGCCGTCCGGGACGCACCCCTCGTCCACGACCGTGACCCGGTGTCCGTCGAGCACGCACTCGACCGCGGTGAGCAGGGCGATCACCCCGCCGCCCACGACCGTCACCCTCGCAGGCATCTCAGGCCCCGGCCGGGACCGGTTGCCCGGCTTCGGCCTCGGCTTCTGCTCCGGCTCCGACGGCGGCCGCACGGTCGTGCTCGCGCAGCGACGGGACGGCGGCCGGGCCGAGCAGCCGTGCGGCCCGACGGGGCGGGGGCGGGGCGGTCGTGGACACAGTGGCTCCTGGGAGGTCGGGCCCGGACGTCGACCGGCACGGCCCGGTGGCAGCCGGCCGGGGCGCGACGACCAGATCGGCGGCCCGGACCACGTGGCCTTCACCCGTCGAGAACATCCGGTTCTCCGATTCGCCGACTCCACCCCATTCCACGGCACCGCCCGATTGCCCGGAAGAGTTCCGGGCCCAGGACAATCAAAAGCCGCATACGGCCGTCAGCGCACGACCGGCGCTCCAGCGCCACGTGCAGCCCGCCGGTGTCCGGGCCGTCGGCGGCCACCGGGCGATGTGCCCGTCCGTGCGGACCGGCAGCGCCGGTGCGCGACCAGCCGGCGGGTGCGAGGCACTTCAGCCACTCGGTCTCCGGCACCGGGCTCCCCCTGGGGCCCAGCACACACCGCCGCCGCGCGGCACCTCGTAGCCGTCTTCCGCCCGCGAGCCGCAGATCGGGCACCCGGCGTCCGGCCGATGCCGGCGGCAGACAGTCCCCGAGGACGAGGGGCCGTTCTCCCGACCAGCAGCGCGCACGCCGTGCTCCGGTACCGCGCCGCGGCCCTGACGAGCAGCCCGCCCGGGCATCCCGGGGAGCCGCTCGACGCAGCGCTGGGCGAGCGGCAGGGCTTCCGAGGGCTCGCAGGCATGCGGGAGGCGCGGCGCGCCGGCTCACGGCGGCCGGCCGTGCCGAGTGGTCAGTGGTTGGCGCGGATCAGGTCCAGCAGGCCGGGAAACCGCTCGTCCAGTTCCGCCCGGCGCAGGGTCGCCGCCCTGCTGTTGCCGCGGTCCACCTGTCCCACCAGGCCCGCCTCGCGCAGGACCTTGAAGTGGTGGGTGATCGTCGACTTCGAGACCGGGAGGTTGAAGGACGCGCAGGTCCGCGCCGTGCCTTCCGGCTCCTTCAGCAGGGCGGAGACGACCGTGTAGCGCAGGGGGTCGGCGAGCGCGCTCAGTACCGCCGGCAGGCTCATCTCCTCGAGCGAGGGGTGGCCGTCCTCATCGGGCATCGCGTACTCCTTCCTGAGGTACGGGTTGCATCATACCTCTCTTCTGTGTCAGCTTAAGGTTCGATCCGAACCGTACCTGGTCGCGCCGCCGGCCGGGCCGAGCCTGGAGTTGTGCCCCCATGAGTACGCAGACCACGTCGTCGGCCGCGCCACCTGTGCAGGCGGAAGGCCAGCCGGGCCGCACCCTGACCCTGGCCGCGGTGCTCCTCGCGGTGTTCGTCGTCCCCATGTCGATCTCCGGAACCGCCGTCGCGCTGCCCGACATCGGCGCCGACACCGACGCCGGCCTCGCACCCCTGCAGTGGGTGGTGAACGCCTTCAACGTGGCCTTCGCCTGCTTCACACTCGTCTGGGGTTCCGTCGCCGACATCATCGGCAGGGTCAAGGCCTTCGCGGCCGGGGCCGCCGTCTACGCCGTGGCCTCGCTCGCCAGCGCGCTCGCCACCAACGTGCTCTGGCTGGACGGCGCCCGCGCCCTCGCCGGCATCGGCGGCGCGGCCATCTTCTCCTGCGGCGCGGCGATCATCGCGACCGTGTTCGACGGCCCGGCGCGTGCCAAGGCGTTCGCGCTGTTCGGCACGGTCGCCGGCGTCGGCGTGGCGATCGGCCCCTCGCTGGCCGGCGTGCTCGTACAAGGCCTCGGCTGGCGCTGGGTGTTCGCGGTGCACGCCGTCGCCCTGCTCCTCGTCCTGCTCGTGGTGCCCGCCATCGCCAAGGCCATGCCGGCCGACGGCGGCAGCGGTGCCAGCATCGACGTCCCCGGCAGCGCGCTGTTCGTCGTGGCCATGGTGCTGCTGACCACCGCCATCGTGCAGGGCTCGCAGTGGGGCTGGGGCAGCACCGGCGTGCTGGCGCTGTTCGCGGGTGCCGTCGTGGTCCTCGCGGTCTTCACGGCGGTCGAGAACCGCAGGGAACACCCCATGCTGGACCTGAGCGTGCTGCGCAACCGGCGTTTCGTCGGCCTGTGCCTGGTGCCCGTGGCGGCGTCCTTCGGATTCGTCACCATGCTCACCTACCTGCCGAGCTACCTGACCGCGGCCACCGGCCGCGACACCGGCGCCGCCGGCCTGATCATGCTGCTGCTCACGGCGCCCGTGCTGGTCTGCCCGATGCTCGCCGCGAAGCTCGTCACCCGCGGGATCTCCGCGCTCACCCTCATCTACGTCAGCCTCGCCTGCCTGGTCGTCGGCGACCTGGCGCTCACGCTCTTCTCGCCGGACGTGAAGATCCTCGTCGTCGCCCTCCCGATGCTCGTCACCGGCGCCGGCATGGGGCTTTCGGCCGGACTCGTCGACGGGCAGGCGCTGGAGCTGATCGACCCGGCGAAGGCCGGCATGGCCGCGGGCTTCCTCAACACGCTGCGGCTCGGCAGCGAGGCCATCGCCGTGGCGGTGTACGGATCGGCGCTCGCGACCGTCCTCGGCACCCGCATCGAGGACGGCATCGGCGACTACGCCGGCGCCGCGAACGCGGACCGGGTCGCCGACCAGGCCGCGGGCGGCGACTTCGCCCGCGCCACCGAGGTCTCCGGCGCCGTGGACACCGAGGGCTTCACCCACTTCCTCGCCCAGTCCTACGACTCCGCGTTCCACACCGTCCTGTGGGGACTCGCCGCGGTCTGCGTCGTGCTCTGCGCCGTGGTCGCCACCCTGCTGCGCGGCGGCCCCGCCAAGAGCGCCGCGTGACCGTCCTGTGAGCGGGGGGAGCGCGCACCGCGCTCCCCTCCCGTTCCGCACGACACCCCCGAGACCGGCCCGGCGCCCCGATTCCCCCGTCAAGGCGCCGGGCCTCCCGCGTTCACCCGCGCCGCCGCCGCGCTTCCCGCGGCACACCCCGTCCGACCGGCGGG
This sequence comes from Streptomyces sp. NPDC023541, assembly GCF_055559995.1. Taxonomy (NCBI): domain Bacteria; kingdom Bacillati; phylum Actinomycetota; class Actinomycetes; order Kitasatosporales; family Streptomycetaceae; genus Streptomyces; species Streptomyces sp. NPDC023541. The sequence continues at coordinate 394,237 of NZ_JBVHJO010000003.1, forward strand.
GCGGCACCAGGAAAGGACCCGCGCCCCCATGAACCGTGCCCTGCACGACATCCGCCCCGCCCCGGCACACGCCCAGGTCCTGATCATCGGGGGCGGACCCGTCGGGATGCTCGCAGCCGCCGAGCTCGGGCACTACGGCGTCTCCACCGTCGTACTCGAAGCCGAACCACAAACCCTCGACCAGCCCAAGGCGGGCACCCTGCACGCCCGCACCGTGCAGGGCCTCGCCCGGCGCGGTCATCTGCACGCGCACGCCGCGACCGAGGACCGGCTGCGGCGCAGCTCCGCCGACGCGTTCCACTTCGCGGGCATGCCGGGGCTCGTCATCACCGCCCCCGCCACCGAGCCCGGACCCATCGTCGGCCGCTCGCAGGCCGACCTGGAGCGGGACTTCGAACAGCGGGCCCGCGCCAGGGGCGTCACCGTGCTGCGCGGACACCGCGTGAGCGACATCCACCAGGGACCCGACTCGGTCGAGGTGACCGCCGAAGGACCGGACGGCGTACGGCGCTTCACCGCCGAGTACGTCATCGGCGCGGACGGCGCCCGCAGCACCGTGCGCGAACGGCTGGGCTTCCCCGAGGACACGCACCCCGCGACCGTGTCCGCCCTGCTCGGCCTGGTGCGGCTGACCGACCCGGACCACGTGCCGTACGGCTGGCACCGCACCCCGCGCGGCTGGACGGTGGCGGGCGTCAACCCGTACGGACACAGCCGGTTCATCACGATCGACTTCCGCGGTCCGCACCCCGACCGGCACTCCCCGCTCACCCTCGACGAGCTGCGCCGCGAGGGCGAGCGCATCCTCGGCCGGGGCGTGCCGATGGCCGACCCGGTCTTCTTCTCCCGCTTCAGCGACTTCGCCCGCCTGGTGCGCGACTACCGCCAGGGCCGGGTCTTCCTCGCCGGCGACGCCGCCCACGTGCACTTCCCCGTGGGCGGGCAGGGCCTCAACCTCGGTCTGCAGGACGCACTCAACCTCTCCTGGAAGCTCGCCCACACCCTTGCGGGCACCGCGGGCAAGGACCTGCTCGACACCTACGACGCCGAACGGCGGCCCGCCGGACGGCGCGTCATCGACAACACCCGGGCCCAACTGGCCCTCATGCGGCCCGACCCCGGCCTCGACCCGCTGCGCGACCTCGTCACCGAGCTGCTCGGACTCGACGAGGTGAAGGACCGCCTCGGACACATGATCAGTGCCCAGGAGACGGCGTACCCCCCGTCGGGCGGGCTCGGCTCCCGCTGGGAGGGCCGCTTCCTGCCGAACCTGCCCCTCACCGCGGACGACGGCCCCACCGACCTGACCCGGCTGATGCTGCCCGGCCGCCCCGTGCTGATCCTGCTCGGCGAGGACGGCCGGGTCCACCTCGAACAGGCCGGGCGCTGGGCCCACGTACTGCGCACGGTCCCCGCGACAACCGCCGTCCCGATGCCCTGGGACGCCGTCCTCGTCCGGCCCGACGGCTACGTCGCCTGGGCCCCGGACGGCGGCCCGCTGGCCGACACCCTGCGCCAGTGGTTCGGCGAACCCCGCTGACGGGCGCGCCGAAGGGCGGGCACGAAACCCCGTGCCCGCCCCCGTCCCGGTGCCGCGGCGTCAGCCGCTACCCCGGCTCACCACCGCACCGGCAGCGATGTCGGCCGACGCAGCACCGTTCCGTTGTCCCAGGGCACCTCTGCCGGGTCGACGGCCAGGGCCAGGTCCGGGAACTCCTGGGCCAGACGCGTCAGTACGGTCACGATCTCCATGCGGGCGAGCGCGGCGCCCATGCAGTGGTGCATTCCGTAGCCGAACTGCAGGTGCCGCTTGGCCGGCACGCGATCGGGGTCGATCGTCAGCGGGTCCGGGAACGCCTCGGGGTCCCGGTTGGCGGCGAAGGCGTCCGGGTAGACCACGGTGCCCTGCGCCACGACCCCCGAGCCGGTCTCCAGGTCGCGACCGGCGATGCGCGGGAACGCGGAGATGGCCCCCAGCGGGATCAGACGGATCAGCTCCTCCGCGAGGCGCGGGGCGATCGCGGGATCGTCGGCGAGCCGGCGCCACAGCGCGGGCGCCGCGAGCAGCGCGTACAGCGACTTGGTCAGCACGGACACCACGTTCTGGTCGCCGCCCAGCAGCGAGCCGAAGAAGATGCCGGTGAGCTCGGCGTCGTCCAGCGGCGGCTCGGCCCGGTCCCGGTCGGCGCGGAAGCGGTCGATCAGGCCGCCGGGCACCACCGGCCGGACCCCGGTCACCAGGTCCTCGACGTAGCCGTACACCCGGTAGAAGTGCTGCACCAGGTCCGGCACGTCCTCGTGCGAGGCGATCTGCACGATCCGCGACGACGGCCGGAAGTAGGGCACGTCCTCGATCGGGAAACCGAGGAAGTGGGCGTTGACGGTGACCGGGACCCTGTCGAGGAGGTCGGTGAAGAGGTCGGGGGACGCGGCCGAGCGCAGTCGCCGGATGCCCTCGTCCACCACCTCGCCGATCACCGGGCGCAGGGGCTCGGTGCCCGCGGCGCTGTAGTCGGCGGCGACGAACCCGCGGATCCGGGCGTGGTGCGGGGCGTCCAGGTTGAGCAGCAGCTCCTTGGGCATCACGGTCGGCAGGAAGCTCGGCCCGTCCTCGACGTTGGTCTCGGTGCGGCCGGACGCCGGGTCGGTGAGCACCTTGTGCACGTCGGCGTAACGGGTCAGGTGGGCGACCTTGTGGCCGCTCGGCAGCTGGATCAGCGGGACGCCGCCCGGGCCGCGCTCGTCGAGCACGGTGAACGCCGGGACGGGGTCGAGGTGGGGTATGTCCGTGACGGTGACGGCCGCGGACGTGACGGTACTGGTCATGTGTGCTCCGTGGGGAAGAGTGGTGCGTCAGACGAGCGCGGGCAGGCCGGTGAGGCCCGCCAGCTCGCGTACGGTCCGGGCGTTGTTGCGGAAGTGCACCGCGCGCCAGCCGACCGAGCGGGCCGCGGCGCAGTTCTCGGCGAGGTCGTCGATCAGCACGCACTCCGCGGCCGGCACGCCCGCCTCCTTCTCGGCCCGCCGGAAGATCTCCGGGTCGGGCTTGCGGACGCCCACCGCGCAGGAGTCGACGATGCAGTCGACCTCGCCGACGGGTGCGACGATCGCGCGCCAGTAGGGCTCCCACTCGACGACGTTGTTGCTGAGGATCCCGACCCGGTAGCCGTGCTCCTTGGCGTGCCGGGCCGTGGCCACCATCACCGGGTTGGCGCGGACCCCCTCGAACCACTGCCGGCCGAACTCCTCGAAGCGCGCACGCGACAGGTCGATGCCGGGGTCGGCCTCCTGGAGGACGCGGACCATCGACCGTCCCCACTCGGCCTCGGTGAGCAGGCCCAGTTCGAGGGGGGCCAGGGGCTCGACGCCCAGCTCGGCCGCGACCGCGGCCAGCGCGGTCTTCACCTGACGTGGCGTGATGCCCGTACGCGCGTGGTACGAGTCGAAGAGCTCCTCCAGCGGTGGCGAGAGCACACCGCCGAAGTCGAACCAGATCATGGGCTGGGGCACTGCTGTGTCTCCTAGTGTCGCCCGGATACGGGATACGGCTCTCAGGCGCCGGCGGTGGCGTCGGAGAACCGGTTCAGCAGCGCTCCGCCGATGGGGCTGGTCAGGGCGAGGTGCACCCGGGCCCGGGCGATCTGGTCCTCCTGGGTCATGGTGATCTCGAAGGCCACCGTGTCCGGGGTCGGTGATTCCACCACCCGCACCAGGCAGTCCGTGGGCAGCTCGAACTCGCCGAAGCGGGTGAAGTCCGTCTCCACCCGCGTGAGCAGCAGCCCCTGCGGCGAGAGGCCGAACAGCTCGTGCGCGGCGTGCACCGCGGACTGGCGGAAGCCCTCGAAGATCAGCGCACCCGGGATGTGGTCGAGCGGGTGGTCGAAGAGGGCCGGGTTGGCCTGGTCGACGATGACCTGGGTGAGCACCTCGTGCTCGCGGACCTCGGTCTCGGACAGCACGACGTTGTGCGGGGAGACACGGCCCACGGCCGCCGGAGGTACGCGGCGTCCGGTGTGGTGCGGCCGGGCGGTGGTGAGCGGGAGCGAGGCCCGACCCTTCTCCCGCATCCGGTCCCAGGCCCGGCCCGGCATCCACTGGCAGGTGGTGCGCATCGTCGCGGCCTCACGCCCGTCCACCGTGAGGACCATGTCGAGCGTGCTGCCGGTGACGACGCCGTCGCGGTGCTTCAGCCCCGCCTGCCGGGCGTGGATCCGCGCGTGACCGGGCCGCGTGCCGATGTGCAGGGCGGTGAGGTCGGTGACGACCATCTCGCCGCCGTTGAAGATGAACTTCTCGTCGATCGCGGCGTCGAGGAAGGTGTGGGCCGCGTAGATCGACGCCTGGCGGAAGACCTCGACGAGGAGCAGCGGGTCGTAGACGGCGGGCGAGGTGAGCTGGTCGCTGTAGTAGCTGTGCACGCGCGGAAGTTGCGCGGCGATGAGGTATTCGTCCTCGGCCACCCGGACCGAGTCCGTGAGGAACACCTCGCAGACGGCCGCTCGGTGCACAAGGGCCCGCGTCACGGTGCTCGCGTAGCTGAGTTCGGTGGCCAGGGTCGTGGACATGGCTGAGTTCCCCCTCTTGCGTGCAGGTACGTCTCCAAACGGAGGTACGTGTGCGACCGTACCTCGATCGACGGCCCGCCCACCGTGGCGTACGCCACTCCGACGCCTGTGCGGCCCACCGCTTTAGCGAGACTTCAGCCGCCCCAACACCTCCGGGTCGCGGTCGAGTTGCCCGCGCGCGCGATCCCGGCCGATAGATGTACCCACCATACTTTCGGACGGCCGCCGACCCGGCAACGACATATGTCCCCCTGCACCGCGGGCCCGCGCCCCGGCCCTGCGGGGCAGCCAGGGGAGGGACGGCCGGGCAGACCTTCGCGCCCCGGGAGCCACCGCGCGCCGCACGGCCGGGAACGCGGCCGCCGACCGGCATGAAGAAATGCCCCCCGACCCACGTTTCCGCAGGTCGGAGAGCATTTGAATGTGGAGCCTAGGAGATTCGAACTCCTGACATCTGCCTTGCAAAGGCAGCGCTCTACCAACTGAGCTAAGGCCCCATGGAACTGGACGCACCGGTCCCGCGTGCGGGATGTGGTCGTTCCGCAGAACAGAGTACCGGGTCTACCCCCTCATCTCGCAAAATGATAGGGACTCCCGCCCTGCGACCACTCTCCGTAAGATGCTCGCGAGGTTCGCACCAGCGAAGGGGAGTAGTAAGAGTGGACGCAGTGCAGCAAGAGGCCACGGCCAGAGCCAGAGAGCTTCAGCGCAGTTGGTACGGAGAGCCGCTGGGAGCGCTCTTCCGCCGCCTCATAGACGACCTCGGCCTGAATCAGGCCCGTCTCGCTGCCGTACTCGGGCTGTCGGCGCCCATGCTGTCCCAGCTGATGAGCGGCCAGCGCGCCAAGATCGGCAACCCTGCCGTGGTCCAGCGTGTCCAGGCCCTCCAGGACCTCGCCGGACAGGTGGCCGACGGCAGCGTCAGCGCGGCGGAGGCGACCGACCGGATGGACGAGATCAAGAAGACCCAGGGGGGATCCGTCCTCAGCAGCAGCGGCCAGACCGCCACCGGCTCCGGCGCACCCACCGTCAAGCGCGTGGTCCGCGAGATCCAGTCGCTGCTGCGCTCGGTCTCCGCGGCCGGCGACATCATCGACGCGGCGAACAGCCTCGCCCCCAGCCACCCGGAACTGGCAGAGTTCCTCCGGGTGTACGGAGCGGGCCGCACCGCCGACGCGGTCGCCCACTACGAGGCGCACCAGAACTGACACGCACGACGGCGGACAACGGGTGACGGGGGACGGGCGCAGCGATGGGTGAGGTCTTCGCCGGCCGGTACGAGCTGATCGATCCGATCGGGCGCGGTGGCGCGGGTGCCGTGTGGCGGGCCTGGGACCACCGCCGCCGCCGCTACGTCGCCGCGAAGGTGCTCCTGCAGAGCGACGCCCACACGCTGCTGCGGTTCGTCCGGGAGCAGGCGCTGCGGATCGACCACCCGCACGTACTGGCTCCCGCCAGCTGGGCGGCCGACGACGACAAGGTCCTCTTCACCATGGACCTGGTCGGCGGCGGCTCCCTCGGCCACGTGATCGGGGACTACGGCGCCCTCCCGCCCCGCTTCGTGTGCACGCTGCTCGACCAGCTCCTGTCTGGCTTGGCGGCGGTGCACGCGGAAGGCGTGGTGCACCGCGACATCAAACCGGCCAACATCCTGCTGGAGGCCACCGGAAGCGGGCGGCCGCACCTGCGGCTGTCCGACTTCGGCATCTCCATGCGCAAGGGCGAGCCCCGCCTGACCGAGACGAACTACGTGGTCGGCACGCCGGGCTATTTCGCACCCGAGCAACTGATGGGCGCGGAGCCCGACTTCGCCGCGGACCTCTTCGCCGTGGGACTGGTCGCCCTCTACCTCCTCCAGGGGGGCAAACCCGACTCCCAGGCCCTGGTGGACCACTTCCTCGCCCACGGGACCCCGGACGCCCCGCGAGGCGTCCCCGCCGCGCTCTGGGGCGTCATCGCGAACCTCCTGCAGCCCGACCCCCAGAACCGCTTCAGGACGGCCACAGGGGCACGCAAAGCCCTTGCCGAGGCCGTGGAACTGCTGCCCCCGCCCGCCCCGGACGATGATCCGGTGGAGGTGTTCGACCAACTCGGCCCGCTCCCGCCCGGTTTCGGCCCCGACGGCCCGACGGGCACGGGCCCCTCCTCGCCCGCCACCGGGTCCGCGTCCGCGGCGGCGCCACCCCCGCAGGCCCCCACCGCCGGCGCTTCCGCGCCGGGCGGATCCGCCGCCGTGACGGTGGCCCCGGAGCCCACCGGTACCGACCCCCGCGGTGCTTCCGCCACGGCGCCCACCGTTCCGCGGCAGGCCGCCACCGAGGTCCACTCGTACGGGCCCTCTTACGGGCCTTCGTACGGGCCTTCGGAGACGGGCAGCTTCCGCCTGCCCCCGCCGACCGCCCCCGGCACCCCGGGCGTGCCCACCGCGGCGGTCCCGGCCGTCCCCGCGTCCGCGCCGGTCCGTACGCACGGGGGCATCGCCCCGCCCCCGCCGAGGGCGGTGGCCTCGCTGCTCGCCGCGGCGCTGCTGTGCTTCGCGGTCGGCGTCTGGGCCCTCACGCAGATGTAGCGCCGCGCCCCCGCCGGCCGAGCCAGACCCATCCGCCCAGCACCGCCAGCAGCAGCGCACCGGTGCCGAAGCCGGCGCTCGCCACGACGCGCATCAGCGACCGGGTCCCGGCCGCCTCGGCGGCCTCAGGGGCCGTGAGCCCCTCCTGCGCCGCCGCACGGTCGTCCGCCCCGACCGCGAAGCCGCCCGCGGCCGGATCCCCCTGGTACGCGGGCGCCTTGGCCGGCGTCCCGGTGACCTCCAGCCGCAGCGTCAGCGGGACGGGTACCGCGTCCTCGGTGAAGTCGGCGACCTTCCCTCCCATCGTCACGGCGACGTAGTACCAGCCCGCGACGCTCACCGGCTGGACCTCGCGGTCACTGGAGAAGCGGTTCGCGTAGCCGACGGGCGGGGTCTTCGCCAGGGTGACCCCGGCCTGCACCCCGTCGTAGGAGGTGTTCTTGTCCGCGACCTGGCCCCGGTAGGGGTTGTAGAGGGTGACGGCCAGTCCGCCCGATGCGGAGGTGAACTTCTTGGTGACCTGGGCCGCGGACAGCTCGGCCCCCAGGCCCAGCCGCTGCCCCCAGTCCAGCGGGACGCGGTACCAGCGGGTCTGCCCGGGCCGCATCTCGTCGCGCCACACACCCGCGCCCAGGGCCCGCGCGTCGTTGAAGCCGGTGCCGCCGGTACGAGCCACCGCCTCGGTGCCGGGCAGCGACGGGGCTCCGGTGGGCAGGGGGCTCGGCGCGGTGGTGGGAACGCCCGCTCCGCGCCCGGGTTCGCGCTGGACCTTGAGCTCCAGCGGCCAGGGGCTCTGGTCGGAGTCCTTGGCCGCGGTCCGGGTGACCTTCGCGTAGTACACGCCGCCGGGCGCGCAGTCGGCGTCCTCGGCCCCCCAGCGGACCCCGGCGGCGGCCAGGGGCACCGCGTCGTAGTCGAAGGTCGCCCGGCCCGTGCTCGCCGGGCAGGAGCGCCCGGCGGTGGTCATGATCTCCACCTCTATGCCGTCGCTGCCGGAGACCTTGGCCCCCGCCGGCGGACGGACCACGGCGGAGACGTAGGCGTTGGAGCCGTCCTTCTCCAGGACGAGCCGGTAGACGCGATCCCCGGGACCGATGGTGTCCTCGTAGGTCTTCCCCGCCTTGATGAGCGGGGCGTCCGCCGTGGAGGGCCTGCCCTCGACCTGCCGGGCGCCGTCGGCGGCGCGGTAGGCGGGCAGGGGCCGGGGTGCGCTCCCCTCGGCGTACGCGGTCACGGGCACACCGGCCGCCGCCATGCCGAGGGCCGCCGCCCACACCGCCGTCCGTACCCGACCCATCACGCCCACCCCGAATTGCTACCGCAAGCCAAATCTTTGCAAAACGTAAGTTTTCGTCACAGAACAGCACAAAGCCCCGACCGCAGCGGCAGCCGGGGCTTCATGACTCAGCCTTCGGACTCACACACCGGAACCAGAGGGCACGGAGTCGGTTGCCTCCGTCCACAGGTCCTGCTCGGCGCGGTCCGCCTGGATCTGGCGGTACACGAGGAGCCCGCCGATGGCGGCCAGTGCGACCAGGAGCAGCTTCTTCACCGCGCGACCTCGTCTTTCGTTGACGTAGGGGACTTCTGGCGCCCAACAATACACACCGACCGATACCGATCGGTGACCTGGCGGTCCACCAACTGGCCCAAAGACGAAGACCCCCAGGCCGTGGCCTGGGGGTCTTCGACACTGTGGGGCTAACAGGATTTGAACCTGTGGCCTCATCCTTATCAGGGATGCGCTCTAACCAACTGAGCTATAGCCCCATCCGCGCTGCGCGCTGACTCCTGAAGATTAGCGCACAGACCCGGTCAGGCCAAAATCCGTTCCCGGGGGGCGTCTGCGCAGGTCATCCGACCCCTCGCAGGCGCTCCGCCGGGAGGCCTACTCGTCCTCGGCGAGGGTGAGCTCGACACCGCCGACGAAGCCCGCCGACAGGTTGTAGATGAACGCGCCCAGCGTCGCCAGCGCCGTCGCCAGCACCACGTCGATCACCGCGATCACCGACGTGAAGATCAGCACGCGCGGCAGCGACATGAACGCCTGCAGGTCGAAGCCGTTGCCCTCGTTCGATCCGGTCGCCTCGCTGATGGTGCCGCCGACGGTCGAGAAGACGCCCATGGCGTCCATGACCATCCACAGCACCGCCGCCGCCACGATCGTGCAGATGCCCAGCGCGATCGACAGCAGGAAGCTGACCTTCATCACCGACCACGGGTCGGCCTTGGCCACCCGCAGCCGCGCCTTGCGCGTCCTGGGGGTCGTACGGACCGGCGTACGCGGCTTGCGCTGGGTGGCGGGCGCACCGCCGCCGCGCGGCGCACCCGGGCCCGCGGGCGCCGTGTAGGCCTGCGGCGGCTGGTACGGCTGCGCGGGCTTGTCCGCGCCGGCAGCGGCCCCGGCCCCGGTCTCCTCCGGCGCCGTCGGTCCTCGGGTGTCCGTCACGGTTCCCCCCTGGGAGTCCGCGGCCGGGCCACGGGCACCGTTCGCTCCAGTCTTGGCCGGTCCGGCGCCCGTGGCTCCACTCACGACTTACTCCTCGTGCTCCCCGGCCGAAGGCTGCGTGCCCTCGGCGGCCTCGGCGGCCGGTGCGTCGGCCGCCTCGGTCTCGTTCTCGTCGACCTCGACCTCGTCAGCTTCCTGACCGGCCTCGGCGTTACGGGCGATGCCCACCACGGCATCGCGCTTGCCCAGGTTGATCAGCTGGACGCCCATGGTGTCACGGCCGGTCTCCCTGACTTCATTGACGCGCGTACGAATCACACCACCGCTGAGCGTGATGGCGAGAATCTCGTCCGTTTCGTCCACCACGAGCGCTCCGACGAGCGACCCGCGGTCCTCCACGATCTTCGCGGCCTTGATGCCCAGACCGCCACGGCCCTGGACGCGGTACTCGTCGACCGGCGTCCGCTTGGCGTAGCCGCCGTCGGTCGCGGTGAAGACGAACGTACCGGGCCGGACCACGCTCATCGAGAGCAGTTCGTCTCCTTCTCGGAAACTCATGCCCTTCACTCCCGATGTCGCACGGCCCATCGGGCGCAGCGCGTCGTCGGTCGCCGTGAAGCGGATCGACTGCGCCTTCTTGCTGATCAGCAGCAGGTCGTCCTCGGCGGACACCAGCTCGGCGCCGATCAGCTCGTCGTCGCTGCCGTCCGCGGTCTCCCGGAGGTTGATCGCGATCACGCCACCCGAACGGGGGGAGTCGTAGTCCTTCAGCGCCGTCTTCTTCACCAGGCCGCCCTTGGTGGCCAGGATCAGGTAGGGCGCCGCCTCGTAGTCGCGGATCGCAAGGATCTGGGCGATCTTCTCGTCCGGCTGGAAGGCCAGCAGGTTCGCCACGTGCTGCCCGCGGGCGTCGCGGCCGGCGTCCGGCAGCTCATACGCCTTGGACCGGTAGACGCGGCCCTTGTTCGTGAAGAAGAGAAGCCAGTGGTGCGTGGTGGAGACGAAGAAGTGGTCGACCAGGTCGTCCTGCTTCAGCTTCGTGCCGCGCACGCCCTTGCCGCCGCGCTTCTGCGAGCGGTAGTCCTCGGTCTTGGTGCGCTTGACGTAGCCGCCGTGGGTGATCGTGACGACGATGTCCTCTTCGGCGATCAGGTCCTCGATGGACATGTCACCGTCGAAGGGCACCAGCTTCGAGCGCCGGTCGTCGCCGAACTTCTCGACGATCGCCGCCAGTTCCTCGCTGACGATGGAGCGCTGGCGCTCCTCCGAGGCCAGGATCGCGTTGTACTCGTTGATCTTGGCCTGGAGTTCGTCGTGCTCGGCGACGATCTTCTGGCGCTCCAGGGCCGCGAGGCGGCGGAGCTGCATCTCCAGGATCGCGTTCGCCTGGATCTCGTCGATCTCCAGCAGGCCCATCAGGCCCTCGCGCGCGATCTCGACGGTGTTGCTGCGCCGGATCAGCGCGATGACCTCGTCGATCGCGTCCAGCGCCTTGAGCAGACCGCGCAGGATGTGGGCGCGCTCCTCCGCCTTGCGCAGGCGGAACTTCGTGCGCCGGACGATGACCTCGATCTGGTGCGTCACCCAGTGGCGGATGAAGGCGTCGATCGACAGCGTGCGCGGCACGCCGTCCACCAGCGCCAGCATGTTCGCGCCGAAGTTCGTCTGCAGATCGGTGTGCTTGTAGAGGTTGTTGAGAACGACCTTCGCGACGGCGTCGCGCTTGAGGACGATCACCAGGCGCTGGCCGGTCCGCGAGGAGGTCTCGTCGCGGACGTCGGCGATGCCGCCGACCTTGCCGTCCTTGACCAGGTCCGCGATCTTCTGCGCGAGGTTGTCGGGGTTGGTCTGGTACGGGAGCTCCGTGACCACCAGGCACTGGCGGTTCTGGATCTCCTCGACCTCCACCACCGCGCGCATCGTGATGGAGCCGCGACCGGTCCGGTACGCCTCCTCGATGCCCTTGCGGCCCACGACCAGGGCGCCCGACGGGAAGTCCGGGCCCTTGATCCGCTCGATCAGCGCGTCCTGGAGCTCCTCGTGCGTGGCCTCCGGGTGCTCCAGCGCCCACTGCGCACCGGCCGCGACCTCGCGGAGGTTGTGCGGCGGGATGTTGGTCGCCATGCCGACCGCGATGCCGGCGCTGCCGTTGACCAGGAGGTTCGGGAAGCGCGCCGGCAGGACCGTCGGCTCCTGGTTGCGGCCGTCGTAGTTGTCCTGGAAGTCGACGGTCTCCTCGTCGATGTCCCGGAGCATCTCCATGGCCTGCGGCATGAGCTTGCACTCGGTGTAGCGCATCGCGGCCGCCGGGTCGTTGCCCGGGGAGCCGAAGTTGCCGTTGCTGTCCACCAGCGGCATGCGCATCGACCACGGCTGGGCCAGGCGGACCAGGGCGTCGTAGATCGAGCTGTCACCGTGCGGGTGGTAGGTGCCCATGACGTCGCCGACGACGCGGGCGCACTTGTAGAAGCCCTTCTCGGGCCGGTAGCCGCCGTCGTACATCGCGTACAGCACGCGGCGGTGCACCGGCTTGAGACCGTCGCGCACGTCCGGCAGGGCGCGCGAGACGATGACGGACATCGCGTAGTCGAGGTAGGAGCGCTGCATCTCCGTCTCGAGCCCGACGGGCTCGATGCGCAGCACGGGCTGCTCCTCCGCGGCGTTCTCGGCGTTCTCTGCGGTGGGGGTGGTTTCGTCGGCCATTGCTGGTCAGAAGTCCTTTCAGGCGGCGGTCAGCGGAGCCGACTCAGATGTCGAGGAAGCGGACGTCCTTGGCGTTGCGCTGGATGAAGGAGCGCCGCGCCTCGACGTCCTCACCCATCAGCACCGAGAACAGGTCGTCGGCCTGCGCCGCGTCGTCGAGGGTGACCTGGCCGAGGACTCGGTGGTCCACGTCCATGGTGGTGACGCGCAGTTCCTCGGCGTTCATCTCGCCCAGACCCTTGAAGCGCTGGATCGAGTCTTCCTTGATCCGCTTGCCGTTCTGCTTGCCGAGCTCCACCAGCGCGTCGCGCTCGCGGTCCGAGTACGCGTACTCGAAGTCGTCGCGGCCCCACTTGATCTTGTAGAGCGGCGGACGGGACAGGTACACGTGACCGGCCTCGACCAGCGGCCGCATGAAGCGGAAGAGGAAGGTCAGCAGCAGGGTGTTGATGTGCTGGCCGTCGACGTCGGCGTCCGCCATCAGGATGATCTTGTGATAGCGGAGCTTCTCGATGTCGAAGTCCTCGTGCACACCGGTGCCGAAAGCGCTGATCAGCGCCTGGACCTCGGTGTTCTGCAGGATCTTGTCGATGCGCGCCTTCTCGACGTTCAGGATCTTGCCGCGGATCGGCAGGATGGCCTGGTACATCGGGTTGCGGCCGGACTTCGCCGAACCGCCGGCGGAGTCGCCCTCGACGATGAAGATCTCGCACTTGGTGGGGTCGTTCGACTGGCAGTCGGACAGCTTGCCCGGCAGCGAGGCGCTCTCCAGCAGACCCTTGCGGCGGGTCAGGTCACGGGCCTTGCGGGCCGCGACGCGCGCCGTGGCCGCCTGGATCGACTTGCGGACGATGTCCGCGGCCTCGACCGGGTTGCGGTCGAACCAGTCGTTCAGGTGCTCGTGGACGACCTTCTGCACGAAGGTCTTGGCCTCCGTGTTGCCCAGCTTGGTCTTCGTCTGGCCCTCGAACTGCGGCTCGCCCAGCTTGACCGAGATGATCGCCGTCAGACCCTCGCGGATGTCCTCACCGGCGAGGTTGTCGTCCTTCTCCCGGAGCAGCTTCTTGTCGCGTGCGTAGCGGTTGACCAGACCGGTCAGCGCCGCGCGGAAGCCCTCCTCGTGGGTGCCGCCCTCGTGCGTGTGGATCGTGTTCGCGAAGGAGTAGACACCCTCGGTGTACTGCGAGTTCCACTGCATCGCGATCTCGACCGAGAGCATGCGCTCCTTGTCCTCGGCCTCGACGTCGATGACGGTGGGGTGGATCAGCTCGCCCTTGCGCGAGTTGAGGTACTTCACGAAGTCGACGATGCCGCCCTCGTAGTAGTACTTCACCGTGCGCGCCGGGGGCTCCGTCGCGTCCGCGTCCGGGTCGTCCGCGCCGACGGTCGCCTTCGCCGACTCGCGCTCGTCCGTCAGCGACAGGGTCAGGCCCTTGTTGAGGAAGGCCATCTCCTGGAAGCGCCGTGACAGCGTCTCGAAGGAGTACTCGGTCGTCTCGAAGATGTCGCCGTCGGCCCAGAAGGTGACCGAGGTGCCGGTCTCCGCCGTCTCCTCGTTCTTGGCCAGCGGGGCCGTCGGGACGCCCAGCTTGTAGTCCTGGGTCCAGCGGTGGCCGTCCGTCTTGACCTCGACCGCGACCTTGGTCGACAGGGCGTTCACGACGGACACGCCGACGCCGTGCAGACCGCCGGACACGGCGTAGCCGCCGCCGCCGAACTTGCCACCCGCGTGCAGGACGGTCAGGACGACCTCCAGGGCCGGCTTCCCCTCGGACGGCACGATGCCGACCGGGATACCGCGGCCGTTGTCCACCACGCGCACCCCGCCGTCGGCGAGGATCGTCACGTCGATGGTGTCCGCGTGCCCGGCCAGCGCCTCGTCGACCGAGTTGTCGACGACCTCGTAGACGAGGTGGTGCAGACCACGCTCACCCGTCGAGCCGATGTACATACCCGGCCGCTTGCGGACCGCGTCCAGGCCCTCGAGGACCTGGATCGCACTGGCGTCGTAATTCTTCTCGTTGGAGTCGCCGGAATCGGCCACGAAGCGCCCTTTCTGGCACAGCGCAGCCCCTACTCCGGACCCAGCGAGTGCGCCAGCGGAGCGGCCGCGTCGATCTGCGTTGTCTGCGTGATCCCGCAAATGGGCGGGATTTCGTTCAGTCTACCGGTACCACGGACATGAATGGGGGTTTGCCGGTACCTGAGTCCGCATGTGCCGCCCTGAACCTCCTCTCTCCGACTCCCCACATCCGGGGAGGGGCTCAAAGAGGCTCACGCGGGCACCCAGCGCTTCGGCCTGTCAACCTCCGGCTACCGTGAGGGACGCCACCCGCCGACGCGGTCACGACAGCGTCCCGCAGGGGCTACTCACCCGTAGGTGTCGCCGGGTCCGGTGCTCCCCGGAGCCCTCCAGGGCCCGTACCCCTTCGGGCGTCCGCCCGGCCCCTGCACCTTGATCAGGCGGACCGTGCCCTGGCCCAGATCCGCGTTCAGCCGTGCCACCAGCTGCGGGGCCAGCAGCTTCAACTGCGCCGCCCACGCCGAGGAGTCACACCTCACGACCAGCTCACGGTTCTCGTACCGCTGCGGTTCACAGTGCGCCGCGATGTCCGGGCCGACGATCTCCGGCCACCGCTCCATGACCCCCGCCACCGCCATCGGCATCTCCCAGCCGCGTTCGGTGCGCAGCCGGTCCAGCGCCGCCATCAGCGGCATGGGGTCCCGGCCGTCCGCGCGTGCGCCCGAGCGCAGTCCCGGCTGCTGCTGGCGCTTCCTGCCGCCCGCCGCGTTGCCCCGGGCCCGCGCCTGCTCGCGCGCCGCCGCGAGGGCCTGACGGGCCAGGTCCACCCCGGAGGCCTCCGGAGCCTTACGGCCCTGCTGCGGATCTTTGCCGTGCTCGTTCACAACCGGGTCACCTCACCGCCGGACACCCCGAACCGGGCTCCCACCAGCACCCCCGGGACGTCGTCGTCCACGGCCGCCGTCACCAGCACCTGCTCGCCCGGCGCCACCAGCTCCGCCAGCCGCTCCCGACGCCGCGCGTCCAGTTCCGCGAAGACGTCGTCCAGGATCAGCACCGGCTCGCTCCCCTCCGAGCGCAGCAGCTCGTAGGAGGCCAGCCGCAGCGCGAGCGCGTACGACCAGGACTCGCCGTGGCTGGCGTAGCCCTTGGCGGGCAGCTCCCCCAGCCGCAGGGCCATGTCGTCGCGGTGCGGGCCGACCAGGGTCACGCCGCGCTCGATCTCCTGCTTGCGCACCTCGCCGAGAGCGGCCAGGAGCACCTCGTACAGGGCTTCGCGGGTGCGGGCGGCACCGCTGTCGACGGGCTCGCCGGCCGAGCACTTGTACGCCAGCCCCAGCGGGCCGCCGCCGGGCGCGAGCTGCTCGTACGCCTTGTCCGCCAGCGGCAGCAGCGTGGCGATCAGGTCGAGGCGCTGCGCCAGCAGCTCCGCGCCCGCGCGCGCGAGGTGCTGGTCCCACACGTCGAGGGTGGACAGGTCCATGGAGCGGCCGCCGTGCCGGCGGGCCATCGCCGCCGACTTCAGCAGGGTGTTGCGCTGCTTGAGCACACGCTCGTAGTCCGAGCGGACCCCGGCCATGCGCGGCGAGCGCGCCGTGACCAGCTCGTCGAGGAACTTGCGCCGCTCGCCCGGGTCGCCCTTGACCAGGGCCAGGTCCTCCGGAGCGAACAGCACCGTCCGGACGATCCCCAGCACGTCCCGCGGCCTGACCTGCGAGGACCGGTTGATCCGGGCCCGGTTGGCGCGGCCCGGGTTCAGCTCCAGCTCGACCAGCTGCCGGCGCTCCCCCTGGGTGACGGCCGCGCGGATCACGGCCCGTTCCGCGCCCATCCGTACGAGCGGGGCGTCCGAGGAGACGCGGTGGCTGCCCAGGGTCGCCAGGTAGCCGACCGCCTCGACGAGATTGGTCTTGCCCTGGCCGTTGGGGCCCACGAAAGCGGTGACGCCCGGGTCGAGGGGAACCTCGGCCCGGGCGTACGAGCGGAAGTCGGCCAACGAGAGATGCGAGACATGCATACGGCGCCGACCTCCCCCGGCTTTCCACTGCTCTTTGGTGCTGTGCTGCTGAGCTGCTACTTCTTCTCGACCGCGTGGCCGCCGAACTGGTTGCGCAGGGCGGCGATCATCTTCATCTGCGGGGAGTCGTCCTGCCGCGAGGCGAACCGCGCGAACAGCGACGCCGTGATCGCGGGCAGCGGTACGGCGTTGTCGATCGCCGCCTCCACCGTCCACCGGCCCTCGCCCGAGTCCTGCGCGAAGCCGCGCAGCTGCTCCAGGTGCTCGTCCTCGTCGAGGGCGTTCACGGCCAGGTCCAGCAGCCAGGAGCGGATGACGGTGCCTTCCTGCCAGGAGCGGAAGACCTCGCGTACGTCGGTGACCGAGTCCACCTTCTCCAGGAGCTCCCAGCCCTCGGCGTAGGCCTGCATCATGGCGTACTCGATGCCGTTGTGGACCATCTTCGCGAAGTGGCCCGCACCGACCTTGCCGGCGTGCACGGCGCCGAAGTCACCCTCCGGCTTGAGGGCGTCGAAGATCGGCTGGACCCGTGCGACGTGGTCCTTGGCGCCGCCGTACATCAGGGCGTAGCCGTTCTCCAGGCCCCATACGCCGCCGGAGACACCGCAGTCGACGAAGCCGATGCCCTTGGCCGCCAGCTCCTCGGCGTGCTTCTCGTCGTCCGTCCAGCGGGAGTTGCCGCCGTCGACGACGATGTCGCCGATCGAGAGCAGCTCGGACAGCTCGTCGACGGTGGACTGCGTCGCCGCACCGGCGGGGACCATCACCCACACGACGCGGGGGGCCTGCAGGCTGTCCACAAGTTCCCGGAGGCTGTGGACATCCGCGAGGTCCGGGTTGCGGTCGTATCCGATGACGGTGTGGCCTGCGCGGCGGATGCGCTCGCGCATGTTGCCGCCCATCTTGCCGAGACCGACGAGACCAAGCTCCATCAGGTGGTTCCTTAAGCGTTGTGGCCGTCTTTGCCGGGGCTGCCCGGGCCGTGTCCGCGCGGGACGGGCGGGGCCGCCCACCGGATCCGAGCCTACGCCGGGCCGTGGCGACGGGCCCCGCGGGCGCTCCATGGCGGCCGGTCGGGCGTCCGGTTTCCCCGGCGCCGTCCCCAGCCTGTGGACGACGCCGGGCCCGGTCCGCAGCAGCGTGCGGTACCGGGCCCGGCGTCGACGGGCGGAGCGTCAGCCGGACAGGCGCACCGGCATGATCAGGTACTTGTAGGCCTCGTCGGCCTCCGCGTCGACCGCCGGGCGGCCGCTGAGCAGCGCGGGCTTGGTGGAGGTGGTGAAGCTGAGCTGGGCCACCGGGGACGCGATCGCGCTGAGGCCGTCCAGCAGGAAGGTCGGGTTGAAGGCGATCGAGATGTCGTCGCCGTCCAGCTGAGCGTCGACCCTTTCCACAGCCTGTGCGTCGTCGGAGGACCCGGCCTCCAGGATCAGCACGCCCTGCTCGAAGCTCAGGCGGACCGGGGTGTTGCGCTCGGCCACCAGGGCCACGCGCTTGACGGCCTCGACGAAGGGCGCGGTCTCGATCACTGCGACGGAGTTGAACTCGGTCGGGAAGAGCGTCCGGTACTTGGGCAGGTCGCCCTCGAGGAGCCGGGTCGTGGTGCGGCGGCCGGCGCCCTCGAAACCGATCAGGCCTTCGCCCGCACCGGAGCCGGAAAGCGCCAGAGTGACGGTGTCACCGCTGGTCAGCGAGTTGGCAATCTCCTGGAGCGTCTTGGCGGGCACCAGGGCCACGGCCGACGCGTCCGGGTTCTCCGGCTTCCACAGGAACTCGCGGACCGCGAAGCGGTAGCGGTCGGTGGAGGCCAGGGTGACGCGGTCGCCCTCGATCTCGATGCGGACACCGGTCAGCACCGGCAGCGTGTCGTCGCGGCCCGCGGCCGTGGCGACCTGCTTGGCGGCGGCGGCGAAGACCTCGCCGGGCACGGTGCCGGTCGCGGTCGGCATCTGCGGCAGTGCCGGGTACTCCTCCACAGGCAGGGTGTGGAGTGTGAACCGCGAGGAGCCGCAGACCACGGTCGCCCGTACACCGTCTGTGGAAATCTCCACCGGGCGGTTGGGGAGGGCGCGGCAGATGTCGGCGAGCAGGCGGCCGGAGACCAGGACGGTGCCGTCCTCCTCCACGTCCGCCTCGACGGAGACCCGGGCCGAGACCTCGTAGTCGAAGCCGGAGAGGCTCAGGGTGCCTTCCTCGGCCTTGAGCAGCAGGCCCGCGAGGACGGGCACCGGCGGCCGGGCCGGGAGGCTGCGGGCCGCCCAGGCCACCGCCTCCGCGAGTACGTCGCGCTCCACCCGGATCTTCACCGGAACCGCCTCCTGCTGTTGCTCGCTCGTCTGCCGGCCTTCGTCGTCGGCTCGTCGATGCCTCGACCGATGCCGGGGACCAGTCTGACGTACGGCGCCGACACTCGGTGCGGCCGGCGGTCAAGTCGGGAGCGAGGCGTCGGGACGGGCGACCGACGAGTTGTGCACAGGACCTGCTTGAAAACCGAAACCGGGCTAACTCTCTATGGGGGTAGTAGTAGGGCCTGTGGAAACGGTGGATAAGCCCGTCTGTGCAGGTCAGAGTGCGTTTTTTATCCACCGGCCCTGTGGGCGACACCGGTGGAAAACCCGGTGTCCCTGTGGAGAACGAAAAGTTCTGCACAGGCTGTCCCCAGGTACCCCCTGTTACTCCACAGGTGTGTCCCCAGCTTTCCCCCGGTACTCCACAAGCCAAACGTCTACATCCGTGTGACGGCTTTCACTCCGGGCGGTGAGAAGGGGTGGCGGGTTGCCGAACAGTGGACAAGGGTGTGGAGAACCCTGCAGAACCTGTGCACAGCATGGGGGAACCTGTGGGGTGGCGGTGGACAACGGCGTGGACAGGCCTGTGGACGGGATTTTCGTCCACAGCCTGTGGATGACGCTTGCGCACAAATCCACAGGGGTCTGACCAGGGCTGATGGGTCCTCAAGTGCCCGCCCTGTGGACAGATTGTGGGCGACGCGGGCGGTCCCCAGGCTGTGGACGGAAGAAAGTCGCCGAATCTGTGGATGAGTTGCCCCGCGGGGGGCGTATTCGAACAGGTCAGGGGCGCACGCACGAAGAAGGGCGCCCCCGTTGTGGACCGGGAGCGCCCTCTGAATGCGTTTGAAGGGGGCTGTCAGGCGTTCTTGATGCGGTTGGTGAGCTCGGTTACCTGGTTGTAGATGGAGCGCCGCTCGGCCATCAGAGCGCGGATCTTGCGGTCCGCGTGCATGACCGTGGTGTGGTCGCGCCCGCCGAACTGCGCCCCGATCTTGGGCAGCGACAGGTCGGTGAGCTCCCGGCACAGGTACATGGCGATCTGCCGGGCGGTGACCAGGACCCGGCTGCGCGAGGAGCCGCACAGGTCGTCCACGGTCAGGCCGAAGTAGTCCGCGGTGGCCGCCATGATGTCGGTGGCCGTGATCTCCGGCGCGCTGTCCTCGCCGCCGGGGATCAGGTTCTTGAGGACGTCCTCGGTGAGGCCCAGGTCGACGGGCTGGCGGTTGAGGCTCGCGAAGGCCGTGACCCGGATCAGCGCCCCCTCCAGCTCGCGGATGTTGCGCGAGATCCGGGAGGCGATGAACTCCAGTACCTCCGGCGGGGCGTTGAGCTGCTCCTGGACCGCCTTCTTGCGCAGGATCGCGATGCGGGTCTCCAGCTCGGGGGGCTGGACGTCCGTGATCAGGCCCCACTCGAAGCGGTTGCGGAGCCGGTCCTCGAGGGTGACGAGCTGCTTGGGCGGCCGGTCGGAGGACAGGACGATCTGCTTGTTGGCGTTGTGGAGCGTGTTGAAGGTGTGGAAGAACTCCTCCTGCGTCGACTCCTTGCTCGCGAGGAACTGGATGTCGTCGACGAGCAGGATGTCCATCTCGCGGTAGCGCTTGCGGAACGCGTCGCCCTTGCCGTCGCGGATCGAGTTGATGAACTCGTTCGTGAACTCCTCGGAGCTCACGTATCGCACGCGGGTGCCGGGGTAGAGGCTGCGCGCGTAGTGCCCGATGGCGTGCAGCAGGTGCGTCTTGCCGAGGCCCGACTCCCCGTAGATGAAGAGGGGGTTGTAGGCCTTCGCAGGCGCTTCGGCCACGGCCACCGCGGCGGCGTGCGCGAAGCGGTTGGACGCGCCGATGACGAAGGTGTCGAAGAGGTACTTGGGATTCAGCCGGGCGGTCGGCTCCAGCGGGCCCGAGGTGGAGCCGCCGGACGGCGCGGGCGGAGCTGCGGGCCGTCCGGGAGCCTGGCGGGGCGCCGGCTGGTCGTAGGACTGCTGCTCGTACTGATGGGACTGATGGGGCTGGTGCGACTGCTGCTGCTCGTACGGCGACTGCTCGTACTTCTGCTGGTCGAAGGAGCCCTGGTCGTACTGCTGCTGGTCGTAGCCCGAGGGCTCGGACTGCTGGAGGTAGCCAGGCTGGGGAGAGGCGTAGGGGTCGCGCTCGGGGAAGCCGCCCAGGCGCGGCTGCTGCCAGCCGTAGTCGTCCTGCTGGCCGCCGCGGGGCCACGCACCGGGCTCGGAGCGCGGCTGCTGGTAGTCCGGATAGGCCGGGCGGGCCGTGGGGAGCTGGTCGTCCGAGGGGCCGCCGCCGCCCGGGCGCTGGCCGCCGTACGGCTCGTAGCCGCCGGGCTGCTGCACGGGCGGGGCGGCGGGCTCGCCGGCGGAGTCGTCCACGGTGATGGCGATCCGGATGGGGCGGCCGCACTCGCGGCTGAGCGCGTCGCTGATCAGCGGCGCGAGGCGGCCTTCGAGGACGCGCTTGCCCCATTCGTTGGGGACGGCCAGGAGGGCGGTGTCGGCGACGAGTGCCAGGGGCTGGCACCGCTCGACCCACTGCTTGTCCTTGGGCTCGATGCCCGGCTGTCCCTCCCCGAGGAGCTTTTCGAGCACCCTTGGCCACACTGCGGCAAGATCGGCAGGTACGTCAGCCACAGAGCACGCTCTCTCACAGGTCCCACGAATGTGTGGTTCTTTGGGACGGTCGGGACAAAAAATCCGGGGTCAGGCAACGGTAGTCAGGCCGGAGGCTGCGGTTCAAGTCGTTGTCCACAGCCTGTGCACAGTGTGCGGCCGGGCGGGCTCGGTTTGACCGGATGGCGTAGCCGCGCGTACCGTAACGAGGTCGAGTTGTCGATGGCTGCTGCCGCCTGCCTACCGATGGGCGAAGGTCACTGATAGTGATCATTTAGCGGTGCCACTCGGGCGAACACGCGAGTTTCCTCGTGGGCGCACGGTGACAGCCAGGCGATGTCCCGCCACAACGATTCATTCTCTGGAGCCCCCGAGTGAGCAAGCGCACCTTCCAGCCGAACAACCGCCGTCGTGCCAAGACCCACGGCTTCCGCCTGCGGATGCGTACCCGCGCCGGTCGCGCGATCCTCGCGAACCGCCGTTCCAAGGGCCGCGCCGCCCTTTCCGCGTAACAACACGCAGGTCGTGACGTCGTGCTGTCTCCCGAGAATCGGCTGAGGCGGCGCGAGGACTTCGCGAGCGCGGTACGCCGAGGACGCCGGGCCGGTCGCCCACTCCTCGTCGTCCACCTACGTACAAGCGGTGCAACGGACCCGCACGAGTCGGGGGAGATCGATCCCTCGTCGCGTGCGGGTTTCGTCGTCAGCAAGGCCGTCGGCAACGCCGTCGTACGGAACCGGGTCAAGCGCCGCCTTCGCCATCTGGTCCGCGAGCGGCTCTCACAGCTGCCCGCCGGTAGCCTGGTGGTGGTACGAGCGTTGCCCGGAGCGGGCGATGCCGGCCCCGACGAACTGGCCCGGGACCTGGATGCCGCTCTGGTGCGGCTCCTGGGAGGCCTGGCTCGATGAAGTACCCGCTGCTCGCTTTGATCAAGCTGTACCAGTGGACGATCAGTCCGCTGCTCGGGCCGGTGTGCCGGTATTACCCGTCGTGTTCGCACTACGGGTACACGGCCATCGACCGGCATGGTGCGGTGAAGGGGACAGCGCTGACCGCCTGGCGGATCCTGCGGTGCAATCCGTGGTCCCCGGGTGGTGTGGACCATGTCCCACCCCGTAAACGCCCGCGTTGGCACGAGCAGCTGCGCAGTGCGTTGCGTAGATCTCGCAATGCTCAAGGAGCCTGATTAGTGGACACGATTGCCAGTCTGTTCAGCTTTATCACTTACCCCGTCTCGTGGATCATCGTCCAGTTCCACTCGATGTACGGGGCGATCTTCGGTGAGTCCAGTGGGTGGGCCTGGGGCCTGTCCATCGTGTCCCTGGTGATCTTGATCCGTATCTGCCTGATCCCGCTCTTCGTGAAGCAGATCAAGGCCACGCGTGGCATGCAGGCGCTCCAGCCGAAGATGAAGGCGATCCAGGAGCGCTACAAGAACGACAAGCAGCGTCAGTCCGAAGAGATGATGAAGCTGTACAAGGAGACGGGTACCAACCCGCTCTCCTCGTGCCTGCCCATCCTGGCGCAGTCCCCGTTCTTCTTCGCGCTCTACCACGTGCTGTCGAACATCGCCGATGGCAAGGCGGTCGGCGCGATGGACCAGCAGCTGGTCGACAGTGCCCGTGCGGCCAAGATCTTCGGTGCGCCGATCGCCGCGAAGTTCATGGACAGCCCGGAGAAGGTCGCGGCCCTGGGGGCCACGCTGACGGACGTCCGGATCGTGACCGCGGTCATGATCATCATGATGTCGCTGTCGCAGTTCTACACCCAGCGTCAGCTGATGCAGAAGAACGTCGACCTCTCGGTCAAGACGCCCTTCATGCAGCAGCAGAAGATGCTGATGTACATCTTCCCGGTGATCTTCGCGGTCATGGGTATCAACTTCCCCGTCGGTGTCCTCGTCTACTGGCTGACCACCAACGTCTGGACCATGGGTCAGCAGATGTACGTGATCAACCAGAACCCGACGCCGGGCAGCAAGGCGCAGGACCAGTACCTGACGCGGCTGCTCAAGCACGCCACCTCGCACGGTGAGGTCAAGGGCCGGGGCAAGAAGAAGATCGTCGCTGCCATCGTGGCCAAGGGTCCGGACCGCAACGACATCGAGCGGAAGTTCATCACGGCTCTGTCGAAGCAGGGCCTGGCCGCTCAGGCGGACGGTTCCGTGATCAAGAGTTCCGAGACCACGGCGGACTCGGATGCGGCCAGCGGCGGTGCCGCGAAGCGACAGCAGCCGAAGCGACAGACGAAGTCGCAGCGCCAGACGCCCAGCAAGCCCTCTCCCAAGAAGTAAGAAGGAGTCCCTCCCGTGACGGAAGGCACCACCACCGCCGCCGCTGAGAGTGGCGACACCCTGACCCGCCTCGAGCAGGAGGGTGAGATCGCGGCCGACTACCTCGAGGGTCTGCTGGACATCGCAGACCTTGACGGTGACATCGACATGGACGTCGAGGCCGACCGTGCCGCGGTGTCGATCGTCAGTGACTCCGCCAGCCGCGACCTGCAGAAGCTCGTGGGCCGCGACGGTGAGGTCCTGGAGGCCCTGCAGGAGCTGACCCGCCTGGCCGTTCACCGGGAGACCGGGGACCGCAGCCGACTGATGCTCGACATCGCCGGGTTCCGGGCGAAGAAGCGTGAGGAGCTCGCGGCCCTGGGCGCGAAGGCGGCGGCGGACGTGAAGGCGTCGGGTGAGCCGCTGAAGCTGGCTCCGATGACCCCGTTCGAGCGGAAGGTCGTCCACGACGCCGTGGCGGCCGCCGGCCTGCGGAGCGAGTCCGAGGGCGAGGAGCCGCAGCGCTTCGTCGTTGTGCTCCCGGCCTGATCGCCGGCATGAGTGTTCGGCCCCGTCTGTGTCGCAGGCGGGGCCGATGTTTGTCAGCCTGGCATGTGAACGACGCGGCATCTTGAATACGTGGTACTCAGGACCACGAGGTAGGAAGGACGGTCCCCGTGACGGAGGCAGCTGAGCTTCCCGAGGCGCCCGAAGAGGCGCGCGCGGTGTTCGGTGAGTTTTTCCCGGAAGCTGTGCGGTATGCGGAGCTGCTCGCGGACGCGGGGGTCAAGCGCGGCCTGATCGGCCCGCGTGAGGTGCCGCGGCTGTGGGAGCGGCACCTGCTGAACTGCGCAGTGCTGTCGGAGGTGGTGCCCCAGGGCGTCACCGTGTGCGACGTGGGCTCCGGTGCAGGCCTGCCCGGCATTCCGCTGGCGCTGGTGCGTCGTGATCTCAAGATCACACTGCTCGAACCGCTCTTGCGGCGGACGACCTTCCTCCAGGAGGCCGTGGAGCTGCTGGGGCTCGACCACGTCACGGTGGTGCGCGGGCGGGCCGAGGAGGTCCTCGGCAAGCTCCAGCCGGTGCATGTCGTGACGGCGCGCGCAGTGGCTCCGTTGGACCGGCTGGCCGGCTGGGGCGTTCCCCTGCTGCGCCCGTACGGGGAGATGCTGGCGCTCAAGGGCGACACCGCCGAGGAGGAGCTGGTGTCGGCCAAGACGGCGCTGACGAAGCTCGGTGTGGTGAAGACCTCGGTGCTGCAGGTGGGCGAGGGCCTGGTGGACCCGCTGTCGACGGTGGTCCGAGTCGAGGTCGGAGAAAGCCCGGGCGGGGTGAGGTTCGCGGCCAAGCGGGCCAAGGCTGCCCGGGTCGGCCGGTCTCGTCGGCGTCGTTGATTTCTGGCCGATGGGGGGCCCATGCGGAGATTTCGTCTGTGTTGGGCCCTATAGGTATGCATTTCGGAGTGTCGTAGAGGCCTGAAGACTCCGTCCGGGCATCGTGTTTCACGTGAAACGTCGCTCTCTGCTGCACGGAATCATCAGCCGCGGTCGTGTGGCTGCGTCCCCCCTCCAGCGCAAGGACGCAAGGGGGACGGAGTTGTCCACATCGGTGGATTCATCCACAGGAGTAAGGGCCCCGCTGGTTCGCGACCCCGGTGACATGGCAGGCTCTGTTCATCGCGAGCCTGATGTCGAGGAGAGTGACACCGTGCGGTCCGACGCCAACCTCGCGGGGCCGATGGCCGACCCGGTCCCCGGTCCCCGCTCAGAACCGGTGGGTGAGGATGTTTCACGTGAAACATCACCCCCGCCCCTTGTAGACAACGAGACCCCCATCGGTCGAGCCGCCCAGCTGGCGGTCGAGGCCATGGGGCGCTCCGGTGCGGCCATGCCGCGCCCGGATCAGACCCGCGTCATCGTGGTCGCCAACCAGAAGGGCGGCGTGGGCAAGACCACGACGACCGTTAATCTGGCGGCCTCGCTGGCTCTGAACGGGGCGCGGGTTCTCGTGGTCGACCTCGACCCGCAGGGGAACGCGTCCACCGCTCTGGGAATCGACCACCACGCCGACGTGCCGTCCATCTACCACGTGCTCGTGGACAGCCGGCCTCTCCTGGAGGTCGTCCAGCCGGTCGTGGACGTCGAGGGGCTCTTCTGCGCTCCCGCCACGATCGATCTGGCAGGCGCCGAGATCGAGCTGGTGTCGTTGGTGGCGAGGGAAAGCCGGCTCCAGCGGGCCATCCAGGCGTACGACCAGCCTCTCGACTACATCCTGATCGACTGCCCGCCCTCCCTCGGACTGCTGACGGTGAACGCCCTGGTGGCGGGTGCCGAGGTGCTGATCCCCATCCAGTGCGAGTACTACGCGCTGGAGGGCCTGGGCCAGCTGCTGCGCAACGTTGATCTGGTGCGGGCTCACCTGAATCCGACCCTGCATGTGTCGACGATCCTGCTGACGATGTACGACGGCAGGACCCGGCTGGCATCGCAGGTGGCGGAGGAGGTGCGCAGCCACTTCGGCAAGGAGGTGCTGCGGACGAGCATCCCCCGGTCGGTGCGCATTTCCGAGGCGCCGAGCTATGGGCAGACGGTGCTCACGTATGACCCGGGTTCCAGCGGTTCGCTCTCCTATCTGGAGGCGGCGCGAGAGATCGCGTATCGCGGGGTCGGTATGCAGTACGAGTCCCAGCACGCCCATCCGGGCGCGGGAATGAACAGCACGCAGAGTGTGTCGGAGGGGATCCAGTGAGTGAGCGACGTAGAGGGCTGGGACGGGGGCTCGCTGCACTGATCCCGCAGGCGCCGCAGGAGAAGACGCTGCCGACGAGCAGTGCTGCCGGTTCCGCCTCGCCGACGGCGGTACCGGAGCTGACGTCCGAGCGCGGGATTGCGGCGGCGAAGCTCGCGGCGCTGGCGCAGGCCGATGTTTCACGTGAAACATCGCTGGCGGTCGTCCCGGTGGACGAGCCGACGGCGGCGGCTGAGCTGAAGCCGGAGCCTGAGGCGAACGTGGTGGCGGGAGCGATGTTCGCGGAGCTTCCGATGGACACGATCACGCCGAACCCGCGGCAGCCGCGCGAGGTGTTCGACGAGGACGCTCTCGCCGAGCTGGTTACCTCCATCCAGGAGGTGGGTCTGCTCCAGCCGGTGGTGGTGCGCCAGTCGGCACCCGGCCGCTATGAGCTGATCATGGGTGAGCGGCGCTGGCGTGCCTGCCGGGAAGCCGGGCTGGATGCCATTCCGGCGATCATCCGTGCGACGGATGACGAGAAGCTCCTGCTGGACGC
The DNA here is from genome assembly GCF_055559995.1 of Streptomyces sp. NPDC023541. Lineage (NCBI taxonomy): Bacteria > Bacillati > Actinomycetota > Actinomycetes > Kitasatosporales > Streptomycetaceae > Streptomyces > Streptomyces sp. NPDC023541. The sequence continues at coordinate 421,035 of NZ_JBVHJO010000003.1, forward strand.
GCTGCTGGAGAACCTGCACCGGGCACAGCTCAACCCGCTGGAAGAGGCAGCGGCCTACGACCAGCTGCTCCAGGACTTCAACTGCACGCATGACCAGCTGGCTGACCGGATCGGTCGTTCCCGCCCCCAGGTGTCGAACACCCTGCGCCTGCTGAAGCTGTCGCCGCCGGTGCAGCGCCGGGTGGCCGCCGGGGTGCTGTCCGCGGGGCACGCGCGGGCGCTGCTCTCTGTGGAGGACTCCGCGGAGCAGGACCGGCTGGCCCATCGCATCGTGGCCGAGGGCCTGTCGGTGCGTGCGGTGGAGGAGATCGTGACGCTGATGGCCTCGGAGCCGTCGAGTGCGGTCAAGCCGAAGGGTCCGCGTGCCGGAGCCCGGGTGTCGCCGGCGCTCAGCGAGCTGGCGACGCGGCTGTCGGACCGGTTCGATACCCGGGTGAAGGTGGATCTGGGCCAGAAGAAGGGGAAGATCACCGTCGAGTTCGCCTCGATGGAGGATCTGGAGCGGATTCTGGGGACGTTGGCGCCGGGCGAGGGCCGGGTGCTGGATCAGGGTCTCGCCGAGGAGTGATCTCCGGGTTGGCCGAGGGGCGGATCGTGTCGGTGTGAACCGGCGGTCCGCCCCTTCGCTTTGCTGTCGAAGAACGATGGACCAGTGGATACGATGCCGTCATGGGTCGTCGGCTGGTACCGCTCACGCTGGACAACCTCCAGGATCTGCCCCGACGTTGCCGGTCCTGCGTCTTCTGGGAACTGGATCCGGTCAGCGGTGAGGCCGCCGTGAAGGCGGGCACTTCGGCGACGGAGAAGGAGTCGTGGATCTCCGCTGTCCTGCTGGAGTGGGGGTCCTGCGGCCGCGTGGTCTATGTGGACGACGTTCCGGTGGGTTTCGTTCTGTACGCACCGCCGGCCTACGTACCTCGATCCACTGCCTTCCCGACGAGTCCGGTCTCGCCCGACGCCGTCCAGTTGATCACCGCGTGGATCATGCCCGGATACCAGGGGCAGGGGCTGGGCCGGGTCATGGTGCAGACAGTGGCCAAGGACCTCCTGCGCAGGGGGTTCCGGGCGATCGAGGCGTTCGGGGACGCACGGTGGGAGGGGCCTGCCTGCCTGCTGCCCGCGGACCATCTCCTGGCGGTGGGCTTCAAGACCGTACGTCCACATCCGGCCCATCCCCGGCTGCGACTGGAACTGCGCTCCACGCTGTCCTGGAAGGAAGACGTCGAGCTCGCACTGGACCGGCTGCTGGGCGCGGCGCGCAAAGAACCGGCCCTGCGACCGCTCTGAGCGCCGAACGGAAAACGGGCCCGCCCCCTCCAAGGGGCGGGCCCGTTTCACGTGAAACAACGGCCGCCGTCAGGCGGTCTTGACCTCGACGAAGTCAGAGAGGTCGCGGAGGATGGCAGCCTTCGGCTTCGCACCGACGATCGTCTTGGCGACCTCGCCGCCCTGGTAGACGTTCAGCGTCGGGATGGACATGACGCCGTACTTGGCGGCGGTGGCCGGGTTCTCGTCGATGTTCAGCTTGACGATCTCGATCTGGTCGCCGTACTCGGCGGCGATGGCCTCGAGGGACGGCGCGATCTGGCGGCACGGTCCGCACCAGGCGGCCCAGAAGTCCACCAGTACGGGCTTGTCGCTCCTGAGGACCTCGGCGTCGAAGTCTTCGTCGGTCACGTTCTTGAGGGTGCCGGCCACAGCGGCCTCCTTGTTCTTCCTGCGGGGTGGGGTGTGGGGCGTGCGATGTCAGACCGTTCAGACCGCCGCGTGGGCCGCCTTCTCGGCGTCTGCGAGGGCGGCGAGGAAGCGCTCGGCGTCGAGGGCGGCCGAGCAGCCGGTGCCGGCGGCGGTGATGGCCTGACGGTAGGTGTGGTCCACGACGTCGCCGGCACCGAAGACACCGGTGACGCTGGTCCGGGTCGAGGGAGCGTCGACCTTGAGGTAGCCCTCCTCGTCGAGGTCCAACTGGTCCTTGAACAGCTCGGTGCGCGGGTCGTGGCCGACGGCGATGAAGAGGCCGGTCACGGGCAGCTCGGAGGTCTCACCGGTCTTGGTGTTGCGCAGGGTGAGGCCGGAGAGCTTCTGCTCGCCGTGGATCTCGGCTACCTCGCTGTCCCAGGCGAACTTGATCTTCGGGTCGGCGAAGGCGCGGTCCTGCATGGCCTTCGAAGCACGCAGGCTGTCACGGCGGTGGACGATCGTGACGGACTTGGCGAACCGGGAGAGGAAGGTGGCCTCCTCGATCGCGGTGTCGCCGCCGCCGACGACGGCGATGTCGTGGTCCTTGAAGAAGAACCCGTCGCAGGTGGCGCACCAGGAGACGCCGCGGCCGGAGAGTGCGTCCTCGTTGGGCAGGCCGAGCTTGCGGTGCTGCGAGCCCGTGGTCACGATGACGGCCTTGGCGCGGTGCACGGTGCCGGCGGTGTCGGTGACGGTCTTGATCTCACCGGTGAGGTCCACGGACACGATGTCGTCCGGAACCAGCTCGGCGCCGAAACGCTCGGCCTGGGCACGCATGTTGTCCATGAGGTCCGGGCCCATGATGCCGTCCTGGAAGCCCGGGAAGTTCTCCACGTCGGTGGTGTTCATCAGGGCGCCACCGGCAGTGACGGCGCCTTCGAAGACCAGTGGCTTGAGCGAAGCGCGTGCGGTGTACAGGGCGGCGGTGTAACCGGCCGGCCCGGAGCCGATGATGATCACGTTTCGAACGTCGCTCACGGGTTTCTTCCTCGTCTCTGCGGACTGCGTGCTGCCTACCGGGGGCCGGTGCGGACTCTCACCCCACCCAACGGATCCTACGGCGCCCGCATTCCCCACCCGTCGCAGTGCCGACTCGAACGTGTCAGCTTCGGGGATAGCTGCTCTTCAGCAGGACCTTTCCCGCGGTGGCCGAGCTGGTGCTCTCGCACGTGGTGTCGACGAGGTAGGCGTCCACGCGCGAGGGGTCCTCGGGGTGCGGCAGGACGAGGAGGTAGACGGCGGAGCCCTGGTAGGTGCCCCGTTCGGCGGCGAGCGGAGCATCGGATCGGCCGGTCGCGTCCTGAACGCAGGAGGGGACCGCCGGCGCCGCCCGCTTGCCCTCGGGAGCGATACCGGGAGCGCTGGTGGTGTCGTCCACCCCCAAGGTGTTGTTCTGCTCGCCGGGGGCGGTCTTGGCAGCCGCTCCGGGAGAGACGAGCCGCTGGACGCTGTCCTGGAGGCCCTTCGCGGTGTAGGTGCCGCCGGCGGCCGCGCTGACGGGCGGGTGGGCGGCTGAGTCCGAAGCCGCGGTGTTGGGGTGCGGGGTTCCCGAGGAGTCGACGAAGAGGAAGAGGCCGAGAGCACAGACGGCTGCGCCGGCCAGGCCGCCGAGGACGGCGATCCGACGGCGTGCGCGGCGTCGCCCGGGACCGGTTGGGCCGCTCGGGTGACCGGTCGGCGATGTTTCACGTGAAACGTCTCGGACCGTCGCGCGGGGGTGGGGCGCCGGTGCGGCCTGGTTCCGTGGCTGGGTCGCGTCGAGGAGGGCCTCGGCGGCGAGTGCCGCATCGATCCGCCCGGCGATGTCGCCGGGCATACGGGCAGGCCCGGGGAGGGTGCCGAGGAGGCTGCGGATCTCCTCCAGGGAGGAGTGGACGTCGGCGCACAAGGCGCAGTCGTCGAGGTGACGGCGGATCTCCGCGGTTCGGGACGGGGAGAGTAGTCCTTCTGTCAGGTCGGAGATCTCCGAGACGTCCGGGTGCCGGATCGTGCCGGTCGTGCCGGGCGTGCCAGTCGCAGGGCTCACGGTCGTCCACCTCCGCCCTTCACAGCATCTGGGTCTGGTTGCCTGGGTCCTGCCGCTGGTGGGACGGGCGTGCCCGGCGTCCGGTTCCTTCCCCGCTCGGCGGTGGTGTTATCCCCGGCATTCGTGCGCAGATGAGTGAGGAGCGGCAGGAGTTTCGCCCGGCCGCGGGCGCACCGGCTCTTCACCGTGCCGGCGGGCACGTCGAGGATGTCGGCGGCTTCGGCGACTGGGTATCCCTGCATGTCGACGAGGACGAGCGCGGCCCGCTGCTCGTCCGGGAGGGTCCTGAGAGCGGCCAGGAGCTGGCGGTGGAGGTCCTGGCGTTCCGCGGGCGCCTCGGCGGACTCGTGGGGCTCCAGAAGGCGCTCCAGGCGCTCCGTGTCGTCCAGGGGCGCCGTCCTGCGCGAGGCGGCCTTGCGGGCGCGGTCGAGGCAGGCGTTGACGGTGATCCGGTGCAGCCAGGTGGTGACGGCGGAGTCACCGCGGAAGGTGTGCGCGGCCCGGTAGGCGGAGACCAGGGCGTCCTGCACAGCGTCCGCGGCCTCCTCCCGGTCCCCGAGCGTCCGCAGCGCCACGGCCCACAACCGGTCCCGGTGCCGCCGCACGAGCTCCCCGAAGGCATCGGGATCACCGGCCACGTGCTGCGCCAGAAGCTCCTGGTCGCTGCGCCCCTCCGTGGTTCCTTCTCGCATCACACCCTGCTTCCTCCCCGGACGGAGACTAGGTGCGTCGGCCGGGCGCGTAAAGAATCACGCGATCCGGCCGCGGACCGGCTTGCGCGCAGCCGAGGCGCGTGTGCTCATGACGCGGGGCCGAGCACCTTGATTTCGCTGATTCCGCCTCGGTATCCCCCACCGGAAGGGGGCAACTCGGTGACGTGGATCAGCACATAGCGAGTGCGGATCGGGGTCTCGAGCGTGGGCTGGAGCTTTTTGTCCGTACGCTCCAGCTTGGTGATCCGCTGGGCGAAGGCAGCGACGGAGCCCGGGCTCCCGGCCTCGGGGGCTGCGGCCAGCACCTCGACCGTCTGCCCCGCCACGTACATGTCGACCTCAAGCGCGGACACATCCCTGACCTCGCCCAGGTCCACGATGATCCCGCTGCCGTCGTTCTCCTGTTCCAGGCGGCCGAAGTTGGCGTAGTTGTAGTACTCGGGAGTGATCCAGGCGGATTCGTGATCACCATCGATGGTCTTCGGGGCCAACGCAGGCTTCACCGAGCCCCCGAGGACGGAAACGCCTTGGATCTTCAGGGACTCGCCGGGCCCTGCCTGCTTCGGGTTGTCGTCGGTGCCGGGCTTGGTGGTGTTGCTGGTGCCGCCGTTGCCCTTCTGGGTGCCGCGTTCCAGCAGGGTGTCGGCCAGCTGCCAGCTGCCCAGGCCGAGGGCGGCGATGAGCAGGGCGGCGACACCCCACTTGAGCGCGCGGCCGGTACGGCTCTGCAGGGGCGGCGGCGGAGGCGCCACGGGCAGGCTCTGGACGGCGGTCACGCCCGGAGGCGTGGTGCGGCCGTAACTGCCCTGTTGGTAAGTGGTGTGCTGGTACTCCGGCGGCGCCGTGAAGGCGGGCTCCGGCGGCCGGATGCGGGGCATCGCGGCCACGGCCTTGGACAGCTCCTCCGGGGTGGTGCAGGCCGGTTCCTGACGGGAGGCGGTGGCCCCGTCGTTGGCGAGCGCACGCATGGCGAGCTCCCCCAGGCCCCGGTGGACGCCGGCCCGAACCTGGTCGGGGGCGATCAGGCCGACCCCCTTGGGCAGACCGGCGAGGCCGTACGCGTCGCTCTCGTACGGCCAGCGCTGCGTCAGGGCGGCGTACAGCAGGGCGCCGATGGCTTCGGTGTCGGCGCGCTGCGGGGTCTCGCTGGTGATGCCGCGCAGGGCGGCGTTCACTGCGAGGCCGCGGATGCGCCACTGGCCCGTGGACGTGCGCAGTATCGCGCTGGGCGTAAGTCGCAGGTGAGCGAGCCCCTCGCGGTGTGCGGCGGCCATCGCCTGGGAGACCTGGCTGACGAGCTGGTACGCCTCATGGGCCTCCAGCGGGCCCACAGCGAGCAAGGCGGTGAGTTCGGTGGCGTCGGGCAGCCACTCATGGACGACGTAGACGAGGTCGTTCTCCTCCACGGCATCGAGCACCTGGACGAACCGCGGGTCGCCGAGGAGGGCGGACGAGCGGGCGGCGGCCAGGACGGAGCGTGCCCGTGAGTGGTCGGCGGGCATCAGGTGCACGCCCACGGCACGGCGCAGCTTCTCGTCCATCGCGCGCCAACTGCTGAATCCGTCCACACGGGTGACGCACTCTTCCAGCCGATAGCGTCTGGCGAGCTTGTGACCGCTGTGGAGTTCGGGTGCGGCCGTGGAGGCCGTGTGCTTGCGTTCGCCGTCCTTTTCGGGCATGGGTCCGTCCGCGGCTCGTCCGTTCTGGGTGTCCACCCCGTCGGACGTGGCCCTTGCCGCCTGAGCGGCAGACGGCTCGTCGCCGTCGTTGTCGGCCACGTCGACGGCAGCCGTGCTACGTTCCGCCACCGTCGTTCCTGCCTCCCCATCCGTTGCGCGCTGTAGGCCAGTCTGCGAAGCCATGCCAATTGTGCCCACAGTCCGACGCTATGCACGACACACGAAAGGGGGCGACGGTTGTGCGCATCAGCGCCCCAAACGTCCTCGGACCATCCCGACCATCGCGTTGAGCTCTTCGATCCGCATCCGCTTGGCGGCGATGAGGAACACCGCTGCGAGGGTGATGCCGCCGGCGATCAGGGCGGTGGCGGAACCGAGGACTCCGCTGCCAAGCCACTGAGTGACTCCGAACGCGGCCGCACCGGCCACGGCGGCGGCCGGGACGCAGGCCCCGGTGAGGCGGGCGTAGGTGCGCATCACGTGGGCGCCGTCGAGGTCGCCACCGAGCCGGGTGCGCAGGCGGCGCCAGGCCACGCCGACGCCCACGGCGTAGCCGAGACCGTAGGAGGCCGCCATGCCGACGACCGCCCAGCGGGCGGGGAGTACGAAGAAGGAGATCGCCGAGCCCGCCGCGTTGACGGCGGCGACGATGACGGTGTTGTAGAAGGGCGTGCGGGTGTCCTCGTACGCGTAGAAGCCGCGCAGGACGACGTACTGGACGGAGTACGGGATCAGCCCGAGGCCGAAGGCCATCAGGACGTAGCCGATGTTCTGGGCGCCGGAGCCGGAGCCCGCGTAGAGCAGGGTGGCCATCGGGACGCCGAGCGCGAGGAACGCGAAGGCGCAGGGCACGATCGCGACGGCCGACGTGCGCAGGCCGTACGAGATGTCGTCGCGGACCGCGGCGGCGTCCCCGTCGTGGGCGGAGCGGGAGATGCGGGGCAGGACGGCGGTCATGACGGAGACGGTGATGATCGCCTGCGGCATCTGCCACAGCAGCAGCGCGTAGTTGTAGGCGGTGATGCCGGTGCCGGGGTGGCCCTGCTTCTCGGCGACCGAACCGGCCCAGGTGGCGAGCTGGGTGACGATGACGAGGCCGACCTGGTTGGCGAGGACGAAGAAGAACGTCCACTTGGCCAGGCGGGCCGCCTTGCCGAGGCCGTGGCCCTTCCAGTCGAAGCGCAGGCGCGGCTTGAAGCCGGCGTCGCGCAGGTACGGCAGCATCGCGAGGGCCTGGACGGTCAGGCCGAGCAGGGTGCCCAGACCCAGCAGGCGGACGCCTTCCGGGGTGACGGTGGTGGCGTTGACCCCGGAGGTGGTGAAGCCGCCGAACGCCCAGATGAAGGCGCCGAAGGTGGCGATGACCACGATGTTGTTGAGGACCGGGGTCCACATCATCGCGCCGAAGCGGCCCCGGGCGTTCAGGATCTGACCGAGCACCACGTGGACGCCCATGAAGAACATGGTGGGCAGGCAGTACCGCGCGAAGGCGACGGCCACGTCCATCTGCTGAGGGTCGGAGGCGATCTTCGGCGACATCATCGTGATGAACACCGGTGCGGCCAGGACGCAGATGGTGGTGATGCCGGCCAGCAGGACGACAACGAGGGTCAGCAGCCGGTTGGCGTACGCCTCGCCCCCGTCGTCGTCGTTCTTCATCGCCCGGACCAGCTGCGGGATGAAGACGGCGTTGAGGGCGCCACCGCCGACCAGCACGTAGATCATCGTGGGCAGCGTGTTGGCGATCTGGTACGTGTCGTTGAAGGTGCCGACGCCGATCGCCGCGGCGATGACGAGGGTTCTCAGGAAGCCGGTGATGCGGGAGACGATCGTTCCCGCGGCCATGAGCGCACTGGACTTGAGCAGGCTCGCGGCCCGTCCGGCGGGCTTGGCCGGTGCCGGGACGGCGACGGGGGTGTCCTCGACGGGCGTGCGGGGGGCCGCCTCCTGGTCCCGGTAGAGGTGCGCGAAGGCGTCCGGCGCGGGCTGTTCCTCCGCGGCGCGCGTGACGAGGGAGTCCACGCCCACGAATTCGGTGGTGGTGGCGCGGTCGCCGTACGGCAGGTGTCGGGAGGGGCCGTCCGGCTCGGGCGGCGGGGTCTGGGCCCAGACGCGCGGGTCGGGGGAGTACATGGGCGCGGCCGGCGCCGCGTACAGCGGACCGGGCTCCTGGAAGGTACCGGGGGGCGGCGGCGGGTGCGCGGCACGGTCGTACAGGACCTCACCGACGGGGTCCTGGGCGGACAGGTCCTGGGACCGGTACGGGTCGTAGTCGTAGGCATCCTGGACATACGGGTCGTGGTCCGGCGCGGGCGCAGGCGCGGGAACCTGCCCGGGCACCGGGGTGCCGGGGGCAGTGCCCTGGGAGGGCGCAGGCCCGCCAGTGCCCTGCGCGCGGTCACCGTCGTACGGCGCGTTCATCGAAACCCCACCTCATCGTCCCCAGGCCGACCGGCCACGGCGTCGCTCAACGGTCCACTGTCTCACTCGTGCCGGACCCCTCGGTGCTTTGCGGTTCGGTGTCCGGGGACTCGTCACTCGGCTGCGTGCTCTCCTCGGCGGCAGCACGGGCCGCGACACGCTTGCGGCTGGCGTACATCTTGATGCCTGCCAGGACCAGGAGGAGCACACCGCCGGCGATCACGAGCATCACGGTGGGAGTGATCTCGGTGGCCTCGACGGTGAACCGGCGTTCCTTGCCGTAGGGGATGCCGTCCTTGGTGAAGAGCTGAGCGGTGACTTCGACGGGCCCGCTCGCGGTGGCGTTGGCGGGGAACTTCACCGTCTGGGTGTGGTCGCCCTGGACGGTGACCTGCTGCTCCGCCTGACCGCTGCCGTTGAACATCAGGCGGGACGGGTTGGCGGACTTCACCCGTAGGACCAGGTCGTGCACGTCCTGCACGAGGCTGTTCTGGACGCTGACCGGGATGGTGGCGCTGTGTCCGGACAGGGTGGCGTCGGACTTGGGGATGACCTTGACCTTCTCGGTGAGACCGATCAGATACTCCTGCACCTGGTCCCGGTAGAGGCGGGCCTCATCGGGACGCCCTCGCCAGGAAGTCGACATCTCCCGGTTGACGGTGTTGCCGAAGGGGATTTCCACGCGGTCGGGCGCGGCGAGGATCACCTTGAAATGGTCCAGCGTGTTCTGCGTCGTGCGGATCTTTTCGAAGGCCGACACCGGCAGCTCCTGCTTGCGCAGGTCCTCCGGGTACTGGCCGGCGCCCGGCACCTGGGTGGTGGCGCCCGGGTCGGGCTTGGCGACGGCCGCCGCTTCCAGGTCCGCGGGCTGCGTCCAGCGGCCCCCCTGGAGGCCGCGTATGGCGGCGGCCATCGTCTGGGCCTGGCTGACCGTGGGCGTCCGCTGCGGAGCCACGACGAAGCTGCGCGGTTCGTCGCTCTTCTGCAGGTTCAGGGCGAGGCTGTGGGCGAGGAACCGCTGCACGGCGAGCGTGGAGCTCCCGGCGTTCAGCATGTCGCCCTCGAACGCGGTGGACAGCTCGGCGTCCGCAACGACAGCAGTGGTGCCGGCGCCGATGGGCCGGGCGGCCGACGGCGTGTAACCGAGGGCGCCGCTCTCGACGAGGCTGTCGCTGCGGGTGAGGACGTTGTGGGCACCGGCCGAGGTGGCGACGTTCACGATCGAAGGATCGATGGCACCGTTCACGGGCCAGGAGAAGTCGGTGGACGCGGGGACGTGCAGGACCGTCTCGACGGCCTGCTTCGCCTTGTCGGTGGCCGGGCGCAGCTGTCCCAGGGTGCCCGAGACGTCCTTGCCGTGGTGGGCGAGGGAGGCGAGGTCGGGGTCGGCGAAGGGCAGGGCGACGACCTTCTTGCCCTGTACGGCCGCTTCCAGGGAGCTCAGCCACTGCTCGGCGACGGCCTTGTTCTTGCCCTGGACGGCCTTCCCGTTGGCGCCGCGGACCCGGTATCCCTTGGTCATCGCGTCGACCGTGTAAAGCAGGTCGGGATCGATGACCCAGGTGATCGGCAGGTCCTTGCCGAGGGTGACCATCTGTTCCAGGCGGCCGCCCGACCGGAGTTCTTCGGCGAGGGAGTCGTCGAGGAAGACCGGCGTCTGGAGCTCGTCGGAGCCGGTCTCCGCCGTGACACGGGTGGTGGAGATCAGCGGCCAGGCGTAGGTGAGCTGGGAGCGCTTGGCGGCGGCCTCCGGCTGCCAGGGCAGGAAGGTCCGCTTGATGCCCAGCACCTGCTCGGAGGGCCGGCTGTCGGTGACCCCGGACAGCGAGACACCGAGCTGGTAGACGCCGTCCTTGTCGAGTTCGAGCTTGTTGACCGGGACGGTGAGGGTGAAGTTGTGGGTGACCTTCGACGGCAGCGAGGCGATCTTCACCGCGTACGCCGGGTCGATCTCGCCGGGATCGGTGCCGGCGCGGAAGCCGTTGCGGTCGGCCGTCTCGTCGATGGACGACCGGTCCGTGAGCGCCGGCCCGACCCGCAGGCCGACGTGGGCGTCGGTGATCGTCTCGGATCCGGTGTTGATCACGGTGCCCTGGATGGTGAGGGTGTCACCCTTCACCGGGGCGCTGGGCGCCATGGAGACCAGCTGGACATCGACTGAGGAGGCCTGGACGGCCTCGGCCTGGGGGGCGGGGCCATAGACGAGACCGGCCAGCACGGGGGTCCCGGCGAGCAGGACGATCGCGCGCCGCAGCCATCGGCGCCGGACAGGGGCGGGGGACGCCCCTTGGATGTCTGCCGCCTCGGCCACGCGCTAGCCCGTCCCTAGAAGTGTCAGTGGTCGTCTTTTGTGCGTCCACGAATGGTAACGAGGTGCGCTGTGTGCGAGTGCCGCACCTTGCTCCACATGATCGGTTCAGCCCCGCGGTGGCCGCGTACCGGGGTCGCCGATAAACGGGGCGGTGCCCGGGGGGCCGGGCACGTACCCTTTTCAGTTGTGCCGAACGCCAACGAAGACAACCCCAGTGCCCTGAGTCAGGTGCAGCGCCGCGCGGTCAGTGAACTGCTGGAGGTCGCTCCTGTCGCCGACGAGCTCGGCCGCCGGTTCCAGGAGGCGGGCTTCCGCCTCGCCCTGGTCGGCGGGTCCGTCCGTGATGCGCTGCTCGGGCGTCTCGGTAACGATCTCGACTTCACCACCGACGCCCGCCCCGAGGACGTTTTGAAGATCGTCCGGCCGTGGGCCGACTCGGTCTGGGACGTCGGCATCGCCTTCGGCACCGTCGGGGCCCATAAGAACGCGCGCGTCGGAGACGCTGTCCGGAACTTCCAGATCGAGGTGACGACCTACCGCTCGGAGGCCTACGACCGCACGTCGCGCAAGCCGGAGGTCTCGTACGGCGACTCGATCGCCGAGGACCTCGTGCGCCGTGATTTCACGGTCAACGCCATGGCGCTGGCCCTGCCCGAGCAGGAGTTCATCGACCCGCACGGTGGCCTGGAAGATCTGGCCGCCGGCGTCCTGCGGACCCCCGGAACCCCCGAGGACTCCTTCTCCGACGATCCCCTGCGGATGCTGCGGGCGGCGCGCTTCTCGGCGCAGCTGGACTTCGAGGTCGCCCCGGAGGTCGTGGCGGCGATGAAGGCGATGTCCGAGCGGATCGAGATCGTTTCCGCGGAGCGGGTCCAGGGCGAGCTGAACAAGCTGATCCTTTCCTCCAACCCGCGTCGGGGTCTGGGACTGCTGGTGGACACCGGCCTGGCCGACCAGGTGCTGCCCGAGCTGCCCGCGCTGCGACTGGAGAGTGACGAGCACCACCGGCACAAGGACGTCTACGACCACTCGCTGATCGTGCTGGAGCAGGCGATCGCGCTGGAGGAGGACGGCCCGGACCTCGTGCTGCGGCTCGCCGCCCTGCTGCACGACATCGGCAAGCCCCGCACCCGCCGTTTCGAGAGCGACGGCCGGGTCTCCTTCCACCACCACGAGGTGGTCGGCGCGAAGATGACCAAGAAGCGGCTGACCGCGCTGAAGTACTCCAACGACATGATCAAGGACGTGTCCCGGCTGGTCGAGCTGCACCTGCGCTTCCACGGCTACGGGGACGGGGAATGGACGGACTCCGCGGTGCGGCGCTACGTGCGTGACGCCGGGCCGTTGCTGGACCGTCTGCACAAGCTGACCCGGTCCGACTGCACCACCCGCAACAAGCGCAAGGCCAACGCGCTCTCCCGCACCTACGACGGGCTCGAGCAGCGCATCGCGCAGCTGCAGGAGCAGGAGGAGCTGGACGCGATCCGGCCCGACCTGGACGGCAACGAGATCATGCGCGTCCTGGACGTGGGCCCGGGGCCGGTGATCGGCAAGGCCTACGCCTTCCTGCTGGAGATGCGGCTCGAGAACGGCCCGATGGGGCATGACGCCGCCGTGATGGCCCTCAAGGAGTGGTGGGCGGCCCAGGCCTGATCTGCGGGTGCGGGCGCCGATGTTTCACGTGAAACATCGGCGCCCGTGGACGGGGATGGGGGATGTTTCACGTGAAACATCGGCTGCGTCGGCCGAGCAGCACTGCGGTCAGGGCGTAGAGGACGGACACGCAGACGAGCAGGACCACGGACTGCCCGTCGGCGGGGAGCATGAGGGCGGCCACCGCTGCCGCCCCGACGAAAGCGACGTTGAACAGCACGTCGTAGACGGAGAACACCCGGCCGCGGTAGTCGTCGTCCACCTGGGACTGCACTTCGGTATCGGTGGAGATCTTGGCGCCCTGGGTGGCCAGGCCGAGGACGAACGCGGCGGCCAGCATCGGCCCCGGGGTGAAGAACAGGCCCAGGGCCGGCACCAGGACGGCGGAGCCCGCGGCGCAGGCGGTGATCCAGCCGAGGGTGCCCAGCCGGCCCACCATCCACGGGGTCACGACGGCGGCCGCGAAGAATCCGGCCCCCGAGGCGCCGACCGCGATGCCCAGGAGCGCGAGTCCCTCGGCTTCGCTGCCGGACCAGGCGTAGCGGCAGAGCATCAGCAGCATGACGAACAGGGCCCCGTAGCAGAACCTCATCATGGTCATCGCGGTGAGCGCCCGGGCCGCCCGGCGCCGGGCGGCGAGGTGCCGGAGGCCTTCGGCCATGCCCCGCACCGTGAGGGCGATGCCTTCGGCCAGCGAGGGATGGGCCTGCCCGGCGGAATGGTCGGGGCCGAGGAGTCCGATGGCGAGGCGCAGGGCAACCAGGGCAGCACAGAGATAGAGACAGGCTCCGAGCAGCACGACGAGCGCATTGGAGCCGGAGGCGAGCAGCCGGACGAGGAAGGCCAGCCCTCCGCCGGCCACGGCCGCGAGGGTTCCCGCGGTGGGGGAGAGCGCGTTCGCCGTGACCAACTGGTCGGCTCCGACGACGCGGGGCAGTGCGGCGGCCAGACCGGCCAGTACGAAGCGGTTGACCGCGGTCACGGACAGCGCCGAGGCGTAGAACAGCCAGTCGGGCACGTGCGCGACGATCAGCACGGCGGTGATGCAGGCGAGGAAGGCCCGCAACAGGTTGCCGTAGAGGAAGACCTGGCGGCGGCGCCAGCGGTCGAGCAGTACCCCGGCGAAGGGGCCGATCACCGAGTAGGGCAGCAGCAGTACCGCCATGGCCGAGGCGATGGCCGCCGGGGAGGTCTGTTTCTCGGGGGAGAAGACGACGTAGGTGGCGAGCGCGACCTGGTACACGCCGTCCGCCGCCTGGGAGAGCAGCCGTACGGCGAGCAGGTTGCGGAAGTCCCTCAGGCGCAGGAGTACGCGCAGATCACGTACGACAGGCATGAGGGAAAGGGTCACATACGCGGAGGGTCCCCGGGCACTTTGCCCGGGGACCCTCCGCGGAAGAACAGCCGAAGCCCAGGTGTCGACCGGACCGGCAGGCTTCGACTAGCGCTCGACCTCGCCCTTGATGAACTTCTCGACGTTGGCCAGGGCCTCGTCGTCGAAGTACTGGACCGGCGGGGACTTCATGAAGTAGCTGGACGCCGACAGGATCGGGCCGCCGATACCGCGGTCCTTGGCGATCTTCGCAGCGCGCAGGGCGTCGATGATGACACCGGCGGAGTTCGGGGAGTCCCACACCTCGAGCTTGTACTCGAGGTTCAGCGGGACGTCGCCGAAGGCGCGGCCCTCAAGACGGACGTAGGCCCACTTGCGGTCGTCGAGCCACGCGACGTAGTCGGACGGGCCGATGTGGACGTTCTTCTCGCCCATCTCACGGTCCGGGATCTGCGAGGTGACGGCCTGCGTCTTGGAGATCTTCTTCGACTCGAGGCGGTCGCGCTCGAGCATGTTCTTGAAGTCCATGTTGCCGCCGACGTTGAGCTGCATGGTGCGCTCAAGACGGACACCGCGGTCCTCGAACAGCTTCGCCATCACGCGGTGCGTGATGGTGGCGCCGACCTGCGACTTGATGTCGTCGCCGACGATCGGGACACCGGCCTCGGTGAACTTGTCGGCCCACTCCTTGGTGCCGGCGATGAAGACCGGGAGGGCGTTGACGAAGGCGACCTTGGCGTCGATGGCGCACTGCGCGTAGAACTTCGCCGCGTCCTCGGAGCCGACGGGCAGGTAGCAGATCAGGACGTCGACCTGGCGGTCCTTGAGGATCTGGACCACGTCGACCGGAGCCTCGGCGGACTCCTCGATCGTCAGGCGGTAGTACTTGCCCAGGCCGTCCAGGGTGTGACCGCGCTGAACGGTGACACCGGTGTTCGGGACGTCGCAGATCTTGATGGTGTTGTTCTCGCTGGCGCCGATGGCGTCCGAAAGGTCGAGGCCGACCTTCTTCGCGTCGACGTCGAACGCGGCGACGAACTCGATGTCACGCACGTGGTAGTCGCCGAACTGGACGTGCATCAGCCCGGGGACCTTGGACGCCGGGTCGGCGTCCTTGTAGTACTCGACGCCCTGCACCAGCGAGGCGGCGCAGTTGCCCACGCCGACGATGGCTACGCGAACCGAACCCATTCCGGTTGCTCCCTGTTTGTTCTCGGACAAGGCCTGCAAGATGCAGACCTCATTTTTCGGTTTCGTCGGACGGACCTGATCGTCTCCGATCCCGTCCCGCCCGCTCACTCTCGATGAGCTCGTTCAGCCAGCGCACTTCGCGCTCCACGGACTCCATGCCGTGCCGCTGCAGCTCAAGCGTGTAGTCGTCGAGGCGCTCCCGCGTCCGGGCGAGTGAGGCGCGCATCTTCTCCAGGCGCTCCTCCAGCCGACTGCGACGGCCCTCCAGTACCCGCATCCGCACGTCTCGTTCGGTCTGGCCGAAGAAGGCGAAGCGGGCGGCGAAGGACTCGTCCTCCCAGGTCTCGGGGCCCGTGTGGGAGAGGAGCTCCTCGAAGTGCTCCTTACCCGCGGCCGTCAACCGGTAGACGATCTTGGCGCGGCGCCCTGCGAGTGAAGCGGCGAGAGCGTCTTCCGGGGCGTTGCCCGGTTCTTCGATCAACCAGCCGTTGGCGACGAGTGTCTTGAGGCAGGGGTAGAGCGTCCCGTAGCTGAAGGCTCTGAACACTCCCAGCGAGGTGTTGAGCCGCTTGCGCAGCTCATAGCCGTGCATGGGGGATTCGCGGAGCAGGCCGAGGACGGCGAACTCGAGGATGCCGGAGCGTCTGCTCATCCGCCTGCCCTCTCCTCCACCCCTGAGTCATTATGTCGAGCTGATGTATCGACTCGATACATCCAGACGATAGAACGGCCCGCCTTCATCGACAAGGGGAGGCGTGGTGACCGGCATCACATCACCGTTTCGCACCAGGCAGGTTGCCTGATTTGGGGTGAACTTCGGCACTGGTCGGGTTTTGACCGTGCGTAGTCTGTGCGCCATGACACCGGGGGGAACCGGAATTCACCTGCCGCTTCCAGGCCACTCGCCTGCCCGAGGAGTAGTCGTTCGATGAGCGAGCACCGCCGCAAACCGCCGCAGCCCCAGGGCGGGGGGCGGGCCTCTGCCCGCCGCGCCGCCCAGCAGCGCCCCGGCAGGGGTGCCCCGGCCGGACGTGACGTCCCCACGGCGTCACACAGCGGCCCGTACGCACAGCAGCCCGCCCAGGGCAGTCGCGCCGACGCCCGCCGAGCGGCGCAGAGAGGGTCCTCGGGCCGTGGCAGAGGCGCTGCGGGGAGCGGACGCGGCGCCGGCCGCCCGGACAAGCGGCTCATCAACTACCCGCGGTCCGACCGGGACGGCTGGAAGCGCTTCCTGCCTTCATGGAAGCTGGTCTCCGGTACCGCCCTCGGCTTCTTCGCGGTCATCATCGCCGGTGCCGGCATCGGCATCGCCATGGTGAGCACCCCGGACCCGAACAAGGCGGCCAAGGCGCAGAACAACGTCTTCTATTGGGCCGACGGATCCCAGATGGTGGCGACGGGCGGTTCGATGAACCGGCAGATCGTCCCCATCTCGAGCATCCCCCGGTCCATGAGGGACGCCGTGATCGCGGCGGAGAACGAGTCATTCGAGACGGACAAGGGCGTGGACCCGATGGGTATCGCCCGCGCCGTCTGGAACATGGGCACGGGCGGCTCCACCCAGGGCGGCTCGACCATCACCCAGCAGTACGTGAAGAACACCTACCTGGACTCCGACCAGACGCTCAAGCGAAAGGTCACCGAGCTCTTCATCGCGATAAGGCTCGGTGTCTCCGAGGAGAAGGACACCGTCCTCGCCGGGTACCTGAACACCGCCTACTACGGCCGGGACGCCTACGGCATCCAGGCCGCGGCCCGCGCCTACTTCGGCAAGGACAGCCAGGACCTGAACCCCTCCGAGTGCGCGTTCCTGGCCGCCGTGCTGAAGGGCCCCAACCTCTACAACCCGGACGGCGGCATCGGCGCCGCCGCCACCCCCGCCCTCAACGAGGACCGCGCGAGGAAGCGCTGGGCCTGGGTGCTGGACCGCGAGGTCGAGGTGGGCCGCATGGAGGCGGCGGAGCGGGCGAAGTACACGGAATTCCCCGCGCGCGTCGAGTCCGAGCAGGCCCGCGGCATGACCGGCCAGATCGGCTATCTGGTCGACACGGCCAAGGCGTACGTGATGAAGACCAAGGGCATCACCGCCGAGCAGATGGCCCTGGGCGGCTACCGGATCAAGACCACCTTCGAGAAGCCCAAGGTGGACGCCATGGTCAAGGCGGTCGAGGACATCCGCGCCGGCCTGATCGACGAGAAGAAGCGCCCCGAGACCGACACCTTCGTACAGTTCGGCGCCGCCTCCGTCGACGTCAAGACCGGCGCGCTCGTCGCCCTGTACGGCGGCCCGGGCTGGGACCAGAAGTACTTCAGCAACAACGCCAACACCAGCGGCGTCCCCGTCGGTTCGACCTGGAAGCCGTACGTGCTGGCGGCGGCCATGGAGTACGGCACCCAGAACTCCAACGGCAAGGGCATCTCGGTCAACAGCAAGTACCAGGCCAACGACCTCACCGTGATCAACAACCGTGAGGGCAGGCCCCTGCGCGACGCGTCGGGCAACCCGTTCCGGCAGAAGAACGAGAGCCCCACCGCCTTCGGGTACGTGACCCTCAACGAGGCGATGGAGAAGTCCATCAACGTCCCGTTCGCCCAGCTCGTCTTCGACGTCGGCCACGACAAGGTCAAGAACGTGGCGAAGGCCACGGGCATCCTCGAGGAGTCGATCAACCCGAACACCGACGCCTCCTTCGCCCTGGGCACCTCGACCCCCAGCGCCATCCGCATGGCCGACTCGTACGCGACCTTCGCCGCCTCCGGCATGCACCGCGAGCCGTACTCCGTGATCGCGGTCGAGAAGAACGGCGAGAAGCTGACCGGCTTCGAGGCCCCCAAGGACCAGCGGGCCATGGACAACGCGGTCGCGGACAACGTCACCAAGGTGCTGGAGAACGTCGTCGAGAACGGCACCGGCAAGAAGGCCAAGAAGCTGGGCCGGCCCGCCGCGGGCAAGACCGGTACCACGGACGAGAACAAGTCGGCGTGGTTCGTCGGCTATACCCCGGAGCTGTCCACCTCCGTGGTCCTCTTCCGCACCGATCCCAACTCGGCGGAGAAGGAGCTCATCTCCATGAAGGGCGTGGGCGACATCCCCTCCCTCCACGGCGGTGACATCCCGGCCGAGATCTGGACCGAGTACATGAGCGAGGCCCTCAAGGGCAAGCCCGTCACAAAGTTCCCCGAGGCCGAGGACATCGGCGTCACGGCTGACTCCGCCGGCGCCCCCTCCCCCACCCCCGTGGCACCCGCGACGCCGTCCGCGCCGCCGTCGTCGATCCCGCCGAGCTCCCCGCCGCCGTCCCCGAAGCCTTCCAAGGGCAGCGCCCGGCCGTGCAAGCCGTGGGAGCTTTACTGCGACCCGGACACCACGCGGGGCGGCACCAACGAGGGCACGTCCACCGGCACCGACTCCGGCGTCATCGGCGGGCCCAGCACATCGCCGTCCCCGTCGCCCAGCGGCAGGCCGGGCCGCCCGGGAGGCCTGACCGGATCGACCACCGGCACCACCGTGCCTGACTGATCCGCCCACCGCCCCCGTGAGCCCGGGAAGGCCGTCGCACACACCGTGCGGCGGCCTTCCCCGGTGCCCGGCCCCGTACGGCAGGATGAGCCCCATGACGAAGGTGCACGAGGACCGCCCCGTACTGCCCACGCAGCAGGACGAGGTCGCCGCAGCCGGCAGTGAGCTCATCGGCGGCCCGCTCGGCCGCTACGCCCGGCTCGGCGGACACTGGCTGGGACCGGTGCGCGTCGTGGCCCTCATCGCCATCGGAATGTTCGCCCTCGGCATGGTGCAGAAGCTGCCCTGCTACGACTGGGCGTGGTTCCGCGGGGCCACCTCGCAGTACACCCACGCCTGCTACTCCGACATCCCGCACCTGTACGCGGTCCGCGGCTTCGCCGACAACCTGACGCCCTACTTCGACCGGCTGCCCGGCGACATGGAGTACCTGGAGTACCCGGTGCTCACCGGGCTCTTCATGGAGATCGCCTCCTGGCTGACCCCCGGCAGCGGCTCCATGCAGCACCGCGAGCAGATGTACTGGATGGTCAACGCGGGCATGCTGATGGCCTGCGCGGCGGTCATCGCCGTCTGCGTCGCCCGGACACACCGCCGCCGGCCCTGGGACGCCCTGCTCTTCGCCCTCGCGCCCGCCTTCGCGCTGACGGCGACGATCAACTGGGACCTGCTGGCCATCGCCCTGACCGCGGCCGGGATGCTGATGTGGTCCCGGGGGCGAACGGTCCTCTTCGGCGTCCTCATCGGCCTGGCCACCGCCGCCAAGCTGTATCCCGTACTGCTGCTCGGCGTCCTGTTCGTGCTGTGCTGGCGGGCCGGCAAGTGGCGCGAGTTCGGCCTGGCCGCCCTGGGAGCGGCCCTGGCCTGGATCACGGTGAACCTCCCCGTCATGCTCCTCGCCTGGGAGGGCTGGACGAAGTTCTACACCTTCAGCCAGGAGCGGCCCATCGACTTCGGCTCCGTATGGCTGCTGATCTCCCAGCGCTCGGGCAACCCCCTGCATGACGCCAACACCTACGCGACCGGGCTGACGCTCCTGCTCTGCGGGGCCATCGGACTGCTCACCCTGACCGCCCCCCGCCGCCCCCGCTTCGCCCAGCTGGCCTTCCTCGTCGTCGCCGCCTTCATCCTCTGCAACAAGGTCTACTCACCGCAGTACGTGCTGTGGCTCATCCCGCTCGCCGCGCTGGCCCGGCCGCGCTGGAGGGACTTCCTGATCTGGCAGGCCGGCGAGGTCGCCTACTTCCTCGGGATCTGGTCCTACCTCGCGTACATCAACAGCGGGGACAAGCACCAGGGCCTGCCCGTGGAGGGCTACCAGCTGGCGATCGCCGCCCACCTGCTGACCACGCTCTACCTGTGCGCCGTCATCGTCCGCGACATCCTCCTCCCGGAGCGCGACGCCGTCCGCCAGGGCGGCTCGGACGACCCCTCCGGGGGCGTACTGGACGGGGCCGAGGACGTGTTCGTGCTGTCGGACGCAGCGAGGGCGCCGCGGTACGCGACGCCCTCGGAGGGACAGCGGGTCGACTGGGGCACCGGCCCCAGGGACTGAGCGGGACGGCTCAGGCGTCGAGCACCCGGTCGAACTGCGTGGTGGTGTGGCGCAGGTGCGCCACCAGCTCGTCGCCGACCTTCGGCTCGGTCGCGTCGGCGGGCACGAACAGGATCGACACCTGCATGTGCGGCGGTTCGGCGAACCAGCGCTGCTTGCCCGCCCACACGAATGGCGACAGGTTCCTGTTGACCGTGGCCAGACCCGCCCGGGCGACCCCCTTGGCGCGCGGCATCACACCGTGCAGCGCCTTCGGGGCCTCCAGACCCACACCGTGCGAGGTACCGCCGGCGACCACGACCAGCCAGCCGTCGGACGCGGCCTTCTGCTGGCGGTACCCGAAGCGGTCTCCCTTGGCCACGCGGGTCACGTCGAGCACCGAGCCGCGGTACTGGGTCGCCTCGTGGTCGCCCAGCCACAGCCGGGTGCCGATCCGGGCCCGGAAGCGGGTCTGCGGGAACTGCTGCTGGAGCCGTGCCAGCTCCTCGGCCCGCAGGTGGCTGACGAACATGGTGTGCAGCGGCAGCCGGGCAGCGCGCAGCCGGTCCATCCAGCCGATGACCTCCTCCACGGCGTCCGAGCCGTCGGGGCGGTCCAGGGGCAGGTGCAGGGCGAAGCCCTCCAGCCGTACGTCCTCGATCGCGCCGTGCAGCTGGCCCAGGTCCTGCTCGGAGATTCCGTGGCGGCGCATCGAGCTCATGCACTCGATGACCACACGGGCGCCGACCAGGCTGCGGACCCCGTCCAGCGAGGACACCGAGCGGATGACCCGGTCCGGCAGCGGTACAGGCTCCTCGCCCCGGCGGAACGGGGTGAGGACGAGAAGGTCGCCGCCGAACAGGTCCTTGATGCCGGCGGCCTCGTACGTCGTTCCGACGGCGAGTACATCGGCGCCCATCCGGGTCGCCTCCTCGCACAGCCGCTCGTGGCCGAAGCCGTAACCGTTGCCCTTGCAGACCGGGACCATCCCGGGGAACTGGTCCTGGACCTGCTTCTGGTGCGCACGCCAGCGCGCGGTGTCGACGTAGAGCGTGAGCGCCATGCCCGTCCGGGACCTCTCCTGGGAAGCTGCGCGGTGCAGCGGGACTGTGTGGGGGAAAGCGGGTGGATCCGGGTCAGCGCCGCGACATGTAGATGTCGAGCGCCTTGTGCAGCACCTTGTTCAGCGGGAAGTCCCATTCGCCGACGTACTCGACGGCTTCGCCGCCCGTACCGACCTTGAACTGGATCAAACCGAACAGGTGGTCGTTCTCGTCCAGCGTGTCAGAAATTCCGCGCAGGTCGTAGACGCTCGCACCGAGTGCGTACGCGTCGCGCAGCATGCGCCACTGCATCGCGTTCGAAGGCCGGACCTCGCGCTTGTGGTTGGCGGAGGCGCCGTAGGAGTACCAGACGTGCTGGCCGACGGTGAGCATCGTCGCGGCGGCCAGCGGCTCGCCCTCGTGCGTGGCGATGTAGAGGCGCATCCGGTTGGGGTCCTCGGAGTTGAGGGCCGTCCACTGGCGCTGGAAGTAGCTGAGGGGGCGCGGGCGGAACTTGTCGCGCTCGGCGGTGATCTCGTAGAGGTGCTGCCAGGTCGGCAGGTCGTCGTAGCCGCCCTGGACGACCTCGACGCCGGCCTTCTCCGCCTTCTTGATGTTGCGGCGCCACAGCTGGTTGAAGCCCTTGAGGACATCGTCCAGCGAGCGGTTGGCGAGCGGGACCTGGAAGACGTAGCGGGGCTGGACGTCGCCGAAGCCGGCGCCGCCGTCCTCCGCCTGCTGCCAGCCCATGCGGCGCAGCTTGTCGGAGACCTCGAAGGCGCGCGGCTCGATGACCGAGGCCTCCACGTCGCGCAGACGCTTCACGTTCGGGTCCTGGATGCCGGCCTTGATGGCGGCCGAGTTCCAGCGGCGGATGACGACGGGCGGGCCCATCTTCACGGTGAAGGCGCCCTGCTGCTTGAGGTGGGCCAGCATCGGCTGGAGCCACTCCTCCAGGTTCGGGGCGTACCAGTTGATGACCGGCCCCTCGGGGAGGTACGCGAGGTAGCGCTTCACCTTGGGCAGCTGCCGGTACAACACGAGTGCCGCTCCGACGAGTTCCTCGGACTCGTTGAACCAACCGAGGTTCTCGGAACGCCACTCGTTCTTCACGTCGGCCCACGCCGGGACCTGGCAGTGGCTCGCCGAGGGCAGGCTCTGGAGGTAACCCAGATGCTGCTCTCGGCTGATGGTCCTCAGGGACAGGCTCATGCGGGGCGTCTCCTCGGCGGCTTCGCTGGCTATGGCGCGAAGCCTACTGCGACAGGGGCGCCACCCTTCTGGGGGACGGGCCGTGGGTCCGGGCCGGAGTGTGGCCGGCGCCCTGCCGAGGAGGTGTCCCGGGCAGCCCCGTCAGCCCCCGAAGAGGCCGCCGTGGAACATGCCGAGGTAGAAGCCGATGGCAGACGCGCCAAGGCCGATGATCAGCGCGAAGCGCTCGCGTGTCGTGACGGAGACGAACTGTCCGTACGCGCCCGTCAGGATTCCGATCAGCCCGGCCCACGAGCTGATCAGGTGGAGGCTGTGGAAGAAGGCCGTGATGAACGCCACGGCGCCGAGGGTCAGAGTGACCGCCATCAGGGCGTCCTGCAGCGGGTGGGGCTTTCCGTCGGTGGAGAGCAGGGAGATCTGAGGGGGCCGCATTGCCTGTGCCATCGGAAGGCACCTCCTGGCTGAAGCTGGCGGTGCTGCGGGCTGCCTCCGGCAGGGGGCCGGGGCATAGCACCGAGCACACCCGATGGATACAGATTGTGGCCCTCTCCTGCCGGATTTCAACCGGAAGGACGCGAGCAGGTAGTCTGTACAGCTGCGCGGTGTCTGCTCTTGGGACGCCGTGCTCACGCATCACGACCCTCCTGCCACGGAACGACCGTGGCCGCTGAGTCCAAAGGAGGTGGGTTCCACATGCGTCACTACGAAGTGATGGTCATCCTCGACCCCGATCTCGAGGAGCGCGCTGTCTCCCCGCTGATCGAGAACTTCCTCTCCGTCGTCCGTGAGGGCAACGGAAAGGTCGAGAAGGTCGACACCTGGGGCCGTCGTCGTCTCGCTTACGAGATCAAGAAGAAGCCCGAGGGCATCTACTCGGTCATCGACCTCCAGGCCGAGCCTGCGGTCGTCAAGGAGCTTGACCGACAGATGAACCTGAACGAGTCGGTTCTCCGGACCAAGGTCCTTCGCCCCGAGACCCACTGAACTTCGGTTCAGCGGTAATCGGGATCGAGTAGCACAGCAGCCCAGCAGCAATCCCCGCCGAGAGGTTCATCCATGGCAGGCGAGACCGTCATCACGGTCGTCGGCAATCTCGTCGACGACCCCGAGCTGCGCTTCACCCCCTCGGGTGCGGCGGTCGCGAAGTTCCGTGTCGCGTCCACCCCCCGCACCTTCGACCGTCAGACCAATGAGTGGAAGGACGGCGAAAGCCTGTTCCTGACCTGCTCGGTGTGGCGGCAGGCGGCGGAGAACGTCGCCGAGTCCCTCCAGCGAGGCATGCGCGTCATCGTGCAGGGCCGACTGAGGCAGCGGTCGTACGAGGACCGTGAGGGTGTCAAGCGCACGGTCTACGAGCTGGACGTCGAGGAAGTCGGCCCCAGCCTGAAGAACGCCACGGCCAAGGTCACCAAGACCACCGGTCGCGGTGGCCAGGGCGGATACGGCGGCGGCGGTCAGCAGCAGGGTGGCGGCGGTGGCTGGGGCGGAGCCCCCAGCGGCGGCGGCCAGCAGGGCGGCGGAGCTCCCTCCGACGACCCGTGGGCGTCCAGCGCGCCGGCCGGTGGCCAGCAGCAGGGCGGCGGCGGGGGCGGTTGGGGCGGAAGCTCCAGCGGCTCCGGCGGTGGCTACTCGGACGAGCCGCCCTTCTAGGGCAGCTCCATCCAAACTTCTTGATCACACAGGAGAGACACAATGGCGAAGCCGCCTGTGCGCAAGCCTAAGAAGAAGGTCTGCGCGTTCTGCAAGGACAAGACCGCGTACGTGGACTACAAGGACACGAACATGCTGCGGAAGTTCATTTCCGACCGTGGCAAGATCCGTGCCCGCCGCGTAACCGGCAACTGCACGCAGCACCAGCGTGACGTCGCCACGGCCGTGAAGAACAGCCGTGAGATGGCGCTGCTGCCCTACACGTCCACCGCGCGATAAGGAAAGGGTGACCGACTAATGAAGATCATCCTGACCCACGAGGTCTCTGGCCTCGGTGCCGCCGGCGATGTCGTCGACGTCAAGGACGGTTACGCTCGCAACTACCTGGTCCCGCGTGGTTTCGCGATCCGCTGGACCAAGGGTGGCGAGAAGGACGTGGCGCAGATCCGCCGCGCCCGCAAGATCCACGAGATTGCGACCATCGAGCAGGCCAACGAGGTCAAGGCCAAGCTCGAGGGTGTGAAGGTCCGTCTGGCCACCCGCGCGGGTGACGCCGGTCGTCTCTTCGGCTCCGTGACCCCGGCCGACATCGCCACGGCGATCGAGGCTTCCGGTGGCCCGAAGGTCGACAAGCGCCGCGTTGAGCTGGGCTCCCCGATCAAGACCCTCGGTTCGTACCAGGTCTCCGTGCGTCTGCACGCCGACGTGGCCGCGAACGTGGGCGTCGAGGTCGTCGCCGCCTAAGGGCTGCACGTGAAGGGCCGCACCCGATGGGGTGCGGCCCTTCGCCGTTTCCCGGGCTTTCCGGGCAGGGGCGCCGGGGTGTTTCACGTGAAACACCCCGGCACCGAGGCATGTTTCACGTGAAACACCTACCGGGTGGCTCCCGCGATCGCCCATCGGCCGGAACGGGCACGCAGCTGAAGGGTGACCATCCGGACCAGCATCATCAGGGTCATGGCCCACCAGAGCATCGTCAGCCCGCCGCCCAGGGCCGGGACGAGCAGGGCGACCGGGCTGAAGGCGGCAAGCGTCACGAGCATGGCCCTGGCGAGGTAGCGGCCGTCGCCCGCGCCCATGAGGACCCCGTCCAGTACGAAGACGATGCCGGACACGGGCTGGGAGAGAGCCACCACGAGCAGGGCGGGCAGCAGGGCGTTCTCGACAGCCGGGTCGCTCGTGAACAGCGGGATGAAGACCGGGCGGGCCAGGACCACCAACAGGCCGAGCGCGATGCCCGTCGTGATGCCCCACCGCACCATCCTGCGGCAGACGGCCTTCGCGCCGTCCGTGTCGCCCGAGCCCAGGTAGCGGCCGATGATCGCCTGCCCGGCGATCGCGATGGCGTCCAGAGCGAAGGCGAGCAGGCTCCACAGGGAGAGCAGGATCTGGTGGGCCGCGATGTCGGCGTCGCCGAGCCGGGCGGCCACGGCGGTCGCGATCATCAGAATGGCGCGCAGGGACAGGGTGCGGACCAGCAACGGACCCCCGGCCCGGGCACAGGCGCGTATCCCGGCGGTATCGGGACGCAGGGAGGCGCCGTGCCGTCGGGCCCCGCGCACGACCACGGAGAGGTAGGCGGCGGCCATGGCGCACTGCGCGAGGACCGTGCCCCAGGCGGAGCCGGCGATGCCGAGGCCCGCACCGTAGACGAGCGCGACGTTCAGGCCCGCGTTGAGGGCGAAGCCGCCGATCGCGACGTAGAGCGGTGTACGGGTGTCCTGGAGGCCCCGGATTACGCCGGTGGCCGCCAAGACCACGAGCATCGCTGGGATGCCGAGGGCGGAGATGCGCAGATAGGTGATCGCGTGCGGGGCGACGCTGTCGGAGGCGCCGAAGAGGGAGATCAGCGAGGGTGCGGCGGGCAGCACCACGGCGATGACGGCCACGCCGAGCAGCAGGGCCAGCCAGATTCCGTCCATGCCCTGCCGGATGGCGGCCGGCAGGTCTCCTGCGCCGACCCGGCGGGCGACAGCCGCGGTGGTGGCGTAGGCGAGGAAGACGAAGACGCTTACGGCAGTGGTGAGCAGGGCGGCGGCGATGCCGAGGCCGGCCAGCTGCGGGGTCCCGAGGTGTCCCACGATGGCGCTGTCGGCCATCACGAAGAGGGGCTCGGCGACGAGGGCGCCGAAGGCGGGAACAGCGAGAGTGAAGATCTCTCGGTCGTGCCGTCTCGGCCCCGCCGCGGGTGCTGTGAGGGCCTGTGTCATGCGCCCCGTCCAATCTTCCACAGGTAATGGATGCAACCATACCTGGCGCCTTACCGACGCGCTGACTTGCGGGTTCTCCACGCCTCGTTGGAGGCGTTCTCGAGAGCGCGCCGAACAATTTTCGCGCCCACCGTCGGTGGACGAGGAAACCGCAGGTCAGATGGGGTGGTGGGGGGTCTCGGGTGATTTTGTCCACAGCGTCGTCCCCCGGTCCGTGCACAGCTTCCGGGGAGTTACCCACAGCATTGGCGCCGTCATCCACATCTCATCCACAGGGCCTGTGGATAACAAGATTGGCTGACGCCGCTCCCGGCCCTACCGTGGGGCGTTGCCCGACTCGCCGAGAGCCGATTCGGGTGCCCCAAATGTCAGAGCCGTGTCGTAGAAAGAGCCGCACGGCGAGGTCCGCGTTGCGGACGGGAGGAGGCGGCCCGGTGAGCATGCCCGAGCCCATGGACGACCCCTGGGCCGACAGCGGTCCGAGTGACCGTCTGCCCGCCCGTCCGCGCCGTAACGGCGAGGGCCGGGGCCGCGGCGACGAGCAGCACGACCGGGGTCGCGAGGGCGGCTCCTGGGACGGGGGCGGCGGCTTCGAGCGCGTTCCTCCGCAGGACCTCGATGCCGAGCAGTCGGTGCTCGGCGGCATGCTGCTCTCCAAGGACGCCATCGCCGATGTCGTCGAGGTCATCAAGGGCCACGACTTCTACCGGCCGTCGCACGAGACGATCTACCAGGCCATCCTCGATCTGTACGCCAAGGGCGAGCCGGCCGACCCGATCACCGTCGGCGCCGAGCTGACGCGACGCGGCGAGATCAGCAAGGTCGGCGGGGCCTCGTACCTGCACACGCTGGTCCAGTCCGTGCCGACGGCGGCGAACGCGGAGTACTACGCGGAGATCGTCCACGAGAGGGCCGTCCTGCGCCGCCTGGTCGCCGCAGGTACGAAGATCACGCAGATGGGATACGCGGCCGACGGCGACGTCGACGAGATCGTCAACAGCGCCCAGGCCGAGATCTACGCCGTCACGGAGCAGCGGACCTCCGAGGACTACCTGCCGCTGGGCGACATCATGGAGGGCGCCCTCGACGAGATCGAGGCCATCGGCTCGCGCAGCGGGCAGATGTCGGGTGTCCCCACCGGCTTCACCGACCTGGACTCCCTGACCAACGGCCTGCACCCGGGGCAGATGATCGTCATCGCCGCCCGTCCGGCCATGGGTAAGTCCACGCTCGCGCTGGACTTCGCCCGAGCCTGTTCCATCAAGAGCAACCTGCCCAGCGTGATCTTCTCCCTCGAAATGGGTCGCAACGAGATCGCCATGCGCCTGTTGTCGGCGGAGGCCAGGGTGGCGCTGCACCACATGCGTTCGGGCACGATGACTGACGACGACTGGACCCGGCTGGCCCGTCGGATGCCGGACGTCTCCGCCGCCCCCCTCTACATCGACGATTCCCCCAACCTGTCGATGATGGAGATCCGGGCCAAGTGCCGCCGGCTCAAGCAGCGCAACGACCTCTCGCTCGTGGTCATCGACTACCTCCAGCTGATGCAGTCGGGCGGCTCGCGCCGTCCCGAGAGCCGTCAGCAGGAGGTCTCGGACATGTCCCGAAACCTCAAGCTGCTGGCGAAGGAGCTCGAAGTCCCGGTGATCGCGCTCTCGCAGCTGAACCGTGGTCCGGAGCAGCGGACCGACAAGAAGCCGATGGTCTCCGACCTGCGTGAGTCCGGCTCGATCGAGCAGGACGCCGACATGGTGATCCTGCTGCACCGCGAGGACGCCTATGAGAAGGAGTCCCCTCGCGCCGGTGAGGCCGACCTGATCGTGGCCAAGCACCGTAACGGCCCCACCGCGACGATCACCGTGGCCTTCCAGGGCCACTATTCGCGCTTCGTGGACATGGCCAACACATAGCATCCGATCATGGATGAGCTTGCCGAGGACTTCGAACTGCTGCCCGCCACCCGGCGCGCGCTGAGACACCGGATCGCCGTCGCGCAGAGCACGGGCCGAGCGCCGTCGGTCGTGGCCGCCGTACTCCGCGGCGGGGAGGTGGTCTGGGAGGGATCCCGGACCTCCGTCGAGGGGCACGGCCCGGACGGGAACGTCCAGTACCGGATCGGGTCGATCAGCAAGACCTTCACCGCCGTCCTCGTCATGCGCCTGCGGGACGAAGGGCTGCTGAGGCTCGAGGACCCGCTGGAGAAGCACCTCCCGGGTACCGCCGCCGGCCAGGTGACCATCGCCCAACTGCTCGCCCACACCGGCGGGCTGGCCGCGGAGACCCCCGGCGAGTGGTGGGAGCGCACCCCCGGCGCGCAGCGGCCCGAACTCTCCGACGTGCTGGGTGAGGAGCCCTTCAGGTTCACGCCGGGCAGTAGGCACCACTACTCCAACCCCGGGTACACCCTGCTGGGTTCGCTGGTGGAGGCGCTGCGCGGACGGCCCTGGGAGGAGGCCCTGCGGGCCGAGGTGCTGGAACCCCTGGGCCTGGACCGTACGAGCGGACTGCCGCAGGCCCCGCACGCGGGTGGCTGGGCGGTCCATCCGTGGGCCGACGTGATGATGCCCGAGCCGCTGGAAGACCTGGGGCTGATGGCCGCGGCCGGTCAGCTGTGGTCCACGACCCGGGACCTCGCACGGTTCGCCGACTTCCTGCTGCGCGGTGACGAGCGGGTCCTGAGTGCGGAGTCCGTACGGGAGATGCGGCGGCCGACCGCGCCGCCCGAGCCCGGATCTGCCGACCTCGGCTACGGCTTGGGGATGCAGTCGATGGCCCACGGCGGGCGCCGGTTGGTGGGCCACAGCGGCTCGCTGCCCGGGTTCGTCGCGGGGCTGTGGTTGAGCGAGACGGACGACGTGGCAGCGGTGGTCCTGGCCAATTGCACCTCGGGTCTGCCGGCGGCGGGCGTAGCCGCCGATCTCGTCGGAATCGTTGCGGATGCCGAGCCCCCGTTCCCGCGGCCGTGGCGGCCGTTCCAGGAAGCGGATCAGGTGCCTCTCGACGTGTGCGGCCCTTGGTACTGGGGGACTTCGGCCCAGGTGGTTCGGCTGATCGCGGACGGCTCGCTCGAGCTGGCGCCGGTCGGCGGGACCGGCCGTGCGGCCCGGTTCCGGGCCGAGGCCGACGGCAGCTGGACCGGGCTGTCCGGGTACTACGCCGGCGAGACGCTCCGGGCGGTGCGCCGTGAGGACGGCTCGGTGAGCCACCTCGATCTGGCGTCCTTCGTGTTCACGAGGGAGCCGTACGACGCCGGCGCCCCGATCCCAGGCGGGGTCGACCCGCAGGGCTGGCGGGGCATCGGCTGACGGCCAGGGCCGGCCTCAGGCGACGAGCTCACGCTCCAGCGGCGTGCGGAAGCGCGGGGTGACGCGGGCGTCGCCCACCCAGGCGGACAGGCGGGAGGCCTCGGCGGTGATCGCCTTCTCGGCGGTGCGGCCGGGGGCGCACAGCAGCCGCCAGACGATCTCGCCGTCCGGACGCTGGGCCCAGCCGCCGACGATCTCGCCGTTCCACCACACGGTGGGCCCGATGTTGCCCGCGTAGTCGAAGAGGGCGGACCGGTGGGCGGCATCGAGGTGGAACCCCCGGTCGGCCCAGCCCATACCGGTGGGGTCGAGCGCGGGCAGTAGCGCCGCCCAGGGCTCGGGGGCCGGCTCGGGCGCGGTGTCTCCGGGGCTGACGAGAGCCGTGCTGCCGTCGTCGAGGCGTACCCGGTCGGGGCCGACGGCTGTCAGGGCCTTGCGGACGTCCGTGAGGGTCCAGCCGGTCCACCACTTGAGATCGGCCTCGGTGGCCGGGCCGTACGCGTGCAGCCACAGTCGGGCGATCTCCGCGCGGGCCTCGGCGGCCGGTACGGCGGGCCAGGGCGCGGTGTGTACCCAGCGGAACTGGCTGGAGGTCCACGATCCCCGCGGCCGGTCCCGGCGGATCCTGCCGTCGGCGGCCAGCAGGCGGATGACCCGGGTGGCGACCCCCTGCTCCGTCTCGTACTTCTTGCCCCGGCTGAGGGTGATCTTCTGGCGCAGGGCGGGTACGGCGGCGGACAGCTGACTGCCGGTGAGGGGACCGCGGGTGTCGAGGGTGTCCAGCGCGGCCGCCTCTGCCCGGGCCAGCCACGCGGCGTCGAGTCCCTGCCCGTCCTCGCGCCGGGCGTCGGGGAACGGCCGACGCCGCGGCCGCCCAGGTGCTTGAGGAAGGTACGGCGCTCCTTGACGGCGATGGCACGGGCGGTCGACGCGTCGACACAGGGGGCGAGTTGCGTCGACACCGCGAAGAGGGTGTTGCGCATGCTGAGCAGCCGCACGACCCGGACGTCGTCGTAGAGCGCCTGCTCGACCATCTCGGGGCCGCCCTCGGCGAGCCGGGCCCGCGCGGAGAGGAAGACGGTCGCGGCGTCGGTGGCGTGCAGGGCGACGACGGAGTCCGCCGCCTCCGCGACCGTCGTGGCGCGGGCTGATGGAGCGAGCCGGTGGCGTCGGCCGAGCCGGCTGCGGCGCTCGGTGGTGCTGATGAGGGGGAGACTGGCGCTCATCCTCCCGATCGTAGGCCGGGCCGCCGACACAGCGGCCAGGCCCGGCCCACGTGGCAGGTCAGAGCTGGAGCTTGAATCCGACGTGCGACGCGGTGAACCCGAGCCGTTCGTAGAAGCGGTGGGCGTCGGTCCGGGTCATGTCCGACGTCAGCTGGACGAGCGTGCAGTTCTCGGCACGGGACTTCTCGATCGCCCACTCGATGAACCGGGTGCCCAGTCCGCTGCCGCGCTCGTCCGCGTGGACGCGGACGCCCTCGATGATGGAGCGTGTGGCGCCCTTGCGGGAGAGGCCGGGGATGATCGTCAGCTGGAGGGTGCCCACGACCCGGCCGGACCGCACCGCGACGACCACGTGCTGGTTCGGATCACCGACGAGACGCTCCAGCGCCGTGCGGTACGGGGTCAGGTCCATCGGGGATTCGCGGGTGGCGCCGAGCGGGTCATCGGCCAGCATGGCGACAATGGCGGGCAGATCGGCCTCGGTGGCGGGCCGGATCGCCAGTTCGGAAGTGTCGGTCACGACGGGAGCTCCTCTCAGCCCGCGGCCACGGTCAGCGGCGCCCAGCGGCGGGTCCAGTCACCGGGAAGGTCGGGGATGTCCCGGGCCATCACGGCGTTGAAGGCCACGGACTCCAGGCCTCGTTCCTTGAGCCACGCCAGCAGTCCTTCGTGTCGTACGTCGACATCGGTGCGCAGGACACGGTCCGTGCCCCTGGCGAGAGCGGTGATCAAGGACTTGGCGGTGTCGGTGTCGCGCGCGATGAGTGGGCCGATGACCTGGGTGTGCATATTGGGCCAGGTTGCGGCGTATCCCGTGAGCGTGCCGTCTCCGCCGTACTCCTCGGAGACGAGCAGCTGGTCGGCGAAGGCCGGCAGCCGCGTGATCATGTGCGTCCGGTCGGCTCCGAAGACCTCGACGTCCAGGCGCAGGATGCGGGGGAGGTCATCGGCGACCGCCGGCCGCACCCGAGTGGTGCCGTGAGCGTCGTAGGTGCCGTCCTCGTGGAAGGCGCCCACCAGCATCTCGGCGCGGCCCGTGGTCTTGAACCCGAGCTCCTCGTAGAGCGGGCGCCCATAGGGCGTGGCGTGCAGGGTGAGGGGAATGCCCTTGAGCACGTCATTGCAGACGTGTGTCATCAAGGCGCGTCCCATGCCCTGTCGGGCGTAGCGGTCGGCCACGAGAACCATGCCGATGGCGGCGAGTCCGGGGCCGGCGGAGGTGCTGCCGTACCGGGTGACGATGCAGGCGGCGGCGAGACCCCGGCCGTCCGGGGCGTCCACGCCGAAGCCGTTTCCGGCGGCGAGCAGCAGTCCCCACTTGTGGTCCTCGCGGAGCCAGCCACGATCTTCGGACAGGTCGGCGCAGCGGTGGAGATCGTCCACGGTCAGCGCTCGGATCGGCAGATCGGTGATGTGTGGTGGTGTCACCGGCCCAGACTGGATCATGGATCGGGAGTCGTCCAGAGGATTTGGCACGCATGTTTCACGTGAAACATGCGTGAGTGGACGGTCGCACCGAACGACGTGCCAGTTGAAACGCCGGGCGATGTTTCACGTGAAACACGGTGTTTCACGTGAAACCAACCCACTAGCCTCGGGGGCTATGACGCGCCTGCACCTCTTCGACCTCGACGGAACGCTGATGTACGGCTCGGCGGCTCCGGTGGAGATCTCCCGCCAGCTCGGGGTGAGCGCCGAAATCGCAAAGTTGGAGCGGTCCTTCGCCGCGCGGGAGATCGGGCCGCACCAGTTCTCGGTCGCGGCACACGCTTTGTGGGCCGGGTTGACGCCTGAGCATGTCAGGGCCGCTTTCGACGGGGCGCCGTGGCTCGCAGGAATCCGGGACGTCTGGCAGGAGATCAGGCAGCGCGGGGAGTACTGCGCGGTGGTCTCCCTGTCCCCGTCGTTCTTCGTGGAACTGCTGCTGGAGTGGGGCGCTCACGCCGCCCACGGGTCGGTCTTCCCGGAAGTGCCGTTCACCCGACCCGTGGAAGCGGCCGGGATCCTGACCCCCGAGGCCAAGGTCATGGTGGCCGACCGCCTGTGCGAGCAGTTCGGCGTGACGCGCGCCGACTGCGTGGCGTACGGGGATTCGGCGACCGACATCCACCTCTTCGAGGTGGTATCCGTTTCGGTGGCGGTCAACGCTAGACCGCATCTGGCCGCGCGTGCGAGCCACGTCTACGAGGGGCGGGATCTGCGGGAGGTATACCAGCTCGTGGCGGTGGCACGCCCGGGAGTTGACGCATCTTAGGAGGAAAGTGGGTTCGAAACGCGGATTTTCCGCGTTTCCCCGCAGGCCTCTGGGACGGCTGGCACGCTGTGAAACCCGGAACCACGGATTCGTAGACCGTGGCGTGTGCAGACCGACCGAGATGCTCGAAGCGAGGCACCGCATGGACGCTCCGCCCACCAGATCGGCCAGACGCGAAGCGGCCCGGATACCCGCCGAGGGCGGTGCGGCCGAGCCTTCACCGGATGCCGTCCTCATCCGCCGGACCCTCGCGGAGATCGCCCCGGTCGCCGACAAGGTGACCTCGTACTTCTACGCCCTGGTCTTCACCGGGCACCCGGAAGTGCGAAACATGTTCCCGGCGGCCATGGACACGCAGCGGGACCGACTGCTGAAGGCACTGCTGACCGCCGCCGAGCACATCGACGATCCCGCAGTACTCGCCCCCTACCTCTGCCGCCTGGGCACCGCGCACCGCAAGTACGGCACCATGGCCGGCCACTACCCCGTGATCGGGGAGGCCCTCGTCGGGGCGCTGGCCCGCTTCGCGACACAGAGCTGGGGGTCGGAGACCCAGGCAGCGTGGGTTCGGGCGTACACCGCGATCTCCCAGATCATGATCGACGCGGCGGCCGCGGACGAGATGAAGACCCCCGCATGGTGGCACGCGGAGGTGGTCTCCCACGACCTGCGCACCCCGGACATCGCGGTGTTGACCGTCCGCCCCGACCAGCCCTACGCCTTCCTGGCCGGCCAGTACGCCAGTGTGGAGACCCCGTGGTGGCCGCGGGTCTGGCGGCACTACTCCTTCGCCTCGGCGCCCCGGGCGGACGGACTGCTCTCCTTCCACGTCAAGGCCGTCCCCGCGGGCTGGGTCTCCAACGCGCTGGTGCGCCATGCCCGCCCCGGGGACGTGCTGCGTCTGGGGCCGCCGGCCGGGTCGATGGTGGTCGACCACACCACGGACAACGGGATGCTGTGCCTGGGGGGCGGGACCGGCATCGCCCCGATCAAGGCGCTGATCGAGGACGTGGCCGGACACGGGGAGCGGCGGCCGGTGGAGGTGTTCTTCGGGGCGCGCAGCGACAGCGACCTGTACGACAAGGACACGCTGCTGGGGCTCCAGCGCTCGCACCCGTGGCTGTCGGTGCGGCCGGTGGTCGGCGACGGGTTGGCGGGACAGCTGCCGCACGCCGTGGGGGAGCACGGGCCGTGGAGCTCGTACGACGCATTCGTCTCGGGACCGCCCGCGATGATCCGCAGCGGGGTGGACGAGCTCCTGCGGATCGGCATTCCCGGCGAGCGGATCAGGCACGACGCGGTCGAGGAACTGGTGGGCATCGCCGGGTGAGACCGGCGGGTACGGCCGGTCCGGGACCGGCGGCAGCCCGCCGGCCCCGGAACGGCCTCAGCCCAGGTCGGGCGCGTGCATGGCGCGCACGCCCTCGATGTTGCCGTCCAGATAGTGACGTAGGGACAACGGGACGAGATGGACCGCTGCGATGCCCACCCGGCTGAAGGGCACGCGGACGATCTCGTACTCGCCCGCGGGCTCGTCGACCTCGGGGCCGTGCCGCAGGCTCGGGTCCATCGATTCGAGGCGGCAGACGAAGAAGTGCTGCACCTTCACGCCGGTCACCCCGCCATCGGCGATGTGCTCGACGGTGTCGACGAAACAGGGCACGACATCGGTGATCTTCGCGCCGAGTTCTTCATGGACCTCTCGGTGGAGGGCATCGACGACGGTGGCGTCCGAGGACTCCACTCCCCCGCCGGGGGTGACCCAGTACGGGTCGACGCCGGGCTTGGTGCGTTTGATGAGGATCAGGTCGTCACCGTCGAGCAGGATCGCGCGGGCGGTGCGTTTGACCACGGGACGTTCGGTCATGGGAGAAGAGTGGCCCACCACTCCGCTTCTGAAACGCGCCACGGGCCGGAAACAGGGGGCTCACCAGTGCACGGCGGCGTCCAGCAGTCGCTCGCGGGCCCGGGCGAGGTGGGCGAGAGCGGGGCTCCCGGCCCGTAGGACCAGGAACCAGGTGCGCAGCGGTGGTACGGGAGGCTCCGCCACGGTCGTGATCCGGCCGCTGTCGAGCGCGTCCTGGCACAGGTACCGGGGCAGCACCGCGAGCCCCGCGCCGGCGAGGACGCATTCCAGGACGGCGCGCAGGTCGGGTACGACCACGGTGGCGGCCAGGGACCTGGCGGCCGGCAGGACGTCGAAGACGGCGCTCCAGTACCGGGTGACGAGCGGCAGGGTTTCGTGGACCTCGACGAGCGGGATGCCTTCCAGAGCCCCGGGACCGTCGTCCCGCAGCCGGTCCGTGTCGACGAGTGCGGCCCAGTAGGGGGCGGCGACCAGGACGTGCTCCTCGTCGCACAGTGCGGTGGCGGTGAAGGGTCCGCCGCGTGGGTGGGCGGTGGTGACGACGAGGTCGTGGTGGCCGGCTGCGAGCCCGTCGAGGACGGTTCCGGAGTCGCTCTGCAGGGTGGCGCGCAGGGTGTGGCCCTGGCCGACCAGGGGTGCCAGGGCGGGGAGCACGCGCAGGGAGAGGAACTCGGGTGGCCCGGCGACGTGGAGGGCGCGCAGCCCGCCCGCGTCCTCCCGCTCGGCCTCGGTGATCCGGAGCAGGGCGTCGAGGTGCGGAGCGGCCTTGTGGGCGAGTTCGTCGCCGACGGCGGTGGGGGTGACACCGCGGGCCCGGCGGTGGAAGAGCGGTCGTCCCAACTGCCGCTCCAGGGTGCGGATCTGGGAGGTCACGGCGGGCTGGGACAGTCCGAGGAGGGCTGCGGCCCGCGTGAACGAGCCCGCCCGGTGGACCGCGACGAAGGTGCGCAGCAGGGCCAGATCCATCGCGACACCTCTCGGTGGGGGTCTACAACTATAAATATGCAGATAGGCCCCTGTCGCTACCGTGATTGGACTCTGACGCAGAGTCAATTAGCCTTGACGCGTGGTTCTTCGCGCGCGGAACCCGGGGCGGTCCGAGCCACTAGGGGGGAGGCTCGGACCGCCCTTTCCACTGCTGTTCAGCGATCGTGACCGGCCGGGTCGAGGGCCCGGTCGAGGGCCCGCAGGACGTCCGCGACCAGGTCATCGGTGTCCTCGGCTCCGGCGGAGAAACGGATGAAGCCCTCGGACACGGCGTCGCCGCCCCACCGTCCGCGCCGCTCGGCGGTGGACCGCACGCCGCCGAAACTCGTGGCGTCCTCGACCAGGTGCAGGGCGGCCATGAACCGTTCCGCGTGCGCCCGGTCGGGCAGAGTGAAGGAGACCACCGAGCCGAAGCCCCGCATCTGGCGGGCGGCCGTCTTGTGCGAGGGGTCCGTGGTCAGCCCCGGGTAGCGCACGCCGTTCACGTCGCGGCGCTCGCTCAGCGCCTCCGCGACGGCCAGTGCGTTGGACCACTGGCGCTGCGCGCGCAGCTGGATCGTGGCCAGCGAGCGGTGGGCGAGCCAGGCCTCCATGGGGCCGGGGATCGCGCCGATGATCTTGCGCCACCCCCGGACACGGGCCGCGAGTTCCGGGTCGCGGCACACGACGTACCCGAGCAGCAGGTCCCCGTGGCCGGTCAGGCCCTTGGTGCCGCTCGCCACGGAGAAGTCGGCGCCGAGCTCCAGTGGGCGCTGCCCCAGAGGGGTGGCGAGGGTGTTGTCGACGGCGACCAGGGTCCCGCCGGCGTGCGCGGCTCCCGCGAGGCGTCGTACGTCGCACACGTCGAGCCCGGGATTGGACGGCGTCTCGATCCACAGCATCCGTGCGCCGTCGAGGACCTCGAGCTGGGCGTCCGAGCCGGTGGGGGCGGTACGCACGTGGATCCCGTACGCCTCCAACTGCTCCCGCAGCAGCGGCAGCGCCTGGTAGCCGTCATCGGGCAGGACGACGATGTCGCCCGTGCGCGTCTGGGAGAGGAGAACGGCGGAGACCGCCGCCATGCCGGAGGCGAAGACGACGGTGTGCACGTCCTGGCCGGGGGCTTCCAGCTCCCCGATCGCCCGTTCCAGCAGGGTCCAGGTCGGGTTGGTGTCGCGCCCGTAGGCGTAGGGGCCTTCGACGTCCCCGGGGAGGTGGAAGTGGGCGGCGAAGACCGGCCCCGGCAGGGGCGGTGCGTTCTTGACGGCCTCGGGCAGACCGGCGCGCACGGCGCGGGTGCCGTCACCGATCGTCTCGCCGGTTCGTTCGGGGGAGTACTCGTTCACGCGGTGTGCTCCTTCATCGCCTCGCGTACGGCGTCCAGCAGACCGGGGCCGGCGGCCTCGATGAGATCCAGGCAATCCTCGAACCCGCCGATCGGCCCGTAGTAGGGGTCCGGTACGTCGTACGGTCCGGCCGTGGCCGCTGGATCGTAGGACCGCAGCAGCCGGACCTTGGCGGCGTCCCGTGCAGTGGGTGCGAGTGCCCGCAGGTCCCGCAGGTGTCCGGCGTCGAGCGCGATGACGAGGTCGAGGCGGGAGAACCAGGACGGGTGGAACTGCCGGGCGCGGTGGTCCTGTGCGTAGCCTGCGGCCTCCAGGACGGAGATCGTGCGCGGGTCCGCGCCGTCGCCCTCGTGCCAGCCGCCGGTCCCGGCGCTGTCCACCTCGACGAGGGCGTGGAGTCCGGCCCGTTCGACATGGGCGCGGAAGACGGATTCGGCCATGGGGGAGCGGCATATGTTGCCCGTGCAGACGAAGCAGACCCGGTACACGTGCGGCCCGCTCAGTCCTTGTCGGGAAGGACCAAGTTCACGGCCCAGGAGACGACCGAGATGATCAGGCCGCCCAGGAGTGCGGTCCAGAACCCGTCGACATGGAAGCTGAGGTCGAGCTGCGTGGCCAGCCATGAGGTCAGGAGCAGCATCAGGGCGTTCACGACCAGTGTGAACAGCCCCAGGGTGAGGACGAAGAGCGGCAGCGAAAGCAGCTTCACGAGCGGCTTGACGATCAAGTTGACCAGGCCGAAGACCAGGGCGACCAGGATCAGGGTGAGTGTCCGGCGGCCGAGACTGCTGCCGTCGTCGAGGGTGATGCCGGCAAGCAGCCACACGGCGACGGCCAGGGCCGCGGCGTTGGCGAGCGTCTTGACTACGAAATTCGTCATGTGTCTGATCGTGGCAGAGAAGATCCCGGTGGGACATCCGCAGATCAGCGGATGCGAGGGAACGATCGAGTACAAGGGGCACAACCACGATGAAAGCCTTCCGGCTTGACGAGCTCGAAGCGGAACGGGCCGCCAACGACGGCGCCTATCTGCAGTTCCTGCGCGAGCGGAACATGTCGGTCGGGCTGTACGCGCTCGACGCCGGCCAGACCGATCCGCAGCGGCCGCACGGTCAGGACGAGGTGTACTTCGTCGTCAGCGGGAGGGCCTCGATCACGGTCGGGGAGGAGACCACCACCGTGGCGCGCGGCAGCGTCGTCTACGTCCCGGCGGGCGTCCCGCACAAGTTCCACCACATCACCGAGGACCTGAAGGTGATGGTGGTGTTCTCCCCGCCCGAGGGCTGAGCCGGTCCCGCCGGTGAGGGTCGCCGCCCTGATCCCCCTAAGGGGCGGATCAGGGGACTCCGGGGGCTCGCGGGCCCCGATCGGCGCCCGCGGGCTCCTAGCATCGAGAGCAGGAAGTCACAGACGGGAAGACCAGGAAGAGGTCGAGGACATGAACGGCATCCGAGAGATATTCGCAGGCATGCCCTGGTGGGTTAAGTGGGTCGCCGTCCCGCTGCTGGCCCTGTTCGTCTTCGGCGGTGTCATCACCAGCATCCTGGGAGCACTGATCTCGTTCGCCTTCAAGCTGCTCCTCTTCGTCGGCC
This sequence comes from Streptomyces sp. NPDC023541, assembly GCF_055559995.1. Classification (NCBI taxonomy): domain Bacteria; kingdom Bacillati; phylum Actinomycetota; class Actinomycetes; order Kitasatosporales; family Streptomycetaceae; genus Streptomyces; species Streptomyces sp. NPDC023541. The sequence continues at coordinate 459,830 of NZ_JBVHJO010000003.1, forward strand.
TCGTCGGCGGTCTGATCTTCGTCGTGAAGAAGGTCGGCGGCGGCACTTCGAAGTCCTCGTCCGGCGAGTGGTAGTGACGGGCGGGGGCGGCTGCGGGATTAACCCAGCTGAGGGAACGAGACGCCGTGAACCGCTCGCGGCCCCGGAACCGGTCGATAGAGTCGCGATCTGTGCCGTTCCCTGGGCACCGAGAGCCGACATCGCCCCCTGACCTGTGGTGGTGCCGACGACCCGCCGAGCGCGACCCCAGGATCCGGCATGCGCGGGGGTGGCCCCCGCCGAGCGGGTCACCCCTGAAGGCCCGCCGCCACGCCTGGGGGTGAGCTGTGTCTCCGGTCCACAATGCAGGGGTGCCGACACTGATCGGTTCGGTGCAGAGGGCGCTGAGACTGCTGGAAGCCGCGGGATCCCACAGCGGGGGAGCCCCGGCGAAGCAGCTGGCGCGTGAGGCCGGGCTCCCGCTTCCCACCGCTTACCACCTGCTGCGCACCCTGACGCACGAGGGCTATCTGCGCAGAGAGTGCGGAGTCTTCGTACTCGGCGACGCGGCCGGCAGGCTGGCCCGCGCGGGACTCCAGCAGAAACGTCGCAGCATGATCCTCGACTCGCTCGCCCACTTCCGCGACGCGGTCGGGGCTCCCGTCTACTTCGCGGTCTACCGCGAGGGTGAAATCGAAGTCGTGGGCGTCTCGGACACCCCCGGCAGCCCGGCGTGCGAGGAGTGGGCCGACTTCCGTGAGACGGGATACGCGCACGCCATCGGGCAGTGCCTGCTCGGCCAGCTCGACGAGGGCGCGCGCAAGGACTATTACGACCGTCATCCGGTAGAGGCCATCACCCCTTATACCGTGCGCGATCTGCACTCCTTGGAGAAGCGGATCGAAGCCCTCGGGCGAATGCAGCCTGTAATCGAGCGTCAGGAATATGCCCTCGGCACTGTCTGTGCCGCCATCCCCATCACTGCCGGGGATGCGGCCGCAACTATGGCCATTTCTCTGCCCCTGCACCAGGAGGAACGATTGCTGTATGTAGTCGATCGACTACGGAGTGAAGTAGGCGCGCTGTTGAGCACCCTCTCCTTCTCTATCAGTATCTGAAAACTCACTCCTTGTGATCTGCTAGCGCTTCCACCACTCTTGTCAAGAGGGCCCTGGGGGATCATTCCTGGCCACTTCCACTACAGCGGGGTAGTCAATGCGCGAGTCGGTACAGGCAGAGGTCATGATGAGCTTCCTCGTTTCCGAGGAGCTCTCGTTCCGGATCCCGGTGGAACTCCGGTACGACGCCCGTGATCCCTACGCAGTCCGCCTGACCTTTCACCTTCCCGGAGACGCGCCCGTGACCTGGGCGTTCGGCCGGGAGCTCCTCCTCGACGGCATCAACAAGCCGTGCGGTGACGGCGATGTGCACATCGCCCCCACCAGCCCCGAGGAGTTGTCCGACGTCCACATCCGGCTCCAGGTCGGCGGTGACCGGGCCCTGTTCCGTGCCGGCGCGGCGCCGCTCGTCGCGTTCCTCGACCGCACCGACCGGCTCGTTCCGCTCGGACAAGAGCGGAACACGGGCGACTTCGAGGAACACCTGGACGCGGCCCTCGTCAGAATCCTGGCCGAGGCGAAGCAGAACGAGCAGAACGCCGGCTGAACCGCGGTTCGGACTCGATCGCCGCTCACGCTGCACCGCCGTTCAGGCCGAACCACCGCTCACGCCGAACCACCGCTCACGCTGTACCGCCGTTCAGCGCTTGCGCCGCCGGCCCCGGCCGCCGCGTACCGGTCCCGAGCCCGGTGCGACGGCCGGGGATTCCGGCCGGTCGGCCGAAACCACCAGTGCGGCCAGTGCCGTCGTCACGGGCACCGAGGCCACCAGCCCGATCGAGCCCACGAGGGTCCGGACGATCTCCACCGCGACCAGCTCGCTGTTCGCCACCGACCCCATGCTGCTGTTGGCGATCGAGAACAGCAGGAGCAGCGGGAGCGCGGCGCCCGCGTAGGCCAGGACCAGGGTGTTGACCACCGATGCGATGTGGTCGCGGCCGATCCTGATGGCGGCCCGGTACAGCGACCGCGGCCCCATCGACGGGTCGGCCTGGTGGAGTTCCCAGACCGCCGAGGTCTGGGTGACCGTCACGTCGTCGAGCACACCCAGCGATCCGATGATGATGCCGGCGAGCAGCAGGCCGCTCATGTCGATGTCGGGGTAGAGCCCGTGGATCAGCCCGGTGTTGTCGTCGGTGTTGCCGCTGAGGAACGCCCAGTCGATGAACACCGAGCCCAACAGGCCGATCAGCAGCAGCGACACGAGCGTGCCGAGGACGGCCACCGACGTACGGGCGGTCAGGCCGTGGCACATGTAGAGCGCGATCAGCATGATCGCGCTCGCGCCCACCACCGCGACCACCAGAGGGTTCGACCCCTGGAGGATGGCGGGGAGGATGAAGAGCGTCAGCACGCCGAAGCTGACGATCAGCGCGATCAGCGCGAACAGCCCGCGCATCCGCCCGACGAGCACGACCGACAGCGCGAAGATGCCGGCCAGCACCGCAAGCGGCAGCTTGCGGTTCACGTCGATCACCGAGTACTGCAGGTCGCGGGGCGCGTCCGGGGCGTACGCCACCACCACCTCCTGGCCGTCCGCCAACTGCCGTGGAGCGCCCGGCTGGACGATCTCCACGAAGGTGCGTCCCTTGTCCGGGCCGCTCCCGATCTCGACGGTGGCCTTCTTGCAATCGCCGGTCTGCGCGCTCCGGGCCCCGCCGCCCGACGGGGTGGAGGCCCCGCCGGCCGCCGGAACCTGCGCGGCGTTCACGGATTTGCAGTCGACGAGCTCCAGTGACACGACCTTGGCCTGCTGGGTCTGCCGGTCGAAGCCCACCCCGGTCCGCTCGTGGTCCGGCGTGCCGCCCGGCCAGAGGACCGCCATGCCGACGAAGACGGCGACGGCGAAGGGGATCAGTACCGCCGCGATGACCTTGCGCAGGTGCTTCGAGACGGGGGCCGCTGGTCCGTGACTGTGGCTGTGGGAGTGGCCGGAGGAGGGCCCGTGTCCGGCGTGCGTGTGGCCGGAGTGGCCATGGGGCTCAGTGGGCTCGGTGGGGGGCTGCGGCGAGGACGTCACCAGCAGATCATCGCAAGAGATGAGGGGGCCCACTGTTCAGCACGCCATGGATGACGCTAGCGTGGGGGCTACTTTGCACAACGCGGGAGCTCGGAGCACCGGGCTGAGAGGACGCTGATCACCGTACGCGCATCACAGATGCGTACGGGAGGAGGCTGCGTCGACCGCCGAACCTGTTACCGGGTAATGCCGGCGTAGGGAGATAGGTCTCATGACCATTCAGGACGCACGCACGCCTGCCGTCAGCCAGGACGCCGACGGCTCGACCGAGCGCAAGCCGGGCTGGCACAAGGGCTACGTGGCGGGCTCCCGCCCCGACATCCGGGTGCCGGTCCGCCAGGTCCACCTCACCAACGGCAAGGACGTGACGCTGTACGACACGTCCGGTCCGTACACCGACCCGCAGGTCGAGACCGATGTGCGACGGGGCCTCGCGCCGCTGCGCGAGAACTGGATCATCGGCCGCGGTGACACCGAGGAGTACGCCGGCCGCCCGGTCCGGCCCGAGGACGACGGCATCAAGCACACCTCGCCGCGCGGTGGCCTCAAGAACCTCGACGCGGTCTTCCCGGGCCGCCCCCGCCAGCCCCGCCGGGGCCGTGACGGAGCCGCCGTCACGCAGCTCGCGTACGCCCGCCGGGGCGAGATCACCCCGGAGATGGAGTACGTCGCGATCCGCGAGAACGTCTCCCCCGAGGTCGTCCGCGAGGAGATCGCCGCAGGTCGCGCGGTGCTCCCGGCGAACGTGAACCACCCCGAGATCGAGCCGATGATCATCGGCAAGAAGTTCCTGGTGAAGGTCAACGCCAACATCGGCAACTCCGCCGTCACCTCCTCCATCGAGGAGGAGGTGGAGAAGATGACCTGGGCGACCCGCTGGGGCGCGGACACGGTCATGGACCTCTCGACGGGCCGCAACATCCACACCACCCGCGAGTGGGTGCTGCGCAACTCGCCCGTGCCGATCGGCACCGTGCCGCTCTACCAGGCGCTGGAGAAGGTCGACGGCCGCGCCGAGGACCTGACCTGGGAGATCTACAAGGACACGGTCATCGAGCAGGCCGAGCAGGGCGTCGACTACATGACGGTCCACGCCGGTGTGCTGCTGCCGTACGTGCCGCTGACCGCCCGCCGCAAGACCGGCATCGTCTCGCGCGGCGGCTCGATCATGGCCGCTTGGTGCCTCGCGCACCACAAGGAGAACTTCCTCTACACGAACTTCGAGGAGCTCTGCGAGATCCTGGCGACGTACGACGTCACGTACTCGCTGGGTGACGGTCTGCGGCCCGGTTCCATCGCGGACGCCAACGACGCGGCCCAGTTCGCCGAGCTGAAGACGCTGGGCGAGCTCAACACCATCGCCAAGCGCCACAACGTCCAGACGATGATCGAGGGCCCGGGCCACGTCCCGATGCACAAGATCAAGGAGAACATCGACCTCCAGCAGGAGATCTGCGAGGAGGCGCCGTTCTACACGCTCGGGCCGCTGACCACGGACGTCGCGCCCGCGTACGACCACATCACCTCGGGCATCGGCGCGGCGATGATCGCCTGGTGGGGCACGGCGATGCTCTGCTACGTCACGCCCAAGGAGCACCTGGGGCTGCCCAACCGGGACGACGTCAAGACCGGCGTCATCACGTACAAGATCTCGGCGCACGCGGCGGACCTGGCCAAGGGACACCCCGGCGCTCAGGAGTGGGACGACGCACTGTCCGACGCGCGGTTCGAGTTCCGCTGGGAGGACCAGTTCAACCTGGCCCTCGACCCGGACACGGCGCGTGAGTTCCACGACGAGACCCTTCCCGCCGAGCCGGCCAAGACCGCGCACTTCTGCTCCATGTGCGGTCCGAAGTTCTGCTCGATGAAGATCTCGCAGGACATCCGCCGTGAACACGGTGGCGACCTGAAGGCGGACGAGATCGAGGCCGGCATGGCGGAGAAGTCCGCCGAGTTCGCGGCTTCGGGCAACCGCGTCTACCTGCCGCTGGCCGACTGACGCCGACCGGCAGGGCAGGACCCGGCTGACGGGCGGACCCGCGACCCATGGGGGGAGTCGCGGGCCCGCCCGTTTTTCGTGCCGTCGGGAGATGGGGCCGTTCCGTGTCGTCACGGCGCCCATTGGTGGCGGATCGATAGTCCGATAAGTGGACTTGCCTGCGAGGTGTCCCTCTGTTGAAGGCTGCGATCACCACGCTACCGATGTGGCCGGAGAGGCCACCACCGTTCGATCGGTTTCGAGAAGGAGTGGTATGCGTCCCGAGAACAGGACCAGGTCGACCCTTGGCCCGCTGCCGAGGAGCAGCTGGCGCAAGGGCGGCACGCTCGCATCGCTCGCCCTGGTGATGCTGGGCGTGGCCAGCCCCGCCGTCGCCGTGGCTCAGAGCGTTCAGGCAGCCGAGCAGGTCAGCGCGGCCAGCCCCCACTGCCCGCCCGATGGGCATCAGCACCGTCCGGACGACCGTTCCGACCAGGGCCCGGACTTCAACCCGGACCACGGCCCGGACGACGGCCCGTGGGCGGCGGACCTCATGGCCGGCCCCGACGGCGACGACAGGTGCGAGCCGGGGAGGCCCGGCCCGACAGGACCGACGGGCGCGACAGGCGCCACCGGCGCGACGGGTGCGGACGGCGCCGATGGCGCGGACGGTGCCACGGGTGCCACCGGTGCCACGGGTGCTGACGGTGCCACGGGTGCCACGGGTGCCACAGGTGCCACAGGTGCCACGGGTGCCACGGGTGCTGACGGTGCTACGGGTGCCACCGGCGCCACAGGAGCGACGGGTGCTGACGGTGCGACCGGTGCCACCGGCGCGACGGGTGCGACCGGCGCTGACGGTGCTACGGGTGCGACCGGCGCGACCGGCGCGACCGGTGCGACCGGCGCGACCGGTGCTACGGGTGCGACCGGTGCCACCGGTGCCACCGGCGCCACGGGCAGCACCGGTGCCTCCGGGGTGAACGGCGAGGACGGTGCGACCGGTGCGACCGGTGCGACCGGGACGGCCGGTGTGACCGGTGCTACGGGTGCGACCGGCGCCACGGGTGCCACCGGTCCCTGCAGCGACATCGACAGCTTCGCGCCTTCGAGCACCGAGTCGTTCAGTGCCGCCCTCACGAACGGCATCGCCTACGCCGGTCGCGCGACCACGACCGGAGGTGTGCCGGTCTGGCAAAACCTCACGGACGAGGACAACCCGGGATTCCCGTTCGGCCGGGCCTGCGGAATCTCGATCATCGACCAGGGCAACAATGCCTACATCCAGGTCCTGACCACGGACAACCGGGTCTACCAGACACACGGTGACACCAACCTGGACAACTTCGTATGGGACGAGGGGTGGTTCGAACTGACCCCCGGCCCGACCGGAGTCCTCCGCGGCAAGTCCTTCAAGGGGGACACGCTGCGTGGAGCTCCCTTGAACCGCCTGAGCTAGGAAGGCTCGCGCAGAGGGGCCGGACGCATCCCGGATCGTCGCGGATGCGTCCGGCCCCTCGGCCGTTCGACGGCGGCGGGGCCTCAGGCCACCACCTGGTACTCCGGCCCCAGCTTGGACAGCGCGAAGGCGCGGTTCTCACCGACCCGTTCGCGCTGGCTCTCCGGAAGCCCGCCCTCCCGAAGGAGGCGGTCGCAGCACTCCAGCGACTCCTCGTACGCGCCGACCCAGTAGGCGGCCACCGCGAGCTCGTCGAGCGCGCGCCACTCGTACCAGTCGAACTCGACGAACAGGATGTCGTCGGGGCGCGGGATCCGCGCCGCCTGGCGGGCGAACAGGTACGCCAGCTGGAAGCGGCCTTCGAGCCGGCACAGGCGCGCCAGATCGCCCAGCGCCTCCGCCCGCCCGGGGCGGTTCTCGTGGGCGCGGAGGTAGCGGTCCATCACCTCGGCCGGCGGGCGCTTGAGTCCCGCCGCGAGTCGCGCCGCGTAGAGCTGGGCGCAGAAGGCCTCCTCGGCGAAGCCGCCCATGGTGGCCCGGTGGTCGTAGGCGGCCAGGGACTTCTCCGGCTCGCCCGCGTCGCGCCAGCTCTGGGCGAGATAAAAGGCGTAGCGCGCATTGCCGGGTTCGTCGCGCAGGCCTTTTTCGAGGATCGCGGCATCCCGGAGGTACTTCTCCCGGTTGCCCCCTTCGCCCTGGCGGGCTCCGCCGCCGACGATGCGGATGTGGAAGCCTTCGACGACCCCCCGGGTGAACGGCGCGTCGCAATCGAGGTACTCGTGCAGAACGCCGACGTATTTCCAGGGCAATCGGGTGGAGACGAGCGCGGGCCGCCAGTGGATGACGGGCCGGTGGTGCACCGCGACGCCGTACGAATCGAAAGTGAGCTCCGGCATCCGGAATCCGGGGTCCACCTCGATCACGTCGTCCGCGTCGAGGAACAGCAGGTAGTCGGCGCTGGAGCGGGCCAGGTCGATCGCCTCGCTGCGGCTGCCGTCGAATCCCTTCCAGGGGCGTTCGTGCAGGACACCGGGGAGATCGTCGAAGAATTCCCGGATGATCTCCTGGGTGCCGTCCGTCGACCCGGTGTCCACGATCACCCAGGTGTCGATCAGAGGACGTACGGATTCGAGACAGCGCCTGATCACCGCGGCCTCGTTCTTCACGATCATGTTCAGACAGATTTTTGCTTTCAAGGATCCCGTCCACGGTGGTGGTGAAGACGATCGTGAGGCGACCGTAGGGATCCGGCCAATGGGGTGCAAGGAAGCCACGGTGAGAGCCGCCATTGGGGCCTTGTTGCTGGGCCGATGAGATGACTGCCGAGCGAGGCGTCCGGTGTTTCCAACCCGATTTCCCCACTATTGCCGAGGCGGCCCGCCCGGGCCGATCGCACATCGTTCGATCCGGTTTCGAGAAGGAGCGGCGTACATGAGCCCCGTGAACAGGACCAGGTCACCCCTTGGCCCGGTAACCCGCCGGCGGAGTGCTGTGGTGAAGGGAGGTGCGCTGGCCTCCCTCGCCCTGGTGGTGGTGGGAATCGCCAGCCCGGCGTTCGCCACCGCGCAGAGCATCCAGGCGACCGGGACGGTCCGGTCGGCGAGCCCGACCGGCGGCGACTGCGAGTCGAAGGAGGATTCGAGCTGGAACCCGCGAGCTGTGGGCGCCCAGGCGGGCCCCCGCGGCGGCGACGAGTGTGAGGGCCAGCGGGGTCCGACGGGCCCCACGGGTCCGCGTGGCCCGCAGGGCGAGCCGGGTGAGGACGGCCAGGACGGCGCGACCGGTGCCACGGGTGCGACGGGCGCCACGGGTGCGACCGGTGCCACCGGCGCGGGCGCCTGCGTGGACGTCGACGCCGTCCGGGACAACAACGACCGTGAGTTCAAGGCGGCACTCACGCCTGACGGCATCACCTACGCCGGCGTTCGCGAGATCCAGAACACCACGGTGGGCCCCTGGACCTGGTACGACCTCACCACCAACGAGGACGGCGACTATCCGGCCGGCGCCTGTGGGGTTTCCATCGACCACCAGGCCAACCGGCTCGCCATCGAAGTGATCACCACGGCTGGCGAGATCTGGGAGACGTTCTGCGACGTGACCACGGGTACTCCCGACACGCTCACCTGTAACGGGGTGTGGAACGAAACGGTACCCCAGCCCAACCCGGGCGACCCGCCGGCACCGCTGCGTACCCACACCCAGCCGATCCGCCCCATGGACCCCAACCACCTGCCGAAGACCCTGAAGTAGGTCCCGTCGCCGGCCGGAGCCCCTACTCCGGCCGGTGGTCCGGGCCGCCGAAGTCCGGGCTGGTGAAGTCCGGTGGTGTGTAGCCGGGAGGGGAGCCCTGCGCAGGGGCTCCCGGACTGGTGAAGTCGGGCCGGGTGTACCCCAGACTGGGGATGCGCCCGGCCCCTGGCGTGCGGGGGGTCGGAAAGCCCGGGCCCGCGCTCGGATCGGCCAGCGCGTCCCGCAGGAACGGGATGATGCCGCGCTCCAGCAGGGCGTGGCGCCAGGCCTCGCGGGCCCGCGCCACCTCGTCGGGTACCGACTCGGTCTCGTCCGCCACCACCTCGGTCGCGCTGTTGCGGACGGCCGTGACCAGCAGGCCGATCACGGCGAAGAGCAGGGCGGCCGCGGTGAGCGCCCCGAAGAGCCAACCCGTCGTCAGCATGGTCTGCGCGAAGGCGGGTTCGGGCTCGATCATCTTCAGGATGTAGCCGACGAGCAGGAAGATCAGCATGGCGGTGCCGGCCAGGACCGGTGCGAGGACCGCGACCACGGCGCTGACGCCCGCGCCGCCGCCGCTGCCCCGGTCGCCGTCCTCGTCCCCCGTCGCAGCGGGAGCGGAGAGGACCTCGTCGCGTCGTTCCTCGCGGACCTTCACGTAGTGGACGTACTCGGCGGCGGCCGCGGCCGCCAGCAGGGCGCTGGCGCCCTGGGCCATCGTGCGCAGCTGTTCGGCGTTCAGCCGTTCGCCCAGAGTGGCGAGTTCGGGCCGTTCGCTCGCGGCGCGCAGTGCCTCGTCGATGAGCCGCTCGAACTCCGGTCGGTCTTCGGTCAGCAGGTGCGGAGCGCTGGTCATGTGCATCCCCCGATGCTCCGTAGAAGCCGGTTTGCCGCGCGTAGACCCGGGTGCCGGCTGAAACGGAGGAGAGCCTGCTACGGATAGAGCGATGGTAGAGCGCCCACACCACGCCGTGACAGGGGCTTTCTGGAAATACCTCTCTGCGTGAGCTCTCAGTCGCTCAGTGGAAGTCGAACGACGAGCAGTTTGCCCGCCATCGTCACGCCGCCGTCCATCGCGATGGCGAGACCGTCCGCGTAGACGTGCGGGCCGTCCACGGCCTCCGGTCCGCGCGAGTCGTCGCCGTCCTCGGTGCCCACTTCGCCGAGCAGGTACGGGATGGGGCTGTGGCCGTGCACGACGCGGCTGCCGCCGTAGGTGTCGAGGAGTTCGCGGACGGCTTGGGGGCCGGTCTCCTCGTCGCGGAAGGCGAACCGCTTGGTGAACTTCCGGAAGAGGTCCCAGGTGATGTCGACGTCGCCCCGGTTGAGGAGCTCGTGGATGGTGTCGTTGACGTCCTCGATGGAGTCGCCGTAGTCGAGGTAGGCCGTCGTGTCGGAGTGCAGCAGCAGGTGGCCCTCCTCCAGGACGGCCGCGTCCAGCCGTGACATCCACTGGAGGTGCACGTCCTGCAGGCGCTCCATGTCGGTGCGCTGTCCGCCGTTGAGCAGCCAGGCGGCCTGGAAGGTGGCGGTGCCGGCACCGGAGACGACGGGGGTGTCGCCGAACCGCTTGGCGCCGATGAGCAGCAGTTCGTGGTTGCCCATCAGGGCCTTGCAGTAGCCGCCGGCGGCTGCCGCCTCGGCGGACAGCCGCATGACGAGGTCGATGACGCCGATGCCGTCGGGGCCGCGGTCGGTGAAGTCGCCGAGGAACCAGAGCCGGGCGTTGCCCGCGGACCAGCGGCCCTCCGAGTCGATCAGACCCTGGGCGTGCAGTTCGGTGACGAGCTCGTCGAGGTAGCCGTGGACGTCGCCGACGACGTACAGCGGGCCGGGCCCGGCGACGTCCTGCGGGACGTACTGGACCTGGACGGTGTCGCCGGGACCGCCGAGCGCGCCGGAGCCGATGACGGGGAGGTCCCGGTAGGTCGGGGTGTAGCCGTCGGGTTCGTCCTCGTCGGGGCCCTGGCTCATCCGGCTCATCGCGTGCACCGGCTCGGCGTCGGCGTCGGTGTCGGCGTGCGTCTGGGGGTGCGGGTGCGGGTGGCCCTGGGAAGGCGCCTGCAGGTGCTCTTCCCGGCGCGGGTCGTGCCGGGGGGCCTGACGCGGATCCTGGCGCGGATCGTGGTGCGGGACCGGCGGCGCGGGCGGCGCGGGCGGCTGCGGCGCGTAGCCGGGATGCCGCGGCACGGCGGCCGGTGCGCCGTCCTCGTAGTACGCGGGGTACTCGCCGTACACGGGGGCCTCGTCGGGCATACCGGTGGATACGGCGTACGGTGCGGCGGGTTCGGTGACTGGCACCCGGAAGTCCCGCAGCGTTTCCGTCCGCACCGCGGGTCCCTGACCGGCCCCCTGAGTCATCGACCCCTCCACCACCGTCGCGCTGCCGTACACCTGCGGACCCTCCTGACCTCCGGGGAGGAGGGTCCGTGATGTCGTGCGCCCATCATAGGAATGCGGCTCGCACTGTGTGACGCACCAGGGGTGGTGAATCCTTTGCGGAGCGTATCGTTCCTACCGTTTTTGCCCGATATTGGCGTTGCTGAAATCCTTGACCGACCGCCGATCAGGCCGACCGGACGGTCTGGCGGTCAGTCCTGGGCCGGAGATCGGGGCGAGCTGACGGTCGTGCGGGGCTGCCTGCGCTGCGACGAGGTGCGGACGATCAGCTCGGTCGGGACGACCTGTTCGACCGGGCGTCCCGTGTCCACGCCCTCGATCGCGTCGATGAGCAGCTGCACGACGGCGGTGCCGATGCGGCGCGGTTTGAGGGACAGGGTGGTGATGGGCGGCTCGGTGTTGGCGTAGACGGTGGACTCGCTGCAGCAGACGAGCAGCAGGTCCTCGGGGACGCGCAGGCCGTAACGGCGGGCGGCGGCGAGCAGGTCGGTGCCGTTGGGGTCGAAGAGCCCGTAGACGGCGTCGGGGCGGTCGGGGCGGGCGAGGAGCCGGTCGGCGGCCACGGCGCCCGCGCACGGGTCGTGGGCGGGGTAGGACTCGTAGACGGGGTCCTGGCCGACGCGTTCGCACCAGTTGAGGTACGCGGTCGTGGACAGGCGGGTGTAGGTGTCGGTGGTGGTGCCGGTCAGCAGCCCGATCCGGCGGGCGCCGGCGGCGGCGAGGTGGTCGAGGAGGCCGAGCACGGCGGCCTCGTGGTCGTTGTCGACCCAGGCGGTGACCGGGAGGGAGCCGGCGGGCCGGCCGTCGGAGACCACGGGCAGGCCCTGGCGGACCAGCTCGGTGACGACGGGATCGTGGTCGGAGGGGTCGATCACGACGGTGCCGTCGAGGGCGACGTTGGACCACACGTCGTGGCGTGAGGTGGCGGGGAGGATGACGAGGGCGTAGCCGCGGGCGAGCGCGGCGGAGGTGGCGGCCCTGGCCATCTCGGCGAAGTAGGCGAATTCGGTGAAGGTGAAAGGTTCATCCCCGTACGTGGTCACGGTCAGGCCGATGAGGCCGGACTTGCCGGTACGGAGCGTGCGGGCGGCGGCCGACGGGCGGTAGCCGAGCCGGTCGGCGACCTCGCGAACGTGGCGGCGGGTGGCGTCGGGCAGCCGTCCCTTGCCATTGAGCGCGTCGGAGACGGTCGTGATGGAGACGCCCGCCGCGGCGGCCACGTCCCTGATGCCGGCCCGGCCCTGTCGGCCGGCGGCCCGCCGGGTGGTCTCGGTCCGGCTCACCTGATGCTTCCCTGCTGCTGTCATGGCGAGCCGATAGTAGGGCTCGGCGGGGTGGGCGGTCCGAGTGCATATGCACGCGTTGACAGGCACGTTTCTGCATGGTTCGCCACCCCCAATGACCTTGGAAATAAAGGCTTCTAAGCGCGCAGGCTGAGGGTGGCGCTTGTCGGCGGGACCGGGCATGCCAAAACGGCGCGGTCTCGGGTCGGTCGCAACTCACCTGCACGAGGGATGCGCGCCACGGCGCAGGCCACCGGCGCGCGCATATATGCGTGCGCTCCCCCGCATTCCAGGCGCCCCCATTCTCGGAAGGGCGGAATCCTCATAAGGTGAGCAGTATTGAGTCGACGGCGACGTCGTACGGGACGGTCGAGGAGGACCTGCGGTGAGCGAGAACAGCCCGAAGCTGCGCGCCGAGCTGGACGGCATTCCGACATACAAGCCTGGCAAACCGGCTGCCGCGGGCGGGCCCGTCGCGTACAAGCTGTCCTCCAACGAAAACCCGTACCCGCCGCTGCCGGGGGTGCTGGAGAGCGCCGTCACGGCGGCGGGGACCTTCAACCGCTACCCCGACATGGCCTGCACCGGCCTGGTGAACGAGATCGCCGAGCGGTTCGGCGTGCCGGTCGAGCACGTGGCCACGGGCACCGGCTCGGTGGGCGTGGCCCAGTCGCTGATCCAGTCCACGGCCGGGCCGGGCGACGAGGTCATGTACGCCTGGCGCTCCTTCGAGGCGTACCCGATCATCACGCAGATCTCGGGCGCGACCCCGGTGCAGGTCCCGCTGACCGAGGGGGACGTGCACGACCTGGACGCCATGGCCGAGGCGATCACCGAGCGGACCCGGCTGATCTTCGTCTGCAACCCGAACAACCCGACCGGCACCGCCGTGCGCCGGGCCGAGCTGGAGCGCTTCCTGGACCGGGTGCCCTCGGACGTCCTGGTGGTCCTGGACGAGGCGTACCGCGAGTTCGTGCGCGACACGGACATCCCGGACGGCATAGAGCTGTACCGCGACCGCCCCAACGTCGCCGTGCTGCGTACGTTCTCCAAGGCGTACGGGCTCGCCGGCCTGCGGGTCGGCTTCGCGGTCGCGCACGAGCGGGTGGCGGCGGCGCTGCGCAAGACGGCGGTGCCCTTCGGTGTCAGCCAGCTCGCGCAGGACGCGGCGGTGGCCTCGCTGCGGGCCGAGGACGAGCTGATGGGCCGGGTCGGGGCGCTGGTGGGCGAGCGCGCGCGGGTCCACGAGACGCTGCTGGCGCAGGGCTGGACCGTGCCGGACACCCAGGCGAACTTCGTGTGGCTGCGCCTCGGCGAGCGGACCGTGGAGTTCGCGGCCGCCTGCGAGAAGGCCGGTGTGGTGGTCCGGCCCTTCGCGGGCGAGGGCCTTCGGGTCACGATCGGTGAGCCCGAGGCGAACGACCTCTTCCTGCACACGGCGGAGGCGTTCTTCAAGGAGCTCTAGGGTCCGCGGGCGCGGACGGCAGCTCTACGGCCGCGGGCGCGGACGGCAGCTCTGGGGTCCGCGGGCGCGGACGGCCGGGCCGGGGAGGCTCAGGCCAGTTCCACGCGGACGGGATCGCCGTCGCGAACGGTGGAAAGCAGGCGGGGGTCGCCGTCGAACGAGCCGAGCACGTTGCACGGGCTCGCCAGGCGGCTCTCGCCTCCGCGCGAGATGGGCGTCGGGCCGTAGGGCAGCGCGAGTGCGTCGCCCTCGGTCCAGAACGCGACGGTGCCGGGCTCGACGACCTGGCGGGCGTCGTCCTCCAGGGCAGCGGAGACGCCGGTGTCGAAGTAGACCTCCTCGCCCCAGGTATGGGCGGAGGCGGAGATGGGAAGGGCCTCGGCCAGCACCTTGCTGGTCGGGGTCTCGTCCAGGGTTGCGGTGAGCTGGCCCGAAGGCCAGGAGATTCGAATCTGCATGAGCCGCATTCAACAATCTGTTGAATGGATTGGCTAGAGGGGTACCCCGCGTGAAGGTCGCAAAAAGCCGTGCGCCATAATGCTTGTGAATGTGAACGCGTTCACAAGCGCGTCTGCTTCCTCCTGGCTTGAGTGCGTTTGGGAGGCGGACTTCCTTGTGATCGCGGCGACACGAAGGAGACGAGACGTGGACCTGGCTCTGGCGCCAGAAACCCTGGCGCGATGGCAGTTCGGCATCACCACCGTCTATCACTTCCTCTTCGTGCCCCTCACGATCTCGCTCGCCGCGCTCACGGCCGGCCTGCAGACCGCTTGGGTGCGCACACAGAAGGAGAAGTACCTCAGGGCCACCAAGTTCTGGGGCAAGCTTTTCTTGATCAATATCGCGATGGGTGTCGTCACCGGCATCGTCCAGGAGTTTCAGTTCGGCATGAACTGGTCCGACTACTCGCGGTTCGTGGGTGACATCTTCGGTGCCCCTCTCGCCTTCGAAGCGCTGATCGCCTTCTTCTTCGAGTCCACCTTCATCGGGCTGTGGATCTTCGGCTGGGACAAGCTGCCCAAGAAGATCCACCTGGCCTGCATATGGATGGTGTCCATGGGCACCATCCTGTCCGCCTACTTCATCCTGGCGGCCAACTCCTGGATGCAGCACCCGGTCGGGTACCGGATCAACGAGGAGCGCGGCCGGGCGGAGCTCACCGACTTCTGGCTGGTGCTCACCCAGAACACCGCGCTCACCCAGTTCTTCCACACCATCACGGCCGCCTTCCTCGTCGGCGGTGCGTTCATGGCCGGCGTCTCCGCCTACCACCTGGCGCGCAAGAAGCACGTCCCCGTGATGCGCAGCTCGCTGCGCCTGGGCCTCGTCGTCCTGATCATCGCTGGCATGGGCACGGCGATCAGCGGTGACCTCCTCGGCAAGGTCATGTTCAAGCAGCAGCCCATGAAGATGGCCGCCGCCGAGGCCCTCTGGGACGGCGAGGCGCCCGCGCCCTTCTCCGTCTTCGCCTACGGAGACGTCGAGAAGGGCCACAACAAGGTGGCCATCGAGATCCCTGGCCTGCTGTCCTTCCTCGCCAACGACGACTTCACCTCCTTCGTCCCGGGCATCAACGACGTCAACAAGGCCGAGCAGGAGAGGTTCGGGCCGGGCGACTACCGGCCCAACATCCCGGTCGCCTACTGGGGCTTCCGCTGGATGATCGGCTTCGGCATGGCCTCGCTCGGGGTGGGCATGCTGGGGCTCTGGCTCACCCGCCGGAAGTTCCTGCTCCCGCCGGGGCTGCGCACAGGGGAGGACGAGGTCCCGAACCTGGTGCTCTTCAAGAAGGCGCTGAGCCCCAAGTTCGGCAACCTCTACTGGATCGTCGCCCTCTGGACCATGGGCTTCCCGCTCATCGCCAACTCCTGGGGCTGGATCTTCACCGAGATGGGCCGCCAGCCGTGGGTGGTCTACGGAGTCCTGCGCACCCGGGACGCGGTCTCGCCGCACGTCTCCCAGGGTGAGGTGCTCACCTCGATGATCGGCTTCACCCTGCTCTACGCCGTGCTGGCCGTGATCGAGGTCAGGCTCCTGGTCAAGTACGTCAAGCTCGGCCCGCCGGAGCTCACCGAGGCCGACCTCAACCCGCCCACCAAGATCGGCGGGGACGACAAGAACCCCGACCGGCCGATGGCCTTCTCGTACTGAGGCTGAGGAGAACGCACCATGGAGCTCCACGACGTCTGGTTCGTGCTGATCGCCGTCCTGTGGATCGGCTACTTCTTCCTGGAGGGCTTCGACTTCGGCATCGGGGTACTGACCAAGCTGCTCGCCCGCGACCGTGTGGAGAAGCGCGTCCTGATCAACACGATCGGGCCCGTGTGGGACGGCAACGAAGTGTGGCTGCTCACGGCCGGCGGTGCGACCTTCGCTGCCTTCCCCGAGTGGTACGCCACCCTCTTCTCAGGCTTCTACCTGCCGCTGCTGCTCATCCTGATCTGCCTGATCATCCGCGGCGTGGCCTTCGAGTACCGCCACAAGCGCCCCGAGGACAGCTGGCAGGCCAACTGGGAACACGCGATCTTCTGGACCTCGCTGGTCCCCGCCTTCCTGTGGGGCGTGGTCTTCGCCAACATCGTGCGCGGAGTGAAGATCGACCAGAACAAGGAATACGTCGGCAGTCTCCTCGACCTGCTCAACGTCTACTCGCTCCTCGGCGGGCTGGTCACCCTCACCCTGTTCACCTTCCACGGCGCGGTCTTCGCCTCGCTCAAGACCGTCGGTGACATCCGGGACCGCGCGCGGGGGACGGCGACCGTGCTGGGCCTCGTCGCCGCCGTGCTGGCACTGGTCTTCCTGATCTGGACCCAGGTCTCGCGCGGCGACGGCAAGAGCCTGGTCGCGATGGCCGTGGCGGTGCTGGCCCTGCTCGGGGCGCTCGGCTTCAACCTGGCGGGCCGCGAGGGCTGGTCGTTCGCACTGTCCGGGATCACCATCGCGGCGGCCGTGGCAATGCTGTTCCTGACGCTCTTCCCGAATGTGATGCCCTCCTCGCTCGACGCGGCCTGGAACCTCACGGTCACCAACGCCTCGTCCAGCCCGTACACCCTGAAGATCATGACCTGGCTGGCCGCGGTGGCCACCCCGCTCGTGCTGCTCTACCAGGGCTGGACGTACTGGGTGTTCCGCAAGCGGATCGGGACGCAGCACATCGTCGACGCCCACTGACCCTGGAGGGATGTTTCACGTGAAACCGATCGACCCGCGCCTGCTCCGGTACGCCCGTTCCACCCGCCTCTTCCTGGGGGCGGTGGTGGCCCTGGGGCTTGCCGGGGCGGGGCTGGTCGTCGGGCAGGCGATGCTCGTCGCCGAGATCGTCGTCGGCGCCTTCGAGGCGGGTCTCGACGGCGCGGCGCTCCGTACGCCGTTGTTGCTCCTCGCGGCGGTGGCGCTCGGCCGGGCGCTGATCGCGTGGCTGACGGAGCTGGCCGCGCACCGTGCCGGCGCGGCGGTCAAGTCGGAGCTGCGGCGGCGGCTGCTGGACCGGGCCGCGGAGCTCGGGCCGGGGCGTCCGGGCGGACAGCGGACCGGGTCGCTGGTGTCGCTGGCCACCCGGGGCGTGGACGCGCTCGACGACTACTTCTCCCGCTACCTGCCCCAGTTGGGGCTCGCGGTCGTGGTGCCGGTGGCCGTGCTCGCCCGCATCGTCACCGAGGACTGGGTGTCGGCGGCCATCATCGTGGTCACGCTCCCCCTGATCCCGGCGTTCATGGTCCTCATCGGGATGGCCACCCAGTCCCGGATGGACCGCCAGTGGCGGCTCCTCTCGCGGCTGTCGGGGCACTTCCTCGACGTGGTGGCCGGTCTTCCCACGCTGAAGGTCTTCGGCCGGGCGAAGGCGCAGGCCGAGTCGATCCGCAAGATCACCGACGACTATCGGCGGGCGACGATGCGGACGCTGCGCATTGCGTTCCTGTCGTCCTTCGCCCTGGAACTGCTGGCGACCCTGTCGGTCGCACTGGTGGCCGTGACCATCGGCATGCGGCTGGTCCACGGCGAACTGGACCTGTACACCGGCCTGGTCATCCTGATCCTCGCCCCCGAGGCCTATCTGCCGCTGCGGCAGGTGGGAGCGCAGTACCACGCGGCCGCGGAAGGGCTGGCGGCCGCCGAGGAGATCTTCGAGGTCCTGGAGGCCCCCACGGCCGGCCCGGCCGGTACGGCGCACCTGCCGGGCGGCGCCCCCCTGCGGATCGAGATCGACGGCGTCGCCGTGCGCTACGAGGGCCGCGACGAGGACTCGCCCCGTCCCGTCTCGCTGACCGTCGGACCGGGGGAGTGCGTGGCCCTCACCGGCCCGAGCGGAGCCGGCAAGTCCACCTTGCTCCAGGTGCTGCTGGGATTCGTGCGGCCGACCGCCGGGCGGGTACGGATCGCGGGTACGGACCTGGACGAACTGTCTCCGGAGCACTGGCGGGAGCAGATCGCGTGGGTGCCGCAGCGGCCGCACCTCTTCGCCGGGACCGTCGCCGAGAACGTACGGCTGGCCCGCCCGGAAGCCCGTGACGGCGAGGTGGCCACCGCGCTGAAGGACGCCGGGGCCTGGGACTTCGTGTCCGCGCTGCCGCGCGGGGCCGAGACCCTGCTGGGCGAAGGCGGTGTGGGACTCTCCGCCGGGCAGCGGCAGCGCCTGGCGCTGGCCCGGGCCTTCCTGGCGGACCGGCCGGTGCTGCTGCTGGACGAGCCGACGGCGGCGCTGGACGGCGAGACCGAGGCGGGGATCGTGGACGCGGTCCGGCGGCTCTCCGCAGGGCGGACGGTGCTCCTGGTCGTGCACCGGCCGGCCCTGCTCGCCGTCGCGGACCGGGTGGTCCGGATGACGGCCGGTCCCGTCCCCGAGGTTGCCCGCCCCGGAACCGCCCTGCCCGCCGGGCCGCTCCCCCGCCCCGGAGTGTCCGGGGCCGTGGCCGAGGAGCCCTCCCCCGGTGGTCTCGACGCGGACGCCGGAGAGTGGATCCTCGGGGCCGCCCCCGAGCGGGTGAGGCCCGGCGGCACCTCCGACGCGGGCGGGGCCGATCCGCTGCGCCGGGTGCGGGCGGTGGCCAGCGCATGGCAGGGACGGTTCAGGCTGGGCCTGCTGCTCGGGGCACTGGCCGTCGGCTGCAGCGTCGGCCTGATGGCCGTGTCGGGCTGGCTGATCTCCAGGGCCTCCGAACAGCCCCCCGTCCTCTATCTGATGGTGGCCGTCACCGCGACCCGGGCCTTCGGACTGGGCCGCGCCGTCTTCCGGTACGCGGAGCGGCTCGTCTCGCACGACGCCGTCCTGCGGATGCTCGCCGACCTGCGCGTGTCGGTGTACCGGCGGCTGGAGCGCATCGCGCCCGCCGGGCTGCGCGAGCACCGCCGCGGGGACCTGCTCGCCCGCCTGGTCGCCGACGCCGATGCCCTGCAGGACTACTGGCTGCGCTGGCTGCTGCCCGTCGGCACCGCGGTGCTCGTCGGAACGGGTTCCGTGGCCTTCACCACCTGGCTGCTGCCCGAGGCCGGAGCGGTGCTCGCCGTCGGCCTCCTCGCCGCGGGTGTCGGGGTGCCGCTGGTCAGCGGTGCCTGCGCCCGCCGTGCGGAGCGCCGGCTCGCGCCCGCCCGGGGCGAGCTCGCCACCCGGGTGGCCGACCTGCTGACCGGCACCGCGGAGCTGACCGTGGCCGGCGCGCTGGAGGACCGCAAGGGTCGGGCCCGGGAGAGCGACGGCGTCCTGACGCGCATCGCCGCCCGGGGCGCCGCCGCGGGAGGGCTGGGCGGCGGGCTGTCCGCCCTCGTCTGCGGGCTCACGGTCGTGGCCGCCGCGGCCGTCGGCGCGAACGCGGTCCACGACGGACGGCTGTCCGGGGTCGCCATGGCCGTCGCGGTCCTGACGCCCCTCGCCGCCTTCGAAGCGGTGAGCGGACTCCCCCTCGCCGTCCAGTACCGCCAGCGGGTACGCCGTAGCGCCGAACGGGTCTACGAGGTCATCGACGCCCCGGTGCCCGTCGCCGAGCCGGAGGAGCCCGCCGCATCTCCCGCCTCCCCCTTCCCGCTCAGGCTGATCGGGCTCACTGCCCGCCACGCGGGCCAGGAGCGGGACGCGTTGCGCGGGCTGGACCTCACCCTGGAAGCGGGCCGCCGTATCGCCGTCGTCGGCCCCTCGGGCTCCGGCAAGACCACGCTGGCCCAGGTCATGCTCCGCTTCCTGGACCCGGCCGAAGGCTCCTACGGTCTGGGCGGCGCCGACGCGCGCACGCTCGACGGTGACGACGTACGCGCGCTCGTGGGCCTGTGCGCCCAGGACGCGCACCTCTTCGACAGTTCGGTCCGGGAGAACCTCCGGCTGGCCCGGACCGGGGCGAGCGAGGAGCAGCTGCGGGACGCCTTGGCCGCGGCCCGGCTGTTGGACTGGGCGGACGGCCTGCCGGACGGGCTGGACACGCTCGTCGGTGAGCACGGCGAGCGGATCTCGGGCGGCCAGCGCCAGCGCCTGGCCTTGGCCCGGGCGCTGCTGGCGGACTTCCCCGTACTGGTCCTGGACGAGCCGGCCGAACATCTGGACCTGGCCACGGCGGACGCCCTGACCGCGGACCTGCTGGCCGCGACGGAGGGCCGGACCACCGTGCTGATCACGCACCGGCTGGCGGGCCTGGAGGCGGTCGACGAGGTGCTCGTGCTGGACCGCGGCGAGGTCGTGCAGCGCGGCGGGTACGCGGAGTTGGCCGCCGTCGAGGGGCCGCTGCGCCGGATGCTGGAGCGCGAACGGGAAACTGACGGGAGGTTTGGCCAATTTTCCCCTCTAATGGGGACTAACTAGGCTCAGGATCATGTCAGCGCAGCCACCGCACGAATCACCGGATCCGCTGTCGGATCCATCGCAGGGAACACCGGACCCCTTGGTGGCAGCCACCCAGGCAACCAAGAGCCTGCACGGCCTGTCCACCGAGCTCACGGCCCGGGTGCCGCAGCTGCTGGAGGCCATGCGGTCGGTCGGTACCGGCCTTGAGCTCCATTCCACGCTCGACCGCATCTGCGAGACTGCGGCCGAGCTGGCGGACGCCCACTACGCGGCGATCGGTGTCGTCGACACGGAGGGCCGCGGGCTCTCGGACTTCGTCACCCACGGGATCAGCCCCGAACTGGCCCGGAAGATCGGACACCGTCCGGACGGGAAGCGGGGCCTGCTCGGAGCGTTGATCTCGCACTCCGACACCGTGCGGCTCGCCGACCTGACGAAGGATCCGCGCTCGGCGGGCTTCCCGGCGCACCATCCGCCCATGAAGACGTTCCTCGGCGTCCCGATCCGGGTGCAGGGGGAGATCTTCGGCAACCTGTACCTGGCCGAGAAGAACGGCGGCGTCGAGTTCAACGACTATGACCTCCACATGGTCCGGGTCCTGGCCACCGAGGCGGGTATCGCCATCGGCAACGCCCGCCTGTACGAGGCCGCCACCCAGCGCGAGCGCTGGATCGACGGGTCGGTCGCCGTCACCACCGCCCTGCTGTCCGGCGGGGACGCCGACGACGCCCTCTCGGTGGTGGCCGAGCAGGCCCGCCGACTGGCCGACTCCGCCGCCGGGATCGTCCTGCTGCCCGCCGAAGAGGGCGGGATGGAGATCGTCGCGGTATCGGCGGAGAACCCCGCCACGTCGCTCGGCGTGGTGATACCGGCCGAGAGCCCGGTGGTCGACCACCTGCTGCGGGGGGAGCCGGTCTTCACCGACGACGCCTCGTCGGACCCCCGCATGATCAGCCGGCTCACCAGCCCGTACGGCCCCTGCATGATGCTGCCCCTGCACAGCGGGGGGCGGGTGCTGGGAGCGCTGGTCACCCCGCGCGCCCGCGACAAGCGGCCCTTCACCGAAGCCGAGCGGACCCTGGCCACCCAGTTCGCCTCACAGGCGGCGCTCGCGCTGATGATGGCCGAAGCGCAACGCGACCGGGAGCGGCTGGCGGTCTTCGAGGACCGTGACCGGATCGCCCGTGACCTGCACGACCTCGTCATCCAGCGACTGTTCGCCACCGGAATGATGCTGGAGGGCGCCCAGCGCCGGTCGATCGTCCCCGAGGTGCGCGACGGCGTGGGCAAGGCCGTGGACGAACTGGACGTGACGATCCAGGAGATCCGCACGGCGATCTTCGCCCTCCAGCAGGGGCCCGCGGAAGCCCCGTCCGGGCTGCGTACCCGTGTCCTGCGGGAGATCAACATGGCAGCGGTCCCGCTGGGCTTCAAACCCGCCCACCGCTTCCTCGGACCGATTGACACGGTCGTCGGAGAGCTGGCGGGCAAGAACCTGATCGCCGCGCTGCGCGAGGCGCTGTCCAACGCCTTCCGGCACGCCGAGGCGTCCCGGATCGAGGTGGTGCTGGACTGCACCGTCACGCTGCCCGGCGGCAGGGCCGGAGTCCGGCTGGAAGTCGCCGACGATGGAGTGGGCATCCCCGAGAGCGGTCGGCGCAGCGGCCTGCGCAACCTGCGGCGGAGGGCGGAGTCGCTCGGCGGCACCAGTTCCTACGGTCCCGGCATCGGGGACGACGGCGGCGGGACCACCCTGGTGTGGGAGGCCCCACTCCAGTAGGGCTGCGGCCTACGCCTGGTGGCGTGCGAGGCGTTCGGCCAGGATGCGCTCGATGACGAGGGCGACCCCGTCCTCGTTGTTGGCGACGGTCCGGCCGGACGCGGCCGTGATCACATCGGGGTGGGCATTGCCCATCGCGTAAGAGGTGCCGGCCCAGCTGAGCATCTCCACATCGTTCGGCATGTCCCCGAACGCGACGACCTCCTCGGGGACGATGCCCCGTTCGGCGCAGCACAGCGCCAGAGTGCTCGCCTTCGACACGCCGTGTCCACTGATCTCCAGCAGGGAGGTGGGGCTGGACCGGGTGATCGATGCGTACTCGCCCGCGGCGGTGCGGGCCAGTGCGAGGAACTCGTCCGGGGTGATCTCCGAGTGGTGCGCCAGCAGCTTGAGCACGGGCGCGACGCTCTCGTTCGCCTCCTCGTGGAGCAGCTCCTCGGCGGTCGCGAGCTTGGCGCCCGGGTCCTTGAAGAAGGGCGGGTACTCCGGCTCGTAGTTGATGCCGGTGGTCAGCTCGACTGCGAAGGACGTGCCGGGCGCCGCCGCGCGCAGGGCTTCGACGACGGAGAGTGCGGCCTCCCTGGGGAGGGCCCTGACCTGTACGAACTCTCGCCCGGCGTGCAGGTCGACGACCGCCGCGCCATTGGCGCAGATCGCGAGGCCGTGTCCGTGGACATGGTCGGCGACCACATCCATCCACCGGGCGGGGCGGCCGGTGACGAAGAAGACCTCGATCCCGGCCTCCTCGGCAGCGGCCAGTGCGGCGACGGTACGCGGCGAGACGGACTTGTCGTCATGCAGCAGGGTGCCGTCGAGGTCGGTGGCGATGAGCCGGGGCATGGGGATTGGCCCGTCCGGGCGCTGAGGAGCCGAGGTCACGGCTCCATCTTCGCCCATGTGAGCGGAGGACCGGACCATGATCAAGCCAGGCTGGGGTCGGGCCGATGTTTCACGTGAAACGCAATGTTTCACGTGAAACATCGGCCCGCCGTAGGCTCGACGCATGAGTCTGCGTCTGAGCACGGTGATCCTTCCGGTACGTCGATGGCACGAGGGGGGTCGAGACCAGTGGCTGCGAGCCGAGCAGCTCGGGTTCCACACGGCCTACACCTACGACCACTTGTCGTGGCGCACCTTCCGCGACGGCCCCTGGTTCGGTGCGGTGCCTACCCTCACCGCGGCGGCCGCCGCCACCGAGCGGCTGCGCCTGGGCACGCTCGTCACCTCGCCGAACTTCCGTCATCCGGTGACCTTGGCCAAGGAGCTCATGACCTTGGACGACATCTCGGGCGGCCGTATCACCCTCGGCATCGGCGCCGGCGGCAACGGGTTCGACGCGACGGCGCTGGGCCAGGAGGCCTGGTCCCCGCGTGAGCGCGCCGACCGCTTCGCCGAGTTCGTGCCGTTGCTGGACCGGCTGCTGACCGAAGGTTCCGTGAGCCATGAAGGCACCTTCTACTCGGCGGAGGAGGCCCGCAACATCCCCGGCTGCGTGCAGGGGCCGCGGCTGCCGTTCGCGGTGGCCGCGACCGGCCCGCGCGGTCTGCGGCTCGCCGCCCGGTACGGGCAGGCGTGGGTGACCACGGGTGACCCCAAGCTCTTCGAGAGCGGCACGCCCGAGCAGTCGCTGGAGGCCCTGCGAGCGCAGCTCGAACGGCTCGACAAGGCCTTCGTGGAGATCGGCCGGGCTCCCGAGCCCATGGAGAAGATCCTGCTGACCGGCTTCACGCCCGAGGCCAACACCGTGCTGGAGTCCGTGGACGCGTTCGTCGACTTCGCGGGCCGGCACCGCGACCTGGGCTTCACGGAGCTGGTCATCCACGCACCGATCCCGGACTCCGACTTCGCCGCCGACGAGGCCGTCTTCGAGAAGATCGCCACCGAGGCCCTGGCACAGCTCGACAGCTGATCCACCGACCGTTACCCGGCCCCCCGGCCCTTCAACTGCTCCAGCAGCCGCTCGGCGGAGGACAGGAGCCAGTCCGCAGCCCCGGCGCAGCGCGCCCGTCGGGCTGGGATGGCTCAGGTCCGAGTGCTCCCGGCCCGGAGGCGGCGTCGGCGGTGCCGGAGGCGTGCCGGGGCAGCCCGGCACCGCGCACCCCAGCGGCAGGTCCGCCGCCGGCGGCGCACGGCCGCCCCAGCAGGAACCGCTGCGAGACCCGGGCGGTGTCGAGGCAGCCGGGGTGGAGCACCTCATACAGCTCGGAGGCGGCCGGGAGGTCCCCGTGGGCCAGTTCCCGCAGGCGGTGCAGCAGGATGAGGATGTCGCCCGTGGAAGGCCGGGCCGGTCGTCGAGGTTCGCGAGCGGCGCCACGCGGGCGACGTGTTCGGCCAGGATCCCCAAGCCGCGCGAGGTGTTGCCGGTGAGCACGCAGAACCCGATGCGCTTGCCGACCCAGGGCAGCAGGCTCTCGTTGCCGCAGGCCATGCGGTAGCCGCGCAGGTGGTGCGACCGCGCCTCGTCGGTCCGGCCGGGCCGCAGCAGCAGCGGCAGTGGCAGTGGCAGCAGCGAGGAGGCGGGCATGCGGTGCGGCTACCCGGCGCACATCAGATTCGCCCCGCCAGAATGTCGTCGCGCTCGGCCGCCAGGCCAGTCAGGGGAAGGGCCGCCGTCCGGGCTACTGGAAGCGCAGGAACTGCGGGGGCACGGTGTCCACCAGCCACACCCCGTTGGCGCTGATCCGGAAGACGTGCCCGGCCGCACGCATCGCCCCGGCGTCCACGCTGAGCACGACGGGCCGGCCGCGGCGCGCGCCGACCCGGGTCGCGGTCTCCCGGTCGGGGGACAGGTGCACGTGGTGGCGGGCCATCGGGCGTAGGCCCTCGGCGCGGATCGAGTCGAGGGCGGCGGCTACGGTGCCGTGGTAGAGGTACGCCGGCGGTTCGGCCTCCGGCAGGTCCAGGTCCACGGCCACGGTGTGCCCCTGGCTGGCGCGGATGCGCGTGCCGTCGACGGCGAACCGCTGCTTGTCGTTGGCGGCAACGACATGGTCGAGTTCGGCGCGGCTGAAGTGGAAACCGTGCGCGGCGGCGGCGCGCAGCAGGTCGTCGATCTCCACCCAGCCGTGGGGATCGAGCACCAGTCCGATCCGTTCCGGCTGGTGCCGCAGGTGTTTCGAGACGTACTTCGACACCTTTACGGTGCGTCTTTCATCCATGAATCCCAGCGTGCCCGCTCTGCAGGCCCCGCGGCAGCGATTTTCGACGGCCGCGCAGCACTGGACACCCCCTGTCGACATTCCAAGATGCGGAATATATTTTCCACTAACACTCACCCAGGGGGAGAACCCATGACAGCCCATACCTCTCTGCCACGCCGTGCGGCTGCCGAGCTGATCGGGACGGCCGGCCTGCTCGTGGTCGTCATCGGCTCCGGGCTCAAGGCCGCGGAGCTCAGCACCGACACCGGTGTCGCCCTCATCGCCAACTCGTTCGTGTCGGCGATCGGCCTCGGGCTGATCATCACGCTCTTCGGGCCGCTGTCCGGCGCCCACCTCAACCCGGTGGTGACCCTCACCTCTTGGTGGGCCCGCCGCACCGGCGGTACGGGACTCGGCGGCCGTGAGGTGTCCGTCTACGTCGTCGCCCAGACGGCCGGTGCCATCGGCGGCGCCGTCCTCGCGGAAGCCATGTTCGGCCGGACCCCCGGAACCTTCGCCACCCAGGTGCGCGACGGGGGCCACCTGCTCGTCGGTGA
The DNA here is from genome assembly GCF_055559995.1 of Streptomyces sp. NPDC023541. NCBI lineage: Bacteria > Bacillati > Actinomycetota > Actinomycetes > Kitasatosporales > Streptomycetaceae > Streptomyces > Streptomyces sp. NPDC023541. Next base: position 486,007 of record NZ_JBVHJO010000003.1, read on the forward strand.
GGTGATCGCCACCGCCGGTCTTGTCCTCGTGATCCAGGGGCTGGGGCGCATCGGGCGCGGCGGGCTGATACCGGCGGCGGTGGCGGCCTACATCGCGGCCGCGATCTGGTTCACCTCCTCGGGTTCCTTCGCCAACCCGGCCGGCACCATCGGGCGCAGCTTCAGCGACTCCTTCACCGGCATAGCGCCCGGGTCGCTGCCCGGCTTCGTCGCCGCCCAGCTGACCGGCGGGATCCTCGGTCTGGCCCTGGCCGCCCTCCTCTACGGGACCGGGGTGAAGGACGGCGCGGGCGGCCGGGGGGACGGCGGCGAAGGCCCTGAGGCCGAGCCGAAGCCGGGCGCAGCGGCCGTGCCGGCCGCGCTCCCCGGGGTCGCCGCGGCGGACGGCGAGGGTCCCAGCAGGGCCGCGTACCGGACCGTAGGCTGAGACGCCGTCTCAGTTACCCACAGGAAAAGGGCACTTGTCCACAGCCGTTTGGGCGGGTTTTGACGGCAAACGCGTGATCCGCCCTGTGGAACCTGTGGACCAATTCCGTTCAGGCGCTACCGGCCCGCCCGGCTCGCCAGGTCGTTCATCGTCCGGGCCTGGAGCTCCCGCTCCGTCGCGGCCCGTACGAACTCCGCCACGTGTTCGGCGCCGACCAGTTCCTGCACCGCCCGTACCGTCCCGGCCGGCAGCGCGACCGGCGAGGCCCCCGTCGGCTGCGGGGTGGCGGCCGCTCCGAGGTGCCGCTGGAGGTGCCGGGTGGCGAAGAGCCGCATCGCCCGCGCCAGCTCCGCGTCCACGGTCTGCTGCGCAAGCGGCCGCAGCCGCCGCACCATCGTCGCCGCCTCCGCTGCGTCGGCGTCCGTGGGCGGCACCTGCCCGAGGTAGCGCGCGAAGACGTGCTCGGTGGTGAACTCCAGGAACCGCGAGGCGATGTGCTCCACTTGGCCGCGCAGTTCCCGCAGGTGACCGGTGATCGCCGCGAGCGGCACCCCGGCCGCGTACAGCTCGGCGGCTACCGCCAGCTCCTGCGGGGACGGCACCAGGAACTGGTCCGGGCGCCCCGGGATCCGCTCCAGCACGCCCAGCTCGCAGGCTTCGCCCACCGCGTCGTCGTCCGGCAGGCCGCCGAACCGTTCGTTCAGCTCGTCCCGGCTGATCCGGGCCGCCTCCTCGTCGGTCCACGGCCCGTGCACCTCGGCGACCAGCCCCAGTACGCCGCCCAGGCCGCGCCCCGCGTCCCAGGCCTCCAGCAGCTCCTTGATGGAGGCCAGGGTGTAGCCCCGGTCCAGCAGGTCGGCGATCTGCCGCAGCCGCGCCAGATGCGTGTCCCGGTAGACGTTGGAGCGGCCCCGCCGCTCCGGCTTGGGCAGCAGCCCGCGGTCCTGGTACGCGCGGATCGTGCGCACCGTCGCTCCGCTGTGGTGCGCCAGATCCTCGATCCGGTACTCGGCTACCGCCTGATCGGACAATCCCGGCTCCCTACGACATGGCGGCTCGGCCGACCGCGCCGGCTGCGGCCCGGGCGGCAGGTGAAGCCGCAAGGTACTCGACCGCCCTGCGCAGCGAGCCCTCCTGCGAGGGATGGTACGACCGCCGGAAGTAGCGGGATATGGCCGTGCCGGGCTCTCTCCACGTGGGCGAGGCCGGATACGGGCCCCCGCTCACAACTTGGGCTCCACTCGTGCGATGCGCCGCAGGGCGCGCGGCGCGAAACGGGACATCCACAGGGCGCCCTTGGACTCGGGCGTGACCGGTACGACCGCCTCGTTGCGGACCACGGCGCGCAGGATCGCGTCGGCCACCTTCTCCGGCGGGAAGTTGCGCAGGCCATAGAGCCGTGAGGAGCGTTCCTGGCGGCGCTTCTCCTCCGCCTCGTCCACACCGGCGAAGCGCGAGGTGGCGGTGATGTTGGTGTTGACGATGCCGGGGCAGATCGCGGAGACCCCGATGGACTTCGAGGCGAGCTCCGCGCGCAGGCACTGCGACAGCATCAGCACCGCGGCCTTCGAGGTGCTGTAGGCGGGCAGGGTGCGGGAGGGCAGATAGGCCGCGGCGGACGCCGTGTTGACGATGTGCCCGCCCTGGCCGCGCTCCGCCATCAGCTTCCCGAAGATCCGGCAGCCGTGGATGACACCCCACAGATTGACGTCCAAGACCTTCCTCCAGTCCTCGGCGGTGGTGTCGAGGAAGGCGCCGGACAGACCGATGCCGGCGTTGTTGACCAGGACGTCGACGATTCCGTACTCGGCGGCGACCTTCGCCGCCAGTTTCTCCATCGCCTGCTCGTCGCTGACGTCGACGCACTCGGCCCACGCCTCGGAGGCGCCGACGAGTCGGGCCATGTCGGCCGTGCGCGCCGCGCCCTCCGCGTCGCGGTCCACGGCCACCACCCGTGCTCCCGCCTCGGCGAAGGCGAAGGCGGTGGCCCGGCCGATGCCGCTGGCCGCGCCGGTGACCAGGACCAGCTGGCCGCCGAAGCGGTCGGCATACTTGGCCGGGGCCTTCTGCTGAGGTGCCCGGGCGGCCGGCTCCTGACGGGACATGACGAATTCCGCGATCCAGGAGGCCAGCTGGTCGGGCCGGGTCCGGGGGATCCAGTGCTTGGCCGGCAGGGTCCGCCGCAGCAGGTCCGGGGCCCACCGCTCCAGACCGTCGTAGAGCCGCTCGGACAGGAACGCGTCCCCGGTCGGAGTGATCAGCTGCACCGGTACGTGGGCGTAGGCGTCGGAGCGCGGCCGGCGCAGCCGCGGCCGCACATTGTCGCGGTAGAGCCAGGCGCCGTGCGCCGCGTCCGAGGGAAGCGAGGCCGTCGGGTAGGAGCCGGCCGGCACCTTCTCGACGCGTTGCAGCACCTTGGGCCACCGCTTGCCGAGAGGCCCGCGCCAGGCGAGCTCCGGCAGCACGGGGGTGTGCAGCATGTAGACGTACCAGGACTTGGCGCCCTGGGCGAGGAGCTGCGCCGCCGCCCGCGGGGTCGGCCGCGACATGCGCTTCTTGATCCAGTGCCCGAGGTGGTCCAGCGAGGGCCCCGACATCGAGGTGAAGGACGCGATCCGCCCCTCCGTACGGCCGACCGTCGCGAACTCCCAGCCCTGTACGGACCCCCAGTCGTGGCCCACCAGGTGCACCGGACGGTCCGGACTGACCGCGTCCGCCACCGCCAGGAAGTCGTCGGTCAGCTTCTCCAGGGTGAAGCCGCCGCGCAACGGCTGCGGCGCGGTGGAGCGCCCGTGGCCGCGCACGTCATAGAGCACCACGTGGAAGCGCGACGCGAGCCGCTCGGCGACCTCCGTCCAGACTTCCTTGCTGTCGGGGTAGCCGTGCACCAGCAGTACGGTCGGGCGGCCCCTCTCGCCGAGCTCGACCACGCACAACTCGATCCCGCCGGTGCGCACCCAGTGCTCCCGCGCACCCGCGAGTTCCGCCGCTCCTGCTCCGCTCACGCCGCTCATGCTGCCTTCTCCTCCTCGGCCCAGCGCCGCACGTGCGGCAGATCGTCGTCCAGCCAGAAGGCGCTCTCCTCGGGGTCCCGGGAGTCGGTGACCACGAGGATCTCCTCGAACTTCGCGCCGGTGCCCCGGAAGCCCAGGTGCGGCTCCACCGCCCACAGGCCGGGCTGCGGCGGGTGGTCGGAGAACTGGTAGGGGCTCCACAGCGGGGACCAGCCCTCACGGTGCCCGTGCAGGGCGTCACTGGCCAGCCCCTTGAGGGACTGCGTGCCGAAACCGAACGCCGTCGGCGACCAGCGCCGCTCCTTGACCCGGTCGATCTTGTGGGCGATCACGCCGAAGGGGTAGGCGCGGTGCCGGTTGGCGTACCCCTGCCGGTTCATCAGCCGCTCGACGTCCTCGTAGATCTCGCGCAGGGAGCGGCGCTCCCGCACCTGCTCCAGGATCAGTGTCCGGTGCTCCCGAAGATCGGACATGAGCCGGTCCTGTACCGGATTCAGGCCGAGGCTGCCCGAGTAGCCGATGTCCGCCGAGAAGCCCTTGTAGACCGGCGCCATGTCCAGGATGAACGGCATCCCCGGCTCCAGCCGCCGGTTCGTCGGGAAGAACTGCAGCGGGATGCGGAAGTTCGCGAAGGCGGTGCGGTCCCCGAACCAGGCGAACGGCAGGTGGAACCAGTCCCGGACCCCGCGGTCGCGCAGCCACTCCCGCTGCATGCGCGCGGCCTCGCGCTCGGTCACCCCGGGCCGCAGCTGGGCCGCGACCGCCTCGGCGCACTCGTACGAGAGGCGCTGCACCTCTCTGAACCCGCTCAGCTCGGCGGAGGGCCGCCCGGATTGCCGTCCCGGGTGTCGCGCGGTGCGTTGCCTGGTGTCCCCAGCCATGTCAGCCGTCCATCCGTAGAGCCGTACGCGCCCGTAAGTTGACACTGATGAATGTGACAATGAGCGGAGATCACGTCAAGGGTCATGCACGGACCTGTGGACAAAGTTGTCCGGTCCACATCAGCCTCCAGTACGGGTATGTACGCCGGAAGGCGGAGACGGGATCCAGCTCCAGGTCTGACGCCTGGCAAGAGCCATGCCACTAACGTCTGAGCCGTGACTGTCATCGCGACTGAAAGCCTGAGCAAGCGGTACCCCCGAGTGACCGCCCTCGACCGGCTCTCCCTGGACATCGGACCCGGCGTGACCGGGCTCGTGGGCGCCAACGGAGCCGGCAAGTCCACGCTGATCAAGATTCTGCTGGGACTGTCCCCCGCCACCGAGGGCAGCGCCGCCGTGCTCGGCCTCGACGTCAATACGCATGGCAGCGCCATCCGTGAACGCGTCGGGTACATGCCCGAGCACGACTGTCTGCCACCCGACGTCTCGGCCACCGAGTTCGTCGTCCACATGGCGCGCATGTCCGGGCTGCCGCCGACCGCGGCCCGCGAGCGCACCGCCGACACCCTGCGCCACGTCGGGCTGTACGAGGAGCGCTACCGCCCCATCGGCGGCTACTCCACGGGCATGAAGCAGCGCGTCAAGCTCGCCCAGGCACTCGTCCACGACCCCCAGCTGGTCCTCCTCGACGAGCCGACCAACGGCCTGGACCCGGTCGGGCGCGACGAGATGCTCGGCCTGATCCGCCGCGTCTACACCGACTTCGGCATCTCCGTCCTGGTCACCTCGCACCTCCTCGGCGAGCTCGAGCGGACCTGCGACCACGTCGTGGTCGTCGACGGCGGCAAGCTGCTGCGCTCCAGCTCCACCAGCGACTTCACCCAGACCACCACGACCCTCGCGGTCGAGGTCACCGACTCCGACGCCCACCCGGACGGCACCGCCGCCCTGCGCAAGGCACTCGCCGAGGCGGGCATCGCCCTGCACGTCGGCGCGGAGCAGGGCCTGCCCGGAGCCGGCCACATCCTCCTCGTCGAGGCCACCGGCGAGCACACCTACGACACCATCCGCGACACCGTCGCCGAGCTGGGCATCGGCCTGGTCCGCATGGAACAGCGCCGCCACCACATCGCGGAGGTCTTCCGCGACAACGACCAGCCCGCGTACACCGCTCAGCAGAAGGGAGCCGGTTCCGATGGCGCCTGAGACGTCGACACAGATCCACAACATCGGCTACCGGTCCTACGACGGACCGCGGCTCGGCCGTGCCTACGCCCGCAAGTCGCTGTTCTCGCAGTCTCTGCGCGGCGCCTACGGGCTCGGCCGGTCCGCCAAGTCCAAGGTCCTCCCGATGCTGCTCTTCGCGGTGATGTGCGTTCCGGCGCTGATCATCGTCGCGGTGGCCATCGCGGTGCCCGGCTCCACGGACCTGCCGATCAAGTACACGACGTACGCCCTGACCACCCAGGTGGTCATCGGCCTCTACCTCGCCTCCCAGGCCCCGCAGTCCGTCTCGCGTGACCTGCGCTTCAAGACGGTACCGCTCTACTTCTCGCGGCCCATCGAGCGCGTCGACTATGTCGTCGCCAAGTACGCGGCCATGGCCACGGCGATGTTCATCCTCACCGCGACCCCGCTGCTGATCATGTGGATCGGCGCGCTCCTGGCGAAGTTCGACTTCGCCGACCAGACCAAGGGATTCGGGCAAGGACTGGTGTCGGTTGTGCTGCTGTCGCTGCTCTTCTCCGGGATCGGCCTGGTGATGGCCGCGCTGACCCCGCGGCGCGGGTTCGGCGTCGCGGCGATCATCGCGGTGCTCCTGATCCCGTACGGGGCGGTCACCGCGGTACAGGGCATCGCCTACAGCACCGGAAACACGGGAGCCATCGACTGGCTGGGCCTGTTCTCCCCGATCACCCTGATCGACGGTGTTCAGACCGCGTTCCTCGGCGCCACCTCCGCCTTCCCCGGCGGTGAGGGCCCCTCGGCCGGCATCGGCTTCGTCTACCTGCTCGTCGCCCTCGGCCTGATCGCCGGCTCCTACGCCGCCCTGATGGCCCGCTACCGGAAGGCCGGGCTGTGACCACCATCGACATCGACCACACCTCCCGCTGGTTCGGGAACGTCGTCGCCGTCAACGACGTGACCATGCGCATCGGCCCCGGCGTCACGGGACTGCTGGGCCCCAACGGCGCGGGCAAGTCCACGCTCATCAACATGATGGGCGGCTTCCTCGCCCCCTCCACGGGCACCGTCACCCTCGACGGCGCTCCGATCTGGCGCAACGAGCAGATCTACAAGCACGTGGGCGTCGTGCCCGAGCGCGAGGCGATGTACGACTTCCTCACCGGCCGTGAGTTCGTCGTCGCCAACGCCGAGCTCCACGGCCTCGACGACGCGGCCGCGCAGCGCGCACTGGCCACCGTCGAAATGGAGTACGCGCAGGACCGCAAGATCTCCACCTACTCCAAGGGCATGCGCCAGCGCGTGAAGATGGCGTCCGCCCTCGTCCACGACCCGTCCGTGCTGCTCCTGGACGAGCCGTTCAACGGAATGGACCCCCGGCAGCGGATGCAGCTGATGGACCTGCTGCGCCGCATGGGGGCCGAAGGACGCACCGTCCTGTTCTCCTCCCACATCCTGGAGGAGGTCGAGCAGCTCGCCTCGCACATCGAGGTGGTCGTGGCCGGACGGCACGCCGCCTCCGGCGACTTCCGCAAGATCCGCCGCCTGATGACGGACCGCCCGCACCGCTACCTCGTCCGCTCCTCCGACGACCGGGCCCTCGCAGCGGCCCTGATCGCCGACCCCTCCACGGCCGGCATCGAGGTCGACCTGAAGGAGGGCGCCCTGCGCATCCAGGCCGTCGACTTCGGCCGCTTCACGGAACTGCTGCCCGTGGTGGCCCGACAGCACGACATTCGGCTGCTGACGGTCTCGCCCTCCGACGAGTCCCTCGAGTCGGTCTTCTCCTACCTCGTCACGGCCTGAAAGGAGCTGGCACCCATGTACAACCCCACCGTCGCCCGGCTCACCTACCGGGCCCTGCTCGGCCGGCGCCGCGCACTGATCCTCTTCGCGCTCCCCGCCCTGCTGATCGTCATCGCCATCGCCGTCCGCGCCTTCACGGGGGTGGACGACAAGGTCGCGGCGGACCTGCTCGGAGGCTTCGCCCTCGCCACCATGGTCCCGCTGATCGGTGTAATCGCCGGCACCGGCGCCATCGGTCCCGAGATCGACGACGGCTCCATCGTCTACCTGCTGGCGAAGCCGGTGAAGCGGCCGACGATCATCATGACCAAGCTGATCGTGGCCATCGCCGTCACCATGGCCTTCTCCGCGATCCCCACCCTGATCGCCGGATTCATCCTGAACGGCAACGGCCAGCAGATCGCCGTCGCCTACACGATCGCCGCGCTCGTGGCCTCGATCGCCTACAGCGCGCTGTTCCTGCTGCTGGGCACGGTCAGCCGGCACGCGGTCGTCTTCGGCCTGGTCTACGCCCTGATCTGGGAGTCGCTCTTCGGCAGCCTCGTCTCGGGCGCCAAGACCCTCAGCGTTCAGCAGTGGGCCCTGGCCCTGGCCGAAAAGGTGGCCGGACAGGGCTACGTCGACGCCACGGTGGGCCTGCCCACCGCCTCGGTGCTGCTCGTCGTGGTCACCGTCGGAGCCACGGTCTACGCGGGCCAGAAGCTGCGCCGCCTCACGCTGGCCGGCGAGGAGTAGGCCCAGCCGCTTCACTCGCGCAACCGTGCCCCGCCCGGCCCATCGGCCAGGCGGGGCACCGCTTTGCGGGTCATCATCGGTGCATGAGCGAGAGAACCGACCCGGAGCCTTCCCGGCCCCTGCGGTCCTGGATACGTTCCTCGCCCGGAACGCACATCTGGCTTCTGATCATCGCCGTGACCAGCGTCATCGTGGCGATAGCCCCCGACCAGGTGGATCGCGTCCTGCTCCATCGCAACAGCAGCAACATCCACCAGCTCGTCCAGCATCCCGTTCGAGCACTCATCAGCAGCGCGTTCTGGATCGTGAACCCTGCCTCACTGGCTCTCTACGCCGTGCTCTTCGAGGTGTTCCACGCTTCCGTCGAACGCTGGATCGGAACCCTGCGCTGGTTCGTGATCGTGGTCACCGCCCATGTCGTCGCCACGCTGATCAGTCAGAAGGTCCTTCTGACGGCCATCCAGGACCACCGCGCCCCGCGCAGCATGACCCATGTCGTCGACATCGGCGTCAGCTATGGACTCGCGGCCTCCATCGGTGTCCTCACCTACCGGCTCCCCAGCCCCTGGAGATGGATCTACCTGGTCGGCGCGATCGCCTTCTTCGGGATTCCCCTCGCCACCGGCGGTACCTTCACCGACCTCGGCCACGCCATCGCGCTCGCCGTCGGACTGCTGTCCTGGCCTCTCACCCGCCACGTTGTTTCACGTGAAACAAGGCCCCGTTTCACGAAACAAGGCCCCGTTTCACGTGAAACGTGACTAGTGGGCCTCCGCTTTCACGACGCCGTGCTCCCATGCCCATGCGGCGATCCCCACCCGGTTCCGAGCCCCGGTCTTTGCCTGGACGTTCGCGATGTGGGTTTTGGCGGTGCCCGCGGTGATGAACAGTTCCGCGCCGATTTCGGCATTGGTGAGCCCCCGCGCCACCAGCCGTACGATGTCCAGCTCCCGCTCCGTCAGCGGATGGGCCCTCGGCCGTGCGGCCGGAGCGGGCTGCGTCAGCCGACTCAGCAGTCGCACCGTGATTTGTGGACTGATCAGGGTGTCCCCCGCCATAGCGGCCCGTACGCCCTCGATCAGCAGCGCCGGTCCGGACCGCTTCAGCAGGAAGCCGCAGGCCCCGTTGCGCAGCGCGGTGTGCACGTACTCGTCGAGGTCGAAGGTGGTCACGACCACCACCCGCGTCTCGGGCGTTAGCAGACGGGTCACCTCCAGCCCGTCGAGCCGCGGCATCCGGATGTCGGCGAGCACCACGTCGGGCCGCAGCTGGCGGGCCAGCGCCACCGCGCTCTCGCCGTCCGCCGCCTCCCCCACGACGGTCATGTCCGGCTGCGAGTCGAGGATCAGCCGGAAGCCGCTGCGGATGTCCTCTTGGTCGTCGGCTATCAGGATGCGTGTGGTCACGCCGCCATGATCACCCGGGGGTGTTCTCCTGCGCCGGGAAGACGGCGCAAACCCGCCACCCGCCGTTCTCGTCCGCTCCGGCCCTCAGGGTTCCGCCCGCCGCCTCCACCCGCGCGCGCAGACCGGCCAGCCCGGTACCGCCCCGCCGGCGGCGGGCCATCAACACGACCCCGCCGCGGGCAGCCGCGGAGTTGGTCACGCTCAGCTCGGTGCCCGCGCCGGCCCGGCGTACGGCGACCCGGACCACGGCCGCTCCGGGCGCGTGCCGGCGTACGTTCGTCAGCGCCTCGACGGCCACCCGGTAGGCGGTGGTGTCCGCCTCCCTCGACAGCTCCCTCATCGCGACGGGGTCGGCGTCCAGGGCTCCGCCCTCGAACCGCGCCACCAGCTCCGGCAGCTGTGCCAGCCCCGGAACGGGAGCCGTCGGTCCGCCCGCGGCCTCCTGCAGCGCGTGCACGGTGCGGTCCATCGACGCCAGCGCGCTCAGCCCCGCCGCCTCGATCCGCTCCAGCGCGCGGACCGCCTGCCCGGGGTCCTGCTCGGCCACGAACCTCGCGGCCTGCGCCTGCACCACGATGGCGCTCACGTCATGCGCCACGAAGTCGTGCAGGTCCCGGGCCAGTTCCAGCTGCTGGTCGCGCCGGGCATCCCGTACGGCCTGCTCCATCCGGGTCGCCTGGCGGCGCAGGTAACCGCCGGCCAGTGCGGCTCCGAGCGCAGGGACGGCCCAGAAGCCGGCCACGCCGCAGAGATCCAGCCACGAACCGGTCTCCCACACCAGCGGCACCGGCCACACCGAGACCGCGACCACGCCCAGCCCTCCCGCGATGGCCCCCGAACGCACCGGTGACCAGCGGGCCGCCAGGGCGAGCAGCAGGAGCAGCAAGCCCGCCCAGACGAGCAGCCACGTCGCGGGCACGCCAAGGACGGTGGCGGTGATGCCTGCGAGCGCGGCCGAAGCCAGCAACGGGGCCCATATGGCACGGAGGTTGACGCTCATGGCCCGACCCTACGAGCGCACGCCGATGGCCGGCCATCCGCCGTTCGGCAGATCCGCCCCGCCCGGCGGCGCCGCCCGGCCTGCTGATCGGCGGATGGCTCGCGCAGCGGGGGCCGACGAGGCTGGAGCCGCCAAACCCACCCTCCCGGACAGGACTTGGACGATGACACCGACCGCCACATCCGCCGCACGGGCACTGGACGCCGTACCCGGGGTCTCCCCGTGGCTGCGCCGGCTGGCCACGCTCGCCTCGCTGACCGTCCTCCCCAGCTGTGTGTGGCGGCTCGCGATCGCGGCCGGCGTCCCCATGGGCTGGGGTCCGGGCAGCGATCTGCACCATTCGTACTACCCGGGCCGGGAATCCCTGGTCCTCGTCCTCGTCACCGGCCTGCAGGAAGCCCTGGGCCTGTTGAGCCTCGGTCTGGTCCGGCGCTGGGGCGAGGAGCTGCCCCGCCGGCTCCCCCTGCTGGGCGGCCGCCGGATCCACCCGCTGGTGGCGGTGGTTCCCGCAGCGCTGGGCGCACTCGCGCTCACCGCCATCACCTGCCTCGGCGCCGTGACGTGGAACGAGGTCAACGCCGCGAACCCCGACGCGCCCACCGGACTCGCCCTGTGGATCTTCAACCTGAGCTACGCACCACTGCTGTTGTGGGGGCCGTTGCTGGGCGTGCTCGCCGTCGCCTACTGGAGGCGCCGCCGGGTTCACGGCTGATGCGCGGAAATTCGCTGGTAAGGGGCCATGCGGCCGGGGCAGAGTGAGTCGTGCGGGGAGCAACAAAAGGTCCGGGGCAGCCACTTCGAGCGCGCCTTCTGGCGCGGGCTGCCCCGGACCTCTCGTACGTCCTGCGCGCTATGCGGCGCCCATCAGACGCTCCAGCACGACCGCGATCCCGTCCTCCTCGTTGGAGGTCGTCACCTCGTCGGCCACCGCCTTGAGCTCCGGATGCGCATTGGCCATGGCCACTCCGCGAGCGGCCCAGCCGAACATCGGGATGTCGTTCGGCATGTCGCCGAAGGCGATCGTCTCCGCCGCCTTCACCCCGAGCCGGCGCGCGGCTAGGGACAGGCCGGTGGCCTTCGTCAGGCCCAGGGGCAGTATCTCGACTATGCCGGGACCCGCCATGACCACGTCGACCAGGCTGCCCACGGCCCCCCGGGCCACCTTGACGAGCTGGTCGTCGTCCAGCTCCGGGTGCTGGATGTAGAGCTTGTTGAGCGGAGCAGTCCACACCGTGGCGGTGTCCTCCAGGTAGAGGGCCGGAAGGCCCTCCTGCACCTGGTAGCCGGGCCCGGCCAGGACTTCCCCGTCGACCCCGTCCCGGCTGGCGGCGAGGGCCAGCGGACCGACCTCTGCCTCCAGCTTCGAGAGCGCCAGCCCGGCCAGCTGCCGGTCCAGCGTCACCGAGGTCAGCAGCCGGTGCGCACCCGCGTCGTAGACCTGGGCCCCTTGTCCGCAGACGGCGATCCCCTTGTAGCCGAGATCGTCCAGTACGTGCCGGGTCCAGGGCACCGCGCGGCCGGTGACGATGATGTGGGCCGCGCCCGCCGCGGTGGCCGCGGCGAGCGCTTCACGGGTGCGTTCCGAGACGGTGTCGTCGCCACGCAGCAGCGTGCCGTCGAGGTCGGTAGCGACGAGTTTGTACGGGAACGGGGCCGGGCTCACTTGTTGATCGGCTCCAGGACCTCGCGACCGCCGAGGTACGGACGGAGCGCCTGGGGCACCCGCACGGAACCGTCGGCCAGCTGGTGGTTCTCGAGGATGGCGACGATCGTGCGCGGCACCGCGCACAGGGTGCCGTTCAGCGTGGACAGCGGCTGGGTCTTCTTGCCGTCGCGGTAGCGGATCGACAGGCGGCGGGCCTGGAAGCTGTCGCAATTCGACGCGGAGGTCAGCTCGCGGTACTTGCCCTGGGTGGGGATCCACGCCTCGCAGTCGAACTTGCGCGAGGCGGAGGCGCCCAGGTCACCGGTGGCGACGTCGATCACCTGGAACGGCAGCTCCAGGCTGGTCAGCCACTGCTTCTCCCATTCCAGGAGCCGCTGGTGCTCGGCCTCGGCGTCCTCCGGCGCGACGTACGAGAACATCTCGACCTTGTCGAACTGGTGAACGCGGAAGATGCCGCGGGTGTCCTTGCCGTACGTCCCTGCCTCACGACGGAAGCACGGGGAGAAGCCGGCGTACCGCAGCGGCAGCTTGTCGCCCTCGATGATCTCGTCCATGTGGTACGCGGCGAGCGGGACCTCGGAGGTGCCGACCAGGTAGTAGTCGTCCTTCTCCAGGTGGTAGACGTTCTCGGCGGCCTGGCCGAGGAAGCCGGTGCCCTCCATGGCTCGCGGGCGGACCAGCGCCGGGGTCAGCATCGGGATGAAACCGGCCTCGGTGGCCTGGGCGATGGCGGCGTTGACCAGCGCCAGCTCCAGCAGGGCGCCGACACCGGTCAGGTAGTAGAACCGCGAGCCCGAGACCTTGGCGCCGCGCTCGACGTCGATGGCGCCCAGCAGTTCGCCGAGTTCCAGGTGGTCCTTGGGCTCGAAGCCCTCGGCGGCGAAATCGCGGATGGTGCCGTGCGTCTCCAGGACGGTGAAGTCCTCCTCGCCGCCGACCGGCACGTCCTCGTGGACGATGTTGCCGAGCTGGAGCAGAAGGCGCTTGGCGGCTTCGTCGGCCTCGTTCTGCTCGGCCTCGGCGGCCTTGACGTCCTGCTTGAGCTGCTCGGCCTTCTTCAGCAGTTCCGCCCGCTCCTCCGGGGAGGCCTTCGGGATGAGCTTGCCGAGCGACTTCTGCTCATTGCGCAGTTCGTCGAAGCGCATGCCGGAGGACCTGCGGCGCTCGTCCGCGGAGAGCAGGGCGTCGACGAGTTCGACGTCCTCTCCACGAGCGCGCTGCGAGGCGCGGACACGGTCAGGGTCTTCACGGAGCAGCCGGAGGTCAATCACCCCACCAGGCTACCGGGCTGGGCTTCCTGGGATCACACCGATATCACGCTGCGTGTCGCTATGTCCCAATTGCAACGAATAGATAAGTCTTGATCGCTGACCGGAAGTGACTCTTCTCGGGGTGTCAATAAAAGCGGGCCCATTCCCCGAAATGGGGCACACTGCCGGCTCCGGGGCGGACCCTGAGCAGGACGGGAGAGGGTTCTTGTCCACAGGAATTGTGACCGTCCGGAGCTTATCCACAGGCTGTGGGTTGCCTCTGTGGACACAGGAATAGATCATTCCTGATCGGCGGATGTCCGAGGCGAATCAGGGTCCAAACCACCCTCACACACTCATTCGGGTGGGAATGACTCGCTCCAAAGAGTTGAACGGCTATGCGGAGGTGACGGCGTTCACCTACCGCTTCCCCGCGTGAAACCTGACTCCCAGACCGATATGTCGACCTGTCGCGCCGCTCTGTCGACTTGTCCCCAGGTCCGCATCTCTGCCTGTGGATAACTCTGTGGACAAGGGACGGTGCTACGCCCGGCCGTCGAGGCAGCGCGCCAACCAGTCGGAGGCGGCCGTGAAGTCGCCATCGGAGGTTCCGGCCCGCGGAGAGCGGACGTCACTCTGAGCGACACCGGCACGCGGGTAGGAGCCGAGGAAGCGGACCTGCGGACAGGTCCGCTTGAGACCCATGAGCGCCTCGCTGACCCGCCGGTCCGAGATGTGGCCCTCCGCGTCGACGGCGAAGCAGTAGTTGCCGATGCCCTGTCCGGTCGGACGGGACTGGATCAGCATCAGGTTCACCCCGCGGACCGCGAACTCCTGGAGGAGCTCCAGCAGCGCACCGGGATGGTCGTCGCCGAGCCACAGCACCACGGACGTCTTGTCCGCGCCCGTCGGTGCGGCCGGCCGCGCGGGGCGCCCCACCAGCACGAACCGCGTCTCGGCGTTCTCCGCGTCGTGGATCTCGGTGACCAGCGGGACCAGGCCGTAGGTGGCGGCGGCGAACTCGCCCGCGAAGGCGGCGTCGAAACGCCCCTCCTGGACCAGCCGGGCACCGTCGGCGTTCGACGCCGCCGACTCCCACACCGCATCGGGCAGGTTAGCCCGCAGCCAGTTCCGTACCTGGGGCTGGGCGACCGGGTGCCCGGTGACGGTCTTCACGTCCGACAGGGCGGTCCCCGGCCGTACGAGCAGGGCGAACGCGATGGGCAGCAGCACCTCGCGGTAGATCATCAGCGGCTCGCCCGAAGCCAGCTCGTCGAGGGTGGCCGTGACCCCGCCCTCCACCGAGTTCTCGATCGGGACGAGCGCGGCCGCTGCCTCGCCGCCCCGCACGGCGTCCAGGGCAGCCGGGACCGACACCATCGGGACGAGTTCCCGGGTCGCGGCTTCCGGCAGGGTGCGCAGGGCGGCCTCCGTGAAGGTGCCCTCGGGACCGAGATACGTGAAGCGGGTGGCTGACATGCGATCAGCCTAATGCCGGGGTGCCGGCCACCGCGGTGCTGTTCACCCTTCGAGCAGCCGCTGGCCCACGTACTCGCCGCTGCGCGGGCCGGGCGGAACCGCGTACAGCCCGCTCGATTCGTGCCGGATGAACGCCGACAGCGCGTCGCCGCGGTCGAGCTTGCGCTGTACGGGCACGAACCCGCGCAGCGGGTCGGCCTGCCAGCAGATGAACAGCAGCCCCGCGTCGGGAGCGCCGTCGGGGCCGATCCCGTCATGGAAGGAGAAGGGACGCCGCAGCATGGCCGCCCCGCCGTTCTGCTCAGGGGCCGAGATACGGGCGTGGGCGTTGGACGGGATGACGGGCTTGCCGTCGGCGCCGATCTTGTCGAGCGCCATCTCGGTGGTCTCCCCACCACCCGTCAGCGGGGCGCCGGTGGCCTTCGTCCGGCCGATGACCTGCTCCTGCTGCGCGAGGGACTGCTTGTCCCAGTCGTCGAGGAGCATCCGGATGCGCCGCACGACGGCGTACGAGCCCCCGCCCATCCAGGCGTGCTCCGCGGGCCCCGGACCCGCCGCGGGTACGAAGATCCGCTTGTCGAAGTCGGGCTCGGAGGGCTTGGGGTTGCCGGTGCCGTCGACCTGGCCCATGAGGTTGCGGGCGGTCATCGGCGTGCCGGTGGCACCGGGGGACCGGTTGAAACCGTTCATCTGCCAGCGGACGCGCGCGGCGTCCCCGGCGTCCTTCTGGAGTGCGCGCAGGGCGTGGAAGGCGACGAGTCCGTCGTTCGCGCCGATCTGGACCCACAGGTCGCCGTTGCTGCGCTGGGCGTCGAGCCGGTCGGACGAGAAGTCGGGCAGCGGGTCGAGGGCGGTGGGCCGGCGGGCGCTGAGGCCCGTGCGCTCGAAGAAGGAGTGCCCGAACCCGAAGGTGACGGTGAGGGAGGACGGCCCGGCGTCGAGGGCGATACCGCTGTCGGCGGTCGGGGCGGTCTCGCCCGCCATGAGCCGCCGTGCGGTGTCGGACCAGCGTCGCAGCAGCGCGGCAGCCTCGGTGCGGCCCGCTCCCGGGGCCAGATCGAAGGCGACGACGTGCCCCTTGGCCTGGAGGGGTGTGGTGATGCCGGCCTGATGGTCCCCGTGGAACGCTACCTGGGTGGCTCCGAGGGAGGAGAGGTTCCCGGCCGCTCCGGGGGCGGAGCCGCGCCCGGAGCCGGCGAGCGCGGAGTGCGCGAGGGCGCCGCTCGCGCCGCCGAGGGCCAGTCCGGCGGCGCCCGCGGCGCCGACGGTGCCCAGCAGCCGGCGCCGGGAGATCTCGATGTCGGGGTTGCTCTCGGTCACGCTGGTCAGCCGATCTTCACGGTCTTCTGGACGGTGGTCTGGTCGATGTCGGACGTACGGACGGTCACGTCGATGCGCCATTCGCCGGCGAGCGGCAGTTGCACGCCGGATGCGGTCCAGTGCCCGGGGGCGGCCTGGTCGGGCACGACCGGCAGGGGGCCGATGTCCTTGGCCGGCAGGGTGAACGCGACCTTGATCTCGGGGAGGTCGAAGGGCTGTCCGTCGCCCCTGTCCGCCCAGAGGTGCAGGGTGTTGGCGCCGACCCGGCCCGGATCGAGTTCGAGCCGGACCGACCCCTTGCCGTTCTGGCCGCCGGTGTCGAACGGCAGGGTGATCTTCACCGCGCGGTCGGGGACCGCGGTGGAGCCGCGGGCCACCTCCTGCTCGACGGCGCGCCCGGGCTCGGTGCTCGTCAGGACAGTGGTCACGACGAGCAGGACCACGGCGATCGCCGCCTCTACCAGGACCGAGCGCCGCAGACCGGCACGGCCCGGGTCCGCGTCACGCGCCCGCTTCTCGCGTGCGCTCTCCAGGGCGGCACGCTGCCGGGCGAGCTGGGCGGCACGCTCCGGGTCCGCGGGGACGGTCGCGGCGACGGGCGATGTTTCACGTGAAACATCGACGCCCGCGGCCGCCTGCCCGCCCGCCTCCGAGGCAGCCTCGTCTGGGGCCTCCGGAGCCTGCGCGAGCCGGGCGGTCCACTTGCGGGACAGGTGGGCGACGCCGAGGAGGACAGCGACCAGGGCGACCTTGAGGATCAGCAGCCGCCCGTACTCGGTACCCGTGAGGGCGGGCCAGCTGCCGGTCTGACGCCAGGCCTGGTAGACGCCGGTGACGGCCAGGACCACGACGCTGACGAAGGCGACCCGGGAGAACCGCTGCACCGCCCGGCGCTCGATCCCGGGGACCTGGTGCAGGGCGACGAGCAGCGCGGAGAGCCCGCCGAGCCAGGTGGCGACGGCCAGCATGTGCAGGATGTCGGCCGGCATGGCGAGGCCGGGCTGGATACCGGTGGACGCGTGCTCGGAGAGGGCCCAGGTGGCAGCGATGCCGCCGGCGACCACGGCGCCGCCGATGGCGAGGCCGAAGGTGAGGTCGCCTGTGTCCTTGTCCTCTTCCGCGCCCCCGGGGTTCAGCTGGCGGCGTGCGTACACCCCGAAGAGGACCGCGACGAAGAGGGCGGCCGCGCCCAGCAGGAGCAGACGGGACACGAGCGACGCGCCCGTCTTGGTCTCCAGGACCGCCCTGAGCCCGTCCAGGTCGAAGGCGTCGGCGAACCGGCCGGACCCTGTGTACGGAGTCCGGAGCACCAGCATCGCCAGGGTGGCGGCGGTCAGGGTCACCCACGCCCGCACGACGAGCTTCTGGAGCGGCCGCTCCGCGGCGCCCCGGCGCCAGCACAGCAGGATGAAGGCCGCGCCGCCCACCAGAACGGTGAAGCCGGCGTAGGCGGCGTAGCGGGTGATGCCGTAGGCGATCCCGACCGGTCCGCCGCCCGCCGTCGTGGTGGGGAGGGAGACCTCGGTGGCCGAAGGCGCGCCGATGGAGAAGGTGAACGCGCCGGAGATCGGGTGGCTGTCGGCGGAGACGGCCTGCCAGGCGACGGTGTAAGTGCCGTTGGGCAGGCCGGAGTGCAGGGCGGTGCCGTAGCGGACGGTGTTCCCGCTGCACATGTCGCGGAGCTCACCGGTGTCCACCCGCCTGCCCTGGGGGTCAAGGACGCGGATCGAGTCGTCGCCCATGGCGACCTGCTCCGAAAAGGAGAGGGTGACCTGGGCGGGCGCCGTGGCGACCACCGCCCCGTCCGTGGGGTCGCTCGCGGTGAGTGCGGCGTGCGCCGTGGCCGGTGTGGCCGCGGTGAACAGGGTCGCCAGCAGGGCTGCGAGGACCAGCGCGAGCCGTGGCAGCAATGCCGTGGCACGGGCGCGGGCCGTGGAGGGGGCGGGGGCGGCGGCCGTCATGGCGTGTCAGTCCTCGGTCCGTCAGTGGCCGCTGTGGGCCGTCGATGTCGGGGCCTGCGCGTTGTACGTGCGTTCCTTCACGTCCAGCTCGACCTTGACGGAGCCGGCCTTCTCGAAGCGGAGCTCGACGGTGACCTTGTCGCCGACCTTGGGAGTGCTCTTGAGCCCCATGAACATGATGTGGTTGCCGCCGCGCTCCAGCCGGAGCTCGCCGTCCGCCGGCACGTCCATCGACTGGACCTGCTGCATCTTCTGGTCCATGGTCTCGTGGATCTGGAGGTCGTCGGAGAGCGGGGAGGTGGCACCGGTGAGCTTGTCGGGGGTCTCGGTGGGGTTGCTGATGACCATGAAGGCTCCGGCCATCTTGTCGTTGACCGGCTGCGGCATGAAGGCGCCGCTGACGGTCATCTGCGGCTCGCTGGCGCCGGAGCAGCCGGATATGGCGAGCGCTGACGTCAGGGAGAGGGCGGCGGCGAGGGTGCGGATGGTGCGGGTGTTCACGGGTTCTCCCCCTTGATGAGCTTCGGCAGGTCCTTGGCGTAGTTGTCGACGGTCGTGCCCTCGCCGTAGAGGACGTAGCCCTCGTCGGTCTTGGGCGAGAACGCGATGACCTGCGCGCCGTGCATGGAGACGACGCCGCCGTCGGCCTCCTTCTTGGCGGGATCGATGCCGATGCCGAGGGTTCGGGCGGCGGCCTGGATGGTCGCGAAGTCCCCGGTGAGTCCGATGAAGGACGGGTCCTGCGCCTTGAGCCAGGAGCCGAGGGACTCGGGGGTGTCCCGTTCGGGGTCCGTGGTGACGAAGACGACCCGGAGGTTGTCCTGGTCCTCCTTCGGGAGGTTCTTCTTGGCGACGGCGATGTTGCTCATCGTCAGCGGGCACACGTCGGGGCAGTTGGTGTAGCCGAAGTAAATGAGCGTCGGCTTGCCCTTGGTCTGCTCGCGGAGGTTCCACGGCTTGCCGGTGGTGTCCGTCAGGACGAGCTCCGGCTTGTTGAAGGGGCGGTCCAGAACGGTGGCGGCCTTGCCGCCGCTCTGACCGCCGGCGATCTGGGTGACCCCGCTGCTCTTGACGGGTTCAGCGTCGCCGCAGGCGGTAAGGGTCAGTACGGCCGCGGCGAGGAGCGCGGCAGCCGTCGTACGTGTGGTGCGCATGGAGAGATGTCCCTGGGATCGGGGATGTAGGGATGCTGGGCGGTACGAGCGACAGCGCCCCGGGGCGTGGCAGGTCAGACGGAGCGTCGGCGCGATGCGACGCCGAAGGCGACACCGCCGAGTCCGATGACGATGCCCGCGATGCCGAGGGCGCGCGCAGTGGTGTCGGAGCCGTGGTCGTCGGCGGCCTTGTCGTGGCCGTGTCCGGCATCGACGCCCTTCTCCGCATCCTTCTCCGCGTTCTTCGCCCCGTCGGTCTTGGCGCCGGCGTGGTGGTCGTCGCCCTTCGCGGCGGTCAGCTTCAGCACCGGTGCCGGGGTCTGCGGCTCCGCGGCGCCTTCCTTGGCCTCTTCGATCCAGCGCACGACCTCGTTGTTGTCGTAGGTCTGGATCGCCTTGAAGACCATCTGGTCGGCGTTCTCGGGGAGCTTGCCGACGGAGACCGGGAACTGCTGGAACATGCCCGGGCCGATCTTTCCGCCGGACCAGGTCACCTTGGTGACGACCTCGTTGACCTGCTTGCCGTGCACGGCCAGCGGCTTGTCGAGCTTCGTCTTCTCGACGTTCACGGTCCAGCCGGGGACGTCCTGCGGCATGACGGACGTGAGGGGCTGGTCGACGGGGAAGTTGACCTCGAGCTGAGTGGTCGAGGCGTTGTCGCGCTCGTTGGGGACCTTGAAGTTGAGCGTCGCGTACCCGCCCTTGGCGGCCTCGCCGACCGGCTGCACGCCGACGTGCGCGAAGGCGGTGCCGGAGAGGACGAGCACGGAGCCGGCGGCGAGGGCGGCGGCGAAGGAGACGCGAGAGGTCTTCATGGCAGAAACACTCCACGGAAGCAGTGGTGGCGGTTGCTCCGCGCACGGGCGCGCGCGGAGTGCGCGGCACCGGTGCCCCCGATGTGTGTCCCGGGGAGGCGGGTGCCGCGTCAGGCTGCGAGGGCGAACGCCGCGGGCGGCCCACGGCGGACCACCGTGTGCTGGAGTGCCTCCCGGCCCGTGAGGGCCGCGTGGTCGTCTTCGGTCCGGCGACCGGTCCGCGGGGTGCGGGCCGGCGCGCCGAGTCCGGTGCCGAGGGCCCGGACGAAGGCCAGTGCGGCGCGCAGCGGGCGGACCCGGGCCGCCTCGGTGGTGAGCCGGGACAGTTCGACGAGCCGGAAGAGCGCGGCGTCGCCGCGGCCGAGCAACCAGCCGGCGACGAGCGCGGCCAGCAGGTGCCCCAGCAGCATGGCCGGGCTGAACAGACCGGTCTCGGGTGCGGTGGTGACGGCCCGGGCCGCGTGGGCGTGCGCCCCGTGGCCCTGCTCCGCGACCTGCCCGGCCTGTGCTGTCAGGGCGGCCGGGTCCAGGCCTGCGGCCTCCAGGATCCGGCGGGCGTCGGCGGGGCTCAGCGGGACGGAGTTGCCCCCGCACACCAACCGGGCGGCGAGTTCCGCGAGCGAGCCGTCTGACGCGCCCCCCGGGCCCTGAGCGGCCGCGGTGCTGTGCTGGCCGAGACCGAACAGCGCGTGCAGGGAGAGCTGTCCGGCGGCGAGCCCGGCGGCGAGCCCGGGCAGGGTCCGGCGGCGTCCCGCGAGCGGGGCAGCCACCGCGAAGACGGCGAGGAAGCCGATGCACAGGGACCACCAGGGCACGGTGGCGCAGGAGGCCAGGGCGTGCCCGGACGCGGACAGCACGACACAGACCGCGGTGAACACCGCGGCCCGGATCAGCCGGAGGCCGGCTCCGGCGTGCGTCGCGTGGGGGTCAGACATGGCCGGGTCATCATCGCACTGCGCTGATGTCCTCCATACGGCAGGTCCGGAAGGTCCGCATGAGCCCGCTCTGCGAAGGGGGTCCCGACAGGTCCGGTCCCGCTGCGGATGTGGTCCGGCCCTCCCGCCGGCGCGGTACGGGCCGCATGCCGACGCATACACCGCCCTGTGGGCGAGCCGCATCCGCCGGACGGGCGCAATGAGGTCCCGTACGGCCCAAGGGCGCTTACGGGCCCTCGCGGGCGGCAATAGGTACCCGTATGAGCATCTGGTGGTCTCTCCACTTGAGGCGCGACGCCGCGAGCGTGCCGCTCGCCAGGCGACTGCTGCTGGGGACGATGGAGACCGCGGGGGTGGACCCGGACATCTCCTTCGATCTCTCGGTGGCGCTGAGCGAGGCCTGTGCGAACGCGGTCGAGCACGGCGGGGGCGGCGACATCCCGGACGAGACCGAGGCGTACCACGTCACGGCCTATCTGGACGGGGACTGCTGCCGTATCGAGGTGACCGACTCCGGTCCGGGGTTCCCGCCCGCCACGGTGGCCCGTTGCAGACCCGCTCTGGCCGAGCACGGCCGGGGCCTGCACCTGATCGCCGAGCTGTCCGACCACGTCCGTTTCCGCAACCGGCCGGGCCGCGGCGCCGTGGTGAGCTTCGACAAGATGCTGAAGTGGCGCGACGACGCGCTGCAGAAGGCGTCGTAGAACGCCGGTGGGCGGGATCCCGTTCGGGATCCCGCCCACCGGCACCTCCGGCGCCGGTCCTCGGGGCGATGCCGGTCGTGCGGACGTCAGCCCTTCAGGCGCGCCATCCAGGCCTCGACGTCGGTCGAGGTGCGGGGCAGCCCGGCCGACAGGTTCCGGTTGCCGTCCTCGGTGACGAGGATGTCGTCCTCGATCCGGACGCCGATGCCCCGGTACTCCTCGGGCACGGTCAGGTCATCGGCCTGGAAATAGAGACCCGGCTCGACGGTGAGGCACATGCCCGGCTCCAGCGTCCCCTCCACGTACGCCTCGGTGCGCGCGGCGGCGCAGTCGTGGACGTCCATGCCGAGCATGTGGCCGGTGCCGTGCAGGGTCCAGCGGCGCTGCAGGCCGAGCTCCAGCACCCGCTCGACCGGACCCTCCAGCAGACCCCATTCGACGAGCTTCTCGGCCAGCACGTGCTGGGAGGCGTCGTGGAAGTCGCGGAACTTCGCACCCGGCTTCACCGCGGCGATGCCGGCTTCCTGGGACTCGTAGACCGCGTCGTAGATCTTGCGCTGGATGTCGGTGTACGTGCCGCTGATCGGCAGCGTGCGCGTGACGTCGGCGGTGTAGAGGGAGTGGGTCTCCACACCGGCGTCGAGCAGCAGCAGGTCGCCGGAGCGGACGTCGCCGTCGTTGCGGACCCAGTGCAGGGTGCAGGCGTGCGGGCCGGCGGCGC
The DNA here is from genome assembly GCF_055559995.1 of Streptomyces sp. NPDC023541. NCBI lineage: Bacteria > Bacillati > Actinomycetota > Actinomycetes > Kitasatosporales > Streptomycetaceae > Streptomyces > Streptomyces sp. NPDC023541. The sequence goes on from NZ_JBVHJO010000003.1 coordinate 508,466, forward strand.
AGATCGAGCCGTAGCCGACGTCGTTGCCCTCGACGCGGGCGCGCAGGAAGAAGGTGCCCTCGATGTAGCGCTCGGACGTGGCCTCGGCCTTGTCGAGGACCTTCACGACGTCCTCGAAACCGCGGACGGTGGAGTCGACGGCCTTCTGCAGCTCGCCGATCTCGAACTCGTCCTTCACGGCGCGGGCCTCGGAGAGGTAGACGCGCAGCTCCTCGTCGCGCTCCTTGGTCACCTTGTCGGTGAGGGCCGACTCGATGACCGAGTCGTGGCCGCGCACGTTGCGCACCGGGCCCTCGGCCTCGGTGAGGGCCTCGGCGAGTTCGCGGACGTCCTTGGCGGGGATGCCCAGGAGCTGCTCGGCCTCGGTGAGGGAGTGGCGGCGGCCGACCCACAGCTCGCCCTGGCCGGACAGCCAGAACTCGCCGTTCTCCCGGTCGGATCGCGGCAGCAGGTAGATGGTCGCGGTGTGCCCGGTCGGGCCCGCCGGCTCCAGGACCAGCACGCCGTTCTCGGTCTGGTCACCGGTGAGGTACGCGTACTCGGTCGAGGCGCGGAAGGGGTACTCGGTGTCGTTCGAGCGGGTCTTCAGGCGCCCCGCGGGGACGACCAGGCGCTCACCGGGGAAGCGCTCGGACAGCGCCGCACGCCGGGCAGCGGTGTGCGCGGCCTGCGCGATCGGCTCCAGACCGTGCAACTCGGTGTCCGCCCAGCCGGTGCGCATGTTCTCGGCGAGTTCGTCGCTGACGCCCGGGTACAGACCGTTCTTGCGCTGCTTGTGCGTCTTCTTGGGCTGCTCTTCTTCCGGGGTCTCCGGGGTGAGCTCGTCAGCCACGTCTTCTCCTCAGCTACGACGGTACGGACCTGGGTGTGGACCTCATCCATCGTATGCGTGTACGGGGAAGGCGTGGTCCGGATCGTGCGGGTTGTCACGGTCCGGGACCCACGGCGGATCACTCGAACCGGGCTGCGAGCAGCACGATGTCCTCAGGGGCGTCGGCCGGCCGCCCGTCGGGCAGCACGGTCCGCAGGATGTGGTCGCACAGGGCCTCCGGGTCCTCCCGCGCGGCGCGGGGCACCCCTGCGGCTGCCGCGTGGAGCCGCGCGTACGCCCGGTCCGTCGGGTCGCCGGTGTGGCGCAGCAGCCCGTCGGTGTACAGCAGCACCGTTTCTCCGGGCGCGGGTTCGATCTCCGTGCTCGGCGCCTCCCAGCAGGACAGCATGCCCAGGGGAGCGGACAGCGAGGTCTCGACGTACTCCGTGCGGTGCTCGCCGATGAGGAGCGGCGGGGTGTGTCCGGCCCCCGCCAGGATGATCTTGCTGCCCCGGCCGTCGGTCTGCGGTCCTCCGGCGGGCTCGCAGTGGGCGAAGAGCGCGGTGGCGCAGCGGGCGGGCTCGGTCAGCCGCAGCAGCAGTTCCAGGTCCGACAGGACGGCTACGGGGTCCTCGCCCTCCATGACGGCGTAGGCGCGTAGTGACGCGCGCAGGCGTCCCATGGCGGCGACGGCGCTCGGGCCTGCTCCGGTGACGGATCCCACGGCCAGTCCCAGGGCGCCTTCGGGCAGCGGCAGCGCGTCGTACCAGTCGCCTCCGCCGCGCGGTCCAGTGTGGTGGCGGGCCGCGAGCTGCACCCCGGGGATCCGGGGGAGTCTGCTGGGCAGCAGTTCCTCCGCGACGGTGGCCAAGTGGGTGCGGGATCGTTCCACCTCCAGCATCCGGGCCAGGTGTTCGGCGGCGTGCCGCACGTACAGCCCGGCCAGCTCGCGCTGGCGGTCGTTCGGCTCGGCCTGCTCGTCGTAGAGCCATACTGCGGCGCCGAGCCGGCCGGTGGCCTCGGCGGTCAGCGGGAGCGCGTAGCTGGCGGCGTAGCCGAGGCGGGCGGCGACCTCGCGGTGGCGGGGGTCCACCGGGGCGGCGAATCCGCCGGTGCCGGGGGGCGCGTCCGGTTCGGGGAGGAATTCGGAGCCGCCCTGTGCGTCGGGCAGTCCGTCGAGGATCCGCCCGTAGGAGGTCGCGCTGCGCGGCACGGTCTCGATGTGGCCCAGTTCGGCGTGGCCGAGGCCGAGGCCGATCGTGGTGGTGGGGCCGAGCCCGTCGGAGGGCTCCAGGACGATCAGGCCGCGGCGGGCGCCGACGAGTGCGGCTCCGGCGCGCAGGAACTCGTGGAGGGAGGTGTCGAGGTCGCCTGCGCGGGCGAGACGTTCGGTGAGCTCGTGCAGGGTGGTGAGGTCCGAGACCATGCCCGCCAGGCGATCCTGGATGAGGCTGCCCGCGGCCGGCGCGGGGGCCGGTGCGGGGGCGGTCCGGGCGGGCGCGGGTGCCGCAGTGTGCGGTGACGCGGTGACTGCTGGATCGATTCCAGCCACTTTCGGCAGATGCGGGGCGCTCATGGCGTCCGCCTTTCCACCTGGTGCGATTCGCCGAATAGCATCGCAAACCCCCAGATCGTGCTGCGCCGCCATCAAGGAATCCACATCTACACGCACACATGGATGCATGTCCAGCATTGCCCCGGTGGGGATCCTGGTGTCCGTGAGGCGGCAACTCACTGTCGGGCCAAGGCTAGAACTTGGCCGGAAAAAGCTGGAAGCGATCGGTTTTTGAGGTCGACTGGACGAGCTCCGCAGGGGGCTCGGGTACGTACTCGGTGTTGGCCGAGGTCAGTTGGCGTACCGGGAACCGCTCGGTCGCGGGTCGTCGTCCTAAGCGGCGGCAGTCGGTCTCGGCAGCTGGTCTCGGCAGTCGGCGCGGGTCGCGCTCCATCCCCGCCGGACGTTTGATGGACCCGTAAGAAACTGCACGAACCGCGTGAACCTGCCTCTGGCGGACAGTGACGCGAAACCTGTACGTGTGGTGAGTTTCCGGTTACATGGTGTGATGTGGCCCTCGGCGTTCAACGGAAAGGAACGAGCGCTCATGCGCGAGATCCTCGGAAGGCGTCTCCAGCGGCTCCGCGATCGCTTTCAATCCCTACGCCCCGACCGGGTACAGAGCGGCAGCACTTCCTCTCTCCTCGAAGCGGCGCTCACCTGCGCGACCACGTTCCAGTGGCCCGTCCTGCCCGGGGTAGGCCGGTCCGGTACGGACGGTGCGCGCTGCGCCTGCCCCGACCCCGACTGCGCCGTCCCCGGCGCACATCCCTTCGATCCCGGTCTGCTCGCAGCCTCCACCGACCCCCGGATGGTGGCCTGGTGGTGGACCAACCGGCCCACCGCACCCGTCCTGATGGCGACCGGCGGATCCGCCCCGTGTGCGGTGAGCCTTCCGGCCGGTGCGGCCGCACGGGCCCTCGTACGACTCGACGCGCAGGGCATGCGCCTCGGGCCGGTCGTCGCCACGCCCACCCGCTGGGCGGTGCTCGTGGCGCCGTACTCGCTGGAGCGGCTCGGGGAGCTCCTGTACGCGAAGGACCACGTGCCCTCCTCGCTGCGGTTCCACGGCGAGGGCGGCTACCTGCTGCTGCCGCCGTCCGCCGCTTCCAGCGGCGGCCAAGTGCGCTGGCAGCGCGAACCGCGTCCGGTGCCCCCGCGTCCGGTGGATCCGAAGTCCCCTGGCGCACGGGCGTCGCAGGCCTCGGCGACCGAACTCTGGCTGCCCGACGTCGAGGCGGTCGTGGACGCGTTGGTCGAGGCGAGCAGCGGAGCGCCGGGCGGCGGCAGTCGGCTCGCGTACTGACCTGCGAGGTCCCGCAGGGTCACTCGTACGGGTGCCAGCGGGACGAGTTTCCAAGGGAATTGGGCGCGGGGATCTCCGCGCCCCTTTCCCCCGTCGCTATCTTCGGCGAATGAATCTCCGCCTGATCGGTATCGGCGCCGGTGTGCTGATCATCTTGTCGCTCCCGCTCGCCGGCGCGATCGCCGGGCCTGATTTCGCCGGTCAAGATGACGGAAAGGGCGGCGGTCTGTTCACGACCCTCGGTCTTTCGGAGCCCGCTCGAACCGCCCCCGCGCCGGCTGCCCGCCCGGCGGCGCCCGCCACGGCCGAGCGGTCCGGCCCGGCGGAGCAGCCGCGTACGGATTCCCATTGCGGCCCCGAGCTGTCCTCGCCCCACGGAGTGGAGGCGCAGACGTGCGTGCTGGTGGCCGAAGGCCGGACGTGGGGCAGGAGTTACTACCGGAACACGAGTGGCCGCGCGCTGGATGTCGTGCTGACGGTGATGGGGCCGGCCGGGCGCACGGTACGGATCGCCTGTGCGGTCGGTGCCGGTGACGAACCCGGTCTGTGCGAGACACCCAAGGAGGACTCGGCCGGAGAACCGGAGAGTTACTCCGCAGTTGCGGAGTTTGCAGTTCCGGATGATGAAGGGCAGCTGCTCTTGCGGTCCGGAAGCAACTCACCGGCACCGGGCGACGGTTGAGTACCGCCCTAAATGGAAGGGCCCGGTCGCTGGCGACGGGGGATGCACCAGCGACCGGGCTACAAGAACGGTAACAAGAGATCGCCTGTTCGCAAATTCGATCTCTGATATTCAGACACCGATTTGCAGACGATTAGCGGGAGTTGTGACTCCGGTCACCGGCTCCGCGCATGCGCGTGGGTGTCAGCTGAGGGTCACCTGGCGGTTGGTGAGACCGCCGCGCGCCCGGCGCTCCTCCGGGGTCAGCGGAGCGTCCGCGGCAAGCGCCTTGGCCAGCCGCTCAGCGAACTCCGCAGCCGGCTTCTCGACGTCGTCGGCCGTCACTCCGGTCGGCAGGTCCCAGACCGGGACCACCAGCCCGTGGGCGCGGAAGGACCCGACGAGCTTCGTGCCCTCGCCGAGCGAGGACGTGCCGGCCGCGTGCAGTCGTGCGAGGGCGTCGAGCAGCTTCTCCTCGGGGTGCGGCATGACCCAGCGCAGGTGGTTCTTGTCCGGGGTCTCGCACCAGTAGGCGGCGTCTACGCCGGTCAGCTTGACGGTGGGGATGGCGGCCGCGTTGGCGCGCTCCAGCGAGGCGGCGATCTCCGGGGACGCGTTCGGGCCGCCCTCGGATTCCGGAATCCAGAATTCGAAACCGGTGTGAACAACCGGCTCGAAACCGCCGTCGGCGTCCAGGAGATCCTGAAGTCGGGGACCCTCGGCGGGGACCCGGCGGGCAGCGACCGGAGTTCCCGGCTCCGCCACGAGCGCCCGCTCCAGGGTGTCGGCCATGTCGCGGCTCAGGTCCCCGGTGGACGTCTCGTTCTGCAGACCGAGCAGGACGGACCCGTCCTCGCGACGCAGCGCCGGCCAGGCCATGGGCAGTACGGTCACCAGCGTGACGGAGGGGACGCCCTCGGGCAGACCGCCCTTCAGCGACAGCGGGATGGTGGCCGCGGGCACCAGCTCGCGCAGCGCGACCCAGTCGCACTCGCCCGGGAGGCCCTCGAAGGGGCGCTGGACGTGCTCGGTGACGGCGTGCGCGGCGGCTGCGCCGTGGCAGGCCTTGTAGCGGCGCCCGGATCCGCAGGGGCAGGGCTCGCGTGCGCCGACAACGGGGATCTCACCGTTGGTGAGCTGCGGCTTTGCAGACTTGGCTGCGGGGCGCTTCTTGGCCATCGTGCGTGTCTCCCGGTTGCGGCGGTACGGCGTCGTGTCTGGGCGCGAGCCTAGCCGCTCGTACCGCCGGAACCGGTGGGGTGCGGCCCGGGAGCACGGTCGGCGTGCGCTCCCGGACGGCCGCCTGTACGGATGACCGGTACTGCTGTGCTGATGTCGAGCTGTTGTGCGGTCAGGGATCCCGGCGCCCGGGTGTCCTGGGCTGCGGATCCACGGGTTCAGACATCGAGATCGTCGAATGCCGTACTGAAGTCGATCGCCGGGGGCGCAACGCGCGTAGCGAAATCGTCGTGCCGGGGCCCACAGGCGACGACCACCCAGACGGTGACCTCACCTGCCGCTCCGTCCCGGACACCCCAGTCCTGGGCAAGGGCGCTGATGATGTTCAGCCCCCGGCCGCCGCGTGCGGTGACCGAGGGCGTGGAAGGAACAGGCCGCGTCGGCCCACCCCCGTCCGTGACCTCGACCGTCAGCCGCCCCGCCCTGTCGACGCGCCATGCGGCGCGTATCTCCCCGTCCCCGACTTCCCGCGCCCCCAGCGGCCTGCCGTGTCGGCAAGCGTTGCTGAGCAGTTCGGAAAGGATCAGTACGGCATCGTCCACGACCGTTTCGGCCACCCCGCTGATACGCAATTGTTCGCGCATCCGGTGCCTGGCCTCACCCACGCCCGCAGGACCATGGCGTACGTCCATGCACGACGACGTGGGCACTTCTTGTGCCACCACCAACGCCACCCCCGGAACCTCCTTAGCCCCACGCATGGTCTGGATGCCCCCTTGGCCTGGACCGGAAACCGCCGAAGCGGGCCGCTCTGACGCATTCGCGCCGGTCGAATGCGGAGCGGATGCGCCGGAGCACACCCTGTGACCGGCGGGGCGGGGGTGGCGACTGCGCAAATGGGGACGTCAGCGCCCCAGTTGGGACAGAACTTGGCGGGGTCTGTTCGTGATGATCGCTTCCACGCCCATATCAGCGCAGAGCTGAACATCTTCCGGCTCGTTCACTGTCCATACATGCACGGGATGACCGGCGCCCTGGAGCTTGCGGATGAAGCCGGGATGGTTGCGGACGATCCGCATCCCGGGGCCGGCGATCGTCACCCCGGCCGGGAGCCGCCCGTCGCGCATCCGGGGCGAGATGAACTGCATCAGGTACACGGTCGGGACCGTCGGCGCGGCGGCCCGCACCCGGTGTAGGGAGCGCGCGGAGAAGCTCATGACCCGGACAGGGTGGGGTCCGCCGGGTGGCGGGGCGTCCAGGCCGAAGCGCTTGAGGAGGAACAGGAGGCGCTCCTCCACCTGTCCGGCCCAGCGGGTCGGGTGCTTCGTCTCGATCGCGAGCTGTACCGGCCGTCCGGTGTCCGCGACCAGCTCCAGAAGGCGTTCCAGGGTGAGGACGGAGGTGCGCTCGGGGTCCGCGTCCCAGTCGGGGGACTCCTCGCGGTCCTTCCAGGAGCCGAAGTCCAGGGCGGCGAGATCGGCCAGCTCCAGGGCGGAGACGGCGCCGCGGCCGTTCGAGGTGCGGTTCACCCGGCGGTCGTGGACCAGGACCAGATGACCGTCGGCGGTGAGCCTGACATCACATTCGAGGGCGTCGGCGCCGTCCTCGATGGCCTTGCGGTAGGCGGCCAGGGTGTGCTCGGGGGCTTCTTCCGAAGCGCCGCGGTGGGCGACGACCTGGATGGTGCGCGGCATTGCGTGGGTCACCGGGTCATGGTGCCACCGTCAGCCCCCCGGCGGTCCAGGTCCGGCCCCGCGAGTGCATCCGAAATGCCGGACATAAAGAATGGGGGGAGATGCACAGGTCCGGCTTACAGTGCTCTGACGGGGCATGGGAAAGGCTTTGCTCTGGAACTTGTACGGCACGTCGAACGTTCAGCCGGATCGATATCGCCAGATTCTGCAGCTGTGTGTGACGAGGAGAGAGAGCTGTGAGCACCGAGAACGAGGGCACCGCGGCCCCCACACCCCCCGCGGCCCCGTCCGTAACCCCTGCTCAGGGCTCCGAGACGGCGGCGGCCCCCGCGCCCGCTCCGCGGCCGGACCACGCCCCGCAGGACGCCGCCCCGACTGCCCCCACCGCCCCGACTGCCCCCACCGCCCCGACTGCCCCCACCGCCCCGACTGCCCCCACCGCCCCGGCCGCCCCGCCTGCGGCACCCGCCGCCGCTCCGGCGCCCGCCGGTGAGCAGGTGACCCAGCAGCTTCCGCCGACGCCCGCGCCGGGCACCGAGCCGACCCAGCAGATCCCGCCCGCGCCCGCGGCCCAGGCGCCCGCCTACGGCCAGGATCCCGGGTACGGCCAGCCCTATGCCCAGGCCCCCGCCACGGCCGCGTACGGAGCGGAGGGCTGGCCGCCCCCGCCCCCCACCGTGCCGGCGTACGGCGCCGGCGGTGCGGGCGGCGGCCCCGTCTGGGGCGCCCACCCGACCGCCGACGGCGCCCCCGGGCCCAAGTCCAAGGGCAGGGGCGGCATGATCGCAGCCGTGCTCGTGGCGGCCCTCGTCGCAGGTGGCATCGGCGGAAGCGTCGGCTACTGGGCCGCCGAACGCAGCAGCAACGGCAGCGGCTCGACCACCATCAGCGCGACCAACACCCCGAAGGACCTCAAGCGCGACGCCGGCTCCATCGCCGGACTCGCCGCGGGCGCCCTGCCCAGCGTGGTCACCATCGAGGCCTCGGCCGGCGACGGCGAGGGCGGCACCGGCACCGGGTTCGTCTACGACCAGCAGGGCCACATCCTCACCAACAACCACGTGGTGGCCTCCGCCGCGAACGGCGGCAAGCTCTTCGCGACCTTCTCCGACGGCAAGCGGTACGACGCCGAGGTGGTGGGCCGCGCCCAGGGCTACGACGTCGCCGTGCTCAAGCTGAAGAACCCGCCGGCCGGCCTCAAGCCGCTGGCGCTCGGCGACTCCGACAAGGTCGCGGTGGGCGACGCCACGATCGCGATCGGCGCACCGTTCGGCCTGTCCAACACGGTCACCACCGGCATCGTCAGCGCCAAGAACCGCCCGGTCGCCTCCGGTGACGGCACCGGCAGCAAGAACTCGTACATGAGCGCGCTGCAGACGGACGCTTCGATCAACCCGGGCAACTCCGGCGGTCCGCTGCTCGACGGCCGCGGCGCGGTCATCGGCATCAACTCCGCGATCCAGTCGGCCGGGAACGGCGGCTTCGGCGGCGGCCAGGCCGGCTCCATCGGCCTCGGCTTCGCCATCCCGATCAACCAGGCCAAGAACGTGGCCGAATCGCTGATCAAGACGGGCAAGCCGGTCTACCCGGTGATCTCGGTCTCCGTGGACCTCCAGGCCAAGGCCGAGGGCGCGAAGATTTCCGACCAGGGCGCGGCCGCCAACGAGCTCGTCGACCCCAACGGTCCGGCCGGCAAGGCGGGCCTCAAGCCGGGCGACATCATCACGGACTTCGGCGGCAAGCCGGTGGACAGCGGCCCGACCCTGATCAGCATGATCTGGACGTACAAGCCCGGCGACACGGTGAAGCTGACCTACCTGCGCGACGGCAAGCCGAACACCGTCGACATCACGCTCGGCTCACGGGTCGGCGACAAGTAGCACCACCGGCCACGCCAGTGGCCCGGCGACGATGGGCCGTGGGCGGGATTCCGCCCACGGCCCCTCCAATGTCCGCTTATGCTTCGCTGGTGTTCGATTCTCGGCACATACGGACGTTCCACACGGTGGTCGCCTCCGGTTCGTACTCGGCGGCCGCCCGCGTGCTGGGCTACACCCAGCCCGCCATCACCCAGCAGATGAAGGCGCTCGAACGCGCCGTCGGCACCCCGTTGTTCACCCGCGTGGGACGCAAGATGCAGCTCACCGAGGCCGGTGAGTCCCTTTCCCGGCACGCCGAGACCATCCTCGGCAACCTCTCCGCCGCCGAGGCCCAGCTGCGGGCGTACGCGCGCCTGCGGACCGGCCGCGTCAGGCTGTGCGGCTTCCCCAGCGCCAACGTCACCCTCGTCCCGGAAGCCCTGAGCGGCCTGGCCAAGGACCATCCCGGCGTACAGGTGGAACTGCTGGAGGGAGAGCCTCCGGAGTCGCTGCGCCGGCTGGAGCGCGGTGAGTGCGACATCACCCTGGCCTTCACCTATCCCGGCCTGCACGAGGAGATACCGGAGGAGGTCGCCGAGGTCAGGCTGCTGGAGGACCAGCTGACGGTGCTGCTGCCGACCGGGCATCCGCTGGCCCGGCGCCGCGCCGTGCACCTGGCCGACCTCGCCGAGGAACGGTGGATCGCGGGCTGCCCGCGCTGCCGGGCGAACCTGCTGCACGAGTGCGCCGAGCTGGGCTTCGTGCCCGACATCCGCTTCGCCACCGACGACAACCTGGTGGTGCAGAGCCTGGTGGCCCAGGGTCTGGGCGTGGCGATGATGCCCGCGCTGGTCCTGCCCTCGCTCTCGCTGAACCGGGTCTGCGGAAGGGCGCTCCAGCCCGCCGCGCGCCGGCACATCGCCGCGTACGTCTACAGGGACCATCTGCGGATCCCTGCGACGGCCGTGGTGCTGAACGCGCTGAAGCAGGTGGCCGCGAACCGGGTCGGCTGCTGAGCAATCCATAAACGCTGCTTGGGTTTTACGGTCACAACTGTCGTTGGACGCGATGGAACGACGCCCGCACGCTGCCCGTATGACCACCACCACACCGGCCCGTACCACCACGAGGATGGCCGCCCTCGTCAGTGAGATCCGCACGGTTGTGGAGCGGGGGCTGGCTCCCGACCTCACCGCCTACCTGGTGGGCGAACGGCTCGCCCCGCACCTCGGGGCGCCCGACCTGCTGACGCCGACGCAGCAGGAGGGCGACCCGGAGCGCTACCGGCAGCACATCCTGCACGCGGAGTCCGACGGCAGCTTCTCCGTGGTGGCACTGGTGTGGCTCCCCGGGCAGGAGACCTGTATCCACGACCACGTGTCGTGGTGCGTGGCCGGGGTGCACCAGGGCGAGGAGAGCGAACGCCGCTTCCGGCTCGCACCCGGTGCCGGCCCCGCCCGCCTGGTGGCGACGGAGGACGTGGTCAACGCCCAGGGTGAGGTATGCGGTTTCGCGCCGCCCGGAGACATCCACAAGGTCCGTAACTCCTGTTCCACCAAGGCGATATCCGTGCACGTGTACGGCGCCGATGTGTCCCGGCTGGGCACCAGCATCCGTCGCGTCTACAAGCTCCCCGTCGACTGATGGCCCTCCTCCACCGCCCCCAGAGCACGGCGGTTCGGCATGTTTCACGTGAAACATCCACTCCCTGGCCGGGGTTGGCGCTGGCGGCGGGCGGAGCCCTGGTCGCCTGGTGCATCCACCGCCTCGTGCCGGCCGTACCGATGCTGACCGCGTCGGTGGTGCTGGGCATCGCGGTGGCGCACGTCCCGGGGCCGCGGACCTTCGTACGAGGAGCCGCGCGCCCCGGTCTCTCCCTGGCCGGCCGGCGGCTGATGCGGATCGGCATCGTCCTGCTGGGCCTCGGCCTGGGGCTGGACCAGGTGCTCCGGCTCGGCTGGACCACGGTGGCCATGGTGGTGGGGGTGGTCGCGGCCACCTTCTTCGGCACCCTCTGGCTGGGCCGCCGGCTCGGGCTTCCGGGCGATCAGCCGCTGCTGATCGCCACCGGATACTCGATCTGCGGGGCCTCGGCGATCGGCGCGGTGAGCGAGGTGTCGGGCAGCGACGAGGAGGACGTGGCAGCCTCCGTGGCACTGGTCACTCTGTGCGGGACCCTCGCCATAGCCGTACTCCCTCTCCTCCAGGGTCCGTTGGCGCTCTCCGACCCGGCCTTCGGGCGGTGGGTCGGCGCCGGTGTCCACGATGTCGGCCAGGTGGTGGCGACCGCGCAGACCGCGGGCCCGGACGCTCTCGGCGAGGCGGTGCTGGTCAAGCTGATGCGGGTGGCCCTGCTCGCTCCGCTGGTGGCGGCGGTCGCCCTCTCGGTACGGGCCCGGCGGCGCGGTGTTCGCACCCCCTCGGGTCGCCGGCCGGCCCCCGTGCCGCTGTTCGTGGCCGGATTCCTGGCCGCGGCCGCGCTGCGCGCCACCGGCGTGCTGCCGGACGTAGCGCTGGAGTGGGCGCACAGCGCGCAGGAGGCCCTGTTGGCGGCGGCCCTGTTCGGCCTGGGGAGCGCGGTCCACCTGCCGACGCTGGCGCGGACCGGAGGGCGGGCGGCGGCGCTGGGGCTCTGCGCGTGGGTGGTCGTCGCCGGTGTCTCGTACGTGGGCGTGATGCTCACCGTATGACGCTGCAACGGCCGGGAGTTGGCCATTTCCTGGCCGGATCCGACCGAACGTTCCGACTGGCCGCTGACTTTGACGCGGGGCCGTGCCACTCTGCCCCGGCAAGCCGCACCACGTACGACGCACCACGCACAGCCGATCCGCACCGACCGCTCTTCACCCCCACCCTGCCCGGCTCCGACCGGTCCGGGCACGGCAGAAGGAGTCATGCGTGAATCGTCATCGCACGGCCTTGTCCGTCCTGCTCTCGGCAGGCGCCCTGGTCGCGGGCGTCCTGACGGCGGCCACCCCCTCGATCGCGGCGGACGCCCCGGCATCCTTCCGGCAGCAGCACACCCAGGGCTTCTGGACCGCCGAGCGGATGCGGGAGGCCACCCCGCTCGACGTGACGGCGGTCCCCGGCGCTGCCCGCACCCCGGTGGCCACGTCCGCCGCACCCACCGCCATCGCCCCGACCGCCGCGGTGTCTACCGCAGCACCCACGGCGTTTCCGCAAGCGGGCGGGGCCTGGACGGGCGGAGGCGCGGTCGTGAAGACGTCGGGCCGGGTCTTCTTCACGATGGGCGGCCGCACCGCCTCCTGTTCCGGCAACTCGATCACCAGTGCCAACGGCAGCACGGTGATGACGGCCGGCCACTGCGTGAAGTACCAGGGCGCCTGGCACACCAACTGGGTCTTCGTGCCCGCCTACAACAACGGGTCGGCGCCCTACGGCCAGTGGTCGGCCACCAAGACCTTCGCCACCGACCAGTGGGCGGCGAGCGAGGACATGAACATGGACGTCGGCCTTGCCGTCGTCGCCCCGCTGAACGGCCAGACCCTCAGCCAGGCCGTCGGCGCCCAGGGGGTCCTCTTCAACGGCGGCTACAACAAGAAGATGTACTCCTTCGGCTTCCCCGCTGCGGCCCCGTACGACGGCACGAAGCTGGTCTACTGCAGCGGCAACAGCGGCAAGGACTTCCTGCTCACCAAGGACCACGGCCTGGGCTGCAACATGACCGGCGGCTCCAGCGGCGGGCCCTGGTTCCAGGACTTCAACGAGGCCACGGGCCTGGGCACGCAGGTCTCGGTGAACAGCTTCGGCTACACCTTCCTGCCGAACCGGATGTACGGCCCGTACCTCGGCAACGAGGCGAAGGCCGCCTACGACAAGGCTCAGGCCTCCTGACCTCACAGTCGCCCGCCACCCCCGCCCGGCCGGTACTCTGTACCGGCCAGGTGGGTTGCCCGAGCGGCCTAAGGGAACGGTCTTGAAAACCGTCGTGGCAGCGATGTCACCGTGGGTTCAAATCCCACACCCACCGCCAGGTCAGAGAAGTAGCAGGTCACAGGGCGGGCACCCGATCCGGGTGCCCGCCCTCCCCGCTCACCCGGCCTCACTTGACCAGCGAGTATGGGCTGTCTGTGGGCCCGGATCATGGCTAGGCCTGCGCGCTCCTGGCGTCGCGCCGCCGTGCCACATAGCGGAGCAGGGCCCAGATCGCCGCGGCGTTGACCAGAGCGCCGACCAGGACCGGAACGTAGAAGCCGAGTCCGTCCCACATCGAGGGCTCAGCGGCCACGGACGTGTCCGGTACCCAGTCTGCGGGGAGCGGGTCCGACTCCGAGGGGTAGTCCGTGGGCAGCTTCGTGGGCGGCTCAGAGCCGTACTGGGGATGGGGATCCATGGGCGGGGCCGAGTCCAGGGCGTCCACCGCGGGTCCGAAGGCGCCCAGCAGCAAGAGGCTGACCGGCGCCGTGGCCAGGATCGGCCAGACTCCGAAGAACCCGATGTCCCCGATCCGGCTGCCGACCGCGACGTAGACCAGCATCGCGACCACCAGTGCCAGGTACGCGCCAGGCACCCACATTTCAGCCTTCGACCAGCGCCGCACCATGGCGTTCCCCGTTCCGATTCCACGTTCCGCTTCGTTCGACCTGCACCCAGTCTCGAAGCTGCCGAGGACCGCCACCTGAGTACGCCTACTCATCCTGCTCGGCCCTGCGTACCTGGTCGGAGCCGTGCACGGCAGGCACGCCGGGGACACCGCGCAACGTATCCCCCATGTCCGGCACACGGTGCCGGAGGCTTGGGGGTCGGACCGGTGGACGTGGCCCACCGGGCCGGGCACACCTGACGGTCCTGTTCCGGTTCTGGGTTCGCAGTACACCGGGGGACCGGCGGACGGCGTCCACTCTGAACTGCTCAGGGCGCGCTGGTCGCAGGGCTGCCCGCCATCAGTCCACCCGGCGCCGACCTCGGGGTGACTACCGCCGAGAACGAGTTCGCCCCCATCCCGTCTCCGGCAGTCGGCAGTCGGCCTTGCGCAGCGCGGCGATCTCGCAAGCCGCCTCGCCGCGTAATACAGGCAGCCGAAGAACCCCGCCATCTGCCCCTCCTTGGCCGGCGCGGCGTCGTCCCGTCTGCCGTAAGGCGTGCGGGGGGAATCTCGGATTGCGGGCCGGCTGCCGGTGTGCCGGGGCAACGGCGCAGGCCAGGCCTGGTGCGAGACGGCCCCGAAGGTCTGGCCGCAAGGGGTTGGGGGAGTGGGCGAAAAGCCGCATTGGTTCTTCCGAGTGGTGTTTGTCGGAAGATCGGCGCGTGTGATGAACGCAGTGCGGTTGCCCCCACATCATGACGAATGTATTCAGATCCGCCCGTTGGAACATCGTGAATCGAGGCACTCCGTCATGACTGACCGCACCATCCTCACGTCGATCTGGACCTCCGTCCTCGCCGCCCTCGTGGCCGTCCTCTCCGCCCTCGGCTTCGGCGGCAAGACGGCTCCGGCCGCCGCATCCACCGTCGGTGGCGCCGCCGCGGCAACCGTCACCGCCCCCGTGCGCCGGCCGGTCGTCACGGCCCCGCGGAGCTGGCGGGAGATGATGCGGGGCGGTTCGCTCCCGCCGACGCTGAAGCAGCGCATCCGGGCCGAGGCCCACGGCAAGACTCCCGGTGTCCGCCGCTCGACCACCGCCGCAGCCATGGGTGCCGCCCCGGGAACCGCCGCCCGCATCCTGGCCCCTGTCGGAGAACCCGCCGCCCGCGTCCTGACTCCCACCGCGGAACCCGCCGCCCGCGAGGCGCTGGCGCTCGCCGCGTAGTCCCGTACGAGCAAGTCCGCACGAAGCAGGACCGAAGGCAGGACGGCAGGCAGGATCACAGCTACGTCAGCAGCACAGGCATGTCGGCAGCACAGGTACGTCAGCAGGACCAGGACCACAGACAGACGGAAGCACGGCACGCAGAAGCAGGAGCGCAGGCAGGCGCTGGAGCCCGGTCGGTCGTGACCGCGGATCGCGCCGCGCGGTGTCCCCGTAGCGGGGCACGGATGGATCACCCCGGCGTGCGCCGGGGAGCGTGCCGGGGGCGTGAAGCTTGGCATTGCAGGGCCGCAGGCCCGGGAGACGGTGGGGTTCCCGGACGGCGCGGCCCTTTTCGGCATGTCCGGGTGCGGCGGTTTGGTGGAACGCTCCCTCGTCAGCACAGCGGAAACGCGAAAGAGCCGTTGTCGGCCGCATCATCGGCAGCGGCGTGGGTGGCGACAACAACGGCAACTCGTTCACCTCGCGGCAGGTGGCCACCGGCTCCGGTGCCTCCAACCAGAACAACACCGCGGAGGTCAGCGGCTCGGCCTTCACGGCGCTCCACCAGTCCAACTCGAACGTGGCGGTCAACTTCCGCCGTTGCTGGTAACAGAGGCATCAGTCGCTCCGAATCTTGAAGGCGCCCGTGCGGCCGGACCGGCTGGGGTCAGGTAGCGCGGGCGCCCTCGCGCAGGCCCGGCTCCCCCTCCCCGTCTCGGCCTTGACACCACAGGTGAATCTGACGGACAGTCAGTTACCTCGATGATGCGATGCCGGGAGGCCTGCGCCGTGCACCTCGCCCCGTCCGAAGGCCAGTCGCGGCTCCGTGCCGAACTGCGCGCGTACTTCAAGGAACTGCTGCCCGACGGGGTCCCCGAGGATCCGGCCCGCCAGCGCGCACTTCTGCGCCGCATCGGCGCCGACGGACGGCTGGGCCTCGGCTGGCCCGTCGAGTACGGCGGGCAGGGCCGCGGCGCAGACGAGCAGTTCGTCTTCTTCGACGAGGCCTACCGGGCCGGCGCCCCCGTGTCCATGGTCACGCTCAACACGGTCGGCCCGACCCTGATGAAGTACGGGACGCGGGAGCAGAAGGACTACTTCCTCCCCCGGATCCTCGCGGGCGAGATCGTCTTCGCCATCGGCTATTCGGAGCCCGAAGCCGGCACCGACCTCGCCTCACTGCGCACCCGGGCGGTCCGCGACGGAGCCGACTGGCTGGTCGACGGACAGAAGATCTTCACCTCCAACGCCCAGAACGCGGACTGGATCTGGCTGGCCTGCCGGACCGACCCCGGGGCCCCGAAGCACAAGGGCATCTCGATCATCCTCGTCCCCACCGACGACCCCGGTTTCTCGTGGACCCCGATCGACACCGTCGGCGGGCTCACGACCACGGCGACGTACTACGACTCCGTCCGGGTGCCGGCCGGAAACCTCGTCGGCCCCGAGCACGGCGGCTGGGGACTGATCACCAACCAACTGAACCACGAGCGCGTGGCCCTCGCCGCCATCGGCATGCAGGCCGAGGACTTCTACGAGCACGCGCTCCGGCACGCCCGCACCGCGGACCCGGTCACCGGAGAGCGCCCCGCCGACCTGCCCTGGGTACGGTCCCGCCTCGCCGAGGCCCATGCCCGGCTGGCCGCCGTACGCCTCCTCAACTGGCGCCTCGTCCAAGACGTGGGCAGCGGCAGCCTGGCCCCCGGCGACGCCAGCGGCGTGAAGTTCCTCGGCACCGAGTCCGCCGTCGAGGTGTACCGCATGTGCCAGGAGGTGGTGGGTGAGGAGGCGCTCGTACGGGGGCCCGCGGCCTTCGCGGGCGGCGAGCTCGAGCGGATGAACCGGGCCGCGCAGATCAACACCTTCGGCGGCGGGGTGAGCGAGGTCCAGCGGGAGATCGTCGCCATGATGCGGCTCGGCATGAAGGGGAGGAAGCGATGACGGCGGACGCACCCGGCACGGCCGAGGAGGCGGCCCGGTTCCACGCGCTGCTCGCGGCCTTCGAGGGGCAGCCGGCCGCCACCGCCGGCCGGGGCAAGGACGCGGTCAACGAACCGATGATCCGCCACTGGTGCGAGGCGATGGGCGACACCAACCCCGCCTACTCCGGGCCGGACGCGATCGCTCCCCCCACCATGCTCCAGGCCTGGACCATGGGCGGGCTCTCCGGTCACTCCGACCGCTCCTCCGCCTACGACGAGCTCTTCGGGCTCCTCGACGGTGCCGGCTTCACCTCCGTCGTCGCCACCGACTGCGAGCAGGAGTACCTCCGTCCGCTGCGTCCCGGCGACACGATCACCTTCGACGCCGTCATCGAGTCCGTGTCGCCGCGCAAGACGACCAAGCTGGGCACCGGCCACTTCGTGACGACCCGGATGGACGTCCGAGCGGGCGGGCAGCCCGCCGGCACCCACCGCTTCCGGATCCTCAAGTACGCACCTGGCGGAAGGCCGGCCAAGGAGCCCGAGTCCCGCCCGAAGACCGCCGCGCGACGCCCGCGCCCCGTGGTCAACCGCGACAACCAGGGGTTCTGGGACGGGGTCCGGGACCACAGACTGCTGATCCAGCGCTGTACCTCCTGCGCCACCCTCCGCTTCCCCTGGCTCCCCGGCTGCAACGCCTGCGCCAGCCCCGGATGGGACACGGTCGAGGCCTCCGGCACCGGCACCGTGTTCAGCTACGTCGTCATGCACCACCCGCCGTTCCCGGCCTTCGATCCGCCCTACGCGGTCGCGCTCGTCGAGCTCGCCGAAGGGGTCCGCATGATCAGCAACATCACCGGTGTCCCGTACGACAAAGTGCGCATCGGCCTGCCCGTGCACCTGGAGTTCCTGCGCGTGGACGACGACCTCGAACTCCCCGTCTTCCGCGGGAGCGAGGGCTGATGGACTTCCACCCCACCGAGGAACAGGCCGCCGCGGCCGGCCTCGCCGCCCGGATCTTCTCGGACCTCGCCACCCACGAGCGCCTCGCCGCCGCCGGCACCGGCAGTGACGCCGAACTGTGGAAGGCCCTCACCGCCGCCGGACTGACCGCGGCCGTCGAGGAGATCGGCCTGCTCGGACTGGTCCTGCTGCTGGAGGAACAGGGCCGCACCACCGCACAGGTTCCCTACGCCGCCACGTGCGCGTACGGGATCCTCCCCGTGGCCGCCCACGGCAGTGCGGAGCAACGCGCCCGCCTGCTGCCCGCACTCGGCAGCGGGGACGCGGTGGCCACCGGAGCCTTCCCGGCCCGCGGCCGGATCACCGCCGAGGGCGGCCGGCTCACCGGCACCGCCCCCACCGTCCCCTGGCTGCGCGACGCCACGCACGTACTGGTCCCGGATGCCGAGCGGGCGCTGTGGCTCGTACGAACCGACGCGCCCGGCGTACGGACGTCCCCCGTCGAGACCACCGCCCCCTGGTCGGCCGGCCGGCTGGTCCTGAGCGGGGCCGAGGCCGAACCCATCGGGTCCGACGACGCCTACGAGCACACCCTCGCCGCCGCGCGCACCGCCTTCGCCGGGCTCCAGGCGGGCGTCTGCGCGGGCTCGCTCGCCCGCGCCGTGGAGTACACCTCCACCCGCGAGCAGTTCGGCCGGCCGCTCTCCACCAACCAGGGGGTCATGCTGCGCGCGGCAGACGCCCACATGGACACCGAGGCGATCCGGGTCACCACGTACGAGGCCGCCTGGCGCATCGACCAGGGGCTCGCGGCGCACGAGCACGCGCTGACGGCCGCCTGGTGGGCCTCGGAGGCGGGCAAGCGGGTCGTGCACGCGGGCCAGCACCTGCACGGCGGCATGGGCGCCGACCTGGACCACCCGGTGCACCGGCACTTCCTGTGGGGACGACAGCTGGACGCCTACCTGGGCTGCGGCAGCGAGCTGCTGGCCGAGCTGGGAGCTTCGATAGCCGAGGGAGAACAGGCATGAACGTCGGCGACACCCTGCCGCCGCTGGAGATCGCGGTCACCCGCACCCTGATCGTCGCGGGCGCGATCGCCTCCCGCGACTACCAGGACGTGCACCACGACACGGCGCTCGCGCGGGAGAAGGGCTCCCCGGACATCTTCATGAACATCCTGACCACCAACGGACTGGTCGGCCGCTACATCACCGACCACCTCGGGTCGCGGGCCGTGTTGCGCAAGGTGGCCATCCGCCTCGGCGTCCCCAATTACCCGGGGGACACCATGACCCTCACGGGCACCGTCACCGCCGTGTTCGGCAACACCGTCGAGATCCGCGTCGTCGGAACCAACGGCATCGGCCAGCACGTGTCGGGAACGGCCACCGCGGAGGTGGCGGAATGAGCGTCCGCACCCGGGACCAGCTCGGCGGCCGGGCCGCGATCGCCGGCATCGGCGCTACCGAGTTCTCCAAGGACTCCGGCCGCAGCGAGCTCAAGCTCGCCGTCGAAGCCGTGCACGCGGCCCTCGACGACGCCGGGCTCACCCCGGCCGATGTCGACGGCCTGGTCACCTTCACCATGGACACCAGCCCCGAGATCACCGTCGCGCAGGCGGCGGGCATCGGGGAGCTGTCCTTCTTCTCCCGCATCCACTACGGCGGGGGCGCGGCCTGCGCCACCGTCCAGCAGGCCGCCCTCGCCGTCGCCACCGGGGTCGCGGAGGTCGTGGTCTGCTACCGCGCGTTCAACGAGCGCTCCGGACGACGCTTCGGCTCCGGCGTCCAGCAGCGCGAGCCATCGGCAGAGGGCGCGGCACTGGGCTGGTCGCTGCCCTGGGGGCTGCTGACCCCTGCCTCCTGGGTGGCCATGGCCGCCCAGCGCTACCTGCACACCTACCACCTCACTCCCGAAGCCTTCGGGCACGTCGCGGTCACCGACCGGCGGCACGCCGCGAACAACCCGGCCGCCTATTTCCACGGCAAGCCGGTCACCCTCGCCGACCACGCCGCCTCACGCTGGATCGTCGAACCGCTGCGGCTGCTGGATTGCTGCCAGGAGACCGACGGTGGCCAGGCCCTCGTCGTCACCACGACCGAACGGGCCCGCGCCCTGCGGCACGCGCCCGCCGTGATCACCGCGGCAGCGCAAGGCGCCGGACGCCGCCAGGAGGGCATGACCTCCTTCTACCGCGACGACCTGACCGGCCTCCCGGAGATGGACGTGGTCGCGCGCCAGCTGTGGCGCACCAGCGGGCTGCGACCCTCCGACATCGACGTCGGCATCCTCTACGACCACTTCACCCCCTTCGTGCTGATGCAGCTGGAGGCGTTCGGCTTCTGCAAGCCGGGCGAGGCCGCCGACTTCGTGGCCGCGGACGCGCTTGCGCTCAACACCCACGGCGGCCAGCTCGGCGAGGCGTACCTGCACGGCATGAACGGCATCGCCGAGGCCGTCCGCCAGCTGCGCGGCACCTCCGTCAACCAGGTGGCGGGAGCCTCGCACGCACTCGTCACGGCCGGCACGGGAGTGCCGACGTCCGGGCTGATCCTCGGCGCCGACGGCTGAGACCCCGGTCCGTGCCGGCCCCGCCCCTCCACCTTCAGGGGGTGGGGATGGCCCTACTCCTACAACCTGAGATGGATCCCCCATCGGCACCTACGGGCGATTCCAGGGGTGGCGGGCGCTCCTAGCGTGGAGACATGACCCCGCCTGTTTGCACGCTCGCCTCGACCCCGACGCCGTACCCGTCGTTCTCGGCGTACGTCCGGACCCGCGGCACCGTCCTACTGCGCACCGCGCGCTCCCTCACCGCCAATCCGTGTGATGCGGAGGACCTGCTCCAGACCGCCCTCGCGAAGACGTACGTGGCTTGGGACCGTATCGAGGACCACCGCGCACTGGACGGCTACGTCCGGCGGACCCTGGTCAACACCCGTACCTCCCAGTGGCGCAAGCGCAAGGTCGACGAGTTCGTGTGCGACGAGCTCCCGGAGACCGAGCCGGCTCCCTCCTCCGACCCCGCCGAGGCGCAGGCGCTGCGCGACGCGATGTGGCGTGCGGTGACCCGGCTGCCCGACCGGCAGCGTGCCATGGTCGTCCTGCGCTACTACGAGGACTTGAGCGAGGTGCAGACCGCCGAGCTGTTGGGGGTCTCGGTCGGCACGGTCAAGAGTGCCGTCTCCCGCGCGCTGGGCAAGCTCCGTGAGGACCCGGAGCTCGCCCCCGTCCGTTGAGACAGGCGATGTTTCACGTGAAACAAGGGGATGTTTCACGTGAAACACGAGCGGGTTCTACCCCCGGGTAGTGACAGACCGACCGGTACGTGCGCAGAATCGGCAGCATCCGTAGCCGCCGCAGCGCCGCAGCGCTCACCGGGAGGACGCTTTGCTCAGCACCATGCAGGACGTACCGCTCCTCGTCACCCGCATACTCCGTCACGGGATGACGATCCATGGGAAGTCCCAGGTCACGACCTGGACCGGGGAGGCAGAGCCGCACCGCCGGAGTTTCGCCGAGATCGGCGTCCGGGCCACCCGCCTCGCCGGCGCCCTGCGCGACGAGCTCGGAGTGCAGCAGGACGACCGGGTCGCGACCCTCATGTGGAACAACGCCGAGCATGTCGAGGCGTACTTCGCGATCCCCTCCATGGGCGCCGTCCTGCACACGCTGAACCTGCGGCTCCCCCCGGAGCAGCTGGTCTTCATCGTCAACCACGCCGCCGACCGGGTCGTCCTGGTCAACGGCACGCTGCTGCCGCTGCTCGCACCTCTGCTGCCGCACCTGCCCACCATCGAGCACGTCGTCGTGACCGGTATGGGCGACCGCTCCGTGCTCGACGGCCTGAACGTGCGCGTGCACGAGTACGAGGAGCTCCTCGAAGGCCGCTCCGACAGCTACGACTGGCCCGAGCTGGACGAGCGCCAGGCGGCCGCGATGTGCTACACCTCCGGCACGACCGGGGACCCGAAGGGCGTCGTCTACTCCCACCGCTCGCTCTACCTGCACTCCATGCAGGTCAATATGGCCGAGTCGATGGGGCTGACCGACAAGGACACCACTCTCGTGGTCGTTCCGCAGTTCCACGTGAACGCCTGGGGCCTGCCGCACGCCACCTTCATGACCGGCATCAACATGCTGATGCCGGACCGCTTCCTCCAGCCCGCCCCGCTCGCCGAGATGATCGAGCGGGAGAAGCCCTCGCACGCCGCGGCCGTCCCGACCATCTGGCAGGGGCTGCTGGCCGAGGTCACCGCCAACCCGCGTGACCTGACATCGATGAAGCAGGTCACCATCGGCGGCGCGGCCTGTCCGCCCTCCCTGATGGAGGCCTACGACAAGCTCGGGGTCCGCGTCTGCCACGCCTGGGGCATGACGGAGACCTCCCCGCTGGGCACGATGGCGCACCCGCCGGCCGGTCTGAGCGCCGAGGAGGAGTGGCCCTACCGGATCACGCAGGGCCGCTTCCCCGCGGGCGTCGAAGCCCGTCTCGTCGGTCCCGGCGGGGACCTTCTGCCCTGGGACGGGGCGTCGGCCGGTGAGCTCGAGGTGCGCGGCAACTGGATCGCGAGCGCCTATTACGGCGGTGCGGCCGGCGAACCCTTCAAGCCCGAGGACAAGTTCAGCGCCGACGGCTGGCTCAAGACCGGGGACGTCGGCGTCATCAGCCCCGACGGCTACCTCACCCTCACCGACCGCGCCAAGGACGTCATCAAGTCCGGCGGCGAGTGGATCTCCAGCGTCGAGCTGGAGAATGCGCTGATGGCGCACCCCGAGGTCGCCGAGGCCGCGGTGGTCGCCGTACCCGACGAGAAGTGGGGCGAGCGGCCGCTGGCGACGGTCGTCCTCAAGGAGGGCGCGACCGTGGACTACACGGGGCTGCGCGAGTTCCTCTCGCAGTCGATCGCCAAGTGGCAGCTGCCGGAGCGCTGGACGATCATCGAGGCCGTACCGAAGACCAGCGTCGGCAAGTTCGACAAGAAGGTGATCCGCCAGCAGTACGCGGACGGCGCACTGGACGTCACCAAGCTCGCCTGACGCCCCGGGCCCCGAAGGGGCCTAACCCCGCGTGAGCCATGGCCGCAGCAGCCTGCTGACGGCGGGCATGGCCACGTAGGTCATCAGCGTGCTGAACACGACGGCGAAGGCGGCCGTCCGCAGTACGAAGTGCAGGTCCACCAGGTACGGCCCGAGCACCGCGTTGCCGACGAGCGAGATCGGGAAGATGGCCAGCCCCGAGCTGATCGCCATCTTCCACCGCGGCGGCGCGGGACGGGTCGTACCCGGCTGGGCGAACCAGGTCTCCATGCCGTGCAGTTCCCGCCGGGCTATCTCCGTGTGGTGGTGGCCCAGGCAGTTGGAGAACCACTGCGCCCGCTCCGGGGAGTCCTGCCAGCGCTGGAAGGCGGCCTGGTTGCGGAAGCGGTGGACCAGGAACCACGGACCGCCCTCCGTCGCCGGCCGGAAGAGCCCGTAGCCCAGGTGGTCCGGAAAACCGGCGGCCGTCTCCAGGATCCCGTGGGCCCAGGCCTCGAACGCCTCCTCGTGCCCCGGCTCCACCTGTCGCGCGATGAGCAGGTTCACCTCCCCGTTGTCGGCGGGGACGGTGTGCTCGGTCGTGTGGGTGATGGCCATCGGTCCAGGATCGCTAGTTGGTGCCGATCTTGGCCAGCAGGTCCACGATGCGGCCCTGGACGTCCGTCGTGGTGGCCCGCTCCGCGAGGAAGAGCACGCTCTCGCCCGAGGCCAGGCGCGGCAGTTCGGCCGGATCGATGCCGGTCGCCGTGTAGACGACCAGCGGGGTCCGGTTCAGCTGCCCGTTCGCCCGCAGCCAGTCCACGATCCCGGCTCGCCGGCGGCGCACCTGCATCAGGTCCATGACCACCAGGTTCGGCCGCATCCGCGTCGCCAGCTCCACCGCGTCGGTGTCCGCACCGGCCCGGGCGACCTGCATGCCGCGCCGCTCCAGGGCCGCGGTCAGCGCGGTCGCGATCTCGTCGTGCTCCTCGATCAGCAGGACCCGGGAGGGGTGCTGCTCGCTGTCGCGCGGAGCCAGCGCCTTGAGCAGCACGGCCGGATCGGCTCCGTACGCCGCTTCGCGCGTGGCGTGCCCCAGCCCGGCCGTGACCAGTACGGGTACCTCTGCGGCCACGGCGGCCTGTCGCAGCGACTGCAGGGCGGTCCGGGTGATCGGCCCGGTCAGCGGGTCGACGAACAGCGCGGCGGGGAACGCGGCGATCTGCGCGTCCACTTCCTCGCGGGAGTGCACGACCACCGGGCGGTAGCCGCGGTCGCTGAGCGCCTGCTGCGTCTGCACGTCGGGCGCCGGCCACACCAGGAGCCGGCGCGGGTTGTCCAGG
Organism: Streptomyces sp. NPDC023541; assembly: GCF_055559995.1. Lineage (NCBI taxonomy): Bacteria > Bacillati > Actinomycetota > Actinomycetes > Kitasatosporales > Streptomycetaceae > Streptomyces > Streptomyces sp. NPDC023541. The sequence continues at coordinate 532,534 of NZ_JBVHJO010000003.1, forward strand.
GGCTCCGGCGGGAGTTCGTCGTCCACGGGCTGCGGCACGGGCCGGTTGACCACCTCGACCGCACCGCCCGGGCCGTCCAGCGGCTCGGGACCCTCGTCGGCGCCCGCCTCGGGGGCGCCTATGGCGAAGGCTCGGCCCTGCGGGCTGGGCTCGGCGAGTCGGCGGCGTCGGCCGGACCCGGAAGCCGCAGCGGGGGCCGCGGCGGAGGGGTCGACGGCGATGCCCTGGCCGAGGGTGCCCAGAGCGCGCACACTGATCGGCTGTGCGGCCTGCCCCTGCGCGGGCACGTCCTGCGACTGGCGTGCTCCGGGGACCGCGACGTGGCCGGTGGCCCCGTCGCCCTCGGAAGAGGTGCGGGCAGCCGGAACCGGCCACGCGGGGGCGCCGGCCAGCGCGCGCCGCCGCCCGGTGGGGTTCTCGGCGGGTGCGTCGGACGGTGCGGCCGGCGCCTCGGGCTCCGCTCCGGGGGCGCCCAGCGCCCGGCGGCCACGCCGCCCGGCCGGTGCCTCGGCGTCGGGGCCGGCCTCGCCCGCGGGGGCGGCTGCACCGGGGCCCGCGGGGGCGGCTGCACCGGGGCCCGCGGGGACGGCTGCGGCGGGGCCCGCGGGGGCCGACGGAGCGGGGGCCGGACCGGCCGGCAGCGCGAAGCCGCCCTCCGGGGCGATGGGCCGCGCCGGAGCGGGCGTCGGACCGAGCCCCGTCGCCGGTACGGGACCGCCGGGGTGCGGCGGACCGGCCGGACCCAGCGCCCGCCGTCGGCCGGCCGGGTGCTCGGCCACCGGCACCGGGGGCACCGTGGGCACGGGCGGGAGCGCGGGCATCGCGGTGCCCTGCGGCTGCGCGGGGCGACCGGCGCCGCCCTGGCCCTCGGCACCGCCGCCGTTGTCGTCACCGGCCCGGCCGCGCCTGCGGCCGGTTCCGAGGCCCGCCGGGTTCACCGGGGACTGGGCGAGCTCGGGCCCCGCGGGCGGGCCGGCCTCGCCCGCCCGCCGCCGGCCCGACGGCAGCGCCAGTGCGCCCCCGCCTTGGCCGGCCTGCGCGGCCTCGGGCCCCGCGATCTCGTCCTCCAGGAAGGCGTCCACTCCGCGCCGGCCCCGCCGGCCGCCGGAGACCTTGCCGGGAGCGGCGCCCGCTTCCGTCCCGGCGCCGTCCGGGCCGGTGCCAGCCGGGGGCGCCTGCGCCGACTCGGGCAGGGTCACCGTCCCGGCACCCGAGCCGAGCGGCAGTTCCAGCACGTAGGCGCCGCCGGGCGCGCCCGGGACCTCCACCGTCTGCAGCACGCCGCCGTGCGCGGCGACGATGCCCCGGACGATCGGCTCGTGGACCGGGCTGCCGCCCTCGTAGGGGCCGCGCACCTCGATCCGTACGACATCGCCTCGCTGCGCGGCGGCCACCACGATCGTCGAGTCGCTGTACCCGCTGCCCTGACGGGTCTTGCCGGTGGCGTCCACGCCGGCGACGTCCGCGACCAGGTGTGCGAGGGCGGTCGAGATCCGCTCGGCGTCCACCTCGGCCTCGATGGTCGGCGCGTGGACGGCGAACTGCGCGCGACCGGGCCCGATCAGCTCGACCGCGCCGTCGACGCCGGCCGTGACCACGCCGTTGATCAGGACCTTTTTCTTGGCGAGCTTCTCGCGGCCGGCGTCCAGGCGCTGGAAGCCGAGCACGTTGTCCACCAGGGTGGTCATCCGCGCGTAGCCGGCGGCCAGGTGGTGCAGCAGCTGGTTGGCCTCGGGCCACAGCTGTCCGGCGTCGTCGGCGGCCAGGGTCGCCAGCTCGCCGCGCAGCTCGTCCAGCGGGCCGCGAAGCGAGTCCCCGAGGACGGCGAGCAGCTGCGCGTGCCGCGCTGCGAGGGCGTCGTAGGGCCGGCGGTCGGTGAAGGTCATGACGGCGCCCACGAGCTGCTCCCCGTCCCGTACGGGAGAGGTGGTCAGGTCGACGGCGACCGGCTGCCCGGCCTTGTTCCACAGCACCTGCCCGCGTACGCGGTGCTTGCGCCCGCTGCGCAGGGTGTCGGCGAGCGGGGACTCCTCGAAGGGGAAGGGCGAGCCGTCGGCGCGGGAGTGCTGGACCAGGCCGTGGAGTTCGCGGTTGCCCAGGTCGGTGGCGCGGTAGCCGAGGATCTGGGCGGCCGCCGGGTTGACGAGCACCACCCGTCCGTCGGTGTCGGTGCCCACGACGCCCTCGGCGGCGGCGCGCAGGATCATCTCGGTCTGCCGCTGGGAGCGGGCCAGCTCGGCCTCGGTGTCGACGGTCTGCGAGAGGTCACGGACCACGAGCATCAGCAGCTCGTCACCGGTGTATGAGGGTTGCGGCTCGCGGTAGGCGTCGCGGCCGTCGAGGTGGGCGCTGGTGACCTCGACGGGGAACTCCGACCCGTCGGTGCGGCGGGCGACCATCCGCTTGGGCTTGGTCCGGCCGCCTTCGTCCTCGCCTGGCCGGCGCATGGAGCCGGGGATCAGCTTGGAGTCGAACTCGGGCAGGAGGTCGAGCACGCCCCGGCCGACGAGCCCGGTGCCGGGGCTCTCCATGACCTCGAGGGCGATCGAATTGGCGTTGACGACCGTGCCGTTGGCGTTGACGAGCAACAGCGCGTCCGGAAGGGCGTCGAGTATTGCTGCGAGGCGAGCAGCGCCTCGGGATGGCCTGCTGCTCACGACGAGCTTCCTCCCTGACCAACGACTACCGGCAAGTCACGGGAGGAGTCTAAGGCCACAGGCTCGCGGCGGGGTGGCCGATGTGGGGCCGGCGACTCCCCTTCCGGGCATCCTCCCAGGTCAGGAACGCCCACTCGGAAGCAGAGGTTCCAACTCGTCCCAGCGCTTGATTTCGCATCCGTCCGTCCTGCGGAAGGTGGCGTTCACCTTGTGTCCGTTCCATGTTCCGGTGACGCGCGCGGTAGCGGGCCCCCCGTACTGCTTGGTGCAGATCTGGTCCGGGGGTACGGGGGCGAAGGGGTTGCGCCCCTCCTCGGCGAAGCGGTCGAGCCGCGCGCAGGCGCCCTCCGCCTCGGGGTGGTCACCGCCGACGGGGCCGCATTCGAGCTTGTACTCCCGGTCCAGCTGGCGGTTGCCGGTGTCGGTCATGGTCATGGTCAGCCGGTCGGGCGGGGCCAGCAGCTGTCCCAGGGGCAGAGGGGGCAGCGGCCCGGCGGCCGCGGTGGCCAGGGCCGAGGTGACGGCGAAGGCGGCGAGACGCAGCATGGGCACTCCAGGTCGTCCGTACGTCATACGCCTGACCAACGACGCGAGCGCGCCGATGTTGCGTGCGGCGGTCCTTTAAGGCTTTGCCCTCGGCCCGTTCCGCCTAGTACCGTGGGAGCGGATTGGTGAGGGGCCCTGCGCCTGTGTCATCATCTGCACGCACCCTCGTACGCGGGGGTGTGCTGGAGGCGTCGCCTAGTCCGGTCTATGGCGCCGCACTGCTAATGCGGTTTGGGTCTTACCACCCATCGAGGGTTCAAATCCCTCCGCCTCCGCAGTTCATCGAAGCCCCGGTCCATCAGGACCGGGGCTTCGACGCGTTCCGAGCGTTCCAGGACGTGCGCGCCGGCCCGGGCTTGCGTGGCGGACAGGGCGTTCCGGCTCGGCCCAACCATTGCGCGAACCCTTGCGGACGATCTTCGTCCGGAGTGTTTCCGCAGGTCAGGATGGGTCCGGGTAATGGATTTCGCGTCCCGGCGAGCTCCATGTATTGTTGTTCTCGCAAGGCCAACGGGGCGAAAAACCCCGGGAAGCCCAAGCACTCGTAGCTTAACGGATAGAGCATCTGACTACGGATCAGAAGGTTGCAGGTTCGAATCCTGCCGAGTGCACACAGGCCAGAAGCCCCCTGGAGATTCTCCAGGGGGCTTCTGACATCAGCGGGTGACATCAACGTCTCCGGAACTCCATCAGGCGGCCGGCGGCTCGCCGGGAGCCTCACCCTCCTCTTCGAGTGAATCCTCGATCCCGAGTGCGTCCTCCATCCGCTCGGCGGCAGCGCGCAGGGTCGACTCCATGACATGGGCGTAGGTGTCGAGCGTCATCGTGATCGTGCTGTGGCCGAGCGTCTCCATGATCGTGCGCGCGTCGACGCCCTGAGCGAGCAGCAGTGAGGCGCAGGTGTGGCGCAGGTCGTGCACCCGCACCCGCCGGACCTTGGCCTTGGAGCACAGGAGCGTGAGCATGCGATTCAGGCTGCGCGGGTCGGTCGGGCGCCCCGTGGCGGTGGTGAAGATCAGCCCGCTCGGCTGGTGGTCGAGCGGCTGCCACTTCTTGCCCGCGATCAGCCGCTCCTCGTCCTGCGCCGTCTTGTGAGCCTTCAGGGCTTCCACGCAGCGCTTCGGCAGGGAGATCGTTCGCAGGGACCGGGCGGTCTTGGGCGTGCCGAAGATCAGCTCACGTCGGATCCTCTGGAGGTTCCTCCGCACCCGGAGCTGCCCGGCGGCCAGGTCGATGTCAGACCAGGTGAGGGCTAGGGCCTCGCCTCGTCGGAGCCCAGTGGATACCAGTAGCAGCCACAGCGCGGAGAGGCGGTGCGGGCGAGCAGCCTTGAGGAGCATCCGGGTTTCTCCGGCGGTCAGCGGGTGCACTTCTTCCCTCTTCACTGTGGGGGTCTCCACGATCCCGGCGACGTTGCGCGCGATGAGTTCTTCCCGGACTGCCTGCTGAAGAGCGGAGCGCAGAACTGCGTGGACGTACTGGACGGTCCGGGCGGATGGGCTGCGCTTGCAGCACCGGTTCACGGCGCAGCAGTTCCGGTCGCCCTCAGCCCGCGCCGCGTCCGCTCCTCGCAGGCAGCAGAGGCACCCGCTCTTGAAGTCGGTCAGGAAGAGTCGGATGTCGGCGGGGGACAGCCGGTTGAGACGCTTCTTCGCGAGCGCCGGCCGGATGTATAGGCGGGTCAGCCCCTCGTAGCTGTTCAAGGTCGCGGGCTTCAGGCGGTTCGGAGCGACGGCAGCGAGCCAGTACGTGAGGTAGTCGCCAAGGGCCATCGTGGACGTGGCGGCAGGGATCCCCTTGTGGGTCTTGTCCTGCATCTCGATGAGCTTGACGCTGACCTCGTCACGGGTCTTGCCGTAGGCGAACTTCCGAACGCGGGTGCCGTCGGGCCGGAAGACGTAGGCCGCAGCCTGATAGCGGCCGTCGCTGCGCTTCGTGATGGTGCCTTCGCCGTTGGCGCGTCGCTTGGCCATCAGGCAGCCTCCTCAAGTCGGTTACGGATGTACGTGTGCAGTGAGTCGGCGGGGATGCGGCGGGCGCGTCCTTCGGTGTAGCTGGGCAATGCGCCGGAGCGGATCAGGTTGTAGACGGTGAAACGGCTGAGCCGGAGAGCGGCCATGACCTCGGGGACTGTCAGGGCTTGGTGGGTGGTGGGCAGAGTCGAACTCACTGCGACCTCCGGTCGTCGGTGCCTCGTTCGTCGCTCTGGGGAATCCGCAACATCCGCCACGCCGCAACAGGGCTGGTCAGGGGCGTGAGTTTGTGGCGGATCCCGGTTTTGTGGCGGATCGGTGCCGCCACGCGTGGACGTGGCGGCACCTGGGGTCGCGGGTGGCTATCCGGCGACGGGGAAGAGCGGTGTGGCGGTTTCCGCGTGCATGTGGCGGATGGCTGTGGCGGCTTCCGCCACAGATTCACCCCCGCTGACCTGCGGTGTGGCGGCTGTGGCGGATGTTGCGGACTTCTGGGGGTGCGGGGGGCAGTAGCGGGCCCAGGCGTCCGCCAGGTCCTCGGCGTAGTAGCCCTTGGGGGTGGCGGAGCCGACTCGGATCCCGCGGGGCTTGATGGGCTTGTTGGTGGCGGTGACGTACTGGCCGAGCATCTGCGACAGCATCCGGGAGCTGAGGGGCTTGCCGTCCATGTCGGCCCAGGGGGCGTCGTCCATGCGCAGGAGGCATTCGAGGATGGCCGCGGTCGGCATCCGCTCCTCTCCGCGGAAGACCTGATCACGAAGATCCGTCAGGAGCCGGATGCCGAGCGAGGAGGCGTCGTTCTCCTTGGCGGCGGCGACGAGTTCCAGGCAGGCGGCGCTGGCCCGCTGCGGCCAGTCACCTCCTGCTGCTTCGGCGACGGAGAGGAGCGGCTCCCATACGTCCGCCGGCCGGTCGGTGATTCCGTCGGGCATGGTCGGCCAGGACTCGGTGACCCGCTTGCGGACGGACTCGGCCCAGGCGGCGAGGCGGTCGCGCAGGGCGTTGCCCTGCTTCTTGTGGATGCGCTCGCGCCAGGGCTCGCACTTCTCGTTGGGTGCCTTCTTGCGCATGCGGATGATGACGGAGCGGGTGAAGACGGTGTCGGGCAGGGAGCCGAGCCCGGCGAGGGCCACGGCGCTGAAGGCGGGGAACCCTTCCACGGTCTGGTTGGCGCCGTCCCCGACACATCGGTACATCTTCCGGCCGCGGCTGTGACCGGCGTTGAGGAACTTGCGCAGGTTCTCATCGCCCGCGGCCTTGGGGCCGAAGATGGTGTCGATCTCGTCGAAGAGGATTGTGGGCCTGCTTCCTTCGACTCCGGCCACGGACCGGAACAGCGCGGACTGCGAGGCGTCCACCGCGGCCATGGAGTTCGGCACCAGGGTTTCGATCACGTCCAGGGCACGGCTCTTGCCGGACCCGGGCTCGGGCGAGAGGAACGCGATCCGGGGGGTGGCGTCGAAGGCGTCGAGCAGGTGCGCGTGTGCGTCCCACAACGTCACGGCCACGTACGCCGCCTCACGCGGGAAGATGTTGAACCTGCGGTGGAAGGCCTCCACCTCGTCAAGCAGCGCGGCGCCGTCGATCGGTGCGGCGGGCGTGGTCGGGTCGCTCATCAGCGGCTTTCCCTTCAGAAGAGGCGAGGAGGGGGCACACGGTGCGGTGCTGCTTGTGGTCGGCAATCAGGGCGAGCACGCGGGTCTGGCCGGCGGCGAACAGGTCCCGCCCGCACTGGCACCAGGACCGGGCGGAGGGGGTGATGCCGCGGCCGGGGGCGACGATGTGGAGCCACGCCACGGGCCGGCGTCCGTCGTCGGCGTGCGGGTCAGAGCGAACAGATGTAGGGACGCCTTCGGCGACGACTTTCAGCGCGCTACTGCCGTCCGGAGTGGGGGCCGGTTGGGCGGGGCTGGGGCGGGCGGTCATGGCGCCTTCACCAGCGCGGCGCCGAATCCGTTGGTGACGGCCCGCTCGGCGTAGGCCTCGGGGACGTCTACGGACACGGCCGCGTCGATGATGTGCCGGGCGAGGATCTCCAGACCGCAGGGGCCGGGGCATGCGGTGTGCTGCTTGGCGAGGAACCGGGCAACGCCGTAGGCCTTGGACCCGGCGCCCTCCTCCCGGCAGGCGGTAATCCTTGCCAGCCCGCGCTCCAGGCCGGTGCGGACGAAGGTGTCGTTGTGGCGGCAGCCGGTGGCGACGGATCGGTCCCAGGTGGCGCGGGCCGGTGAGGAAGAGTCCACCGACCCTCCCCGGGAGCGGGTGGATGTGGACTCTTCCCTGCCGACCAGGGCGCGGACGGCGTCCGGCAGGGCGGTCATGGTGCCGGTCCCGGTGTTGATCCAGCGGGCGTAGGACATCAGAGACTTGATGTCCACGCCGGGCCGGACCCCGTTGGCGGACTGCATGGCTCCTCGGTAGATCCAGTGCTCACCCCGGGTGGTAGCCACGGTCTTCGTCGCGGGGAGGGCCTGGCGGGCCCAGGCGACCGCTTCGGCGTTGTCGAGGTCCACGACGGTGAGCCCGGCTCCGCCGGGGTGGTAGGCGACCCCTCCGGCCTGCCGCCAGGCGCGGGCCCATGCCGGGGAGGTGAGGACTGCCGGGGCGGTGGTGGCGGCGGCCCAGGCGTGGCAGGGAGCGGGACACTGGCAGGGTCCGGCGAACTTCATGTTCGGGCGGTCCCCGCACCGGCAGGGCCCGGCGCCTTTGCTGCTGGTGCAGGCGGCACAGTTCCCGACGGGGAGCTTGCTCGCGCGCAGGGGCAGGACGGGCAGGGCGATCCCGGCGAGCCACAGGGCGGTACGCAGGTGACCGGTCGTAGCCCTCATGCCGCCACCGCCCCGGCCGGGGTGCGGGCGAGGAAGGCCCGGCCGAGCCACTCCGAGAAGGCCGGCGGGATGGCCTCGGTGAGTTCCTCGTGGACGTCGGTCCAGTCGATGCCCATCGCCTGCTGCATCTCCGCGACGGTGGCCTTGCCGCCGCCCTTGCCGTAGGCGGCGACGTACGGGCCGTCGCGGTATTCGCCGTGGCGCCAGCCGCGGACGTAGCCGCGGTGCCGGACGTGCTTGGGCTTGGGTGTGCTCCAGCCGCCGAGTTCGAAGTTGCGGTGCCGGAGTACTCCGAGTCCGAACATCTCCCCGCACAAGGTGATGTCCTTGCGGACGTCGGCCTTTCCGTCGGGCTGCTCGATCACGTACGGCAGACCAGACGCGTCGAGGAGTTCGCGGGTCGGGGCAACAAGGTCGACGTGCCGGCCGCCCCAGCCGCGGGACCGGTTGGTGCCCACGGTCAGCGCACACCGCTTCTGGCACGGCGGCGAAGCGTGGATCACCGAGTAGCGGTGGATCTCACCGGAGGCGATGAGTTCGGCGAGGAGGGTCAGGGCGTCGCCCTGTCGGAACGCGAACGGGTAGTGGTCGGACCTATCGATCACGTCGATACCTACGACCGTGAATCCGGCGCGGTGGTAGCCCATGGCTGCGCCGCCGGCGCAGCAGAACAGGTCCAGGAGTAACGGCCGATCGTCGGTGTGGTCCTGCCGGATGTGGGCGGGGTGGGTCATGCTGGAGTCCTCCACAGGTCTGTTGATGGGTTGTGGATGAGGGCGGCCCGGTCTTTGGCGAGAGGGGGCCGCCCTCGTTGTGTTCAGTGGCGGGTGTGGTCGGTAGCCAGGTCGGTCAGCCGTTTGGTCTCGTCGGGGGTGACGTGGCGGTAGCGAACCGAGACTCGGCAGCCGGGGTGCGGGCAGCGGACGGTGCGCATGCCGGTGAGGAGCGCGGCCGCGTCGGCGACGCGCTCGGGCAGGGGCTGCTTCACGGGCTGTCCTTTCAGCGGTTGTTGAGGGTTCCGGTGGCGCGGCCGAAGACTCCGGTCGCGGTGATGTTCTGGGTGATGTGCTGCACCGGCTTCGCACCCCGGCCGCCCCTGCCGCGGCTGGCGCGGAGGAGGAGTGGGGCGAGGGCGCTGGCGGCGATGAGGGCGACAGTGGCCCAGAGGGCTTCGGCCATGGCGAGGACTCCGGGGGCGGCGTAGGAGATCCCGAACCCGGCCGCGGCGATCCCGCCGCCGAGCGTCGGCGCGAGGAGCGCGGTCGTCCTGGCCCACCGCGGAATCGACTCTCGGACCGGTTCCGGTTCTGCGGCCGGGGCCGGGTTGGGGTGGGTGTACGCGAGGGTGCGGACCCCGTTGGGGAGGGTCACCCAGTCCACGCCCGGCGGGACCTCGGACGGCAGCAGGACGGTGTGCGGCTCGACCGGCCGGGGCCGGTGGACGGGGTCGCCATAGCGGGTGGCGGGGGTGAGCGGCTGGTGGGGTTCGGTGGGCACAACGCGGTCCCTTCAACGGGACGGGCACCACACCTAAACGTCGAGGTGTGGCGCCCGTACGGCTTGTCGCGTGCTTGTCGTGTGGCTTGTCGTCCCGCTTGTCGCGTGCCTTGTCTTGTCGCTTGTCTTGTCGCTTGTCGCCCCCGAGGTCAAAGCCGGTTTCAAGCCCTCCAGAGGGCTGGGGAGAGGCCTTGTCGACGGGAAGGCGACAAGCGACAAGGGGTCACGCGTCGGGGGTGTGGGCGTGGTGGACGTAGCGGGTCTTCGTGCCCGCCCCGACCCGCACCGCGAGCCCCTCGTCCGCCCATTCCTGGAGCCATCCGCTGATGGTCTGCCGGTTGGTGCCGTAGGTGTCAGCGAGGGCGCGGGCGATCGCGGACGCTCCGGTGCCCTCGGGCCCGGCGGCTTCCAGGGCGGCGAGGGCGGCCTCGCGGGCGGCGTTGTCCTGCTCTCCCCGCAGGGCGGACAGGTTCAACCCGCCCGGCACAGTCTTGGGTGCCGGGGTGGATTCCGGTTCGGGGTCGGGGGTGGTGGCGAACTGGGCGTCGATCTGTGCGCGGAACGCTTCGGCCAGCCGGTCCTCGTCCGACGCGGTTGCGGTGCTCTGCCGATGGGCGCTGAGGTTCAGCCCGCTTGCCGGGGCGGCTGCCGTCGGGGTGTGGTCGGCGGGTTCAGAGGGTGTGTGGGTGGTGATCCATGCGGTGCGGTCGGCGTCCCAGCGGCGGGCGTAGTCGGGCCCGGCGGCCTTGGCGGAGACGCTGTCGAGGTAGGGGTGCCGGTCGCTCGTGGCGTGGACGATGTCCCGGATCTGGGCGGGCAGGATCCGCCACGTCCCGAACAGCGCGGCCGGGGATTCGGGCGTGCCCATGAACCCGGACCCCTTGTAGGGAGCCTGCTCGATCCGCAGGCCTTGTGCACCGGGGAACAGCTTGGCCAGGTCCATGCCCTCGGTGGCGCCGCCGGTGAGGGCGACGCGGGTCTTGGCCTCGCGACGGATCATCAGGTCGCCCAGGATGGAGCTGGTTGCGCCGAGGGCGGTGAGGACGGTGCGGATGCCCATCGCGCGGAGCATCCGGATCACTTCCAGGATCTTCTTCGCCAGCTCCCGCTTCTGCGGGTCGCGGCTGACCAGGATCTCCGCGCCCTCGTCGATCAGGAGCATGATCTGCGGGATGTCGTGAGTGATGGGCAGCTTGTCGGTGTTGGCCTTGGCCATGAGGTCCTGGTAGGCGCGCTTGCGGTAGTCCCCGATCCGCAGGGCGGCATCGAGCATCTTGATCGCCTCATCGTGTGAGGCGGCGAGCCAGTCGATGCCCGGCCGTACCGCCTGCTGGCCGTCGCCGGATTCCATGGCGGGGCGGAGCCACGGCAGGCCGGCGGATCCGGCGTTGAGGTCGATGACCCAGGTCAGGATGTCCTCGGCGCGGGCGAACCCGGCCAGAATGACGTGGACCATGTTCGTCTTCCCGGATCCGGTCGGTCCGACGACGAGGGCGCACTGCTCGCGCAGGTAGGCGCAGATCTCGTCCGCGTTGGTCCGGTAGCCCCAGGGGATCCCTGTGTGGATCGACAGGGGGCTGTAGTCGGCCGGGTAGGGGACCTCGGCGGCGAGGACGTTGACGGTGGTGACGTCGATCAGCACCCGCCCCTGATCGATCCCCGGCGACGCGGCGGCCGTGCAGCCGTGCGGCAGCCGGGCATCCGCCGAGAGACGGGAGTTGTCCTTGGCGATCCGGTCGTAGGTGATGCCGCCGGCCGGGAGTTCGGCGTCGATCGTGAACCCTGTCCCGGTCGGCCACATCTCCACCGCCAGGACATGCAGGGTGATCCCGCAGACCCGCTGCACCCGGTCCACCCACTCCGCGGCGATCGCCCGCCGCTCGGCGGAGAGTTCGCGGGCGACCTGCCGTTCGGCGGCGGCGATGGCCTCCAGCTCCCGGGCCTCCTCGTAGAAGCCGACGGAGCGGGCGGCGGCGCCCATGCCGACGCCGAGGACGGCGAGGGCGCCGAGCTTGGTCCACTCCAGGGGGCCGGTGGCGAGCGCCCAGGTGGTCCAGCCGGAGCCGAGGAGCCAGGAGGCGGCGCGGGAGGTGATGGTGCGGCCGGCCAGTTTCTGCCGCAGCCCCGACGCGGTGTGCCCGATCGCACCGACGGTGCCGACAGCGAGGGCCCAGCCGGGCGGCATGTGGGCCAGCGTGCCGACCGTGGCCACCGCGTACGCGCCGGTGGTCGCGGACAGCGCCCCGGTGACGGGGCCATGTCCGGCGGCCCAGTCCAGGGCCAGGCCCCGGTGCTCGACCGCCTTGGTCTTGGTTTTGGTGGCCATCAGACGTTCCATCCCTTCTCGGCGTCGGGGCCGTTGCGGGGGTCTTCGTGGCGGGCGATGTCGGCCTCGTGAGCCTGCCGGAACACCGGCCCCAAGTCCTCCGCGACCGCGGTCGCGCTGTTGAGGGCGCCGTAGATGTCGGCGAACCCGTCCGCGACCTCCTTCTCCAGCGGGAACTCGGAGTCGGAGCGCTCGGCGAGGATCCGCATGATGTTCGCGATCGACCCGAGAGCCTCGGGCAGGCCCTCGACCATGGCGAGGATCTCCATGGCGTTGTCCGGCTCGTAGGCCTGCGCGGCCTGCTCCATCTCGGCGGCCAGTTCCTCGAACCTGAACCCGGAAGCGTTGCTCACTGCGACTCCTTGGCTGGTCGGTGCTGCGGGAACGTGCGTGGTCGGACGAGCGGCCGTGTCCCCCAGCCGCTCACCCTCGATGTCCTGCTCAAGCTCGGCGTCCGCCTGCTCCTCGGCCGCCCGCTCGGCGTCCTCCAGCCCGTTGCGGATGCCGGCATCCCGGTCCTCGCGCTCGGCACGGGCCCGGCCGATCAGGTAGCGGTAGAGGCGGCGGCCGGGGTGCTGCAGCCACGCCCAGCCGAGCTTCCGGCCCAGCGGCGTGGTCACCATCCCGAGCAGTCCGAGCGCACCGCCGAGCGCGGCGGCCAGGGCCCGACGAGCCTGGAAGCGGGCCGCGGAACGCAGCAGTGCCTTCCGGGCCGCCTTCTGCGCAGGGGCTTTGAGCTGCGCGACCCGCGCCCGGTGCGCGGCCTCGCGGACGCCCGCCCGACCGTTCGAGACGGCCCGCCCGGCGGCCCGGTCCCGCGAGCCGCGGGTGGCGGTGGCGGCCTTGTCGCGGACAGCCGCGGCCTTGCTCATGCCCTTGGCCAGCGTGCGGGCAGCAGGACCACGGGCCTTGGAACCGGCGGCGGTGGCCGTACGCTCGGCGGCCTTGGCGGCGCGGCGGGTGTCGGCGACCTGCCGGCGCGCCTGCACCGCCGCCGTACGCGCCGCCGCCCGGGTGGGTGTCTGGGTGCGGGCCTGCTGGCGCAGCGCCTGAACCTGACCTGCCCGGCCACCGGCCAGGCCGCCCGCGGCGTGTGCGGCGCGCTGCCGCAGCGACGGCTTGCCGGACTTGCTGCTGTGCTTGCCGCCCGACCCGCCGGAACGGCTACCAGCGACGGGGCGTCCGGGACGGCTACCGGTGCGGCCCCCTGCGGACTTGCCACCTCCCGCGCCGCCAGCCAGCCGAGTGCTGGTCCGGGGCTGTGTGGGGATCCGGCCCGAAGTGTTGCGTCCCCCGCCGCTCGTGTTCTTCGCGGCCGGGGCCTTCTTCTTGCTGTCCTTGCTGTCCTTGCTGTTGCGGCGGTGGGCGGCGGCAGTGCCGAGGACGGCGGCCCCGGTCATCGCGACCACGGCGGCCACGGGGCCGCCCGCGATCGCAGCTGTCGCGAACAGCCCGGCGGCGGTGTTGGTCCCCGTCAGGGACAGCGGCACCACGGGGAAGCCGCCCGGGGTGTGCTCCACATCCTTGCCAGCCTTCGGGCTGCCGGTGTCGGCAGGGGGCGGGGTGGGGGTGGCTGTTTCGGGGGGAGCCTGCGGTTCGGTGATGGTCTCGGTCATGCTGAACGTGCTCCTTCACGGGAGAGAGAGCCCGGCCGACGCTGTGCAGGCGAGGCGGCCGGGCTCTCGTTCTGATCAGGCGACGCGCTGTTCATCCGGGTACGCGCACGGGGTGCACATGCCGAGCGAGGCCGGGATCACGTACCCGGCATCACGGCGGCAGGACGGGCACCAGCGGCGAGCGGCATTGGCCTTTGCCAGGGCTACGGCCCGGCGGGCGGTCATTGGTCGGACGGGCCGGGCGAGGTCGATCCGGTAGAGGTAGGCGACCAGCGGGCCGCGCCGTCGGCGGGGCCGCTCGACCTGGGCGACGACGTCCTGTCCGCCGGGGCGCAGGCCGAGGGCCCGCAGCTGTCGGCGGGTGGCGAGGCCGTCGGGGGCGAGGCGCCAGGAGTAGACGGGCAGGCTGGCCATCAGCGGAGGCGGTGGTAGGCGGCCCGGCAGGCCGCAGCGTGTCCGTTGGCGTCGTCACGAGTGATGCTCAGGTGGTAGTCGACGTGACTCTCGCCGCACCCGTGGCAGGACCAGCGGGCCCGGTTAACGGTGCCCGTGACGTCGACGGCGGCGCCAACCTGGTTGTGCATCCGGATCAGCAGGCCGTCCGGCTCGGCGGGAGCGGTGCGCGGGGAGAGCTTCACGATGCGGCTCCTTCGAGTGCCGGACGCGGAATGGGGGCGGTGAGTTCGCGCAGTTCCTGGTAGCGGGCGGAGGCCCAGCCGACGGACCAGCCGGACAGTTCCGCGGCGACCCGCACCGGCAGGCCGGCCGCGAACGCGGCCTGCACGACCTGCCGTGCGCGGTCCTCGCCGAGCTTCTCGGCCGGCGGCCCGGCGGCCAGGAGCGCGGCGCGTTCACGCTCGATGCGCTCCTGTTCACGAGCCTGTTCACGGCGTTCACGCTCGGCCCGCTGCTGCGCCTCCAACTCGCGCTGCTGAGCGGCCTGGCGTTCAAGGCGTTCACGCTCGGCCTGCTGCTGTTCACGGATCTGTTCACGGCGTTCAGCCGCTTCCCTCTCCGCCCGGGCCGCAGCCTCCGCCTGCTCGGCTGCCTCGCGCCGGATGCGGTCCTGCCGCTCGGCCTCCTCGCGAGCGAGGGCGGCCTCGTGTTCACGCTGTTCACGGGCAATGGCGGCCTCGTGCTCGCGCTGTTCACGTACGGCACGGAGCCGGTTCTCCTCCCGCTCCGCCGCCGCCCGGTCCCGGGCGTCCTGCTCGGCGCGCTTGCGGGCCTCCACCGCCAGGACGGCGGCGGTCAGGGCCCGCCGGTAGGCGAGCCCCGCTTCCGCAGTGACGATGAGAAGGAGGGGTGCGACTGCGTGCACGGCAACGCCGACCAAGTCCCCGGCCAGCGCGGACACGCCGATGTTCAGGGCGAGGGTCATGGTGCCGGTCATCCACCGCAGCGCCACCGGCCACGGCCCGCCGTGCCCGCCCAGACGGGCCAGGACGGAGTCGAGGCGGACGACGATGACCACCGCGGCGTCGACCACGAGGGGCAGGATCGGGGCCGTCCACCGCCATCCGGCCGCCGTGTGCGCGGCCATGAGCGGGGTGACGGTGAGGACGGAGTAGAGCATCGCTCCGCCGACGATCAGCCAGGTACCGACCGACAGGGCACGCTCGGATGAACGGATCTGAACACGGTTCACAACCCGGCCTCCGCCCGTGAACGCTCCCCCGACGGGGCGGCGATCGCGGTGAAGCAGACCAGCTTCACGAAGCCGCCGGAGTAGTTCGTCTCGGCCTTCATGACCGCCGTGCGCCCGTCGCGGTGAACGCTGTGCTGCACCGTCCGGCGGCGGATGCCGAGGGCCTGGCGCCACATCTCGAACCCCTCGGGGTCGTCGTGGAAGGACAGCTCCAGCAGGTTCGGGTACACGGTGGAGATCGACACGCACGGCGCCGGCAGGTGCCGGTAGCGGTCGGCGAAGAGGCGCAGCGCCATCAGCGGCGCGCCCATGGCCGACAGCGGCAGCGTCGGGTTCGTCATGCGGCACCGCCCGGCATGCCCGCAGCGGCCGCGGCCTGGTTGGTCAGCGTCCGCCGGACGGCGAGCACCTTGCGGCGGGCCCGGCGGATCCGCCGCTCGTCCAGCACCGACGGCGTACGGTCCAACACCGTGATCTGCGCGTCGAGCAACTCCACGCGCGCCTCGATGAGCGGCATCTCCCACTCGATCGCGTCCAGCTCCGCGTCCGACGGCTCCAAACCGTCGGACCACGGCGTAACAACGTCCTGAAGTGCAGCGATGTGCTTCATGAGTCGTGTTCTCCCTAGCAGGTGTACGGCTCAGCAGCCCTCGGCGCGGGAACGCCGGGGGCTGCACTGCGTGGTGGATGGAGCGGACGTACTCGGCTCCCTGCAACCCCGCCCGTACGACGCCGAAGCGGCAGACGGGCAGAGGAGGCAGCCGGCGGCTACAGCCGCACAGGGGCCCCGATTCCGCGGATCACCGGCGTTTCCGGTGCGCTCACGCGGCGGATCGGGGAGACGCGAAGGGCGACGTCGGCTTGCCGGTCCAGCAGGGCGACGGCCAAGGGTCTTAACCGGATCACGAAAGCTCCCGAATGCCGGGTCGGATGGGGTGTGGGGGCTTCGCCGGCGTGCCGTTGCCACGGCAGTCCGGTCCCGAGCCCACGGATCGGGTGCGTCATCGTCACTGCTCTGACGCCAGCAGGCGGCCTGCACGAGTCGGTGCAGGTTGGCGTGCCGCCGACGACATCACCCGGTCGTCTCGGGGGCGGTCTCACTCTTGCCGCCACGTGCGTTGGGGCCCCGCTGTCCATCCCCACACCCGAGCCCGGGTGGCGCAGCCAAGCGCATAGGGGGAGCAGGCGTCCACCACGGCGGTTTGCCCCCGGACCCTCGCCCTAGGCACCTACCGCGACCGCCGACTCGCGTCAGCCCCGCACGATCACTATTCAGTTCTCAAGGAACGACCACCGGCCCGTCGGCGAGCGACGCGGTCGCCTGCCCAGTTCTTCCGGCTGGTGTTGATTCGTGTTGATAAGCGCAGTTCAGGGGCATACTTGATCCTGCTGCACTGCTTGCTCAACTTGTTGGTACAAGCTGATGCAGTGATGTTGCACCCACGGACAGTGAGTCGTCAAGCCATTGGGGCCCACATGTACCAACAAGTTGAGCGAGTGCGTCATGATGGGCGGATGAACAAGCAGCCGAAGTACCGGCAGGTCGCCGACGCGCTCCGCCGGGAGATCGACAGCGGCATTTACCCGCCGGGATCTCGCCTGCCCTCTGAGAGCGAACTCTCGGTCCGCTTCGACGCGTCGCGGAACACCGTGCGGTCGGGGCTGAATCAACTGGTCAGCGAGGGATTGATCTCGTCCAGTCAGGGGCTTGGGTACGAGGTTCGCAAGCACGAGGTGTTCGAGCTGAACGCGTCGCGCTTCGAGAATCTGACCTTCGAGCAGAACGGCGACGCCTACAGCACGGACGTCACCAACGCCGGACGGCGACCGAGTCAGACGTTCCGGGTGGAGATGACGCCGGCCAGTCAGTACGTAGCTGAGCGGTTGAAGGTTGACGACAGCTCAACCACGGTTCTTCGCTTCTGTCACCGTTTCGTGGATGACGTGCCGTGGTCGACGCAGGCGACGTACTACCCCGATTGGCTCGCCAAGGAGGCGCCACGACTCGCCGAGCCGGGCGACATCGCGGAGGGGACGACGCGGTACCTCGCAGCCGCTGGCATCGAACAGATCGGCTACTTCGATGAGATCGCCACTCGGATGCCGACGCCCGATGAAGCCCGCCTCCTGGACATAGGGGCCGGTATCCCTGTGCTGCTTTGGACCCGCACGGGTTACTCGAACGAGAGGCCCATCCGATGCACGATCACTACCTTCCGGGGTGACCTCAACCGGATGAACTACGAGATCGGTGACCTGTCCGCCCGACCGGAGAACGAGCCGAAGTGATCATCGAGAGCGCGACTGCCGCCGACGTGGCCAAGCTGCTCGCCTTCCGTGAGGAGGCGGCGGCCTGGCTGAGCGAGCTTGGGTCCGACCAGTGGCGCCGCCCGTACCCGGCAGACCGACTCCTGGCCGCCATCGAGGCCGGGACGGTCTTCATGGTCCGCGACGGAGACGAGACTGCCGCGACGATAACGCTGACGCCCGATGCCGAAGACGGCTTGTGGTCGAGGGAGGAACTTGCCGAGCCATCCATGTTCGTGAACAAGCTGACGGTCGCAAGGACACATGCGGGACTGGACCTTGGTGGGCGACTGCTCGATTGGGCTGGCGACCGGGCGTATCGTTCCGGCGCCTCCTGGCTCCGCCTTGACGCGTGGACGACGAACACGGGGCTACAGCGCTACTACCTGCGCCATGGATTCGAGTACGTCCGCACTGTCACAGAAGGCGGGGCCGTGAACGGCGGACCGCGCGTCTCGGGGTGGCTTGCCCAGCGTCCAGCCCGACTCGACCCGGGCCATGGCTTGAGCGACATGACCCCGGCCCCGACATCGGTCCGCATGGCCTGACGGGAGCGTGTGGTTTTCCTGCACCAGGTTGCAGAAAATGACCAAGCCTGCTGAAGACGGCGTAGGCTTTCTACGCTGTTTGGGAAAGATCTGGTAAATGCGAAAATGGGGCGAATGGGCCTTAGCGTAGATATCTGCTCAGCACAGCGCTTTCGTTGTCCGTAGCGTGTGCTATGAGGGGGGTGTGAGGAAGTGTCTTCGCAGGTCCGCGCCCTGGAACTCGCAGTGCTCTCCGCATCAAGCACAGCGTTGAACAAGGCGAAGTACCTCTCCAAGATGCACAAGCTCGCGTTGCATGAATCGGGCGGGGAAGGGCCACCATGGTTCCCACCACGAAGAGAGCCCACCTCGACTGCACGGCTTGGCGGCATGCACAGTCGGGTGGGCCTGAAGCCTTGGAGACTCCATGATGAGTGTGTCCCCCAATCCCCAGGACTTGTCAAACGCCGTTCCTACCGGATGGGCGATCACGGTGATCGTCATCCTTCTGGTTCTGTACCCGGCAGCGAATGATGCTGTGGGGGCGTACGCAGACGCTGCCTCAGTCGCCACCCTCCTTTTCGGGGGTGGAGGCGCAGTCGCCGCACACTGCAACAGGGGCCGGTGAAGCGAGTTTGTTCCCGCGTGACATCAATAGCTGACATCAACGTCGGCACACATCGGCGGACGTTCGCGGACGTTGCGCAACCTCGATCAAACTCCGGACGTGGCGCCTGCCGAGGGCGGCGCCACTTTGTGTGGGAGTAGCACCCGCCTACGGATCAGAAGGTTGCAGGTTCGAATCCTGCCGAGTGCACAGCGAGCCAGAGGCCCCGGACGAAAGTCCGGGGCCTCTGGCGTATGTCCCGGATGTTCCGGGCGGGATCTCCTCCTTGTTGGGGAGAGGTCCCCCGGAAGATGTCAGGGACGGGATGGCTCTGGCGGGGGACGCCGGCCACCCGGCGGCGTCGGTACGGTTCTTGAAGATCGTCCGACGCTGGAAAACGGGGGCCCTCATGGGACTGTTCGGGAATGCGCACACCGTCGACCCCGTGTCGGCGCAGCGGGACTACGCACGGCTGCTGGGGCGGGGGGAGCAGGTGCACGCCGCCTTCCTGCTGATCCGGGACACGATCCTGTTCACCGACCGGCGGCTGGTGCTCGTCGACAAGCAGGGGATCACGGGCAAGAAGGTGGAGTACCACTCCGTCCCGTACCGGAGCATCACGCACTTCTCCGTGGAGACCGCGGGCCACTTCGATCTCGACGCCGAGCTGAAGATCTGGATATCCGGCAGCTCGACGCCGATCGAGAAGACCTTCACCAAGGGCGTCGACATCTACGAGGTGCAGGCGATCCTGACGCAGTTCGTCGCCCGGTAGCCGGACGTCCGGCCGGTCTCAGAGGACGCGGGGGAGGCCGGTCACCGACATCACCAGTGAGTAGAGGGAGGTGGTGGCGGTGATGAAGAGGCGGTTGTTCTTGGGGCCGCCGAAGGCGATGTTCGAGACGGGCTCGGGGACGCGCAGGCGGCCGATGAGAGTGCCGTCCGCGGCGTAGCACTGGACGCCGTTCTCCATCGCGGCCGCCCAGAGCCGGCCCTCGTCGTCGAAGCGGATGTTGTCGACGCCGGGGCAGGTCGTGAAGACCCGGTCGCCGACGAGGGTGCCGCCGTCGGCGACCTTGAAGGCGCGGATGTGGCCCGCCCGGGTGTCCGCCGCGTACAGCTCGCTCTCGTCTGGGGAGAAGACGAGGCCGTTGGGGCCGAGGAAGCCGTCGGCGGCCAGGCGCACGTCTCCGGTCGAGGGGTCGGCCCGGTAGAGGTTGCAGGCTCCGATCTCGCTGGGCGCGCGGTGCCCCTCGTAGTCGTTGGTGATGCCGAAGTCCGGGTCGGAGAACCAGATGGAGCCGTCCGAGCGGACCACCGCGTCGTTCGGGCTGTTGAGCCGCTTGCCGTCGAAACGGTCGGCGATCACGGTGATGCTGCCGTCGGGTTCGGTCCTGGTCACGCGGCGGTTGCCCTGTTCACAGGAGATCAGACGGCCTTCGCGGTCGAGGGTGTTGCCGTTGGAGTGGCCGGCGGGTGAGCGGAAGACGGAGACCGCCCCGGTCGCCTCGTCCCAGCGGAGCATCCGGTCGTTGGGGATGTCGCTCCACACCAGTTGCCGCCAGGCCGGCAGGTACAGCGGGCCTTCCGCCCAGCGGCAGTCGCCGTAGAGCCGCTCCAACCGGGCGTCGCCGTTGGCGCAGCGGCCGGTCTTGAAGCGCTCATCCAGGATCTCGTACAAGGTGAGGTCGGCTATGGCAGACATGATTCCCCCTGAGAGAAGATTACCGAATTTTGTTCGGTCCGATGGTGAGATTGCAGGATCAGGTACCGTCTTCGCAAGGGTTCTCAGGCCCATGAGAGGAAGATTGCGTGGACGACATCGACCGGGCGCTCGTCCTGCGCCTGCAGCAGGATGCCGGGCAGTCCTACGCGGCTCTCGGTACGGCCGTCGGGCTTTCGGCCGGGGCCACCCACGAGCGCGTACGCAAGCTGCGCGAGCGCGGGGTGATCCGGCGGACCACCGTCGACGTCGACCCGGCCGCTGTCGGCAGCGGGGTCCTCGCCTACGTGATGGTCGACTCCAACGCGTGGATGGGCGAGTCCGCAGAGGACTTCGCCGCCATCCCGGAGATCCAGGAGGCGCACATCATCGCGGGCAGCGCGTCGGTGCTGGTGAAGGTGCGCACGGCCTCGACCGAGCAGCTACAGGACGTCCTGCGTCGTCTCTACGCCATCAACGGCGTCAGCGGTACCCATGCGACCGTCGTCCTGGACACCTTCTTCGAGCGGCCGCTGCCGCTGTGACCTGGTGGTGCACCGGGATCCGGTGGAAGGGCTCCGTCCCCGTCATCGGGTGGTACGGCCAAGGGCGCGGCGAGCGGTGCAGCGCACTGGCGTACGGGCAGCGGCTGGCCTTCGTCGCACGCGGGGAGCGGCACTGCCTCGGCGTCCGGAGGGCCGGGAAGCGGACGGCCTGCCCCGCCTCCGCCACCGTGCCCGGCCGCGGAGGGAGTGCGCAGTGCCCCGAGTGCGCCCGCCTCGACCGGTCGTTCTCCGTGGCGGCCGACACCAACGCCGCCGATCCGCGGACCTACCGGGTCTATCTGGCCTGGTTCGGGCCCGGCATGGTCAAGGTCGGGATCACCGCCGAGGAGCGCGGCTCCGCCCGGCTGCTGGAGCAGGGGGCGATGTCGTGGACCTGGCTGGGGCGTGGGCCGCTGATGGCGACCCGGCGCACCGAGGAGCTGTTGCGGGCGGCGCTCGGGGTGCCCGACCGGATCGCGTACGCCCGTAAGCGCGCCGTACGGGCGCACCTGCCGGATGCGGCGGAGCGGGCGCGGGAGGTGGCCGAGGTGCATGGCCGGGCGGCGGCGCTGGCCGGGTGGCCGGAGTCCCTGGAGCGGCTGGGGTGTGAAGCCACCGACCACGCGGCGGTGTTCGGGATGGACGGTTGGGCGGGGCTGCCGGCTCCGGACCGGGTGGTCGCGGAGATGGCGCCCGACAGGGCCGTCGCGGGGCGGCTGGTCGGCGCCGCCGGGCCCGACCTGCACTTCGAGGACGGGCTCGTGGTCGACACCCGGCTGCTGGCCGGCTGGGAGCTGGCCGCTCCGGGCGAGGGGGCGGCGGTGACCTCGGTGCCGGTGGCGCAGATCCCGTCCGCGGCCGTCCCTTCCGCCGAACAGGACGGGCTGTTCTGACGTTGCGGACGGCGGCGACCGCGAGGGATCATGACGGTCCACGGGGATCACGGGTGCCCTGTGTGCCAGGTCAAACTTTGGATCCCTTTGGCCGTCCGGGGCCGATCCGGGTGGACATCCCGGGGGCCCTCCACCGAGGGTGGAGGGCATGACCACTCAGCCGGTGGCGGCCTTTGAACCGCCCTACGTCATGGCCGTTTTCACCAGCATCCGCACTGCGGACGACACCGGGTTCGACGAGCGCAACGACCGGATGGAGGAGATCGTCCAGGCGATCCCCGGGTACCTCGGCTACGAGTCCGCGCGCAATCCCGGCGGCCTGGGCATCACCGTCGCCTACTTCCGGGACCACGAAGCCCTCACGGCGTGGCGTGAGGACATGGAGCACCAGGCGGCCATGAAGAAGGGCCGCGCCGACTGGTACGAGAGCTACACCCTGCACGTCGGCACCGTCGAGCGGAGCCACGGCTTTGTCCGCAACGACTGATGCGGTGCGCGCCTTCCGGGAGCGGCTCGGGCTGCCCGGACTGGTCGACGTCCATACGCACTTCATGCCCGAGCGTGTTCTGGAGAAGGTGTGGGACTACTTCGACGCGGTCGGTCCGCTGACCGGCGTCGAGTGGCCCATCACCTACCGCCACGAGGAGGAGCAGCGCGTCGTGCTCCTGCGGGAGTTCGGGGTCCGGGCCTTCACCTCCATGCTCTACCCGCACAAAGCGGAGATGGCCGCCTGGCTCAATACCTGGTCCGCCGATTTCGCGGCCCGCACCCCCGACTGCCTGCACACCGCGACCTTCTACCCGGAGGAGGGCGTGGCCGCGTATGTCCTTCAGGCCGTCACCTCCGGGGCCCGGATCTTCAAGGCACACCTCCAGGTCGGCGGCTACGACCCGAACGACGACCTGCTCGACCCCGTCTGGGGGCTGCTGGCCGAGGCCGGCGTCCCCACCGTGATCCACTGCGGTTCCGGGCCGGCCCCCGGCAAGTACACCGGTCCCGCCCCGATCGCCCGGCTGCTGGCCCGCCATCCGCGGCTGCCGTTGATCATCGCCCACATGGGCATGCCCGAGTACACGGACTTCCTCGACCTCGCCGACCGCCACACCGCGGTGCGTCTCGACACGACCATGGCCTTCACCGACTTCTCCGAACGGCTGAGCGGATTCCCGTCCGGTGACCTCGGACGGCTCGCGGACCTCGGCGACCGGATCCTGCTGGGGACCGATTTCCCGAACATCCCCTACCCCTACGAGCACCAACTGGTCGCCCTGGAACGGCTGGGCCTGGGAGACGACTGGCTGAGGGCGGTCTGCCACGACAACGGCGCCCGGCTGTTCGGCCTCGACGGCTGACCGACCCTTTCTCAGGAAATTCACAGGTTGGGGCAAGAACGCTCTCAGAGGCACCGGGGAGCGTGTCCGTATGACTGCGGCGACCACCTCCCATGCGTCCACGTCCACCAGCAACCACACGGCCCTGGTACGGCCCGACGGCGGGCCCTGCCGGGTGCTCGTCGTCGACGACGAGGCCTCGCTCTCCGAGCTGCTGTCCATGGCCCTGCGCTACGAAGGCTGCGAGGTCCGCAGCGCCGGCGACGGGGCCGGGGCGTTGCGGGCCGCGCGCCGCTTCCGCCCGGACGTGGTGGTCCTCGACGTCATGCTCCCCGACATGGACGGCCTCGCCGTCCTCGGGCAGCTGCGCCGGGAGATCCCGCAGGTCCCCGTCCTGTTCCTGACCGCCAAGGACTCCGTGGAGGACCGGATCGCCGGCCTCACCGCGGGCGGCGACGACTACGTCACCAAGCCCTTCAGCCTGGAGGAGGTCGTGGCCCGGCTGCGCGGCCTGGTACGGCGTTCGGGCGCGGCACAGGCGGCGCGCGGCGGCTCGGTCCTGACCGTCGGGGACCTGCGCCTCGACGAGGACAGCCACGAGGTGGTGCGGGACGGCCGGGAGGTCCACCTCACCGCCACCGAGTTCGAACTGCTGCGCTACCTGATGCGCAACCCGCGGCGCGTGCTGAGCAAGGCGCAGATCCTGGACCGGGTCTGGTCCTACGACTTCGGCGGCCAGGCCAACGTGGTCGAGCTCTACATCTCCTACCTGCGCCGCAAGCTGGAGAGCGGCCTCGGCCTGCCGTCGATGATCCACACACGGCGCGGCGCCGGCTACCTGATCAAGCCGGCCGAGTAGTGACACCGCGCGGGCGACGGCGACCGGGCGGGCGCCGGCCCTGGTCGCTGCGGACCCGGCTCGTCGTCTCGGCGGTGGCCCTGATCGCCGTGGTGGGTACGGCCATCGGAACCGTCACCACCCTCGCGCTGCGCTCGTACCTGGTCACCCAGCTCGACGAGCGGCTGGGCACGTCCATGAAGATGGCCGCCCGGGTACCCGGTGGGAAAGCGGCCCGGGAGAGCGGCACGGGCTTCCCGATGCCCCCCGGCAGCCCGCTGGACGCCGCGGGGATCCGCCTGGACCCCGGCGGAGCGGTCCTCGGGAGCGCCCGCAACACCCGCGGCGAGGGCTGGTCGCCCGACCAGGTGCCGCCGGCCCTCACCGGATCCCAGACCACGGCCCTCACCCGGGCCGCCCTGGAGGCCGCACAGGCCGCGCCCGGGCGGGCGGTGGGCGCGGACCTGCCGGGCCTCGGAAGCTACCGGGTACGCGTGTCCCCCGACCGGGGCCTCGTCCTCGCCTTCCCGCTCCACGAGGTCGACTCCACGGTGCGCACCCTGGTCGGGGTCGAGGTGTGCGTGACCCTCGCCGGGCTGATCGCTGCCTCGCTCGCCGGGCAGGCGCTGGTCGGGGTCGCCCTGCGCCCGCTGCGCCGGGTCGCCGCCACCGCCACGCGGGTCTCCGAACTCCCCCTGCACAAGGGCGAGCCCGCCCTTCACGAACGGGTCCCGGACGCCGAGGCCGACCCCCGCACCGAGGTGGGCCAGGTCGGCGCCGCCATCAACCGGATGCTCGGTCATGTCTCCTCCGCCCTCACAGCACGCCAGCAGAGTGAGATGCGGGTACGGCAGTTCGTCGCCGACGCCAGTCATGAGCTGCGCACGCCGCTCGCCTCCATCCGCGGCTATGCCGAACTCACCCGCCGGGGCCGTGAGGAGCCAGGCCCCGACACCCGGCACGCCCTGGGGCGGATCGAATCCGAGGCCACCAGGATGACCGGCCTGGTCGAGGACCTGCTCCTGCTGGCCCGGCTCGACGCCGGCCGTCCGCTGTCAGCAGCCGACACCGACACCGACCTCGCCCCGCTCGTGGTCGACGCCGTCAGTGACGCCCGCGCCGCCGGGCCCGAGCACCACTGGCGTCTGAACCTGCCCGAGGAGCCCGCCCCCGTACGTGCCGACGCGGCCCGCATCCAGCAGGTGCTGGTCAACCTGCTCGGCAACGCCCGTACGCACACGCCGCCCGGCACCACCATCACCGCCCATGTTTCACGTGAAACCACCACCGTCCGGCTGCGCGTCGAGGACGACGGCCCCGGTATCGCGCCCGAACTGCTCCCCCGCGTCTTCGAGCGCTTCGCCCGCGGTGACGCCTCCCGTTCCCGTGCCGCCGGTTCCACGGGGCTGGGCCTGGCCATCGTCCAGGCCGTGGTCACCGCCCACGGCGGGAGCGTCGGCGTGCAGAGCGAGCCGGGGCGAACCCGCTTCGAGGTCGTTCTGCCGCTGGCCGGGGCCCCCGGAACGGCAGATCCGGACTCACAGACGGGCCACAGGCGCAGCACACTGAGGTGACAGGCGGCTCCACGAGGGTCGGAGGATGCCAACCGACACCTCTCCCGGGGCCCTTCCGGTACGGGCGCCCCTCGCGCCCGTACCCGGCGAGCCCGTCCTCGACGTGGTGATCCCGGTCTTCAACGAGGAGAAGGACCTCGGGCCGTGCGTGCGCCGGCTGCACGAACACCTGACACGGTCCTTCCCCTATCCCTTCCGGATCACGGTCGCCGACAACGCGAGCACCGACCGCACCCCCGAGGTCGCGGCCGGGCTCGCCGCGGCGCTGGACTGCGTACGCAGCGCCCGCCTGGAGGAGAAGGGCCGGGGCAGGGCCCTGCGTACGGTCTGGTCCGGTTCCGACGCCCCCGTCCTCGCCTACATGGACGTGGACCTCTCCACCGACCTGAATGCGCTGCTGCCGCTGGTCGCCCCCCTGATCTCCGGCCACTCCGACCTCGCCATCGGCACCCGCCTGGCCCGGTCCTCGCGGGTGGTGCGGGGAGCAAAGCGGGAGTTCGTCTCCCGCGCCTACAACCTCCTGCTGCGGTCCTCCCTCGCCGCCCGGTTCAGCGATGCCCAGTGCGGCTTCAAGGCCATCCGGCGCGAGGTCGCCGAGCGGCTGCTGCCGCTGGTGGAGGACACGGGCTGGTTCTTCGACACCGAACTGCTGGTGCTCGCCGAGCGGGCCGGGCTGCGGATCCACGAAGTGCCCGTGGACTGGGTCGACGACCCCGACTCCACCGTGCACATCGTCAAGACCGCCACCGAGGATCTCAAGGGCGTCTGGCGCGTGGGCCGGGCGCTGGCCGTCGGAGCACTCCCGCTCGACCGGCTCGCCCGCCCCTTCGGCGACGACCCGCGCGACCGCACCGCAGTGCCCGGGGTGGACGGCGGACTGGCGCGCCAGCTCATCGGCTTCTGCACTGTCGGAGCCCTCTCCACGCTGCTCTACCTGGTGCTGTACTCCGCCTTCCGGGGCGGCGCCGGACCGCAGCTCGCCAACGGCGTCGCCCTGCTGCTCTCCGCCGTGGCCAACACGGCGGCCAACCGCCGGCTCACCTTCGGCGTCCGCGGCAGGGAACGGGCCGTACGCCACCAGGCCCAGGGACTGGTGGTGTTCGGCATCGGCCTGGCCCTCACCAGCGGCTCCCTCGCCGCCCTCACAGCGGCCACGCCCCACCCCGCACACGGCACCGAGCTGGCCGTCCTGATCACCGCGAATCTCGCAGCCACCATGCTGCGCTTCCTGCTCCTGCGCGCCTGGGTCTTCCCCGAGCGGCGCGGCACCGATCCCCGCACATCCACTTCCAAGGAGGGCC
The DNA here is from genome assembly GCF_055559995.1 of Streptomyces sp. NPDC023541. Taxonomy (NCBI): domain Bacteria; kingdom Bacillati; phylum Actinomycetota; class Actinomycetes; order Kitasatosporales; family Streptomycetaceae; genus Streptomyces; species Streptomyces sp. NPDC023541. Next base: position 559,250 of record NZ_JBVHJO010000003.1, read on the forward strand.
GATGACCACGGCAGCACTCCCGATCTTCCCGGCCGCCGTGGCCGGCGCCCGTACCGTCCGGCCCCGCTGGGAACGGCCCGCACTCGCCGGGCTGCTGATCGCCACCGCAGCCCTCCTCCTGTGGGACCTGGGGGCCTCCGGCTACGCCAACTCCTTCTACTCGGCCGCCGTTCAGGCCGGCAGCGAGAGCTGGAAGGCCTTCTTCTTCGGCTCCTCCGACGCGGGCAACTCCATCACCGTCGACAAGCCCCCGGCCGCCCTGTGGCCGATGATGCTGTCGGTCCGGCTCTTCGGGCTGGGCTCCTGGCAGATCCTCGTCCCGCAGGCACTGATGGGGGTGGCGACCACCGGTGTGCTGTACGCCTCCGTACGCCGCCAGTTCGGTCCGGGAGCCGCGCTGCTGAGCGGCGCCGCCTTCGCGCTGACGCCCGTCGCCGCCCTGATGTTCCGCTTCAACAACCCCGACGCGCTGCTGACCCTGCTGCTGACCGTCACCGTGTACTGCCTGCTGCGGGCCCTCGAAGGGGCGCAGACCCGCTGGCTGCTCTGGGCCGGCGTCGCGGTCGGCTGCGCCTTCCTGACCAAGACGCTGCAGGCCTTCGTGATCCTGCCGCCGCTCGCCGTGCTGTACGCCGTCTGCGCGCCCACCGGGCTGCGCCGCCGGTTCGGGCAGCTGCTGCTCGCAGGGAGCGCGATGGTGGTGGCGGGCGGCTGGTGGGTCGCGGTCGTCGAACTGTGGCCCGCCTCCTCCCGCCCGTACATCGGCGGCTCGCAGAACAACTCCTTCCTGGAGCTGACCCTCGGGTACAACGGCCTCGGCCGGATCAACGGCAACGAGACCGGCAGTGTCGGCGGCGGCGCTGCGGGTGGCCCCAGCGGCGGAGGCGGCGGCGGACGCTGGGGGGAGAGCGGGATCGACCGGCTGTTCTCCGGCAACATCAGCGGACAGATCTCGTGGCTGCTGCCCGCGGCACTGGTACTGCTCGTGGCAGGGCTGGTGATCACCTGGCGGGCCCGCCGGGCCACCGACTCCGTGGACGGCATGGCGCGGGCGGCCTTCCTGGCCTGGGGCGGCTCGCTACTGATCACTGCGGTGGTCTTCAGCTACATGCAGGGCATCTTCCACGAGTACTACACCGTGGCGCTGGCACCCTTCGTGGCCGCGCTGATCGGCATGGGCGTCGCCGTGCTGTGGGAGGAGCGGGGCAGCGCGGCGGCCGCTGTCACCCTGTCCGGCACGCTCGCCCTGACGGCGGTCTGGTCGTACGTCCTGCTCGGCCGCGCCACCGGCTACCTGCCGTGGCTGCGCTGGGCAGTGCTGGTGGGCGGGCTGCTCGCCGCGGTCGCGCTGCCGTTCGCGGGGCGGGCCGGGCGGCGGGTGCTGCGGGTCACGGCGGGGCTCGGGGTGGCGGCGGCCCTGGCAGGGCCGCTCGCGTACTGCCTGACCACCGTGAGCACCGGGCACACCGGGTCCATCGTGACCGCCGGGCCGGCGGTGGCGGGAGGCCGGGGCGGACCCGGCGCGATGATGGGCGGCCCGGGCGGCCCGGGCGGCCCGGGCGGCCCGGTCGGCTTCGGTGAACTGCGCCAGGGTGGTCCGGGTGGCGGACCGGGCGGCGCGCTGCCGCAGGGCGCCGTACCGCCGGGCCAGGGCCAGGGCGGCATGCCCGGTGCGGACGGCCGCGGAGCCGAGCGCGCGGGCGGCTTCCCCGGCGGCACCACGGGCGGCGCCCTCGGCGGCGGCGCCGGCGGTCTGCTCAACGGCGCCCGGGTCAGTGCCGAGGCGAAGGCGGCCCTCACCGCCGACGCCGACCGCTACACCTGGGCGGCGGCGGCCATCGGCTCGCAGAACGCGGCCAGTTACCAGCTGGCCTCCGGCGTACCCGTCATGCCGGTCGGCGGCTTCAACGGCAGCGACCCCTCGCCGACCCTGGAGCAGTTCAAGGAGTACGTCCGGGACGGAAAGATCCACTGGTTCATCGGCCAGGGCGGCACCGGCACCGGCACCGGCGAGGACGGCGGACGCCGCGGCGGCGGCGGTCCCGGAGGCCCGGGCGGCGGTACCAGCTCGGAGATCGAGAACTGGGTCAAGGCCACGTTCAAGGAGTCCACGGTCGGCGGAGCCGCCTTCTACGACCTGACGGTCCCGACGTCCTGATCCCCCGTCATCCGGCCCGATCGGCGGGACACCCCTGAGGGCGTGTCCCGCCGACCCGGCCGGGCTCGCGGTGTGCGGCGTCGCGCCTCGCCGCGTTGTCCTCGGTCGGCGACGCTCCGCGTCGGCTCCTTCGTCCGCCTTGCGATGCACGGCACCGCACACCGCTCCCTGATCCGGCCCGAGCGGCGGGACACCCCCTAGCATCGAGAGGGCGGACCGGGCATTTCGGGCTGGTCCATCTGTCGCGAGGAGGGTGCCCGCATGGTGACCGCGGCCGATCCGGGCGAGACACGGAGCAGCGTGTGGCTGGTGACCAGGTCCACCCCATCCGGCAGACGTCGCACCGAGGCACCCTCAGGGCTCGACCGGGAGCGCATCACCGCCGCCACCGTGCGGCTGCTCGACACCGACGGGCTCGCCCGCTTCTCGATGCGGCGGCTGGCCGCCGGGCTCGGGGTCACCGCGATGTCCCTGTACTGGTACGTGGACACCAAGCACGATCTGCTCGAACTGGCCCTGGACAGGGCCCTGGACGAACTGGCCCTGCCGGCCGGGTCCGGCGGGCCGGCGGAAACCGGCTGGCAGGACGGGCTGGAGGGCCTGGCCCGGGCCTACCGGCGGGTGCTGGCGGACCATCCCTGGGTGGCTCCGCTGAGCTCCGCCTACCCGAACATCGGCCCGCACGCGCGGGCCTTCGACGCCGCCCTCCAGCGGCTGATGGACGCCACCGGCCTGGTGGGCGCCACCCGGACCGGCGCCCACCTGGCCGTCCGGCAATTCCTGCACGGCTGCGGGGGCGCGGGGCGGCGGACGCCCGAGGGCGACTTCTGCCTGGCGCTCGACGTCCTGATCGCGGGCATCGAGGCCAAGGCCACCCCCTGAGCGCAGCAGAGCGCCGCCGGAGCCGTCCGGCGGCGCTCGGTCGGGATCAGCTGCGGGGATCGGCTACGGGATCAGACCTTGACGGCGGCGTCAGTCTCGGCGGCCGTGGCCTCCTGCGAAGCCGCCGCCGCGCTGTGCACCGCGGGCTTCGACTTCAGGGCGACCTCCTTGATGAACAGCACCAGCACCAGTCCGAGGAGCGCGAACGGGGCGGCGTACAGGAAGACGTCGCCGACGCCGTGACCGTACGCCGACTCGATCACCTCGCGGAGGGGCGCGGGCAGCTTGTCGAGGTCGGGGATCGCGCCACCGGCGGCACCGCCCTGGCCGGTGGCTGCGGCCTTCGGGCCGAGGGCGGTGAGCCCGTCCTGGACGTAGTGCGTGACCCGGTGGGCCATGACCGCACCCAGCGCCGAAACGCCCATGGCACCGCCGAGGGAGCGGAAGAAGGTGACGACCGAGCTGGCGGCGCCCAGGTCTTCGGGGGCCACCTGGTTCTGGGTGGCGAGGACCAGGTTCTGCATCATCATGCCCAGACCGAGGCCGGTCACGGCCATGTAGACCGCGATGTGCCAGTACGGCGTGTCGTGGCGCAGGGTGCCGAGCAGACTCATTCCGGCCGTCAGCAGCACACCGCCGGAGACGAGCCAGGCCTTCCACTTGCCGGTCTTGGTGATCACCTGACCGGAAACGGTGGAGGAGACGAAGAGCCCGCCGATCATCGGAATCGTCAGGATTCCGGACATCGTGGGGGACTCGCCACGGGCCAACTGGAAGAACTGGCTGAAAAAGACGGTCCCCGAGAACATCGCGATGCCCACGAAGAGCGAGGCCGTCGAGGCGAGGGTGATGGTCTTGTTGCGGAAGAGCCGCAGCGGGATGATCGGGTCGCTCGCCCGGGACTCGACGAGGACGAAGAGCAGGCCCAGGACCACCGACCCGCCCGTCATCGCCCAGGTCTGCCAGGAGATCCACTCGTAGGAGTCGCCCGCCTGGGTGACCCAGATCAGCAGCAGTGAGACGGCGGCGCTGATCAGGAACGCGCCCAGCCAGTCGACCTTCACGTCGCGCCGGACCACCGGCAGCCGCAGCGTCTTCTGCAGGACGATCAGCGCGATGATCGCGAAGGGCACGCCGACGTAGAAGCACCAGCGCCAGCCCAGCCACTCGGTGTCGGTGATGACGCCGCCCAGCAGCGGGCCGCCGACGGTGGCGACGGCGAAGACCGCGCCGAGGTAGCCGCTGTACCGGCCGCGCTCGCGGGGCGAGATCATCGCGGCCATGACGATCTGGGCGAGGGCCGAGAGGCCGCCCACGCCGATGCCCTGGACCACGCGGCAGGCGATGAGGGTGCCGGTGTTCTGGGACATGCCCGCGACCACGGAGCCGAGGACGTAGATCACCAGGGATATCTGGACCAGCAGCTTCTTGCTGAAGAGATCGGACAGCTTGCCCCACAGCGGGGTGGCCGCCGTCATGGACAGCAGGGCGGAGGTGACCACCCAGGTGTACGAGGACTGCGTGCCGCCGAGGTCGCTGATGATCTGGGGCAGGGCGTTGGAAACGATCGTGGAGGACAGGATCGCCACGAACATGCCGAGCATGAGTCCGGACAGCGCCTTCATGATCTGGGGATGGGTCATGTCCACGGATGTGGACGTGGGAGCGGTCGTCGTCTCCGACTCGGCCATGTCGTTCCTTCCGCTAGAAGCTCGATCGGAGTCGGGCCAGCAGGGTGTTGAGTACGTCGATGTCCTGGGCGGACCAGTCGTGGAGGGCTCTCTCCAGGGCGGCCGTGTACCGGGCGCCGATCTCGGCGAGCAGCGCCCGTCCGGCCGGGGTGAGCCGCAGGATGCGGCAGCGTCCGTCACCCGGGTCCGGCTCGCGCTCGATCCAGCCGCGGTCGGCGATGTGGCTGACGTGCCGGCTGGTGACCGAGATGTCGACGCCCATGAGGTCGGCCAGCCGGCTCAGCCGCATCTCACCGTGCCGGTCGAGCACGGTGAGCACGGCGGCGGCGCCGGGCGGGCAGTCGGCGGGCAGGTTGCGGGTCAGCTCGCGCTTGACCGCGCCGATGCCGGTCAGCCGGTCGGCCAGCTCCTCGTGCGGAGTGGTCCGCGTCGTCTGTGCAGGCACCGGGCGACCCCCATCTTGTTGCTTGAGGCAACCATAGAAGCCGGTGGTTGCTACAGGCAAATGAATCCCGGGGGTGGGCGGTAAAAGAATCGGAAAACCGGCTAGGGTCCTGCTCCATGGCTGAGAACCACAACTCACAGGTCCCCGAGGGCAACTACGACCCGGCGGGCAGCACCCAGATGTTCCGGGCCTTCGTCGAGGAGGCCGCACCGGCCCGGCAGGCGGGCCCGGGGTCGCGCCAGCAGCGCCGTGCCGAGCAGGAGGCGTCCAAGTCGTCCGGCCCGGCCGCGAAGGTGGGGCTCGTCCTCGCGCTCGTGCTGGTGATCGGCGCGGCCGCCTGGGTGGTCCTGCACTGAGGCCGAGCGCCTCGGCGGACACGGCGAGCCGGCAGCCGGCCGCGGGCGGCCGAGGGCCCACTGCGATCAGTTCCAGGTCGCGGTGACCTTCCGGGTGTCCACGTGCATGCCCAGCGGTACCCGCCAGGCCTCCAGGCACACCGTGTAGGTCTGCGTCTTCGACGCTCCGCCCGCGATGGGCGCGGGCAGCGGCTGGGACGTGGTGATCGTGGCCCAGTCGATGCCGAGGGCGCCGATGACGTGCGTCGCGAAGCTGACCGTGCCCGAACGGGCAGCGGTGCCGCCGGTATTGGTGAAGGTCACGGTGACCCGCTCGCACCAGCGGTCGGACGCGGCGGAACGGGCCGGCGCGGACAGCGTCAGCTGCGCCGGGGCGGCCGGGGGCGGCGCCGGGGGCGTCGTACCGGGCTTGCCGGGAGAGCCGGTGGGGCTCGGTGGATTTGTGGGGCTCGCGGGGCCCGTGGGGTTCGCCGGCGTGCCGGGGGCCCCGGGTGGTGTGGTGGTACGGCCCGGGCCGCCCGGAGCGTCCGGGGTGCTTCCGGAGCCGCCGGGTGCGGTGGCCGTGGCTCCGTCCGGGGTGGAGCCGCCCGCGGTCCCCGATCCCGGGAAGCCGGCCGACGTATCGGACGTCCCGGTGGAACCGCCCGCCGCGGACGGACCGCCGAGCTGCTGGAACTCCACCCCGCCCTGCGGTGCGACGTTCTCCCCCGCGCCCCGCTCGGGGCCCGGGGCGGCGGCGCCCACGGCGGAGAAGCCCTCGCGCGGCGGTCCGCCGCAGCCGGTGAGGCCGGCGACGGCCGTGCAGCACAGGGCGAGCAGGGCGGTGGCCGCTCGCGATCCCTTTCGCATCGCGCCAGTGTTCCTGACGCACCGTCAATTGGGAAGCGGTCGGTCGGCAAGCGGTCGGTCGGCGAGCATCCGGCCGGCGAGCGTCCGGCCGGAAGCACCCGGTCGGGAACGTCCGGCCGGGGAACGGCCGGACGGGACACCTCCGGCACCGGATCGCCCCACCGGGCGATCCGGCCCCCGCGTCAGTCCCCGATCAGGCCCACGCGCAGCTGCGCGAGCGTGCGCGTCAGCAGCCGGGAGACGTGCATCTGGGAGATGCCGACCTCCTCGCCGATCTGCGACTGCGTCATGTTCGCGAAGAAGCGCAGCATGATGATCTGCCGTTCCCGGGGCGGGAGTTTGGCCAGCAGCGGCTTGAGCGACTCGCGGTACTCGACGCCTTCGAGCGCGGTGTCCTCGTAGCCGAGCCGGTCCGCGAGCGAGCCCTCGCCGCCCTCGTCCTCCGGGGAGGGCGAGTCGAGCGAGGACGCCGTGTAGGCGTTCCCGACGGCGAGGCCGTCGACGACGTCCTCCTCCGAGACCCCGAGCACGGCGGCGAGTTCCGGGACGGTCGGCGAGCGGTCCAGTTTCTGGGCGAGCTCGTCGCTGGCCTTGGTCAGCGCCAGGCGCAGCTCCTGGAGCCGGCGCGGGACGCGCACGGACCAGGAGGTGTCCCTAAAGAATCGTTTGATCTCGCCCACGACGGTCGGCATGGCGAACGTCGGGAACTCCACGCCGCGTTCGCAGTCGAACCGGTCGATCGCCTTGATCAGCCCGATCGTGCCGACCTGGACGATGTCCTCCATCGGCTCGTTGCGGCTGCGGAAGCGGGCGGCGGCGTACCGCACGAGGGGCAGGTTCAGCTCGATCAGGGTGTCGCGTACGTACGCCCGATCCGGGCTGTCCGCGTCCAGGGTGGCGAGTCGCTGGAAGAGCGAGCGGGAGAGGGTGCGGGTGTCGATGGCTTCCGAGCGTTCGGACACTGCCGGCGGCGTCACGGGCTTTACGAGCGTGAGCACCTTGGAGCTGCCCTGGTCTACGGACATGCCACCCCCTTGAGGTCGCGGACGGTCGCGTACGGCGCGCCCGTCAGAGGAACGCAGCTTCCACCTGAATACCGCCAGGCGGGGCCGCGGCAAACGCGGTTCACGCAGAATGTCACATGTCGGCAACACGCTGTAGCGCCAAGTCGACATATAGCTCCGACGACAGAAGGGGGCAGAACGTGATCAGCCCGTTCTGTCGGGAAACACGTGATTGATCTACACCCGTTCCGGTTACGCCTCGATCCTGTTTGCGGATCTCAGTCGGGCGAAGCTGCGCGCCAGCAGTCGGGAGACGTGCATCTGTGACACCCCCAGTTCGGCACTGATCTGCGACTGCGTCAGGTTGTTGTAGTACCGCAGGAGCAGGATCCGCTGTTCGCGCTCGGGCAGTTGTACGAGGAGGTGGCGGACGAGGTCGCGGTGTTCGACCCCGGCCAGCTCGGGGTCCTCGTAGCCGAGGCGGTCCAGGAGTCCGGGCATGCCGTCGCCCTCCTGGGCGGCCTCCAGCGAGGTCGCGTGATAGCTGCGCCCGGCCTCGATGCAGGACAGCACCTCGTCCTCGGTGATGCGCAGCCGCCCGGCGATCTCGGCGGTGGTCGGGGTGCGGCCGTGGAGGGTGGTGAGGTCCTCGGTGGCGGCGTTGACCTGCACCCACAGCTCGTGGAGGCGGCGCGGGACGTGGACGGTGCGGACGTTGTCGCGGAAGTAGCGCTTGATCTCGCCCACGACCGTCGGCATGGCGAAGGTCGGGAACTGCACGCCGCGGTCCGGGTCGAAGCGGTCGATGGCGTTGATCAGGCCGATGGTGCCGACCTGGACCACGTCCTCCATCGGCTCGTTGCGGCTGCGGAAGCGGGCGGCCGCGTACCGGACCAGCGGGAGGTTCGCCTCGATCAGGGCCCCGCGGACCCGCGCGTGCTCGCTGGTGCCCGGCTGGAGGCCCTTCAGCTGCCCGAACAGGACCTGGGTGAGGGCCCGTGTGTCCGCACCCCGGCTCGCCGGTCTCGGGGCCGCCGGAGCTGTCGGGGTGGCCGGGAGGGGCGACGGGGGCTCCTCGGGCGGCTGCGCCCGGAGGGTTCCCGTACGGGGTTCCTGCTGGGGCGGTACCTGGGGGTCCTGTTGGGGTGGCACTTGAGGCGCAGTACTGGCCGGCACGGTCACGCCACCCCTTCAGTCAACTCATCCGTCAAAAGCGGTCATAGCATCACAAGAGTGTGCACTGTGTGCAAGCACCGTATATCTCCGTGTTGAGGGCAAGTTGGGCATATCAGGGCATTATGCCCGGCGGTGGGTACGCAAAAGCCCCCCACCCGTCGAGTGGGGGGCCGGAAGTCCGGGAACCGCTTCGGCGTACGGGTCAGCGCACCAGTTCGGTTATGAACTCGCCGATGCCGGAGGCGGCATCCGATATCCCCTGGAACCCTATTTCCACGATTTCGGCGGCTCGCTTCGGCTGGGTGATGATCACGAAGAGGGCGAAGACGGTGAGGGCACCCGTGATGAGCTTCTTGGTGTCCACGTGCGGGCGGCCTCCCCAACCGGTCCTTGCAAGTCGGGTGAGTCTAACCGGTCAGGTTTGGGCACTCACCTGTCCTTCAAGGACCAATGACCCGGTGGTCCGGGCCCTTTGCCGGGCGGCCGGCGGTTGCGGCGGGCACAGGATTGATGTGAGCCCACCGGTTCTGGCAGGCAACCGGCGGGTGAGGGACAGGGCCCCCTGCGGGGTCCGGGCCGTGGGCTTCCCCCTGACTGCGGCCCGGACCGGCAGGCCCGTCCTCGTCGGGGGAAGTGGCTGGTCCCCCCGATGCCACTTCCCCCCTGTCCTACGCGTCGAAGGCCCCGGTCCCGGTCGGGGCCTTCGACGCGTGCCGGTGCGCGGCCGCGGTCACTGCACGGCGCCGGCCAGGTCGGTGAGGGGCTGTACGGGGGCGATCACGGGCGCCAGCTGGTTGGGCAGGTCCATCAGCGCGTTGAGGCCGTTCGCGCCGTCGCCGACCTTCCCGACGACCTCCTGGACGGAGGCGGGCTGGGCCCCCGCGGGCATCCCGGGCGCGGGGATCGGGACGTCCGGGAGGGTGAGCGGGGAGATCGGGGCCGTGTCCGCGGAGGCGGCGGGTGCGGCGAGGCCCGCGGCGGCCCCCGCGAGGGCGAAGGCGGCGAGGATGCGCTGGGTCTTGGTCATGCCGTGACAACGGCCGACGGGGCGGGCGGTCACGCCGCTGTCCTCCGGAGAGCCGATCGGAGGGACACCGCACGGGACATCGGACGGAACGCCCGACGGGAGCCGGGAACCACCCCCGAACACGCCGAGAGCCCCGTCCCTTGCGGGGCGGGGCTCTCGATCGGAGCGGTAGTGGAGGGATTTGAACCCCCGATGGGTTGCCCCATACTCGCTTTCGAGGCGAGCTCCTTCGGCCACTCGGACACACTACCGAGATGGATCCTAGCCTAAGGAACCCCATCCGCTGAAATCGGTATGCGCGGGCCCCACAGCGAGCCCACCGAGGGCCCCACCGCGAGCCCGTTCACAGATCGCGGAAGAAGTCCGTCAGCTGCTGTGCGCACTCGTCGCCGAGCACACCGCGCACCACCTCCGGCCGGTGGTTGAGCCTGCGGTCCCGTACCAGGTCCCACAGCGACCCGGCGGCGCCCGCCTTTTCGTCGTCCGCGCCGTAGACGACCCGGGCGACGCGCGACTGCACGAGCGCGCCGGCGCACATCACGCACGGCTCCAGGGTGACCACGAGGGTGCACCCCGGAAGCCGCCACTGCCCGAGCCTGGCGGCTGCCCTGCGCAGCGCCAGGAGCTCGGCGTGCGCCGTGGGGTCGCCGCTCGCCTCGCGCTCGTTGTGCCCGGTGGCGAGGAGCTCCCCGTCCGGGCCCAGCACGACGGCGCCGACCGGCACGTCGCCGGCCGGCACCGCCCGGGCGGCCTCCTGGAGCGCCAGGCGCATGGAGTCCCGCCACGGGTCCCGTACGGGGTCGACGGGATCGGCGGTGTTCGCGGTGAGCACTAGCGGACGGCCTCCAGGACCTCGGTGGCGCCGAGGGAGTCGGCGATCTCCGAGAGGGCGTCCCCGTCGAGGGTCATCAGTTGCTTGTTGGTCACCCCGAGGTCGTCCAGCAGCCGGGGATCGCCGAGCGGACCGGCCGGTACCGGCTCGGAGCCGGTACCGCGCTCCCCGTCCTCGTCGGAGTCCTCGTCCGTGAACGCGGCGATGGCGTCCTCCTCGCCGTCCTCGGTGCCGTCCAGGTCCAGCTCGTCGAGTTCGTCGTCCTCCTCGTCGCTGCCCAGCAGCTCTTTGGTCAGCATCGAGCCGTAGGAGCTGCGGGCGGCCGCGGCGGCGTTCGACACGAAATACCGCGGGTCCTCCTCGCCGTCCACGCGGACGACGCCGAACCAGGCGTCCTCCTGCTCGATGAGGGCGACCACCGTGTCGTCGTCGACAGCGGCGGACCGGGCGAGATCGATCAGATCACTGAGGGACTCGACGTCGTCGAGTTCCATGTCGCTCGCTTCCCACCCGTCTTCGGTGCGCGCGAGCAGTGCGGCGAAGTACACCGTGACTCTCCCACTGGTCTTAGGCGTGCCGGTTGGAGGTCCCCCCGGCCGGAGGTTGGGACGGAACGGCCGTGCTGCTCGCCGCCCTGCCCCGCCCAATCGGCATCGTGGCAGAAACAGCGGCGTTGCGAGAGGTCTTCCGCGCTTGCGTCGTGCCGCGCCGTGCCCCGCCGGGCCGGTGCGGGGTTGTGGCGCCGGGGCGTTCCGGGGTCGGCGGGGGTCGCGCCGGTTGCCCGACGGGCCGCTCGTGTCGCGCCGGAGCACGCCCTGTTCACCAGCGGAAGGTGCGCATGCGCATCTGCTGGCGCATACGGGCCGCACGGGCACGGCGGGGCTGTACGCGATCGCGCAGGGCGCGGGCCTCCATCAGGTCACGCAGGAACTGCGCGCGGCGTGCTCGGCGCTGCGCCGCCGTCTCCGGAGCGTCGTCGCTCGGCTGCGTGTCGGGCATCGGCCACCACCCTGGGCTGGTCGGTCGTTTCCCCCTGCACCCACCTTCCCCCGGACAGGGCGTTTGATGCCACCCCCGTGCAGGTCAGACGTCGTCCTTGAGGGTTGGCACGATCGCGACCGGGCCGTGCGCGTGGTGCAGTACGGCGTGCGCCACCGAGCCGATCTGCAGCGACATGGCGGTGCGCCGCGGGTGGTGGCGGCCCACCACCACCAGGGCCGCCGACCGGGAGGCGTCGACCAGCCGGCCGGCGGGGTCGCCGGGGACCGCGGCCTGCTCCACGGGGACGTCCGGGTAGCGCGTGCGCAGCGGCGTCAGGCGCTGGGTCTGGGAGCGGAGCATCTCCCGTTCGGCCGGTACGCCGTCCCCCTCATCGGCGAGGCCCTCGGGCGGGATCACCTCGAAGGGCCTGTCGATCACCAGGGCGGGGGCGGGCGGGACGGCGTACGCGGAGACCACCTGGACGGTGGTCCCCCGCACGGCCGCCTCCGCGAAGGCGAAGGAGAGCACGTCGTCGGGCGTCTCGGCGACGTGCAGGCCGAGCACCACGCGTCCTTCGGACTCCTCGGAGCCGGCCGCCCCGGCGTCGCGGTCGGCGTGCGGGACCACCACCACGGGGCACGGGGCGGTCGAGGCCACCGCCCTGCTGTTCGATCCGAGCAGCAGGGCGGTGAAGCCGCCGCGGCCCCGCGAACCCATCACGAGCATCAGGGCCCCTGTTCCGATCACCCGCAGCGCCTCGGGGACGGAGCCCTCCAGGGACTCGTAGCGGACTCCGTCGGGCAGCGCGGCGCCCCCGCCCAGCACGCCGCGGACCCACTCCTGCACGGCGTCGGGGTACTCGGCCGGCGCGGAGGCGTCGTGCAGCGCCGCCCGGCGGCCGGCGTACAACTGGGCGTGATCGGGAAGCACATGGGCGACGAGCAGCCCGGTGCCGTGCCGCAGGGCGGCGCCCCGCGCCCACTGGAGGGCCTTGAGGCTGTGCTCGGACCCGTCGACGGCTGCGATCACCGGTGCGTGGCTCATCAGTCCAGCGTGCTGGGCCTGCGCGCGGGTCGCATCCGCAGGCCGGCCGCGGTCGTGGCCGCCGCTTCGGACGCGAAGGGGCCGCGTCAGCGCGTAGCCTTTTGGGTGCAGGTCGCGTCGGGCGACCGTTTTTGCAGGTCGCAGGCTGAGTTTTGGAGGATGTTGTGCGTTTGCAGGTCGTCGATCACCCCTTGGTGGCGCACAAACTCACCACCCTGCGCGACAAGCGCACCGACTCCGCCACGTTCCGGCGGCTCGCGGACGAGCTGGTGACCCTGCTCGCGTACGAGGCCACCCGTGACGTGCGCACCGAGCAGGCCGACATCGAGACCCCGGTCGCCCCGACCACGGGCGTGAAGCTCTCGGCCCCCCGGCCGCTGATCGTCCCGATCCTGCGGGCGGGCCTGGGCATGCTGGACGGCATGGTGCGGCTGCTGCCGACCGCCGAGGTGGGCTTCATGGGCATGGTCCGCAACGAGGAGACCCTGGAGGCCTCCACGTACGCGACCCGTATGCCGGAGGACCTCTCCGGGCGGCAGGTCTACGTCGTGGACCCGATGCTCGCCACCGGCGGCACGCTCGTCGCGGCGATCCAGGAGCTGATCAAGCGCGGCGCCGACGACGTCACGGCCGTGGTGCTGCTGGCCGCGCCGGAGGGCGTCGAGATCATGGAGCGCGACCTCGCGGGCACGCCGGTGACGGTCGTGACGGCCGCGGTGGACGAGCGGCTCAACGAGCACGGTTACATCGTGCCGGGCCTGGGCGACGCCGGCGACCGGATGTACGGCTCCGCGGAGTAGCCCCCGGCCGGCCCGGCCGGATGTACGGCCCGGCGGAGTGGCCTCCGCCGGGCCGGGCGTCCGCGGGCGGCTCAGCAGTTCTTGGCGGGCGCGGGCACGGGGTTGGCCAGCAGGGCCAGCGCCTTGTCCGCGTCCTCCTTCGCGCTGAGCTCCTTGAAGGCGTCGCCCAGGATCAGGTCGACGTCCGCGGTCTCACGGGTGTCGGTCTGCTGGGTGGTGCCGGCGAGCTGGGTGCCGAGTACGGCGAAGACGGCCTTGTCGGTCGTCGGAGAGCCCAGCAGTATCCCGGTTCCGGGGACCTTCTTGTCGAAGTCTGCCGGGGCGTTGCCGACGCTGCCGATGACGAAGCCGCGCTTGGCGAGTTCGTCACCGACGGCCTTGGCCAGGCCGGCGCGCGCGGTCGCGTTGTAGACGTTGACCGTGATCTCGCCGGGCGGGGGGAGTACGACCGCCGGTTCGGCGGGGGCGGACGCCGTGGCGGCGGCGGGGGCGCCGCCCTTGGCAGCGGACCCGGGTGATTTCGTCGGGCAGTCCTTGGCGCCGGCAGCCGTGTTCCGCTTCGGGCTGTCGCCCTGGAACACGTCGATGAGCTGCAGTGCCCCATAGCCGACCAGGGCAAGCGCGAGGACCGAGCCGAGCGCGGCGAGGACGATCCGACGTCGACTCCGCTTACGGCTCATGCGGGGGTAGGCGGTCCCCGTGACGCGGTACTTTCCGCCCATGCCGGGGGGAGTGAGCATGCTCATGGGCGCAGCGTAATGCGACCCGGTGGCGATGCCTACTAAATGATCTGCTGATAGGTCAATGGTGACCCGAAAGGCGCAATCTACGCGAAGCGTCAGTCCATCTCGAGGACGCGGGCGTGCAGCACCTGGCGCTGCTGCAGGGCCGCGCGGACGGCGCGGTGCAGCCCGTCCTCCAGGTAGAGGTCGCCCTGCCACTTCACGACGTGGGCGAAGAGGTCGCCGTAGAACGTCGAGTCCTCGGCGAGCAGCGTTTCGAGGTCCAGCTGGCCCTTGGTCGTCACGAGCTGGTCGAGCCGGACCGGGCGCGGCGCGACGTCCGCCCACTGCCGGGTGGTTTCCCTGCCGTGGTCGGGGTACGGCCGCCCGCTTCCGATGCGCTTGAAGATCACACGGAAAGCCTACCGGGCCCGTGCCTGCGGGCGCAGCCTCGCAAGGGTGGTGCAAAAGTGGTGAACATTGCCATATGGGGAGTGATCCATGAGCGAGAGCACCGACGCCGCAGCCGCTGCGGCCGGCCGGACGGACCCGGCCGGGCAGATCGCCGTCGGCTACGCCTTCACCGGACCCGCGCTCGACCTGGGGGCCCTCCTCTGGGACGGCGCGTGCCTGCCCGACCGTCAGATCCTCAGCTCGTCGCCGAGCAGCTGTCGGCGCACGGCGTCCCCGTCTTCCTCGCCGACATCAAGGGCGACGTCTCGGGCACCACGGCCCCCGGCACCCCCGGCGAACGCATCGACGAGCGGGCCCGGGAGGTGGCCCAGAATTGGGAGCCCGCCGGATTCCCGGGCGAGTTCTAGGCGAGTTCTACTCGCTGGGCGGGATCGGTCCCGGCATCCCGGTCCGGTCGACCGTCACCGCCTTCGGCCGGTGTGTTGCCGAGCTGGCCGAGCACGGCCGGCACGTCCTTGGGGGCCTGGTTCACGAAGAAGACGCCGACGCCCTTGGACCGGATCAGCCGGGCACGCAGCTGGGCCGGGAGATCTCGCGCTCCGTCTTCGGGACGGCGCGCAGGCGCAGATGACGCGGTGACAGACTCGGGGCATGCGGACCGAACTCACCGACACCACGTCCAGCAAAATCAACCGGGCCCTGCTCGCAGCACGCCGGGCGGTAGGCAGCCCCACGATGGGGCTGGTGCTGACGCTCGTCGTCGTCACCGACGAGGAGAACGCCTACGACGCCGTACGCGCGGCCTCCGAGGCCTCGCGCGAGCACCCGTGCCGCATCATCGCGGTCATCAAGCGGGCTTCGCGCGGCCCGCACAAGCTCCGCGCGAGCCGGGTGGACGCCGAGCTGCGGGTCGGGTCGGACGCCGGGACCGGCGAACTCGTACTGCTGCGCCTGCACGGGGCGCTGACCGAGCAGGCCGGCTCGGTCGTGCTGCCGCTGCTGGTGCCCGACGCGCCGGTGGTGGCGTGGTGGCCGGGCGCCGCCCCCACCGACCTGGCCCGGGACCCGCTGGGCGCACTCGCGCAGCGCCGGATCACGGACGCGGCCGCCGCCGCCGACCCGGTGGGCGTTCTCGACGAACGGGCCCGCGGTTACCAGCCCGGCGACACCGACCTGGCCTGGACCCGGCTGACGCCGTGGCGGGCGCTGCTGGCCGCCGCCCTGGACCAGAAGCCGCTGCCGGTGACCGGCGCGGCGGTGGAGAGCGAGCCGGACAACGCGAGCGCCGAGCTGCTGGCGCGCTGGCTGGAGGACCGGCTCGGGGTCCCGGTGGACCGGGTCGCGACGGACGGCCCGGTCATCACCGGGGTGGTGCTGCGCACCACGGGCGGGGAGATCCGGGTGGACCGGCCCGCCGGCGCGCTGGCCACCCTGATCCTGCCGGGGAGTCCCGACCGCAGGGTGGCCCTGAAGATCCGCAGCGGCGCCGAACTGATCGCGGAGGAACTGCGCCGCCTCGACGCGGACGTGGTCTACGGCTCCGCACTGCGGCGGCGGCCGCTCCAGGCGGGGCTCTCGGCGTAGTGGTTGTCGTAGGTCGCCGAGCTGTCCTTGATGTCCTGCACGGTGGCCTCGCCCGCGTTGACCCGGCCGAGGAGGCGGTAGTAGTCGAAGCGGCCCATGCCGGGGGTGAAGCCGACGAAGACGCTCGCCGTGTGGCCGGCGGCGGGGGCGAAGGCGTGCTTGACGCCCGGCGGGACCGCGATGAAGTCGCCGGCGTCGAGCGTCTGGATCTCGTCGCCGACCAGGACGTCGAGGCGTCCGGCGGTGACGTGGAAGAACTCGGTGGCCTTGGTGTGGAAGTGCACCGGCGCGCCCGCCGCGCCCTCCTCGAAGGTGGCGGTGTTGCAGGTCAGTTCGGCGGTGTCGGTCAGCAGGGTGATGAGGCTGCCGGGGGCGTCCTGGATGGCTTCGGCGGTGGCGGCGCGGGTCGCGATCTCTGTCATGTCCCCAATCTACGGCCCTGATCGACCGGAATCCGGGGTCAATCAGGACCACGTGCAGCCGGTCAATTCGGGGTCGCGAACCGGCTGGTGAAGGAACCGGCTCGGGAAGGAAGCGCCTCGGGAAGGAACCGACCCCGGGGGACCTGCCCGGCGGCCTGCTCGGCGACCTGCTCAGGCGCCGCCGGTGGCCTTCGCGGCCTTCGCGGCCTTCGCGGCGGCCTTCATCTCCTGCTTGTGCGCCCGCACCTTGGCCAGGGACTCGGGCCCGGTGATGTCGGCCGCCGAACGGTAGACGTTCGCCTGGCCGTAACCGCCCGCGGCCTCCCGCCAGCCCGTCGGCCGCACCCCGAACCGCTTGCCCAGCAGAGCGAGGAAGATCTGCGCCTTCTGCTCGCCGAAGCCCGGCAGCGCCTTGAGGCGCCCCAGCAGCTCCCGCCCCGTCTGGGCGTCGGCCCACACGGCTTCGGCGCTCCCGTCGTAGTGCTCCACCAGGTACGCGCACAGCTGCTGGATCCGCGTCGCCATCGAGCCCGGGTACCGGTGCACGGCGGGCTTCTCGGAGAGCAGGGCGGCGAAGGCCTCCGGGTCGTACGCGGCGATGGCGTGCGCGTCCAGGTCGTCGGAGCCCAGTCGCTGGGCGATCGTCCAGGGCCCCGAGAACGCCCATTCCATCGGCACCTGCTGGTCCAGCAGCATTCCGACGAGCGCGGCGAGCGGGCTCCGGCCGAGCAGCGCGTCGGCCTCGGGCTGCTGCGCCAGCCGGATGGTGATGTCCTTGTCCATGGCTCCAGCGTCCCGCGCGGGCGCGCTCCCCGCGCGGTCGGCACACCGCGCGCCTAGCGTGAGTACGACGACAGCCGCGAACGAGCCGAGGAGTCGATCGATCATGCAAGAGTTCCCCGAAGGCGCGCCGTGCTGGGTGGACGCGATGTTCAGCGACGTCGAGGGTGCCAAGACCTTCTACGGCGACGTGCTGGGCTGGACCTTCGGCGAGTCCAGCAGCGAGTACGGCAACTACACGCAGGCCTACTCCGACGGCAAGGCCGTCGCTGCCGTCGTACCGCCGATGCCCGGGGTCGACGCCCCCTCGCAGTGGTGTCTGTATTTCGCCTCGCCCGACGCGGCGGCCACCGCCGGGAAGGTGACCGCCAACGGCGGCGAGGTCCTCATGGGCCCGATGCAGGTCGGCGCCTTCGGCACGATGCTCATCGCGAAGGAGCCGAGCGGCGCCGTCTTCGGTGCCTGGCAGCCGGGCGAGCACAAGGGCTTCGAGAAGATGGGCGAGGCGGGTTCCTACGCCTGGGCGGAGGTCTTCACCCGGGAGCCGGCCAAGCCGGACGCCTTCCTGACGAAGGTCTTCCCGTACGCCGCCGAGCAGATGGACCCGGGTGACGACCCGGAGATGGCCGACATGGACTTCAAGGTCTTCAGTGTCGGCGCCCCGGGGCGCCCCGTGCTGGGCCGGATGAAGATGGACGACGACTTCCCGCCGGAGGTGCCGCCGTACGTCCAGGTCTACTTCGGGGTCCCCGACTGCGACGAGGCGGTGGCGAAGACGCAGAAGCACGGCGGGAAGCTGCACTTCGGCCCGATGGACAGCCCGTTCGGCCGGTTCGCGGCGGTCACGGACCCGCAGGGCGCCGCCTTCGCGGTGATCGACATGTCGACCACGGTCGGTGAGATGCCGAGCTTCGGCTGACCCCGGCCGCCGCCGGCCCCCCGGGCCCCGCCGTCGTACGGCCCGGCACGATATCCGTCGCGGCCCGCCGGCGCGGGCGACCTCGCCTCGATGCCGGACGAGCGGACCTACGCCTGCCCGTGATCCGCGAGGGCCGGGCGGACACGCTGACGTACGAGCGACCCCGTCGGTGTCGCCGGGCGACCACTACATACTGCCGCCGCAGGAGTCCAGCTCGTCGGGTCCGTACGCCGCCTGGAGCCCGGAAGAGGTGTCCCGTGGCGCGAGACCGCCGCGAGCGGTACCGCCCTCGTCGGTGTGCGTTGCTCATTCAGGGGCGACGCTCATGACGCTGTGGATGCGGGAGAGGGTGAAAACGCGCTCGGCGTCCCGAAGGTGGCACCAGGCTTCGAGGAAGGGCGGATCGAGGTCGAGGTCGCTGAGGGTGCGCACGGTCCGGCTGCCCGAGGTCGCGACGTACTCGACCGTGATGGCCCGGCCGGCGTCGATGGCATGAGCGAGCTGGCGGACGTCGCTGTACGGAAGGCGTTTCGCCCATCCCGCGACGATCTCCTCGGTGTCCGTGGCGAAGGGTGCTCCGCCGTCCAACGGCGCCGGGTCGGGAACGTCCGGGGCCGCCAACAGCTGGTTCGCCAAGGTGCTCAGGTCGAGGACGGCGGTTTCCTTCGCCGTCCTCGTGGCGATCCGGCCGCCGGCCCCTGCCCGGGAGCCGCGCGGAGCCGGAACGGCCGCCCCGGCCCTTTGAGGCCGGACCGTTTCGATGCGTACCGTGCCCTCGACCGTCTCGGCGACGGGGGAGTACCCCTCGGCCCGGAGCGCGGCGAGCGTCGTGTCGAGCGGGCTGCGGCTGATCAGCACTGTCGGCGCCAGCTGTCGCAGTCCGAGCTTGGCGAGCCCGCGGTGGGCGGCGAGTTCGGCCAGCAGTGCCGGCTCGTCGCCGTGGAGGACGCAGGAGGCGGGGGCGATGCGTACACGTCCGTGGCCGCGTGCGGTGTCTGCGATCAGGTACGACAGCGGCTGTGGGAGTGACCCGGTCGCGACAGCGGCCAAGTCGGCTGTGATGTCATCCGGGGTATGCCCGGCGTCCAGGGCCCGGCGGATGCTGCCGGCACTGAACCGCCAGACGGACGCCGTGCCGCTGGTCTCCCGGTCCGCGACGGAGTCCAGGAGCAGGGCCAGCCGCGCGGACGGTGTGCCGGTGACGACGGCGGTGAGGTCGGCGCCGATCCGGGCCGTCGAGGTGGCCGAGGGCAGCAGCCGCCGACACTCGACGCCCAGCCCCTCCGCGTCGCCGGTCCGCAGGTGGATGCCGAAGGCGGACAGGGCACCGCGCGCGAGTACGCCGAGGAGTTCGGCCTCGCGGATCACGGTGGCGAACGGCGGCCCGTCCGGCGACGAGTCGGCGAGGGGGCGGTACCAGGCGATCAGCGGCCCCAGATCCGACGCGACCCGCGCGCCCTGCCCAGCCGGGAGCCGCGCGGCTGCGGCCAGCAGCCCGTGGCGGGCCTGGATGCAGCCGTTGCAGGGCGGTGCGCCGGCGAGTGCGGGGAGCGCCTTGTTGTCCTCGTCGCGCGCCTGGGTGGGGGTGAGCGGCAGGTTTCGCCATGCCTGGAGCAGTACGGCGAACCGCTCCGGGGGTTCCTGCTCGGCCCAGGCGTCGTACGCCTCGGTGGGCGCCACGCGATCGCCGTCCCGGGCCAGCAGGCCGGCGGCATGCGCGGTCTCCAGGGTGAGGCGTACGACCGCGTCGTCGGCCTGGGCCGCCTTGCCGATCCGGGCCAGTTCACGCGCACCGATCCCACCGGACTTCAGCCGGGCCGGCGCGGTCGTCGAGCAGGCCGCCAGGACCGAGGCGGCGTGGGTGGCGAACGCCGCGGCCGCGGCCGACGCCTCGCGGTCCACCTCCGCCGGGGTGACGGATGCCGATACCGCGGAAGGCGGGACGGGTTGGAACGGCGCGTGCCAGCCGGACCCGCGCAGCGCGACCGTCACCTCGGCAGGCATACGGGCGGGACCGTAGTGGTGACGGCCTTGGATCAGGAGTCCCCGGTCCAGTGCCCATCGAGCGCCCGCTTCGAGATCGGGGGCCGGCCTCCCGAAGGGGATGAACCGCGCGGGCCCCGCCGGCCCGGCCCCCGCTCGGCCTTCGAGCAGCTTCCGGGTCACCGCGGGGGCCTTGTGGACCAGGGAGAGGACCCGCTCCGGGGCGCTGTGGTGTTCCACCAGCGCGGCCAGCCGCTGCGATGTGCCGCCCGGCGGCTTGACGCCCAGTGCCACAAGCATGCGGCGCAGTGCGTCGGAGGTCGTGCCCGCGAGGAGTTCCTCCAGTGGGGCGTCCAGTCCCAGAGGCGCGTCCCACGCCTGCCGCAGGGGTTCGGCCACGCAGAGCTGCTCCGCGCCGTCCGGCCAGACCAGCGCGTGATCGGCCAGCGCCTCCAGCACGGCCGCCAGCTCGCGGGCGGTGTCGTCGTCTGTGACTCCCAGCAGCTTCGCCAGGGCATCGCGCGAGGCGGGCGCACGCAGCGCCGCCAGCGCTTCGGCGACCTGGAGGTGCGGCAGTGAGAGCCGCGGCAGGGCGAGCGCCACCGATCCCGGGCGCTGAAGACGGTCGGCCAGCTCTCTCACCGAGCGCGGCTCCGGAACGGCCGTGGCGTCCCTCCGCGTCTCGAGCACGCGTGCCAGACGACAGCCGTCGAGGCCGCCCAGCCATGTGGCCAGCGTGGATCGGGAGTTCATGCCGCGGGGTTCGCCGCCCAGGGAGCCGGCGACGCGAGCGGCGACATCGGCATCGTCGGTGGTGACACGCCAGGTATCCAGGGCCTGGGGCCGCCGGTCGGACAAACGTCCCATGTGGGAGTGTCCGGCCGGGGTGACTGAACTCTGCGTCATTCGCTACCTTCGGTGGGGGCGACAGCTGATCTTCCCCGCGAACCGCTGACGC
Source organism: Streptomyces sp. NPDC023541 (assembly GCF_055559995.1). NCBI lineage: Bacteria > Bacillati > Actinomycetota > Actinomycetes > Kitasatosporales > Streptomycetaceae > Streptomyces > Streptomyces sp. NPDC023541. The sequence continues at coordinate 580,277 of NZ_JBVHJO010000003.1, forward strand.
GGTGCGCGCGATGTGCCGCGAAGTCGGCCACAGGGCGGCGCTCCCATTGTGTCCAGCCCGACAGTTCCGTTCAGCTGGTTCCACCCAAAGGGGCATCGCATCGCTGTCGTCCGGCAGACGGCGGCCGCCGGGTACAACCGACAACGTGGCGGATTCGGCGGGTGGGTCCCGTCACAGCTCGGCCGAGATCGGACCAGGCATCGAAGGAACGCCTGATCCAGTGCGGCGTATCGCTTTCGAGCGGGCGCTCGCGGACATCCGTCAGCAGTGCCGGGGGCCGGATCGCCGCAGTGGGCGAGCGGGAGGCACTCGCCCGCCTCGCTCTTCACCGGAGGCTCAAGAGTGGCAGGCCGCCGAGCCGGATCGGGGGAATGGTCCGGTCATGCGGCAATGAATGAGACTGGATCTGAGACCACGGAACGCAGAAGGCCCCGGCCGGTTTCCCGGTCGGGGCCTTCAAGTGCCCGGTGAGGCACTGGCGGAGGATACGAGATTCGAACTCGTGAGGGGTTGCCCCCAACACGCTTTCCAAGCGTGCGCCCTAGGCCTCTAGGCGAATCCTCCGCCGCAAACAATACAAGACGTGGAGGGGTGCTCGCGAACGTGATCGTCCGGAGGGGATCCGGCGGGGCCGGCTCGGGGTCCGGTTCGGCGCGGGGCCGGGGGCGGGGTCGATTCCGGGGGCGCGGATCCGCTAGGGTGGGGCCCAGCCCCTCACGTGGCGCTATCTCACCCAACTCCCCCAGGGCCGGAAGGCAGCAAGGGTAAGTGGGCTCTGGCGGGTGCGTGGGGGGCCCTTTGCGTTCCCGGGGCCCCGTGTTCCGGGGCCCGTGGCGTCGGCGGGCCGCTGTTGTCGGTGGGCCCGGATAACCTCGTAGACGTGTCGTCCCTTGCGCTGTACCGCCGCTACCGCCCCGAGTCGTTCGCCGAGGTCATCGGTCAGGAGCATGTCACTGCACCCCTGATGCAGGCCCTGCGGAACAACCGGGTCAATCACGCGTACCTGTTCAGCGGGCCGCGCGGGTGTGGAAAGACCACCAGCGCGCGCATCCTCGCCAGGTGCCTGAACTGTGAGCAGGGTCCCACTCCGACCCCTTGCGGGGAGTGCCAGTCCTGCCGGGACCTCGCCAGGAACGGGCCGGGGTCCCTCGACGTCATCGAGATCGACGCCGCCTCGCACGGTGGTGTGGACGATGCCCGCGACCTGCGCGAGAAGGCCTTCTTCGGCCCGGCGTCCAGCCGCTACAAGATCTACATCATCGACGAGGCCCACATGGTCACCTCGGCGGGCTTCAACGCCCTGCTGAAGGTGGTCGAGGAGCCGCCGGAGCACCTCAAGTTCATCTTCGCCACCACCGAGCCGGAGAAGGTGATCGGGACCATCCGGTCCCGGACGCACCACTACCCCTTCCGACTGGTCCCGCCCGGGACCCTGCGGGAGTACCTGGGCGAGGTCTGCGGACGGGAGGGCGCCCAGGTCGAGGACGGCGTGCTGCCGCTGGTCGTGCGCGCCGGCGCGGGCTCCGTGCGTGACTCGATGTCTGTCATGGACCAGCTCCTCGCCGGCGCCGGCGAGGAGGGTGTGACATACGCCATGGCCACCTCCCTGCTCGGCTACACCGAAGGCTCCCTGCTCGACTCCGTCGTGGACGCCTTCGCCTCCGGGGACGGCGCGGCCGCCTTCGAGGTCGTCGACCGGGTCGTCGAGGGCGGGAACGACCCCCGCCGGTTCGTCGCCGACCTGCTGGAGCGGCTGCGCGACCTGGTGATCCTCGCCGCCGTGCCCGACGCCGGGGAGAAGGGGCTGATCGACGCCCCCGCCGACGTCGTGGAGCGGATGCAGGCCCAGGCGTCCGTGTTCGGGGCCGCCGAGCTCTCCCGCGCCGCCGACCTGGTCAACACGGGCCTCACCGAGATGCGGGGCGCGACCTCGCCGCGGCTCCAGCTGGAGCTGATCTGCGCCCGGGTGCTGCTTCCCGCCGCCTTCGACGACGAACGGTCCTTCCAGGCCCGTCTGGACCGCCTGGAGCGCAGCGGGGCCGCCGCCTTCGCCGCCGCGCCGCAGGCCGCGGCTCCCGCGATGGGCTATGTGCCCGGCCCCGAGGCGCACTCCATGGCGCCCGCCGGTCCGGCCGGGGGTCCCGCCGCAGCGCGGGCCGCCGCCGGCACCCCGGCGGCGGGCCCCGTCGCACCGGCCGTCGCTGCCGAGCCGGTACGGGCCCCCGCGCAGCCGGAAGCCGTACCGGCCGCCGCCGCGCCCGCCGCCCCGGCCGCGGCGCCCGTCCAGGCCGCGCCCGCGCCCGGCGCGTGGCCCGGAGCCGCACAGCCCGGCAGCGGCGCCCCCGGCGCCCGGCCCGCCGCCGCGGCTCCCGCGCCCGGTGCCTGGCCCAGTGCGGCCGCCCCCGGGCAGGGCGCGCCCGCACCCGCGCACGTTCCGGCCGCTGCGGCACCGGCGTCCGCCGCCGCACCGGCGCCGGCCACCGCGCCCTCCCCCGGCATGGCGGCCGGAGCGGGACAGGTCCAGGCGATGTGGCCAGGCGTCCTGGAGGCCGTCAAGAACCGCCGTCGCTTCACCTGGATCCTGCTCAGCCAGAACGCCCAGGTCACCGGCTTCGACGGGACCACCCTCCAGCTCGGCTTCCCCAACGCCGGAGCCCGCGACAACTTCGCCAGCAGCGGCAGCGAGGACGTGCTCAAGGCGGTCCTGGCCGAGCAGTTCCAGGTCAACTGGAAGATCGACGCCGTCGTGGGCGGCGGCTCCCCGGCCCCGGCGAGCGGCCCGGGCCCGTCGTACGGGGCGCCGTCCGCGCCCGCCCCGGCCTACAGCCCGCCGCCCCCGCAGCAGCAGGCGCCGGCCCCGCAGGCCCCGTCGACGCCGCCGCAGCAGCAGTCCCAGCAGCATCAACAGCCTCGGCAGTCGGCCTCCGCCCCGCCGCCGCCCGTACAGCAGGCGCCCCCGCCGGTGGCTCCCGAGGACGACTTCGCCGAGGACGACGACCCGGACCTGGTCGAGAGCGCGCTGACCGGACACGACCTGATCGTGCGCGAGCTCGGAGCCACCGTTGTGGAGGAATACACAAATGAGTAGCCGGTCCTGATTGGGTGGCCGCACGAAGCGGGCCGCCCCGGCCGGGCTAGGCTGAGCAGCGTGAAGGTCCTCGTCATCGGCGGCGGCGCCCGCGAACACGCCCTGTGCCGCTCTCTGTCCCTCGACCCCGCCGTCTCCGCCCTGTACTGCGCTCCCGGCAACGCCGGGATCGCCGACGTGGCCACGCTGCGCCCGGTCGACGCCCTCGACGGCGACGCCGTCGCCACTCTCGCCCTCGATCTGGCCGCCGACCTGGTCGTCGTCGGACCGGAGGCCCCGCTGGTCGCCGGCGTCGCCGACGCCGTGCGCGCCGCCGGGATCCCCGTCTTCGGGCCGTCCGCCGAGGCGGCGCAGCTCGAGGGCTCCAAGGCCTTCGCGAAGGACGTGATGGCCGCGGCCGGCGTCCCGACCGCGCGCAGCTACGTCTGCACCACCCCCGAAGAGGTCGACGCGGCCCTCGACGCCTTCGGCGCCCCGTACGTCGTCAAGGACGACGGTCTCGCGGCCGGCAAGGGCGTGGTGGTCACCGACGACCGGGCCGCCGCCCGCGCGCACGCGCTCGCCTGCGACCGCGTGGTCATCGAGGAGTACCTCGACGGCCCCGAGGTCTCCCTCTTCGCCATCACCGACGGCGTGACCGTGGTCCCGCTCCAGCCCGCGCAGGACTTCAAGCGCGCCCTGGACGGCGACCGGGGCCCCAACACCGGCGGCATGGGCGCGTACTCCCCGCTGCCCTGGGCCGACCCGAAGCTGGTCGACGAGGTCATGGAGCTGGTCCTCCAGCCGACCGTCGACGAGCTGCGCCGCCGCGGCACCCCCTTCTCGGGGCTGCTCTACGCCGGCCTCGCGATCACCGGTCGCGGCACCCGGGTCATCGAGTTCAACGCCCGGTTCGGCGACCCCGAGACCCAGGTGGTCCTGGCCCGGCTGCGCACCCCGCTCGCGGGCGTCCTGCTGAACGCCGCGAACGGGACCCTGGACACCCTGCCCCCGCTCGTCTGGCGCGAGGACGCGGCCGTCACGGTGGTCATCGCCTCGCACAACTACCCCGACACCCCCCGCACCGGGGACCGGATCGAGGGGCTGCTCGACGTGGCCGCCGAGGACGAGCCCGATGCCTACGTGCTGCACGCCGGGACCCGGCGCGAGGGCGGCGCCATCGTCAGCGCGGGCGGTCGCGTGCTGTCGGTGACGGCGACCGGTTCTGATCTGGCGCAGGCCCGTGAGAAGGCGTATACGGCGGTGGCGCGCATCCGGCTGGACGGCTCACAGCACCGTACGGACATCGCCGCCAAGGCGGCCGGGCTCGGCTGACCAGCGGCTCCGCGGACCCGCGGGCCCGGTGCGCACACCCTGCGCCCGGGCCCGCGGGCGTGCCCGCGTGCGACTGCATCCGGCCTCGTTCGAACGCACCCAGCTTTACCCAAAGCCATTCCATCGGGTGATCGTCACCTCGTCTGCCTGACGGCCGGGCGTGCCCCAACTAGGGTGCGGCGCAAGCATTCCGGCACTTGGCCCACCGACCTTGCGATGTCAGTGGCCGGTGTCACAGTGGGGGAGTGAGCAACGCAGCCGCAGGGCAGAGGGGGTGAGACCGGCCGTGTCCGGATTCGGTTCGACCATGGAGGCGGGCGTTCCGTCCGCGCGGTCCCGCGCCCTGGCCGTGCTGCGCGTGCGCAGCCGGGCCCTGGCCGTCGCGCTGCTGCCGGCCGCCGTGGCGGTGGTACTGGTGGCCGCCCGGGCGACGGGGCGGCTGGCAGGCGAGCCCTGGGGCACGGTGACCCTCGTGGTGTGCGCGATCGCGGCGCTGGTGCTGCTCCTCGGCGGGATCTTCGCAGCGGTGGTGCTGCGGGCGAGCCCGGCGGTGACGCCGACGGTGCCGCTGTCCGAGGCCGCCGCGCCCGACCTGTACCGCCTGGTGCGGGACCTGGCCGACCGGATGGACGTGCCGCCGCCCTCCGCCATAGCCCTGACACCGGACTGCGACAGCTGGCTGGAGGACCGCACCCATGCGGCCCACCGCCGGGGCGGCATAGCCGGCGGCCCCCAGTCCGCGCCCGGTGCGGCTCCCGTGCTGGTGATCGGCTCGCCGTTCCTGTGGTGGATGCGGGTCGCGGAGCTGCGGGCGGTCCTGGCGCCGGTCGTCGCCGGTACGGGTCCTTCCGCGCACCCCGACATAGCCGATGCGCGAGGCTTCGTGCGCGGGCTGGACGCGGCCGTGGACGTGGGCGGCCGCCGCGGCCTCGGCTGGATCGCCGCGCCCGCCCGGCTGCTGCTGAGGCTGTGCCGGACGGACGCCGCCGAGATGGAACGCGGAGTGGCCGCCGCCGCGTCGGACCGTGCACAGGGTGTGGACTACGGGCTGCGCATCGTCGCCCAGGAGCAGGTGGGCCTCGCCTACGCGGGCTGGGACCGGCTGCTGACCCGGGTGGCACTGCCCGCCTGGCGGATGGGCCGCTGGCCGGCGCACCTGGACGCCGGGGTGGTCTCGGCGCTGACCGAGCTTTCGCGGCGGGACCGGCTGGCCGAGGGCTTCACCTCGCGGCTCGGCGAGCGACCCGCCTGTGACCTGCTGGAGCAGCCCGGCGAGATCGACGAGGCGACCTCGCTGCTGGCCGCGCGGCTCTTCCACGGCGGGCCGGCCGAGGCCGGCCCGGACTGGTCCCCGGTGGAGTGGGCGGCCTATCCGGAAGAGGTCGTGGACCGCAAATGGCGTGCGGAGGCGGCCCGCCTGCACGCCGCACTGGACGCGCTCGCCGGCCCGGCGGGCCTCCCCACAGCGCCCACCGGGCAGCACGGCTCCGCCGGGCCCACCGCGTCCGCCGGCTCCCCGAACCCGGCCGGTGCCGGCTCTGCCGCCCCCGCAGCGGTGGCCCCCGCCGCCGCTGCCGGCGCGGCGGGCTCCCCCGCCCCGTCCGGCCCGTCCGGTGCGGCGGGACCCGCCACGATCGAGGCCGCCGACGCCGCACCGCCCGCCGTGGACGGCTTCGCCCGGCCCACGCTGGAGCGGGTGCTGGGCTGCCTGGCGAACGCCTCGGGAGAAGGGGCGCTCGGCGAGGCCCTGGCCGGCCGGCTCAGCGCCGACCTGGCCCGCGAGGAGCGCGCCGCGGGCACCACCGCCGGGGCCGGCAAGGCCCGCGGCGCGGACGCCGTACCGCTGTTCCCGCTCCAGGCGCCGCGCAGTGCCCGGGACCTGCTGGCCGACCACGTGACGGCGATGGTGTGCTGCGCCGCCGTGGACTCGGCCGGAGCGGCACCCGGCATGGACTGGCTCGACGGCCCGGTCCTGCTGGTCGGCGGCGACCGCCGGACCGATCTGGCCCCCCGCGTGCTCTGCCTGGTCGAGGACGGCGACCCGGAGCCCCTGCGGGAGTGGCTGTCGGCCCTGGGCGTCCGCACGGACAAGCCGGTCCGCCTCGTCTGAGACCGTTCCGGTCTCGCCAATTCGCGACGAACGGTGACGTAGTGCGTGCGTAATGTGATGTGCTGGGATCGGTCGCGGCTGGATGCCCCCGAAGCGGATGTCCGAGAAGTGCCGCACCGGCGCACAGCGCGCCACGCACCGAGGCGATGCACGCCGACCGGGGGAGCGAGGGAGGGGAGCGGTCATGGGTACGGACCAGATCCGGCGTTGGGAATCGGGTGCGCTCGCGCACGCGGTGAACGACCCCTTCGGACAGGGCCCCCTGCCCTGGTTCCGGGGCAGCGAGCTCTACTTCGACGACACCGGCCAGGTCGTCCCCTGGTACGTGGACCCGGCCGCCGCGGCCGCGGGCACCGGCCAGATCCCCCGGGCCCGCCGCAACGGCGGCCCCCGCACGGCCGACGACGTGCACCGCCAGATCAAGGGCTTCGCCTCCACCGGCGCCGTCGCCCCCGGCGAGGCCATCGACTTCCACGTCACCGTCGACCCGCCCCAGCAGTTCTCCGTCGACGTGTACCGGATCGGCCACTACGGCGGCGACGGCGCCTCGAAGATCACCACCAGTCCCCGCCTCTCCGGCATCGTCCAGCCCGCCCCCCTGGCCGCGGACCGCACCGTCTCCTGCCACCACTGGTGGCTCTCCTGGCGCCTGCAGGTCCCGTCCTACTGGAGCGTCGGCGCGTACGTCGCGGTCCTCACCACCGGCGACGGCTACCGCTCCCACATCCCCTTCACGGTCCGCGACGACCACCCCGCCGACCTCCTGCTCCTGCTCCCCGACATCACCTGGCAGGCCTACAACCTCTACCCGGAGGACGGTCGGACCGGCGCCAGCCTCTACCACGCCTGGGACGAGTCGGGCCGGCTCCTCGGCGAGCAGGACGCGGCCGTCACCGTCTCCTTCGACCGGCCCTACGCGGGCGCCGGCCTGCCCCTCCACGTCGGCCACGCCTATGACTTCATCCGCTGGGCCGAGCGCTACGGCTACGACATCGCCTACGCCGACACCCGCGACCTGCACGCCGGCCGCGTCGATCCCACCCGGTACCGGGGCCTGGTCTTCCCCGGCCACGACGAGTACTGGTCGGCCCCGATGCGCCGCACCGTCGAGCGCGCCCGCAGCCACGGCACCTCGCTCGTCTTCCTCTCCGCGAACACCATGTACTGGCAGGTCGAGCTGGCCCCCTCGCCCTCCGGGGTCGACGACCGGCTGCTCACCTGCCGAAAACGGCGCGGACCGGGCCGCCCCAGCCTCTGGCGCGAGGTCGACCGCCCGGAACAGCAGCTGCTCGGCATCCAGTACGCGGGCCGGGTCCCCGACCCGGCGCCGCTGATCGTGCGCAACGCCACGCACTGGCTGTGGGACGCCACCGGCGCCGGTGAGAACGACGAACTGCCCGGCCTGGTCGCGGGCGAGGCCGACCGGTACTTCCCGCGGACCCAGCTCCCCGAGCACCAGGACCGGATCCTGCTCGCGCACTCCCCGTACCTCGACAGCGAGGGCCAGCGCCGCCATCAGGAGACCTCTCTCTACCGGGCGCCCAGCGGGGCGCTGGTCTTCGCCTCCGGCACGTTCGCCTGGTCCCCGGCCCTCGACCGCCCCGGCCACGTCGACGAACGCGTGCAGCGGGCCACGGCCAATCTCCTCGACCGGATCTGCAAGCGCGACTGACACGGCGCCGCGCGCCCGACGCACCCCTGTCCCGGGGAGGGGGCGCCGGTGCGCGAGAATCGGTGTGCGCTTCATACAGAACCACAGGGAGACCCCGTGTCCGGATTCGTCGAAAAGCCCGAGCCGGTTCAGGTTCCGGGCCTCGTCCACCTCCACACCGGCAAGGTGCGCGACCTCTACCAGGACGAGGACGGCCGCCTCGTCATGGTCGCCAGCGACCGCATGTCCGCCTTCGACTGGGTCCTGCCCACCGAGATCCCGGACAAGGGCCGCGTGCTGACCCAGCTCTCCCTGTGGTGGTTCGACCAGCTCGCGGACCTCGTCCCGAACCACGTCATCTCCACCGAGCTGCCCGCCGGTGCCCCTGCCGACTGGGCCGGCCGCACGCTGATCTGCAAGAAGCTCGACATGGTCCCGGTCGAGTGCGTGGCCCGCGGCTACCTCACCGGCTCCGGCCTCGCCGAGTACAACCAGACCCGCACGGTCTGCGGACTGGGACTGCCCGAGGGCCTCGTGGACGGCTCCGAGCTGCCCGGCGCGATCTTCACCCCGGCCGCCAAGGCCGAGGTCGGCGAGCACGACGAGAACGTCTCCTACGAGGAGGTCGCGCGCACCACGGGCGTCGAGACGGCCGCACTGCTGCGCCAGACCACCCTCGCCGTGTACTCCCGGGCCCGGGACATCGCCCGCGAGCGCGGGATCATCCTGGCCGACACCAAGTTCGAGTTCGGCTTCGACCCGAAGGACCGCACCCTGGTCGCCGCTGACGAGGTGCTGACCCCGGACTCCTCCCGATTCTGGCCGGCCGACCAGTGGGAGCCGGGCCGTTCGCAGCCCTCCTTCGACAAGCAGTACGTCCGCGACTGGCTGGCCTCCGCGGCCTCCGGCTGGGACCCCAAGGGCGAACTCCCGCCGCCGGCCCTCCCGACCCAGGTCGTCGCGCAGACCCGCGCGAAGTACATCGAGGCGTACGAGCGCCTGACCGGCCTGGACTGGGCGTAGGAAGACGAAGAAGCCCCGGTCCGAGAACCGGGGCTTCTTCCCTGCAGAGCGGACAACGCGACTCGAACGCGCGACATCCACCTTGGCAAGGTGGTGCTCTACCAACTGAGCTATGTCCGCAGGCGCCGTAAGGCGAGACCTACTATACCCAACCTCGCTCCCGTGCGAGACGCACAGCCGTGTGCCGGTTCTCGGCACCCAGCTTCGTGGCCGCCGAGGACAGGTAGTTGCGGACGGTCCCCTGCGAGAGCGAGGCCCGCTCCGCGATCTCCGCGATCGGCGCGCCGTCCGCCGCCAGCTCCAGTACCTCGGCCTCCCGGGCGGTCAGCGGGGAGTCCCCCGCGCTGATCGCGTCGGCCGCCAACTCCGGGTCCACGTAACGGCCTCCGGCGTGCACGGTCCGGATCAGTTCGGCCAGTCGCTGCGCGGAGACCGTCTTCGGGGCGAAGGCCCGCACCCCCGCGGCCAGGGCCCGCTTCAGGTGCCCGGGACGCCCGTGACTGGTCACGATCATGGCCTTGCAGTCGGGGAGTTCGGCGCGCAGCGTTGTGGCGACGCTCACACCGTCGGCCCCCGGCATCTGCAGGTCCAGCACCGCCACGTCCGGCCGGTGCGCCCGCGCCATCGCCAGCGCCTCGGGGCCCGAGGCCGCCTCCGCGACGACGAGGAGGTCGTCCTCCAGCGCGAGGAGCGCGGCCAGCGCCCCGCGGATCAGGTGCTCGTCATCGGCGAGCAGTACGCGTACGGGGCTCACGCCCGCACCTCCAGTTCATCCAGTCGTCGGCCCGGGATCTGCGCCCGCAGCCGGAACCGGCCGTCGCCGACCAGCCCGGCCTGCAGCGTCCCGTCCAGTGCGGCGAGCCGTTCGCGCAGCCCGGCCAGGCCCGAGCCGGGCGGCCCGGCGGGGGCCTGCGGTGCCCCGTCGTTCTCCACCACCAGCGTCACGGCTCCGCCCTCCAGGGCGGTCAGCCGGATCAGGCAGCGCTGCGCGTCCCCGTGCCGCAGTACGTTCGTCGTGGCCTCGCGGACCACCCAGCCGAGCGCCGACTGGACCTCGGAGGGTAGTTCGGGTCCGGCGCCGAAGTCGACGCGGCAGTCCATCCCGGCCGCGCTCAGCACCCCGCGGGCACCCTCCAGCTCCACCGCGAGGTCCGCCTCCCGGTAGCCCCGCACCACGTCCCGTACCTCCCGCTGGGACTCCTGGGCGATCCGCTGGACCTCGATCATCTGCTCCACGGCCTCCGGCCGGTCGCGGCGGGCCAGCTGTACCGCCAGCTCGCTCTTGAGGGCGATGACCGCCAGGTTGCGGCCCATCACGTCGTGCAGGTCACGGCCGAAGCGCAGCCGCTCCTCCGCCACCGCGAGGCGGGCCTGGACCTCGCGCGAGCGGTCCAGCTCGTAGACCGTGGTCAGCAGCCAGGCAGAGAACCCGCAGGTGGCGCTGAAGAAGAGACTGCCCAGCAGCACGCCGACGGCGTATCCGAGCGCCTTCGCGGCGGGCATGCCCAGGGCGAACACGGCCAGCCCCGTCGCGACCGCCGCCACCGACGGGACGTACCACATGCGCTTGACCGACCGCAGGCACAACACCAGGGATCCGGAGGCGAACCAGGTCAGCCCCGCCACCAGCGTCGGCGCCACCGCCGGTTCGGAGATGTGGCCGGTCACCCGGAGGATCAGGACGCCCAGGGCGCACGCGGCCGTCACGGCGGCCGTCGTCACCGCCAGCCGGGTGGGGCGCTCGCGCCGCCCCACCACCCAGTGCAGGGCCTTGGAGGTGAGCACCCCGCACAGGACCGCGTGGGCGCACAGCAGCAGGAAGAGCGACACGGGCACCACGAAGGAGGACTTCCCGGCCGCGGAGGCCACGGGTGCCGCCCCGAACGACGTGATCTCGAGGAGCACGAAGAGGTGGAACGACCCCCGCGTGTACAGCTCGACCTTCCCCGCACTGCTGCGGTTCTTCCACCACCCCGTCAACTTCGGCACTGGGCCCGTCCCCCGACTCGTTCTAGCGACGCGGTTCCCAGCGGAACCACCGCTGGACAGCAAACACGCTGATCACGATCCAGGCCAGCGTGGTGAGCCCGGCCCCCAGCAGGTCCCCGCCCGCCGCGCCGCCGCTCCAGCCGGCCCGTACGAGCGTCATCACACCGCTCAGCGGCAGCAGTTCGCACACCGAGGCGACCACGTCCGGCAGGGAGTCCACCGGCGCGAACATCCCCGAGCCGAGCACGCTCACCAGGAACAGCGGCAGCGTGGTGAGGCCCGCTGTCTCCACGGTGCGGGTGAAGGAGCTGGTCACCGCGGACAGCGCGGCGAGCAGCAGGACGCCGGCCAGGACGGCCACCAGGATCAGCAGCGGGTTGCGCGGCATGCGCACGTCCAGGGCGGCCGCCCCGGCGACCGCGAGTACGGCGGTCTGCGCGAGTGCCAGTGCGGCGGCGGGCAGCGCGGTCCCGGCCAGGATCTCCACGTCGCTCGCCTCGCCGGTCCGCAGCCGCTTCAGGACGAGCTCCTCGCGGCGCGCGACGTAGGAGGAGACCAGGTTCATGTGGACGACGAGGAGCAGCACCATGCCGATCCCGCCGGTCAGGGTGGCCTCGCCGACCGCCCGCGCGCCCTCGTAGCCGCTGAGGGAGGAGCGCAGGACGAACACCATCATCAGCGGCATCAGCAGGGCCAGGGTGAGCGTGGCCCGGTTGCGCACCAGCAGGGTGATCTCGCAGCGGCCGAGTGCGGTGATCCGGCCGGCGTTCAGGGTGAGCGTGTTCATCGGGTCCCCGCCATCGTGTCCTCGGTCCGGTCGCCGGCGCCGCGGCGGCTGTGGGCGATCTCCAGGAAAGCCTCCTCCAGGGAGGCGGACCGGGCGTCGAGCCCGGCCAGTTCCACACCGGTCTCGCGGGCCCAGCCGAGCAGCTCGGTCAGGTCCGCCTGGAGGCGTTCGGTACGGATCTCCACGCGCTGCCCGGAGGCCGCCGCCCGCAGGGTCAGCGGGAGCCGGGCCGCGGGCACCCCGGCGGGCAGGGTGAAGCGGATCCGGGCCGGCCGGGTGGCGGTCACCTCGGCCGGGGTGCCGGACAGGACGAGTTCGCCGTCGTGGAGGATCGCGAGGCGGTCCGCGAGCTCCTCGGCCTCCTCCAGGTAGTGCGTGGTGAGCAGCACCGTGGTGCCCTGTTCCCGCAGCTCGCGGACCAGGGCCCAGGTGTCCCGGCGCCCTTCGGGGTCCATGCCGGTGGTCGGCTCGTCCAGGAAGAGCACCTCGGGCCGGCCGAGCAGGGCCAGCGCCAGGTCGAGGCGCCGGCGCTCACCGCCGGACAGCTGCTTCACGCGTACGCCGGACCGTGCTGCCAGGCCGACCAGCTGCAGCACCTCGGCCGCCGGGCGGGCACCGGTGGTGACCCCGCCCCACATCCGCACGGTCTCGGTGACCGACAGGTCGGAGGGGAACCCGCCCTCCTGGAGCATGACCCCGGTGCGCGGCCGGACCTCGGCCCGCTGCGCGTACGGGTCGAGGCCGAAGACGCGGACCTGCCCGCCGCTCGGCGCGGCCAGCCCCTCCAGCAGTTCGACGGTGGAGGTCTTGCCGGCGCCGTTGGTGCCCAGCAGGGCGAAGACCTCGCCCCGCGCCACGGAGAAGGAGACGCCCCGTACGGCCTCGAATCCCCCGGAGTAGCCGCGGCGCAGGTCCCGCGCTTCGATCACGGTGTCAGTCATGACTCAAGCGTCACGGCGTCCGGAGCGGGGCGGCAGTGCGCGCTGTCACGGCCGGCGATGACATTTGTCAGGGTGTCCGGCGACCGGATGCGGGGGGAATACGAAGAAGGCCCCGATCGCTATGATCGGGGCCTTCTGCTCACAGAGCGGACGACGCGACTCGAACGCGCGACATCCACCTTGGCAAGGTGGTGCTCTACCAACTGAGCTACGTCCGCAAGCAGTGCACTGCCGGGGCAGTACGTGCATCACTCTACCCGATCCACCGGAGTGGTCGGAAAGTCATGCAGAGCGGGTGACAGGAATCGCACACTGCGCCTTCCCTCTGGAAGAGGGATGTTCTACTACTGAACTACACCCGCACGACCTCGGAGGCTCTGACCTGCGGCCTCGCCCCTCGGCGTGATCCACACATTAGCCGAAGGGAGGGGGTGGATGGCAAATCGGCCCTCAGTGGGCCGCGTTGTAGGCCTCGTAGATCTTCTTGGGGATGCGGCCCCGCGGCGGCACGTCGTGCTGGTTGGACCGGGCCCACGCGCGGACGACTGCCGGGTCGGGGGCGACCGAGGTGTGCTTGAAGGTCTTCCCCGAGCGCGACTGGCGGCGGCCGGCGGCCACGAACGGCTCCAGGCTCTTCCGCAGTTTCTTTGCGTTGGCCACATTGAGGTCGATCTCGTACGACTTACCGTCCAGGGCGAACATGACCGTTTCCGCCGCTTCTCCGCCATCGATGTCGTCGGAGAGCGTGACCACTACGCGCTGCGCCACGGATATCGGTCCCTTCGTGCGACGCCGCCAGCCGCTGACGTGCGGCGATGTCGCCTGTTCGGATGTTTTGGGGCAATGCAACTTCGGGCCGGAATCCCGGCTGATTCCTTTGTACCTCGATTCCCATTGCATTGTGAAGCTCAGTTAATTCTCTCCGCGTGTCCCGCCGCAATGCCGGGGACGTGGTTTTACTGGGGATTTTGCGAAGCGTTGGTGAAGCCGAAACGGCGCGGTGATCAGGGCCGTCCGTTATCTACCCGCGTAGAAATTTCGGCCGGGTACGCTGATGGAACCGCCTTGCACCAACCACCTCATCGGGAGTGCCAGTGGCACGCGTCGTAGTCGACGTCATGCTCAAGCCGGAGATCCTCGACCCCCAGGGCCAGGCGGTGCAGCGTGCACTGCCGCGCCTGGGCTTCGAGGGCATCGCCGACGTCCGTCAGGGGAAGCGCTTCGAGCTGGAAGTGGAGGGACCGGTCGACCAGGCCGCCCTCGACCGCATCCACAAGATGGCCGAAACGTTCCTCGCCAACACCGTCATCGAAGACTTCACCGTGAAGGTCGAGGCCTGACGGTGACCACTCGCATCGGTGTCGTCACGTTCCCCGGGACGCTCGACGACCGTGACTCGCTGCGCGCCGTCCGCCTCGCGGGGGCCGAGCCGGTCTCGCTCTGGCACCGCGACAAGGACCTGCACCAGGTCGACGCGGTCGTCCTCGCGGGCGGCTTCTCCTACGGGGACTACCTGCGCGCCGGAGCCATCTCCCGCTTCTCGCCGGTGATGGAGACCATCATCGAGCAGGCCAGGGGCGGTATGCCCGTCCTCGGCATCTGCAACGGCTTCCAGGTCCTCACCGAGGCCCACCTGCTGCCGGGGGCGATGCTCCGCAACAACCACCTGCACTTCATCTGCCGCGACCAGAAGCTGCGGGTGGAGAACGCGGAGAGCGCGTGGACCGGCGACTACACCGCCGGCCAGGAGATCTCCGTGCCGCTCAAGAACATGGACGGCCGCTACGTCGCCGACGAGCGCGTGCTCGACGAACTGGAAGCCGAGGGCCGCGTGGCCTTCCGCTACGTGGACGTCAACCCGAACGGTTCGCTGCGCGACATCGCCGGCATCACCAACGCCGCGGGCAACGTCGTCGGCCTCATGCCCCACCCCGAGCACGCGGTCGAGCCGCTGGTCGGGACGGGCCGCACCGACGGCCTCCCGTTCTTCACGTCGGTCCTGAAGAAGCTGGTCAGCGCATGAGCCTCGACACCGTCAAGAACGCCACCGAGACCCCGGACGCCTCCCAGCCCTGGAAGGAGCTCGGCCTCAAGGAGGACGAGTACGCCCGGATCCGCGAGATCCTCGGCCGCCGGCCCACCGGCGCCGAGCTCGCCATGTACTCGGTCATGTGGTCCGAGCACTGCTCGTACAAGAGCAGCAAGGTCCACCTGAAGCAGTTCGGCGAGAAGGCCCCCCAGAACGACGCCATGCTCGTCGGCATCGGCGAGAACGCCGGCGTCGTCGACGTCGGCCAGGGCTACGCGGTCACCTTCAAGGTCGAGTCGCACAACCACCCGAGCTACATCGAGCCCTACCAGGGCGCGGCCACCGGCATCGGCGGCATCGTCCGCGACATCCTCGCCATGGGTGCCCGCCCGGTCGCCGTCGTCGACCCGCTGCGCTTCGGCGCGGCCGACCACCCCGACACCAAGCGCGTCCTGCCGGGCGTCGTCGCGGGCATCGGCGGCTACGGCAACTGCCTGGGCCTGCCCAACATCGGCGGCGAGGTCGTCTTCGACGCCTGCTACCAGGGCAACCCGCTCGTCAACGCCGGCTGCATCGGCGTCATGAAGCACGAGGACATCCACCTCGCCCAGGCCTCCGGCCCCGGCAACAAGGTCATCCTCTACGGCGCCCGCACGGGCGGCGACGGCATCGGCGGCGTGTCCGTGCTGGCCTCGGAGACGTTCGACGACTCCAAGCCCACCAAGCGCCCCGCCGTCCAGGTCGGCGACCCCTTCCAGGAGAAGCTCCTCATCGAGTGCACCTTGGAGATCTTCAAGGAGAAGCTGGTCGCGGGCATCCAGGACCTCGGCGGCGCCGGCCTGTCCTGCGCCACCTCCGAGCTGGCCTCGGCCGGCTCCGGCGGCATGCGCGTCGAGCTCGACACCGTTCCGCTGCGCGACGCGACGCTCTCGCCCGAGGAAATCCTCATGAGCGAGTCGCAGGAGCGCATGTGCGCGATCGTCGAGCCGCAGCACGTCGACCGCTTCATGGAGATCTGCGAGAAGTGGGACGTCATCGCCACCGTCATCGGTGAGGTGACCGACGGCGAGCGCCTGGAGATCTTCTGGCACGGCGAGCAGATCGTGGACGTGCCCCCGGGCACCGTCGCCCACGAGGGCCCGGTCTACAACCGCCCCTACGCCCGCCCCGACTGGCAGGACGCGCTCCAGGCCGACGACGCGGGCAAGCTGCCCCGCCCGCAGACCTCCGAGGAGCTGCGCGCGCAGGTCCTGGCCCTGGTCTCCTCCCCGAACCAGGCCTCCAAGTCCTGGGTCACCGACCAGTACGACCGCTTCGTGCAGGGCAACACCGTCCTGGCGCAGCCCGAGGACGCGGGCATGGTCCGTATCGACGAGGAGTCCAACCTCGGCGTCGCCATGGCCACCGACGGCAACGGCCGCTACGCCAAGCTCGACCCGTACACGGGCGCGCAGCTGGCCCTGGCCGAGGCGTACCGCAACGTCGCCGCGACCGGCGCCAAGCCCCTGGCGATCTCCGACTGCCTGAACTTCGGCTCCCCCGAGGACCCGGGCGTCATGTGGCAGTTCGCCGAGGCCACCCGCGGTCTCGCGGACGGCTGCCTGGAGCTGGGCACCCCGGTGACCGGCGGCAACGTCTCGCTCTACAACCAGACCGGCGACGTCGCGATCCACCCCACCCCGGTCGTGGCCGTGCTCGGCGTGATCGACGACGTCAACCGCCGTACGCCGATGGCGTTCGCGGAGGCCGGCCAGCTGCTCTACCTGCTCGGCGACACCGCCGCCGAGTTCGGCGGCTCGGCGTGGTCGCAGGTCGTCCACGACCACCTCGGCGGAATGCCGCCGAAGGTGGACCTGGGCCGCGAGAAGCTGCTGGGCGAGATCCTGATCTCGGCCTCGCGCGACGGCATGATCGACGCCGCGCACGACCTGTCCGACGGCGGTGTCATCCAGGCGCTCACCGAGTCCTGCCTCAAGGGCGGCAACGGCGCCCGCGTCGTGGTCCCCGAGGGCCTGGACGCCTTCACGTTCCTCTTCTCCGAGTCCGCGGGCCGCGCCATCGTGGCCGTCCCGCGCAGCGAGGAGCTCCGCTTCACCGACATGTGCGGTGCGCGCGGCCTGCCCGTCGCCCGCATCGGTGTGGTGGACGGCGACGAGATCGAGATTCAGGGCGAGTTCAGCCTGTCCCTGGCCGAGCTCCGCGAGGCCCACGAGGCGACGATCCCGGCCCTGCTGGCCTGATCGACGGCGCGAACGGCGCGAACACGACCGGGGCCCCGCACGGATGTCCGTGCGGGGCCCCGGCCTTGCCGCCCGGCCGACCGGCCGTAGCGATTTCGTGCCACGACGGCCGTACCCGCCCGTACGAGCGCTCCGCATACTGACCGCGTGAGCATCGTCAAGCACCTGCCCGACGCCGCGATACCCGACGGCGGCGCCCCTGCCTGGCACGTCAAGGACGCCCAGCGCTGGCTCGACGCGCGCGGTCCGGCCGTCTTCGCCCCGATCACCGCCGGCTGGATCCTGGCGCCGCTGGTGCTCCTCTCGCTCGTCCTCCTCGCCTGGAGCACCTCCGAGACCCCGGAACACGGCACCGCGTGGGCCGGATACGCGCCGGCCGTGCTCCTGGTGTCCCTTCCCGCCTGGTACCGGTTCCTGCCCGCCGCCACCCTCGTGTCCACCCCCGTGATCGCTGCGGACGCCGTGCGGAACCTGTACGCCCTCGACCCCGCGGAGGGCCCCGGCCTGGCCGGCGGCACGCTCGTACTCGCCCTCTGCGCCTGGGCGTTCACCGGGTCCGCGCTCCGGCTGCGCTCACGGCGGCGGCAGCGCGAGCTGTTCCTCGCCGCCGCGGGGAACGCCCGCGCGGCGATCCCGGAGAACCTGCCGGACGGCCACCGCCGACGCGGGCGGGTGCCCCTGGCCACCGGGGCGGCGCTGTGCCTCGCCGCCGCCGCACTGCTGGTGTGGGTCCTCACGCAGGACCTCGCAGCGAGCCCGCGGGACCCCTTCGACGGGACGGGCCCGCAGGTCTTGGCCATGATCCTGCTCACCCCCGGCGTCCCGCTGCTCGGCCGCGGCCTCACGGGGCGGCGCGCCGCCCGGAGTCTGCACGACGAGCCGCAGCCGGTGCTGCGGGTCGGGGTCCGCCAGGCGCTCTTCGGCCCCGGCTGGCTGGTCGCGGACGCCGACACCACCACCGCCCCGCCGCTGATCGCGTTCCGGCACCGCTTCGACGACGGCTACCGCAGCCGCTCCGAGACCCTCCTCGCAGGCGCGGAGAGCCGGCTGCGCGCCGACCACCACGACATCGACCAGCATGCCGAGCCCTACGAGGCGCTCCTGTACGGGGTGCCCTGCGAGGGGTCGGAGGTGATCCTGCGGTACGCCGTCTACCGGGGGGACAGCATGATCACGGACGCCGTCCACGCCGTGCCGCTGCTGCCCTTGCGCCGGCGCCGTCCGAGGTCGTCCTGGCGGCCGGCGGGCACCTCGTACACGCTGAAGCGGCGCGCCCAGGAGGAGAAGCGCAAGCAGCGCGCGGCGGAGCGGTCGAGGAGCTCGGGAAGCTCCTCTTCCGGCGGCTGCGGATCCGGCGGTTGCTCCAGCAGCTGCTCCGGCAGTTGCTCCAGCAGTTGCGGCGGCGGCTGCGGAGGCGGCGACTGATCGGGCAGACTCCCCGCATGGCACCCAGGACCCGCAGGTACGACGACGCCAAGATCAGGGCGGCCGTGATCGCACAGTTCGGCCATGTCGGACGAGCCGTAAGGGAGTTGGGCCCCGAGCAGCTGGAGCGCCCCAGCGGGCTCGGGGACTGGACCGTCGCGGACCTCGCCGCGCACATCGCGTGGATCGCGGACTCGCTGGCCGCGGGCCTCGCGCGGCCGCCCGCCGCCGTCGCCGAGCTGACCGCCGTCGAATGGCCCTTCGCCACCGCCTCCCTCGCCGGGAAGATCTCCGAGGCGGCCCGGGAGACCCTGACGGGCGCGTCCCTGCCCGAGCTGTACGACCGGGCGGCCACCGCCATGGCCCGGGAGCTCGCGGCCAACCCGGGCGGGCGCGTGCTCCAGCTGTGGGTCGGGGACATGACCCTGGCCGACTTCCTGGTCACCCGGACCGTGGAGCTGGTGGTCCACACCGACGACCTGAACCGGGCCGCCGGCCTGGACATCCCGATCGAGCGGCAGGCGCTGGCCGCCTGCACCCGACTGCTCGCCGACTCCCTGGCCCTCCGGGCCCCTGGTGGTTCGGTCGAAGTACGGATCCCGCCCTTCGCGGTCGTCCAGTGCGTCCAGGGCCCGCGCCACACCCGCGGCACCCCGCCGAACGTGGTGGAGACCGACCCGCTGACCTGGATCCGGCTCGCGACCGGCCGTGCGTCCTGGGCCGCGGCGCTCGACGGTGCCCACGTGCGGGCCGGCGGCGAACGGGCCGACCTGTCGGCGCTGCTCCCCCTGATGAGCTGAGCGGGGGCCGCGGGCGTGATGGAACCGACCACTCGGCGCCTTCGTCCCAGGGGCATGCGTACCCTCCGGCACGTCCACATCCCCGCGGGGCTGGCCCTCGTACTCGCGCTCGCCGCGGCCGGCTGCGGCCGGGACGGGCAGGGCGCCGGCGCGGGCGCGGTGCTCCCCGACCCCGTGGGCCGCTGGTCCGTGGAGTCCCTGACCACGGGCGGCCGCACCCTGCACGCCCCCGAGACGGCCCGCCTCGACATCGGCGAGAACCAGGCCAAGGGCAACTACGGCTGCAACGGCTTCACGGCGGCCGTCTCCTTCGCGGGCACCTCCGCGATGACCGTGACCCCCGGCGCCACGACCACCATGGCCTGCGCGGACAAGGAGTTCGAGACGGCCTTCGCCAAGCTGTTCACCGGACGGCTGGCCATAGACCGGGGACCCGACCGGCTCACCCTGAAGACAGCCGACGGGAGCACCATCGCCATGACCTCGCAGCCCGCCGTCCCGGACGCACCGCTGACCACGGTCGAGTGGACCGTGCAGTCCCTGATCAGCGGCGCGTCGGTGTCCTCACTGCCCGCCGGGGCCGCAGGCACGTCCCGGTTCACCATCGCCGCCGACCTGTCGGTGAGCGGGACGCTGGGCTGCAACCGGTTCAGCGCCCAGGTCACCCGCGACGGTGACCGGCTCGCCTTCGGGCCGCTCACCACCACACGGATGGCGTGCGACGGCCCGGCGGGCGAGGTCGAGCGGAAGCTGACCGACCTGTTCGCGAGCGGCCCCCTCCTCTCCAGGGTCGAGGGCCGCCGGCTGACCCTCACCGCCGCGGACGGCAAGGGCCTGATCGCCGAGGCGCCGTCCGACGCCGAATAGCGCCGACACGCTCGGGGCGGTCTGGGTCGTGTCGTCAGAGTCCCGCCTGGTCGGCGGGGCCTGGCACGCACGCTCGCCGCGTTGTCGTCGGTCACCGACGCTCCGCGTCGATTCCCTCCTCCGCCTTGACCGTAGGCACCAGGCCCGGCCGGCCCCGCCCTTCGGGCGGCCGACGCTACTTTGACGACACTCCCTGAGCCGGGTAGGGCAGCAGGCCCGCGTCCACGGCCTCCCAGGCGGCGCGCAGCTCCGCCAGCCGGGCCGGTTCCACGGCGGCCTTGTCGGCCTGTTCGCGGATGTCCGCGGCCAGATTGAACAGCTGGTCGCGGCCGGTCCTGCCGCGGTAGTACTTCCAGTCCCCGCGGCGCAGGGCCCGCTCCCCGCGGACGCGCCAGAACAGGTCCCGCCCGGCGGGCTTCTCGCCGCGCAGCAGGTATCCGGCCAGGCTCACGCCGTCCAGCGGGTAGGCCGGGTGCGGGCGGGCGCCGGCGAACTCCAGCAGGGTCGCGGTCCAGTCCGGGCTGAACACCGGCACGTGGCTGACCTGCCCGCCGTCCAGCCTGGCCGGCCAGCGCACGATGTTCGGCACCCGGATGCCGCCCTCCTGGAGGGAGGCCTTGTTGCCCGACAGCGGCCAGTTGTAGGAGAACCGCTCCCCGCCGTTGTCGCTGGAGAACACCACGACGGTGTGCTCCTCCTGGCCTGCCCGTTCGAGGGCCTTCAGCACCTCGCCGACCGACCGGTCGAGGTCCTCGACCATCTGCTTGTACTTCTCGACCGAGCCGCCGTCCTGGTGCCACAGGGCGCGCCCGTCGCCCGCCTTGATCCGCCGGACGATCTCGGCGCTCTGCGCGGTGTCCCCGTCGGCGATCCACGGCCAGTGCGGGGTGGTGAAGTTCAGGTTCAGCAGCCAGGGCTTGCCGTGGTGGTCGCGGGAGACGTACTCGCTCGCCCGCTCGGTGATGATCCGCGTGTAGTAGCGCAGGTCCTTGTACTCGGCGTCGCCCTCGTAGAGGTCGTACTCGCCGCCCGGGCCCAGCTTGGAGTAGTACTCCAGGGCTCCGCCGAAGTTGCCGAAGAACTCGTCCCAGCCGGACTTCGTCGGGCTGTAGTCGGGCAGGTGGCCGGCGTGCCACTTGCCGATCAGCGCCGTCGCGTACCCGGATGCCTTCAGCAGTGAGGCCAGCGTGGGGTGGGTGGGCTCCAGCCCGGCGGACCTGTCGGCGATCGGCTCGGCCAGCCCGCCCCGGGTCCGGGCCGGGTAGCGGCCGGTGTAGAGGCTGAACCGGGTCGGCGAGCAGGTGGCTGAGCCCGAGTAGGCGTCGGTGAAGCGGACGCCCTGGCGGGCGAGCCGGTCCAGGTTCGGGGTTTCGATGTGCGGGGAGCCGTAGGCGGAGAGGTCGGCCCAGCCCAGGTCGTCACCGAGGATGAACAGGATGTTCGGCCGGCGCGACGGGCGGCTCCGGGAGGCCCGGAACTCCCGCTCCACGGGGCCCGCCTGCCGGTCCTCGGCGGCCTGGGCGGGGACGGCGCCCAGCCCCGCGGCGGCGGCCGCGGTCACACCGACGGCGCCCGTGAAGGCACGGCGGGACAACTCGTTCTCGTACGAAGACACAGGTACTCCAAGGCGCGGTCCGCCGGCCGGCTCCGGGCGGGGCGCGGGACGGCGCGCGGCACGGGGGAGCAGGGCGGGGCGGAACGGAAAGGGGGGAAGCAGAGGAAGAGTTGTGGCTACGCGGAACAGCGACAGATGGCGCTCGCGACACGGACCAGGTCCACGTGCCGGCGCTCGACGAGGGTGACCGCGCGGTCACCGAGAGGCTGCATGGACCGAGAGCCTGTACGAATGCCTTCGTAGATGTCAACAAGGTGATCCGAATACCGAGACGGAGGCGTCCGGTCACCCTCTGTGCTGTGACATTTCCCGGCCGTCCCCAATTCGGACCAGTGGTCGATCTCGCCTACACTCGGAAGCGTGCCTCGTGGTGATGGACGACTCAACCACGACCTGCTCCCCGGCGAAAAGGGCCCCCAGGACGCTTGCGGCGTCTTCGGTGTCTGGGCTCCGGGTGAAGAGGTCGCCAAGCTCACCTACTTCGGACTGTATGCGCTGCAGCACCGTGGACAAGAGTCCGCGGGAATCGCTGTGAGCAACGGTTCCCAGATCCTCGTCTTCAAGGACATGGGCCTCGTTTCCCAGGTCTTCGACGAAACCTCCCTCGGTTCGCTCCAAGGTCATATCGCGGTCGGTCACGCCCGCTATTCGACCACCGGCGCATCCGTGTGGGAGAACGCGCAGCCCACTTTCCGCGCGACCGCCCACGGCTCCCTGGCCCTGGGTCACAACGGCAACCTGGTGAACACCGCCGAGCTCGCCGAGATGGTCGCCGACCTCCCCCGTCAGGACGGCCGTGCCACCCAGGTGGCCGCCACCAACGACACCGACCTGGTCACGGCCCTGCTGGCCGGCCAGGTGGACGACGACGGCAAGCCCCTGACCATCGAGGAGTCGGCCGCCAAGGTCCTCCCGAAGGTCAAGGGAGCCTTCTCGCTGGTGTTCATGGACGAGGGGACCCTCTACACCGCCCGTGACCCGCAGGGCATCCGCCCGCTGGTCCTCGGCCGCCTGGAGCGCGGCTGGGTGGTCGCGAGCGAGACCGCCGCCCTCGACATCTGCGGCGCCAGCTTCGTCCGCGAGGTCGAGCCGGGCGAGCTCATCGCGATCGACGAGAACGGCCTGCGCACCTCCCGATTCGCGGAAGCGAAGCCCAAGGGCTGTGTCTTCGAGTACGTCTACCTGGCACGCCCGGACACCGACATCGCCGGTCGGAACGTCTACCTCTCGCGTGTCGAGATGGGCCGGCGCCTGGCCAAGGAAGCCCCCGTCGAGGCCGACCTGGTGATAGCGACGCCGGAATCCGGCACGCCCGCCGCGGTCGGATACGCCGAGGCCAGCGGGATTCCGTACGGCTCGGGCCTGGTCAAGAACGCCTACGTCGGCCGGACCTTCATCCAGCCGTCTCAGACGATCCGCCAGCTCGGCATCCGCCTGAAGCTCAACCCGCTCAAGGAAGTCATCCGGGGCAAGCGCCTGGTGGTCGTGGACGACTCGATCGTCCGCGGCAACACCCAGCGCGCGCTGGTCAAGATGCTCCGCGAGGCCGGCGCGGCCGAGGTCCACATCCGGATCTCCTCGCCGCCGGTGAAGTGGCCGTGCTTCTTCGGCATCGACTTCGCCACCCGGGCCGAGCTCATCGCCAACGGCATGACGGTCGACGAGATCGCCACGTCCCTGGGCGCGGACTCCCTCTCCTACATCTCGCTCGACGCGATGATCGAGGCGACGACGATCCAGAAGCCCAACCTCTGCCGCGCCTGCTTCGACGGCGAGTACCCGATGGACCTCCCCGACCCGCAGCTCCTCGGCAAGCAGCTCCTGGAGACCGAGCTGGCCGGCGGCGCGGACGCCGCCGACGCGCTCCGTCGCCCGTAGGTCCCCGGCTCGACCTGCGCGGGGCCCTGTCTTTCAGGCTTTTCCCAGGGCCCCGCACCAACCGCAGTAACGACACGAAAGCTCTCTCCTGTCATGACAGAGAAGACCACCGGTGCCAGCTACGCAGCCGCGGGCGTCGACATCGAAGCGGGAGACCGCGCCGTCGAGCTGATGAAGGAGTGGGTGAAGAAGACGCAGCGCCCCGAGGTCCTCGGCGGCCTCGGCGGTTTCGCCGGCCTCTTCGACGCCTCCGCCCTCAAGCGGTACGAGCGCCCGCTGCTCGCCTCCGCCACCGACGGGGTCGGCACCAAGGTGGACATCGCCCGTCAGCTGGGCGTCTACGACACCATCGGCCACGACCTGGTCGCGATGGTCATGGACGACATCGTCGTCTGCGGCGCCGAGCCGCTCTTCATGACCGACTACATCTGCGTCGGCAAGGTGCACCCCGAGCGTGTCGCCGCCATCGTCAAGGGCATCGCGGAGGGCTGTGTCCTCGCCGGCTGCGCCCTGGTGGGCGGCGAGACCGCCGAGCACCCCGGTCTGCTGGGCCCGGACGACTTCGACGTGGCGGGCGCCGGAACGGGTGTCGTCGAGTATGACCGCCTGCTCGGCGCGGATCGCATCCGTACGGGTGACGCCGTCATCGCGATGGCTTCGTCCGGCCTTCACTCGAACGGGTACTCGCTGGTCCGTCACGTCCTCTTCGACCGTGCCGGCATGTCGCTCGACAGCCACGTGGAAGAGCTCGGCCGGACCCTCGGCGAGGAGCTCCTCGAACCCACCAAGATCTACTCGCTGGACTGCATGGCGCTCACCCGTACGGCCGAGGTGCACGCGTACTCGCACATCACCGGCGGCGGCCTCGCGGCGAACCTGGCCCGGGTCGTCCCGGACCACCTGCACGCAGCGGTCGACCGTTCGACGTGGACCCCCGGCGCGATCTTCGACCTGGTCGGCAAGGCCGGGCAGGTGGAGCAGCTGGAGCTGGAGAAGACCCTGAACATGGGCGTCGGCATGATGGCCGTGGTCCCCGCCGAGTCCGTGGACGTGGCGCTGACCGCGCTGGCCGACCGGGGCGTCGACGCCTGGGTCGCGGGCGAGATCCTGGACCGCGGCGACCGCACCGAGGGCGCGACCCTCACCGGTTCCTACGCGAGCTGAGCAGCACTGAAACCCGGCCCGGGGCTATGCCCTGGACCGGGTTTCAGTCTTTGGTGTGTCGTGCAGACGCCTCAGGGCGTCAAGCGCCGCGACGCTGTGTCGACGGGCCGGACTCTTCGTCCTCGTCGTCGTCATCGCTGTTGTAGAGATCCGCGTACCTGGCGTACGGGTCGTCGTCGTCATCCAGCTCGTCATCGACTTCGACCGGCTCGCTGATCTGCAGCGGCTCTGTCGGCGATGCGCCCAGCTCATTGGCCAGACGCGAGAGGTCAGTCCCGCCGCTGTTGTACTTCAGCTGGCGGGCGACCTTTGTCTGCTTGGCCTTGGCCCGGCCGCGCCCCATGGCTCGACCCCCTCGGTGACGGGGCTCGACGGCCCCAGAGTCTGACACGCGTTCATGGTTCGGAGCGGGCTCTCCGTGGAGAGACCGTCCGTAGGGGTTTAACGGTACCTGCTTCCGCGGCCATACGGTACGCCGCCCGCATGACGCGCCCCGGTGCAGAACCAGCAAGGCGCCCCGTCCTCGCTGGTCAGCTGCGATTTTAACCCTTTCCTGGCGGGCGACCCGCCGAAGTGCAGTGAGTTCCGTCTCGCCGCACCCCGGCGGGCCTCGCGGGGAGCCCCTAGGAGGCCGTCACGGGCAGGGTCCGGCGGCCGTCGGCCATGCGCTGTTCGGCGATCCGGTCGGCCGCGGCGGCCGGCGGGATGCCGTCCGCCTTCGCACGAGCGAAGATCTCCAGCGTGGTGTCGAAGATCTTCGTGGCCTGCACCTTGCACCGGTCGAAGTCGAAGCCGTGCAGCTCGTCGGCGACCTGGATGACCCCGCCCGCGTTGACCACGTAGTCCGGGGCGTAGAGGATGCCGCGGTCCGCGAGGTCCTTCTCGATGCCCGGGTGGGCGAGCTGGTTGTTGGCCGCGCCGCACACGATGGTGGCGGTGAGGGCCGGGACCGTCTCGTCGTTCAGGGCGCCGCCGAGCGCGCAGGGGGCGTAGATGTCCAAGCCCTCGACGCGGATCAGGGCGTCCGTGTCGGCGACCGCGGTGACCTTGCCCGGGTGCTTGTCGAGGATGCGCTGCACCGACTCCTGGCGGACGTCGGTGATGACGACCTCGGCGCCGTCCTCCAGCAGGTGCTCCACCAGGTAGTGGCCGACCTTGCCGACGCCCGCGACGCCGACCTTGCGGCCGCGCAGGGTCGGGTCGCCCCACAGGTGCTGCGCGCTGGCGCGCATGCCCTGGAAGACGCCGTAGGCGGTGAGAACCGAGGAGTCGCCGGCGCCGCCGTTCTCGGGGGAGCGGCCGGTGGCCCAGCGGGTCTCACGGGCGACGACGTCCATGTCGGCGACGAAGGTGCCGACGTCGCAGGCGGTCACGTAGCGGCCGCCGAGGGACTCGACGAACCGGCCGTAGGCCTCCAGGAGTTCCTCGGTCTTGATGACGTCGGGGTCACCGATGATCACGGCCTTGCCGCCGCCGAGGCCGAGACCGGCCATGGCGTTCTTGTAGGACATGCCGCGCGAGAGGTTGAGCGCGTCGCGCACGGCCTCCTCGTCCGAGGCGTAGGCGTGGAAACGCGTACCACCGAGGGCGGGGCCCAGGGCGGTGGAGTGGATCGCGATGACGGCTTTCAGGCCGGTGGCTCGGTCCTGGCACAGCACGACTTGCTCGTGGCCGCCCTGCTCCGTGTGGAACAGGGTGTGCAGGACGCCGTCGGTCATTTCGGTCACGGTGGTGACTCCCATGGAAGAGATGCGGCGGGAAGACGCCCCCCTGCGGGTGGGGGAGGGCGTGCTGGGAGCAGCGTAAGACCTGTAGGCCGGATGGGGGTGCCCTGTCCGGGGATCGAAACACTCCCGGAGTACGGGAGGGGCCCGGGCCCGGTGCCGGGCGGCCCCGGAGGTGAACCGGGCCCCTGGAGGGGGGAGTACGAGAGGGTGACCGAATCCTCCGATCCCCTGCTGCCCTCCGCCCGCTCGGTGCCGGCCGTCCCGTACGCCTCCTACCTGCGCGTCTACGAACCCCTGGCCGCTTTCGCGGAGCCGGAGCGCACGCACTGGGCGCAGTACGCCCGGCGCGGGACGGCCCCGACGGCCCAGGACGAACTGCGCCGGTCGCTGGCGGACTTGGTGCGGGTCCCCCTGGTGGGGGTGCCGGCGAACGAGAGCGCCGACGCGTTCACCGCGCGGGTCGACGGGGTGCTGCTGGTCTGCCCGTGGCGCACCCGGCTGCGCGGGTGGCTGGCGCTGGAGGAGCTGGTCGACCAGTTTCCGCGCCCGGTGCTGGACGCGGCGCTCCCGCCGGCCGCCCGCCGGCGGGCGGCCGAGGAGTACGAGCGCTGGCGCGAGCGGAACCCGGACGCGCGCCCGTGGATCCGTACGGGGGTGTGGCAGGTCCCGCTGCGCTGGTTCGTGCTGGTGGCGGACGAGGAGAGGGAGTACGTGCCGGGGGAGCGCTTGCGCTACCGGACGCCGATGGTGCAGGCGCGCCGGCGCCTCGCCCGGGCGCTGCGGACGCTGCGTGACGCGGAGGGGTACGGGATGCTCGCCGAGGGCCTGGTCGAGGTGGGGAGCTGGCTGGAGGAGTTCCACCCGCGGTCGATGGTCGAGTTGGACTACGGCGGGCTGGTGCACGCCCTGCCGGCGGACCGGCTGGCGGCCGACCGATCGGCGGGGGACCTCGCGGCGGGCATCGCGGCGCTGCGGGCGGGGGACGCCGAGGGGGCGGCGGGCACGTACACGGGGCTGGCGGAGCGGTGGAGGGCGGTCCGGGAGCGGCTTTTCGCGAATTAGGCTGAAAGTCGCCGATGTGGCTGGTTTCACCTTTCAGAGGTCCGTACGTACCGCCTCGTATCGGTCGTTCGGCCAAAACTGGCTGATCAGACCCCTGATCGTGGCATTTGGGACGGAGTACCAGGACCTACGTCCCGATACGGGCCATTGGCCCAAGCGTGACGGACCGCACTAACCACACCCTTGCGCCCTTCCCCTACCCTCGTGCCAAAATAGGACAAGGAGTCCGGGGAGGGTTCCTTCCGCCCAACTAAGGGCGGAATGCTCGGCATTGCACTCTACGGGGGGTCTGACGACTCCTGATCGCTCTGTGACTGATCGTCACAGTGGGGTGACTGTCCGTTATGGGACGGTCCATCGGGCTTCCGCCGCTGATGAACACCTCGGAGGGCAATTCCGTCGGTTTGGCCGTCGAGGCTGGACGGATGGTGTAGTTGTAGTGCCGAGGACAAGCCGTTCGTCCTATAACCGACTCGGCCCGCGTATGTCCATTTCGGGCAACGCGGGCCAAGGTGCAGAATTTAGAGGAAAGAACCGAGATGGTTCGGTTCTCCCGAGGAGGCCGCTCATGACCGCTCGCACCCCTGATGCCGAGCCGCTGCTGACCCCGGCTGAGGTTGCCACGATGTTCCGCGTGGACCCGAAGACGGTGACCCGCTGGGCCAAGGCTGGCAAGCTCACGTCCATCCGCACCCTGGGTGGACACCGCCGGTACCGCGAGGCTGAGGTCCGCGCACTGCTGGCGGGCATTCCGCAGCAGCGCAGCGAGGCCTGAGGTCGCGTAAACACCCCGCTTTAACGGGTCGCTGTCGGGTCCCCCAATCCGATGAAAACCCACATTGCTTCATACGACCCGACCTGCCCCAACAGGTTCTCGGGTCGTTCGATCGCGCTGGACTCCGCCGGGTCCAGCGCGATCTTTTTTATGCCCAGGTCAGGGGGTGTGGAAGGTCGGCCGGGATGTCTGACGGGGTAGGTGCAATTGCACATATTAAATCGAGCGCGCGTATGGATGCGATAAAAGTGTGAGTCCGAAAAACTCGTGCGGTGACACCCGTCACAGATGATCACTCTTGTACATCCGGCAATGCACCCCGTAAAGGGGAAGTGGCTCGCGGTGGGCATCACGCGAACGGGGGATTCTCTCGGGAAGCGGGGCCGAAGGCGGTGAGGAGCTGCTCCTGAGCCGCCGTCGGGCCCCACGCGGCAGCCGGTCGCCACGAGGCGGAGGAGGAAGCCGCGTACGGGGTGCCCGCGCCCGCCCGCGCCGCCCGGCGTTCGGACGGCCTTCGGCCGGCAGTCGGGCGGTCGGAGTCCCAACCCGGCCCGGGCACTCCCGCCCGCCCATGCGTCAGGGCCCGCATCCCCTGGGGGATACGGGCCCTGACGTTGTTGCGATCCTGACGGGACTTGAACCCGCGACCTCCACCTTGACAGGGTGGCGAGCTAACCAACTGCTCCACAGGACCTTGATTCGCGGCCGCTCTGCGGCGGCTGCGAATCAGACTGTACAGCAGCTCAGGGGGTGCGGTCGAACCGATCAGGGGGCCGCCGCGTCCACCGCCTTCACGATCCGCTTGTCGGAGATCGGGTACGCCGTGCCGAGCGCGTGGGCGAAGTAGCTGACGCGCAGTTCCTCGATCATCCAGCGGATGTCGGTCACGGCAGTGGGGACGGGCCGTCCCTTCGGCAGCTGCTCCAGCAGCCAGGCGTACTCGTCCTGCATCTCGTGGACCTTCTCCATGCGCGTGGTGTCGCGCTGGACGCCCGTGGGCATCTGCTGGAGCCGCCGGTCCGCCGCCACCAGGTAGCGCATCAGGTCCGGCAGCCTGCGCAGCCCGGCGAGCGTCACGAAGCCGGCCGGCACGAGGGCCGCCAGCTGCGTCCTGACGTCCTGGATGTTCGCGACCAGGGCGAGGCTGGAGGTGGCCTTCAGGCGGCGCTCACAGGCCTGCCAGGCGGCCAGTACCTGCTGCACCTGGTTCACCGCGCGGACGGTCGTGTCCACCAGGTCGGCGCGGACGGCCTCGTAGAGCTTGCGGAAGCCCGCCTCGTCCCACGCCGGTCCGCCGTGGTCGGCGATGAGCTTGTCGGCCGCCGCGGTCGCGCAGTCGTCGAACAGCGCCTGGATGGAGCCGTGCGGGTTCCTGGAGAGGGCCAGCTTCTGCTGGTTGGTGAGGTGGTCCGAGGCGGACTTCGCCGGGTTCACCGGGATGTTCAGAAGGATGAGCCGGCGGGTGCCGAGCCACATGGCCTGCTGCTGCTCCGCCTCGGTGTCGAAGAGCCGTACGGAGACGCTCGCGCCGTCGTCCACGAGCGCCGGGTACGCCTTGACCGGCTGGCCGGCCCGCCGGGTCTCGAAGACCTTGGTGAGGGTGCCGATCGTCCAGTCGGTCAGCCCGGTGCGCTCCACCGACTCCCCGCCCGCCCGCTCGGCGGTGGCGGCCGCGGCCTTGGAGAGGGCCTGGCGGGCCTTCGGCTTCACCTTGAGCCGCAGGGCCTCCAGGTCCTTGTCCTCGGCGATCTTGCGGCGCCGCTCGTCGACGATCCGGAAGGTGATCTTCAGGTGGTCGGGGATCCGGGTCAGGTCGAAGTCCTCGGCCGACACCGGCACCCCGACCATCCGCTGGAGTTCGCGGGCGAGGGTGACCGGCAGCGGCTCCTGCAGCGGAACGGCCGTGTCCAGGAAGCGGCCCGCGTAGTTCGGCGCGGGCACGTAGTGCCGGCGGATCGGCTTGGGCAGCGAGCGGATCAGCTCGGTGACGACCTCCTCGCGCAGGCCCGGGATCTGCCAGTCGAAGCCCTCCTCGGTGACCTGGTTCAGCACCTGCAGCGGGATGTGGACGGTCACGCCGTCCGCGTCCGCGCCCGGCTCGAACTGGTAGGTCACCCGGAACTTCAGCTGTCCCTGCCGCCAGGAGTCCGGATAGTCGGCCTTGGTGACCCCGGCCGCCTTCTCCGTGAGCAGCATCTCCCGCTCGAAGTCGAGCAGTTCGGGCTCGTCGCGCTTCTTGTGCTTCCACCAGGAGTCGAAGTGCGCCCCGGACACCACGTGCTCGGGGATCTTCTGGTCGTAGAAGTCGAAGAGGGTCTCGTCGTCCACGACGATGTCGCGGCGCCGGGCCCGGTTCTCCAGCTCCTCCACCTCGGTGAGGAGCTTGCGGTTGTCGGCGTAGAACTTGTGGTGGGTCCGCCAGTCGCCCTCGACGAGCGCGTTGCGGATGAACAGCTCGCGCGAGACCTCGGGGTCGATCCGGCCGTAGTTGATCTTCCGCTGGGCGACGATCGGCACGCCGTACAGCGTGACCTTCTCGTACGCCATCACGGCGGCCTGGTCCTTCTCCCAGTGCGGCTCGCTGTACGTGCGCTTGACCAAGTGCTGCGCCAGCGGCTCCACCCACTCCGGCTCCACCTTGGCGTTGACCCGGGCCCACAGCCGCGAGGTCTCCACCAGTTCGGCCGACATCACGAACTTGGGCTGCTTCTTGAACAGCGAGGAGCCCGGGAAGATCGCGAACTTGGCGCTGCGGGCACCGAGGTACTCGTTCTTGTCGGTGTCCTTGAGCCCGATGTGCGAGAGCAGTCCGGCCAGCAGCGAGACGTGGACGACCTGCTCGGGGGCGTCGGCCTCGTTGACGTGGATGCCCATGCTCTTGGCGACCGTGCGCAGCTGGGAGTAGATGTCCTGCCACTCGCGGATCCGCAGGAAGTTCAGGTACTCCTGCTTGCACATCCGGCGGAAGGAGGAGGAGCCGCGCTCCTTCTGCTGCTCGCGGACGTAGCGCCACATGTTGAGGAACGACAGGAAGTCGCTGGTCTCGTCCTTGAACCGGGCGTGGTTCTGGTCGGCCTGGGTCTGCTTGTCCGAGGGCCGCTCGCGCGGGTCCTGGATGGACAGGGCCGCCGCGATGACCATGACCTCACGGACGCAGTTGTTCTTGTCGGCCTCGATGACCATGCGGGCCAGCCGCGGGTCGACGGGCAGCTGGGACAGCTTGCGGCCCATCTGCGTCAGGCGCCTCGACGGGTCCTTCTC
This sequence comes from Streptomyces sp. NPDC023541, assembly GCF_055559995.1. Lineage (NCBI taxonomy): Bacteria > Bacillati > Actinomycetota > Actinomycetes > Kitasatosporales > Streptomycetaceae > Streptomyces > Streptomyces sp. NPDC023541. Next base: position 612,023 of record NZ_JBVHJO010000003.1, read on the forward strand.
GGTCGGGTCCAGCGCCCCGAGCTCCTGCAGGAGCTGCACGCCGTCGCGAATGTTGCGGTGGTCCGGCGGGTCGATGAAGGGGAACTTCTCGATCTCGCCGAGGCCGGCGGCGGTCATCTGGAGGATGACGGAGGCCAGGTTCGTGCGCAGGATCTCGGCGTCGGTGAACGCGGGACGGGCGTTGAAGTCGTCCTCGGAGTACAGCCGGATGCAGATGCCGTCGCTGGTACGGCCGCAGCGGCCCTTGCGCTGGTTGGCGCTGGCCTGCGAGATCCGCTCGATCGGCAGGCGCTGCACCTTGGTGCGGTGGCTGTAGCGGGAGATCCGGGCCGTGCCCGGGTCGATCACGTACTTGATGCCCGGCACGGTCAGGGAGGTCTCGGCGACGTTGGTCGCGAGCACGATCCGGCGGCCGGTGTGCTGCTGGAAGACCCGGTGCTGCTCGGCGTGCGAGAGGCGGGCGTAGAGCGGCAGCACCTCGGTGGAGCGGAGCTTCTTCTTGAGCAGCGCGTCCGCGGTGTCGCGGATCTCGCGCTCGCCGGAGAGGAAGACCAGGATGTCGCCGGCGCCCTCGCTCTGGAGTTCGTCCACGGCGTCGCAGATCGCGGTGATCTGGTCGCGGTCGGACTCCTCGGAGTCCTCTTCGAGGAGCGGCCGGTAGCGGACCTCCACCGGGTACGTCCGCCCGCTGACCTCGACGATCGGGGCGTCGCCGAAGTGGCGGGAGAAACGCTCCGGATCGATGGTGGCCGAGGTGATGACGACCTTGAGGTCGGGCCGCTTGGGCAGCAGCGTCGCCAGGTAGCCGAGCAGGAAGTCGATGTTCAGCGACCGCTCGTGGGCCTCGTCGATGATGATCGTGTCGTAGGCGCGCAGCTCGCGGTCCGTCTGGATCTCGGCGAGCAGGATGCCGTCCGTCATCAGCTTCACGAAGGTCGCGTCCTGGTCCACCTGGTCGGTGAACCGGACCTTCCAGCCGACGGTCTGCCCGATCTCGGACTTCAGCTCCTCGGCGATGCGCTCCGCGACCGTGCGGGCGGCGATCCGGCGGGGCTGGGTGTGCCCGATCATGCCCCGGACGCCGCGGCCCAGCTCCATGCAGATCTTGGGGATCTGCGTGGTCTTGCCGGAGCCCGTCTCACCAGCGACGATCACGACCTGGTGGTCGCGTATCGCCTCGGCGATCTCGTCCTTCTTCTGGCTGACGGGCAGGTTCTCGGGATACGTGACCTCCGGCATCCGCGAGGCGCGGCCGGCCAGTCGCTCGGCGGCCTTCGCGGCCTCCGCGGCGATCTCGTCGAGCACGGCCTGCTTGGCCTCGGGCTTGCGGATACGGCGGGCGCCTTCGAGGCGGCGGCCGAGGCGGTGCGCGTCACGGAGGGGGATCTCACCGAGAAGCGTCTGCAGGGCGGCGAAGGAAGTAGACATACCTGATCGAGGATCTCACCTGGGCCCTCCGGGTGGCGAACGCATTTGTCGGGCGGACCCGTACCATTTCGGGACGAGTCCCTCGGCCGCACGAGTGAGAGGCAGCCCACCTTGTCCCGCCCCCGCCTCTTCGGCTGCGCCGTGCTCGCGATCCTGGCGGTGCTGCTGGGCGGGACGGCCCCGGCCGCTGCCGGAACGCTTCTGCCCGGTTCCGGGCAGCCCCCGGTACGGGCCGCCGCCCCGGCGGCGTCCGACGCCTCCCGGGCGGCGCCGCTGCCCGGCCGGCCCCGCGCCGATCCGGCGGTCCAGGGCGGCGGGCCCTCCTGCGCCCCCGCCTCCCCCGACCGGGGCGGTGCGCCCGCCGTCCCGACGCGGGCCGGCGACCACGCTCAGGTGCCGCCGGGGCGCCCGGTGCCCGTGGCGGCCCGTCCGTACGCCGAACCGCCCGCGCGGGTACCCGTACGGGGGCCCGACCGGCCGGCGCCCGGCCCGGTGGAGCTGTCCGTGATGCGGGTCTAGGAGGACCGGTCCCCTCACCGGTCCGCCTCGTCACCCGTATCGCTGGAGCACCCGCATGTCCTCTTCCAAGACCCAGAGCAACACCAAGGCCAAGAGCAAGACCAGGACCAAGAGCAAGACCCCGAGCACGACCAGGCCCGGGACCAAGTCCGCCGCGAAGCCGCTGCTGGTCTCCGCGGGGGTCGCCCTCGCCGCCGTCACCCTCGGCATCGTCTCCTGGCAGGCCACCGCCCCCGCCGAGCAAGGGTCCGCCGGCTCCGCGCCCGCGGCCGCCACGCCCCGCAGTGACACCTCCGCCGCGCTGAGGGCGCTGGCCCGCCGCGAGCCCGGCGACAAGCTCGCCGTCGGCCGAGCGGACGCGCCCGTCGTACTCATCGAGTACTCCGACTTCAAGTGCGGGTACTGCGGCAAGTTCGCCCGGGACACCGAGCCGGAGCTGGTCGAGAAGTACGTCGAGAACGGCACCCTGCGCATCGAGTGGCGCAACTTCCCCGTCTTCGGCGCCGAGTCGGAGGCCGCCGCCCGGGCCGCGTGGGCCGCCGGGCAGCAGGACCGGTTCGCCGCCTTCCACTCGGCCGCGTACGCCGACGGCTCCAAGGAGAAGGGCTTCGCCGAGCCGCGCCTGCTGGAGCTGGCCCGCGAGGCCGGGGTCCCCGACCTGGACCGCTTCAAGGCCGACATGGCCGGCGAGCAGGCAGCGGCGGCCCTGAAGAAGGACCAGGAGGAGGGCTACCGCATCGGCGTCACCTCCACCCCGTCCTTCCTGGTCAACGGCAAGCCGATCGCCGGCGCCCAGCCGCTCGGCGCCTTCACCGCCGCCATCGCGCAGGCCGAGGCGGCGGCCAGGCCGTGACCGACATCGGATACCTGGCCGCCCTGCTGGGCGGCCTCCTGGCGCTGCTCAGCCCCTGCAGTGCCCTGCTCCTGCCGGCCTTCTTCGCGTACTCGATCGACTCCCCCTCCCGCCTGCTGGCCCGCACCGGCATCTTCTACGCGGGCCTCGCGAGCACCCTCGTACCGCTGGGGGCGGCCGGCTCGTACGCCGGGCGCTTCTTCCACAGCAACCGCGACCAGCTGGTCCTGGCCGGCGGCTGGCTGATCATCGCGCTCGGAGTGGCACAGATCCTGGGCCTGGGCTTCGCCTCACGGCGGATCTCGGAGCTGTCGGGGAGGATCCGGCCGACCACAGCGCTGTCCGTGTACGCGCTGGGCGCGGTCTACGGGCTGGCCGGCTTCTGCGCCGGCCCGATCCTGGGCAGCGTCCTGACGGTCGCGGCCGTCAGCGGCAGCCCGGTCTACGGCGGCCTGCTGCTCGCGCTCTACGCGCTGGGGATGGCCGTGCCGCTGTTCGTCATGGCCCTGCTGTGGGAGCGGTTCGAGCTGGGCCGGCGGCGCTGGCTCCGCGGCCGGGCCTTCCCCGTGGGCCGCTTCGAGCTGCACACCACCTCTCTGCTGTCCGGGCTGTTCTTCATCACCCTGGGCGTGCTGTTCCTCGTCTACGACGGGGCGGGCGCGCTGCCGGGGCTGCTGGACGTGGACGACTCCTTCGCGGTGGAGCAGCGGGTCCGGTCGCTGGCCGGGGCGGTCCCGGACGGGGCGCTCCTCGCACTGGTCGCCGTGGGGGCGGTGGCCTTCGGCGTCGTCCAGTGGCGCCGCCGCTCCCGCCCCGCGGAGGAGGCCGAGTAACGCAGGAAGGCCCCGTCCGATGGACGGGGCCTTCCGATGGTGGCTGGGGCCGGGGTCGAACCGGCGACCTATCGCTTTTCAGGCGATCGCTCGTACCAACTGAGCTACCCAGCCACGAAACCGTTTCCGGTCTCAGCGATCCTGACGGGACTTGAACCCGCGACCTCCACCTTGACAGGGTGGCGAGCTAACCAACTGCTCCACAGGACCTTGCAGTGTGCGAGAGCAAGTCTTGCACACGGTAATGCGTACCCCCAACGGGATTCGAACCCGTGCTACCGCCTTGAAAGGGCGGCGTCCTGGGCCACTAGACGATGAGGGCTAAAGACCCACCGGGCACTTCTTCAGCGCGTCGGGGACGTGAGAAGCATATGGGATCCGGGGAGCTATCGCCAAAACGGTTTCCCCCGGAGCGACAATGGCCGGGTGCTGGAGATGACGCGCGAGGAGTTCGAGGAGCTCGTCGCAGAGGCCCTGGACCGCATCCCGCCGGAGCTGACGCGGCTGATGGACAACGTGGCGGTGTTCGTGGAGGACGAACCGCCCGCGGACGACCCCGAGCTGCTCGGGCTGTACGAGGGGACCCCGCTGACGGACCGCGGTGAGTGGTACGCCGGGGTGCTGCCGGACCGGATCACCATCTACCGCAATCCCACCTTGCGCATGTGCGAGGACCGGGAGAGCGTGGTCGCGGAGACGGAGGTCACCGTGGTGCACGAGATCGCCCACCACTTCGGGATCGACGACGAGCGGCTGCACGCGCTGGGGTACGGGTGAGCCGAAAGGGCTCCCGGCCCGCTGCGGACGCCGAGGCGATCGACCCGGACGTCGACCTGCACGTGCCCGCGCAGCGGGCCGAGCCGCAGGGCCGGGTGCTCGCGGCGGTGGCCGCCGGCGGCGCGGTCGGGGCCTCGGCGCGGTACGGGATCTCCCTGCTCTGGCCGGCCGCGCCCGGGGCGTTCCCGTGGGCGACCCTGTGGATCAACGCCTTCGGGTGCGCGCTGATCGGCGTACTGATGGTGCTGATCAGCGAGGGCGGGCGGACGGCGCCGCATCCGCTGCTGCGGCCCTTCGCCGGGGTCGGCGTGCTCGGCGGCTTCACCACCTTCTCCGCGTACGCGCTGGACGTCTCGCGGCTCCTCGACGAGGGGGAGGCGCGGTCCGCGCTGGCCTGCGCGGGGCTCATGCCGGTGGCGGCGCTGGGCGCGGTGTGGGCGGCGGCCTCGGTGACCCGGCTCGCTCTCCGCGACCGTGGGCCGGACCGGGTGGTCCGGTGAACTGGCTGCTCGTGGTGGCGGGCGCCGTCGTGGGTGCCCCGCTGCGCTACCTGACGGACCGTGCGGTGCAGCGGCGGCACGACTCCGTCTTCCCGTGGGGGACCTTGGTCGTGAACGCGGGCGCCTGCCTGGTGCTGGGGGTGCTGGCCGGTGCGGCGCCGGCCGGGGCGGCCTCCTCCTGGGCGGTGCTGCTGGGGCCTGGGCTGTGCGGGGCGCTGAGCACGTATTCGACCTTCTCCTACGAGACGCTGCGTCTGGCCGAGCGCGGGTGGGGCTTCCTGGCGGCGGCGAACGTCGCGATGTCGGTGCTGGTCGGACTGGGCGCGGTGCACCTCGGTTCGCAGGTGGCGCGACAACTGTTCGCCTGAGGGCGTGTCCCTCACGGGGCAAAGGGAGTTGGGCACACCGACCCGCTCCTGCGGGCCTTCGTCCCCAGGCTCCGGAGGTGCCCCCGTGCGCCAGTTGTCCGCTTCCCTCCGACTGGCCGTCACCGCACTCGCGGTCGCGGCGACGGCCGGCTGCATGAGCGTCGGCGAGGACGCGGCGAAGCCGGGGCCCTCCGCCGCCGCGGACCGGCACGCCGGCTCCGAGGCCGGTGCCGGTACCGCCTCCGGGCGGGGCTCGGGGATCCACGGCAACGGCCACGGCGCGAAGGACGGTACGGGACACCAGGGCGGCAGGCCCAGGGACGACGGCAAGGCCTCCGGCGCGACCGGGGCGTCCCCCGGCCCGGGTGCGCCGAGCGGGGCGCCGGGAGTGCCGCTCCCGTCGGCGGGACCGGGCGGCGGCGCCGGCGGGCAGGGCCACCAGCAGCCGTCGACGGGCGGTTCCGGCGGTGCGGGCGGTTCGGGTGGGCCGGGCGGGCCGGGCGGCGGTCAGCAGTCGGCGAGCCCGACCCCGGAGCCGCCGCTTCCGACACCCCCTGTGACGGAACCCACTCCGAGTCCGTCGAGTCCGCAGCCGGAGCCCAGCACCCAGCCGGCACCGCAGGTTTAGGCGGAACCCGTGGCTCGCAGCCGACGGATGCGGTCCGTTTGCGCAGGTCAGAGGTGTTTCTGCCGGAGCGACTTGCCAGACCCGGGGGAGGGTGCGTATGGTTATAGATCGTTTGATCCCATTGCCCGGCGCCGAATCCGAAGAGCGCCGTGTGGCGCGTACTCTCCCTAGCCGTGGCTGACCGCATTGAGGCGGTCGATTTGCGATTCACGGAGTTTGGGCGCGTGCCGAGACTCCGGAAGGTTTCGCATTTCGCATGTCCATTTCCAGTTCTGACCGTTCCGTCATGCCCGAGAACGACTCCAACGAGATCATCGACGCCGAGGCCCTCGTGGTCACCGAGGCCATCGAGGCCGCAGAGGCTGAGGGGATCATCGAGGCTCTCGAGGCCGACGTGAGCGGCGAGTCCTTCGAGGACTCCACCGACGACTTCGACGCCGATGCCGACGCCGAGCCCACGATCACCTTCGGTGACCTGGGTCTGCCCGAGGGCATCGTGCGCAAGCTCGCCCAGAACGGTGTCACCGCCCCCTTCCCGATCCAGGCCGCGACCATCCCGGACGCCCTGGCCGGCAAGGACATCCTCGGCCGCGGCCGCACCGGCTCCGGCAAGACCCTCTCCTTCGGTCTGCCGACCCTGGCCTCGCTGGCCGGCGGCCACACCGAGAAGAAGAAGCCCCGCGCGATCATCCTGACGCCGACGCGTGAGCTCGCGATGCAGGTCGCGGACGCCCTCCAGCCCTACGGCGACGTCCTCGGCCTGAAGATGAAGGTCGTCTGCGGCGGTACCTCCATGAGCAACCAGATCTACGCTCTGGAGCGCGGTGTCGACGTCCTCGTCGCCACCCCGGGCCGTCTGCGCGACATCATCAACCGCGGCGCCTGCTCCCTGGCGAACGTCCAGGTCGCGGTCCTCGACGAGGCCGACCAGATGGCCGACCTGGGCTTCCTGCCCGAGGTCACCGAGCTGCTCGACCAGATCCCCGGCGGCGGCCAGCGCATGCTCTTCTCCGCCACCATGGAGAACGAGATCGGCACCCTGGTCAAGCGCTACCTGACCAACCCCGTCACGCACGAGGTCGACAGCGCCCAGGGCAACGTCACGACCATGACGCACCACGTCCTCGTCGTGAAGCCGAAGGACAAGGCGCCGGTCACGGCCGCCATCGCCGCCCGCAAGGGCCGCACCATCATCTTCGTCCGCACCCAGCTGGGCGCCGACCGCATCGCCGAGCAGCTCGTCGAGGCCGGCGTCAAGGCCGACGCACTGCACGGCGGCATGACGCAGGGCGCCCGTACCCGCGTCCTCGCCGACTTCAAGGACGGCTACGTCAACGCGCTCGTCGCCACCGACGTCGCCGCCCGAGGCATCCACGTCGACGGCATCGACCTGGTCCTGAACGTGGACCCGGCCGGCGACCACAAGGACTACCTGCACCGCTCGGGCCGTACCGCCCGTGCCGGCAAGTCCGGTGTCGTCGTCTCCCTCGCGCTGCCGCACCAGCGCCGCCAGATCTTCCGCCTGATGGAGGACGCGGGCGTCGACGCCTCGCGCCACATCGTCCAGGGCGCCGGCGCCTTCGAGCCGGAGGTCGCCGAGATCACCGGTGCCCGTTCGCTGACCGAGGTCCAGGCCGACTCCGCGAACAACGCCGCCAAGCAGGCCGAGCGCGAGGTCGCCGAGCTCACCAAGCAGCTCGAGCGCCTGACCCGCCGTGCCGGCGAGCTGCGCGAGGAGGCCGACCGCCTGGTCGCCCGTTCCGCGCGTGAGCGGGGCGAGGACCCGGAGGCCGCCGTCGCCGAGGTGGCCGAGGCCGCCGAGGCCGAGGTCGCGGCTGCCGCCGCTGCCGCTGCCGCCGAGATCGCCGCCCAGGAGCGCCGCGAGGAGAACCGCGCCCCGCGCGACGACCGCGGCAACTTCGAGCGCCGTGACAACCGCGGTGGCGACCGCGGTGGTGACCGTGGCGGCTTCCGCCGTGACGACCGCGGCGACCGCGGTGGTGACCGTCCGTCCGGTGGCTTCCGTCGCGACGACCGCCCCTCCGGTGGTTTCCGCGGTGGCGACCGTCCCTCCGGCGGCTTCCGTCGCGACGACCGTCCGTCGGGTGGTTTCCGCCGTGACGACCGTCCGTCGGGTGGCTTCAACCGTGACGACCGCGGTGACCGCGGTGGTGACCGTGGCGGCTTCCGTCGCGACGACCGTCCGTCGGGTGGTTTCCGCCGTGACGACCGTCCCTCCGGTGGCTTCAACCGCGATGACCGCGGTGGCGACCGTCCGTCCGGTGGTTTCCGTCGCGACGACCGTCCCTCCGGTGGCTTCCGTCGCGACGACCGTCCGTCGGGTGGTTTCCGCCGTGACGACCGTCCCTCCGGTGGCTTCAACCGCGATGACCGCGGTGGCGACCGTCCGTCGGGTGGTTTCCGTCGCGACGACCGTCCCTCCGGTGGCTTCAACCGCGACGACCGCGGTGACCGCGGTGGTGACCGCCCGTCCGGCGGCTTCCGCCGCGACGACCGCCCCTCCGGCGGCTTCGGCGGCCGCCGTGACGACAAGCCGCGCTGGAAGCGCAACGGCTGACGCCTGCTGAGCTGAACCCCTGACAGGGCCCCCGCGACTCCGGTCGTGGGGGCCCTTTCGCGTGTTGCTACGATCCGAACTTTGCGGTGGGGGACACGGCGAGCGCGAACCCGCGGCCGCCCCCGACGCTTCGCTTCGGGGGATGGGAACACATGAGACGGTCACGTGTGCTGGGCGCCGCCGCGCTCGCACTGGCCACGGGCATCGGCGCCCTCACCGCCGTACCGGCCGCCGCAGGCCCCGCGGCCGCCGACGAGCTGACGATCGCTCCGCTTCCGCACCAGGAACCGTCGTACGGGCTCGTCCATGCTGCCGGCCCGAAGGGCGTGATGCTCGACAGGCCGGGCACCGGCCCCGGGAGGTCGTACTGGAAGAGCTTCGCGGACGGCCGCGAAGTGCCGCTCGCGGACTGCCCCTCGGGGCGGTACGGCCGTTGGATGAGCCTCGGCGACACCGTCGGCTGCGAGTACCTCGACGCGCCCTCCACCACCGCGGGCCCGCTGACCCTGCACGACCAGGCCTCGGGCCGCACCGAGACCCTCGCCGCGCCCGCCGGCCGCTCCTGGACCACCACCTTCTCGCCGACCCAGGTGCTGGCGACCGAGCAGGACGCCGAGGGCCGGCTCGTCCTGCACCTGATCGGCCGTGAGGGCGAACCGCGCAAGGACGTCACGGTCACCGCGCCCGAACGCATCGCGGCCCATTCGTTCCGGGTGCGGATGGCCGACGAGAAGGGCGCGCTGATCACCTACCGGTCCGCCGCCGGCCAGGAGACCCTCGCCCTGCTCGACTACGCCGGGGCGACGCTGACGCCTCTGGCCCTGCCGGAAGGCGCGACGGACCCTGGCAACGTCGACCACTCGCTCGGCTCCCGGTGGGTCTCGCTGCGCAAGCACGGGTCCGCCACCGCGACCCTGCACTCCCGCACCGACCTCGCCGTGACGCGCAGCGTCAACACCCCCGCCGCGTACGGGTACACGCACCCCGTGGGCGACTGGCTGGTCACGCAGGACCCCTACGCCAAGACCGACGCGGTCACCGCGGTGCCCGTCGGGGGCGGCGCCCGGCGCACCCTGCTCGCCCGGTCTGACCGGAACCTCAAGACGGGCACGGACGGCTCCGCCTACCTGGCCGGAGGCACCGACTCCAGCCACTGGGCGACGCACCGGATCACGTCCGGCTCCGACGGCGCCCCGGTGCTGACCAAGGTGAGGGACCTGCCGCCGAATCCCGCGGACAGGATGACGCTCAGCCTCGCCCAGGGACGGCTCATCGCGGGCCAGCAGGACCCCACCCGCAGCCTCCAGGGCTACACGGTGCCGGTGTCGGGGACTTCCCCGGCGAAGCAGACCCCCGACTGGAGCTGCAGCGAGAGCGAGGACCAGCGGCTCTGTCTGCCGTATGCCGAACTCCCGGGCCGGACCGTCCCGACGGGGGACGGACGGATCGTCTCGCTCTCGAGCAAGGGCGGGGGTGCGTGCGGCGGCTCCCTCGCCCTGTGCGGGGTCGTGCTGAACGTACGGGAGACCCGCCCCGGCGGATCGGTCCGCCAGGTGGCGCTGCCGGGTACGGACGAGATGCAGCCGTACCTCCCGGAGAGCGCCTCGGGCCGGTACGTGCTGTTCACCGTGACCGAGAAGAACAACCCCCGGACGGTGGTCGCGGACATCGACGCCGGGAAGGTCCTGGACACCAGGCCTTCCTCGGCCGCCGCGCTGTGGGGGTCGGTGCTCTGGGACCGTTCGGAATGGCACGGGGTGAGCGGCACCGATCTGCGCACCGGCAAGGTCACGCAGTACCAGGGCTTCGGCACGGCCTGCCGCCCGGACGAGATCCAGGCCGCCGGGGACTGGCTGTACGTGCTGTGCCCCGCATCCGCCGGCGGCCCCGCCGCCTTCCACCTGCCCTCCAAGAAGCGGATCCCGCTGCCCTTCGCCCCCGAGAACGACCGCGTGAGGCTCGGCGACGGATACGTCGTGCGGCAGGGCGGTGTCGGTTTGGAGGTCTACGACCTGCGCTCCGGTACGGCGGTGCGGGCGCGCGAGATCGCCCAGCAGGTGACGAGGTACGCAGCCGACTGGACCGTCGACCGCTTCGGCGGCCGTCTCGCCTACACGGGCCCGGACGAGACCGTCCACCTGGTCGCCGCCGGCGCGGCCTCCCCGCTCGCGGCGATCGACCAAGAGGTCGCCGCCACAGCGGACTTCAGGCAGGAGAAGACCTGGCAGGCCCGCTGGTGGCCGTCCAAGCCGGTCTCCTCCTGGAAGCTGACGGTGCGCAACAAGACGTCCGGCATCACCACGGTCGTCCGCAGCGGCACCGAGGCGCGCGGCCTGATCGCCCCCGCGTGGGACGGCAAGTCCCCCACGGGCACGTACCTCTTCTCCGGCGAATACGAGTGGACGCTCACCGCCCGCCCCGCCGACGGCCAGGGGGCCGAACTCAGCACGTCCGGGACGGTCTCCGTCACCCGTCCCCCGGCCGGCGTCCGGCCCCCCGCGCGCCCCTGAACCGACGCCGACAGGCCGGTCGGTCGATACCCGATCGGCTGACCGGCGCTGTCCGGCTATGCTCTGGGGTGAGCACCCGGAGGGCCATTAGCTCAATTGGCAGAGCAGCGGACTTTTAATCCGTTGGTTGTCGGTTCGAGTCCGACATGGCCTACCGCTCCCAGCGCCCCGTCCGCCCACCGGCGGCCGGGGCGCTGTGCTGTGTCCGGGGGCGGTCGGCGGGCGCGGCCGTAAACCGGATGAACCCCCGGGCGGCGGGCGGTAGCGTCGACGCCGTGACTCCGGTTCTGCGTACCGAACGCCTGCTGCTCGACCCGTACACCCCCGAGGACGAGGAAGCCTTCGTGGCCCTCTTCCAGGACACCCGGGTCTCCCGGTGGATGGGGGACGGTCCCGCCACCGAGGCCGAGGACCGCGCCCTGTTCGGGCGGGTCTTCACCAAGGTCTACGCGGAGGACCTCTTCGACGTCTGGGCCGTACGCCGGGACGGACGGCTGGTCGGGCACGCGGAGATCAAGCGGACCGACGAGGTCGGCGGCCACGAGCTCGTCTACGCCCTGGCCCCTGAGGCCTGGGGATCCGGACTGGGTACCGAGATCGCGGAGGCGGTCGTCCGTCACGCCTTCGACGGCCTGGGGCTGACCGAGGTGCACGCCACGGTGGCCGCGCCCAACAGGGCTTCCCTGGCCCTGCTGACCCGCATCGGCTTCGCGCACGTCCGTGACGTGCGGGAGGACGACGGCTCCACCACCCGCGTCCTGACCCGCCGCCGCGCCCCGGCGGCCGCCTGACGCCTTTGCGTCCACCACGTGGAGCGCCCCGCCCGAGGATTCGGGCGGGGCGCTCCGGGGTGTGGGGAGGTGCGATCAGACGGTGGTGCGGCGGCGGCCGAGCCAGGCGGCGGCCGCGCCGAGCGCGACCAGGGCCGCGGCGAGGCCCGCGTACAGGCCGGTGGACGAGCCGGCGCCGGTGCTGGCCAGGGAGCCCGTGGAGGAACCCGTGGTCGTCACGCCGGAGTTGCCCGTGGTGGTGGCGACGGCCTGCTGGACGGCGGGGGTGGAGGAGGGAGAGGCGGTCGGGGACGGGGTGGTGGTGGCCGGGGTGGTCGGGCCGGTGGTCGGTACGGGGTCCGGCTCCGTGATCGGGACCAGCGGGAACTGCACCGGGACGGTCGTGAGCGGCCAGGTGTTGCCCTCGGCCTGGCGGACCTCGGCCTCCATCGTGATCACGGTGCGCTTCGTCAGCTTGGTGTCCTTGCCCAGGCTGAGCCGCAGCGGCTGGGTGTGGACGCCGGAGGCGGCGCCGAAGCCCTTGGCGATGCGGGGCAGCTCGTAGCGGCTGTCCTTGGCGTCCAGGTCCTGCCAGCGGCCGTCGATCAGGGCCTGGAGGCGGAAGTCGGCCTTCTCCTCGCCCGGGTGGGACAGGGTCAGGCTGGTGGCGAGCGGGACGTTGAACGTGCCGTCGCCGGTGGCCTGGTGGTTCAGGTCCAGGTACGCGCGCTGCTCCTGGCCGTCCTTGCCCGAGCTGACCTGCTTGAACCAGGTCTTCAGCTCGCCCGTCTTGGTCTGCGGGTCGACCTTGAAGAGGTGGGAGTCCGAGCCGCCGGGTGCGACGGAGTTGTTGTGGCTGGTGGCGGTGAAGTTGAAGTCGCCGTTGTTGGTGGGGTAGTTCGCGCCGAGGCCGAGGGTGACCTTCCAGGTCATCTTGCCGTTCGCGGGGATGTCGAAGCCCTGGCCGGGCTCACCGGCGGACGGGGAGAACAGGCCCTGCCACTCGCCGTCCTGCTGGCCGACCGAGGACTTGGTCGCCGGGGCGTCCACCGCTTCGACCTTGAAGACGACGTCGTCCTTCTGGAGCAGGCTCGGGCCCTTCGGGTCGAGGAGCATCCACGGCTTGTACTCGACGGCCTTGCCGGTGGGGTTCTTCACCGTGAGGTCGAAGGTCTCCGTGGCGCCGCCGCGGGTCAGCGGGCCGCCGGGGACGGGAGCGCCCATCTCCGTACGCAGCACGGCGTGGTCGTCGGCGGCGGGTGCGGCGGACGCGGCGGTGGCCGAGAGCGGCAGCAGAGTGGTGACAACGCCGGCGACGACTGCGATGGCGGCTGCGGTGCGAACGGACATGGTGGACTCCCCCCAGGAATCACGAGGGCATCGGCAGAGTGCCGAGCCGGTTGGTGTGGTCTGTGTCGTCCGGCCGGTCCGTGTTTCCCCCCGGCCCTGGCGACAGATGAATCTTCGCCCGGATCCGATCGCGGAACCATCCCTGCAGTGTCACCGGCATGCAACAGAGATGATCTTCGTTCGTCGGCTACCGGTTTCAGGTCGGTTTCGGCCTTTGACCTGCGGTGATGCCGATCCTGAGGTGGGCCGGCGGTTAATTGGCGGAGGGCCGCTCCGGGATGCCGTACAGTTGTGTTCACCGACGCGGGGTGGAGCAGCTCGGTAGCTCGCTGGGCTCATAACCCAGAGGTCGCAGGTTCAAATCCTGTCCCCGCTACTGAAGGCGAAGGCCCGGTTCCCTTGGGAACCGGGCCTTCGTCGTGTTCCCGGCCCTTCGCCGTGCTCCCCCTCCTTTCCCGCGCCCCGTCACCCGCACGGCCGCCGCCGGGTCGCCGTACGCCCGTACCTGCGGCCGGCCTTGAAGGGCGCGGCGGCGGGCGGGCCGGTGGTGAGGGGCGCGGACGGCGCCGCGTGACGGTGCGTAAGCGAACGGGTGCAGTGTGCAAGCTGATTGAGTGCCGGTCATATCAGGCTTGTGGCTGACGAGGTGGGTGAGTCCGCTGATTTTTGCCCGAGTTGATCCTGTATTGGGTGAAAAGGAATGGCCAAAGCAAGCCAGGGCGTGGTCGATTGGTGAGAACGATCAAGCGCAACAGCTTGGAATCACTCCCTCACTTCTATTACCTTTCGATAACGCAGCGCGGTCGTCCCGGCCGTCGCAAGAGACGGCACCGTGCGCGTGCGTGTCAATGAGGAGTGTGCCCCAGTGGCCTCCAACTCGCCTGCTCCTGAAAGCATCGAGATCCAGGAGCCGCCCACCGCGGGTGCCTGGGGCGAGTGGAACCCCACCGAGGACTCGGTCCGTCCGGTCCGCGGCAAGCACCGAGTCGCCAAGCAGCGCGGGGGACTTGCCCGCAGCTCCACCGTGCTCGGCGTCGGTGTCATCGCCGCCGTGGGCGCCAGTGGCATCGCCACCGCGCAGGACCGGCCGCAGGTCGCAATATCCCTGCCCTCTCTGCCCGGCCTGGTGACCGGTGACGACGACCGTCCGGGCGACGGAGGTTCCGGTCAGGGGGCCGCGGCCGAGCGCGGTGGGACGACCGGGATCATCGCCCAGCAGGCCGGCCGCGGCGCGGACGCCGGCGAGCTCCTGCGCAACCGCATCCTCCAGCAGGCCGAATCGCAGCACGAGGCCGCCGAGGCAAAGGCGCGCGCGGAGGCCGAGCGGGCCGCGCAGGTGGCGGCCGCCCAGGAGGCCAAGGACAAGCTGGAAGCGGCCCGCCAGGCGGCCGAGGAGGCCAAGGCGCAGGCCGAGGCGAAGGCCGCCGAGGAAGCCGAGTCCGCCCGGAAGGCCGCAGAGGCCAAGGCGGCGCAGGAGCGCCCCGCCGCAGCGGCCGGAAGCTGGTCCCTGCCCACCTCCGCCTACACCCTCACCTCGCACTACGGCGTCTCCGGCTCCATGTGGTCCTCCGGCCACCACACCGGCTTGGACTTCGCGGCGCCGACCGGCACCCCGGTCAAGGCCGTGGGGGCCGGGAAGATCACCTCGGCCGGCTGGTCCGGCGCGTACGGCTACCGGATCGTGCTGGAGCTGGAGGACGGCACGGAGATCTGGTACTGCCACCTCTCCTCGATGTCGGTGACCTCGGGTGCGGTCGGCGCCGGCGACACCATCGGCCGGGTCGGCGCCACCGGGAACGTCACCGGCCCCCATCTCCACCTGGAAGTACGCAAGGGCGGATCGACGATGGACCCGCTGGCGTGGCTGGAGTCCAAGGGTCTGAACGTCTGAGGGACGGCTCCGGGCGCCGAGGCACTCGCCGAGGCTCTTGCCGCTCGCCCCGCCGCTCGTCCTGCCGCCCCTCCCGGCGCGGCTCGGGGACGCCCGCCGCGGCCGCGGGCCGCAGGGGGTCGAACCAGGGCGGAAGCAGCTCCTCCATCACCGCGGCCCGGGCCAGTGCGGGCCCCGCCGTCGCGCGGCGCTGCCACAGACGGTGCAGCAACTCCCGCTCCCTCCCCGCGAAATCCGCCTCCCGCCGCGGTCCCCCGCGGCGCGCCCGGTTCCGCAGCAGCGCCAGGGCCGCGGCGTCCGCCTCGTAGCGGGCGACCGCGCGTCCGGCGGCCCGGCCCCCGCTGCGCCGGGCCAGGGCGCGGGCCAGCGACCGGGCCGGCATCGAAGCCAGGGCGGGCACTTCGGCGGGAGCCAGCCAGCCCGCGGCCGCGTACAGCGCCAGCTCCCCGGCGACGGCCCGCAACCGGCGGTGCCTTATCCGCACGGCCAGCCACACCAGCAGCCCGAACATCGGGACCATCACGCAGACGTACATCACGTAGAAACCGTGGTCCCCGAACTGCGAGGAGCCGTTCCACAGGGCGTGCATGCCCATGGCCAGCGCCAGACCGAGCAGGGGCAGGCAGACCCGGCGCGAGCGGCGCGCGCTGACGGCGGCCGCGCCGAAACCGAGCCCGGTGAGCACGGTGAACAGCGGGTGCGCGAAGGGCGAGAGCACGATCCGTACGAAGAAGGTCGCCGCGGTCACCGAGTCCAGTACGCCGGTGCCGTCGGCCAGGTCCTGAACGAAGGCGTTGCCGAGGTAGAGGATGTTCTCGGTGAAGGCGAAGCCGGTGGCGGTGAAGCCGGCCACCACGAAACCGTCGGCGGGGCCGGTGAAATGCCGTCTGCGGAAGACGAACACCAGCAGCAGCGCCGCCGCCTTGGCACTCTCCTCCACCACCGGGGCGATGGCGATCGAGCCGAGGTGGTCCGCGCCGGAGGGGTCGGCGGTGGCCGCGGCTATCCACTCGGTGGCGAAGTTGTTGGCCAGTATGGCGATCAGCGCCGCGGTGCAGGCACCCCAGGCGAAGCAGAACAGCAGCTGCGGCCAGGGCGCGGGCGCGGCCCGGCCCAGCCACCGGAAGGCCGCCATGAGCGGGGCCACCGGCAGCAGGGCCAGACCGAGGCCGACGAAGAAGCCCGGGGTGCCGGTCTGCTCCCGCACGAGTTCGAGGATGGAGATGCCGGTGCCGGCGAGCAGGACGAGGAGCACGCACGTGCGGACCGTGGTGGACGGACGTGCGAGCACGGGGCGGAGCGCTCGGAACACATCATGACCCTAGCGATCCGCTCTGACACGCGCGGTGACGTTGTCAGTTCTGCGTGCGGCGGAAGAGCAAGTCGTGTACGACGTGGCCCTTGTCGAGGCCCTGCCCCTCGAAGCGGGTGAGCGGCCGGAAGTCGGGGCGCGGGGAGTAGCCGCCGTCGGGCTGCGTGTTCTCGAAATCGGGGTGGGCCGTGAGGACTTCGAGCATCTGCTCGGCGTACGGCTCCCAGTCGGTCGCGCAGTGCAGCACGGCTCCGGGCGCCAGCCGGGTGGCGGCCAGGGTGAGGAACTCGGGCTGGATCAGCCGGCGCTTGTGGTGGCGGGCCTTGGGCCACGGGTCCGGGAAGTACACGCGGATCCCGGCGAGCGAGTCGGGCGGGAGCATCTCGCGGAGCAGGATGATCGCGTCGCCGTTGGCGACGCGCACGTTGTCGAGGCCGCCCCGCTCGGCGAGGGCGAGGAGGTTGCCCTGACCGGGGGTGTGCACGTCGACGGCGAGGATGCCGGTCGCCGGGTCGGCGGCGGCCATCTGCGCGGTGGCCTCGCCCATGCCGAAGCCGATCTCCAGGACGACCGGGAGGCCGTCGAAGAGCGTCGCGAGGTCGATGACCGAGTGGCCGTCGATGTCCAGGCCCCACGTGCCCCAGAGCCGCTTGAGGGCCTCCCCCTGGCCCGTGGTGACCCGGCTCCGCCGGGGCTGGAAGCTCCGGATCCGCCGCTCGTGGTGCGAGCCGGCCGGGTCGGGCGAGGGGCCGTCGGGGAAGCGGGGCTCGGTGCGCCACTTGGGGGGCACGTACGAGTTCGCCTCCGGCGCGGCGTAGTCGGCGACGGGAGCGTCCGGGACGGCGGGCGGCGTGGGGTTCAGGGACTCAGACACAATGCGCTGATTCTACGACGGGGGGTCGCGGCGCCGCTGCGCGAGCGGGTGGGGGGTCGGCGCCGGGCGCGGGGCGGGGGTGGCCGCGACTGCAGGGTCTACGGCGCCCTGGGGGGATCGGGTCGTCGTGCGGCGCGTGGCGCGCCACACATCGTGTTGCACGTCCCCGGCCCCCCCATCCCGCTCCCGGCGCCTCCGGCTGCTTCAGCCTCGCCGGCCGGGGTGGGAGCCGGTCAGGCCGTGGTGAGGGTGCGCAGGACGCGGGTGGCGATCTCGCGGCCGATCGGGAGGGAGGCCGTCGCGGCCGGGGAGGGTGCGTTGAGGACGTGGATCGTGCGCGGGGCGTCGCGGATCAGGAAGTCGTCCACCAGGGTGCCGTCCCGCAGGACGGCCTGCGCGCGGACGCCGGCCGCGGCCGGACGGAGGTCCGCGGCGTCGACGGCCGGCAGCAGGCGGCGCACCGCCCGGGTGAAGGCCTGCTTCGACAGGGAACGGTGGATCTCGCCCGTCCCGTACCGCCAGTGCCGGGAGGCCATGCGCCAGGCGCCGGGCCATACGAGCTCCTCCACGAGGTCCCGCGGGCGCACGGTCGACCAGTCGTACCCCTCACGGGCGAGCGCGGGCACGGCGTTGGGGCCGACGTGGACGCCGCCGCCGATGCCCCGGGTGAGGTGCACCCCGAGGAAGGGGAACGCCGGGTCGGGCACGGGGTAGACCAGCCCGCGGACCAGTTCCGGACGGGCCAGGTCGTAGTACTCGCCGCGGAAGGGGATGATCCGCATGCCCGGGTCGTCGCCGGCCAGGCGGGCGATCCGGTCGCAGTGCAGGCCCGCGCAGTTCACCAGCGTCCGCGCCCGGAACACCAGGCCGGACGTGGTGCGCACGGCCACCGCCGAGGCACGGCGCGAGATCAGGCCGACCTCGGCGCCGTAGACGATCTCCGCGCCCGAGGACTCCGCGAGCTGGGCGCTCACCCGGCCGTAGTCCACGATCCCGGTGCTGCCGACGTGGATCGCGGCCAGGCCCTGCACCTGCGGTTCGTACTCCGAGATCTGGGCCGGGCCCAGCTCGCGCACCGGGATGCCGTTCTCCCGGCCGCGCTGGACCAGGGCGTGCAGCCGGGGCAGCTCCTCGCGCTCGGTGGCGACGATCAGCTTGCCCGTCACCTCGTGCGGGATCCCGTGCTCCGCGCAGAACTTCACCATCTCGGCGGCGCCGCTCACCGCGAAGCGCGCCTTCAGCGAGCCCGGGCGGTAGTAGATCCCGCTGTGGATCACACCGCTGTTGCGGCCCGTCTGGTGCCGGGCCGGGCCCGACTCCTTCTCCAGGACGACCACCCTCGTACCCGGAGCCAGGCGCGACAAGGCGTGCGCCGTCGACAGGCCGACGATCCCGCCGCCGATCACCAGCACATCGCAGTCCACGCCACCGCCCACGCCGACACCTCCCACCCCTGCATACTGCACCCCCGCACCGACAACGAGGCCACGCGGGTCTACGCCGGAGCCACGAGGAGGGGCCGGGCCCGCTCGCGCAGCTCCGCGACGCGCGGTTCGTCCCCGTAGGGTTCCAGGCGGTGCAGCAGGTCCCGTACGTATTCGGTCGTGCGGGCCGAGGAGATCCGGCCCGCCACCTCCACCGCCCGGGTGCCCGCCGCGCACGCCGCGTCCAGATTGCCCGACTCCAGCTCCGCGACAGCGCTGACGACCAGCCGCAGCCCGTGGGAACGTACGTACTCCTCCGTGGGCCGGGACAGCGCCTGCTCGGTGAAGCGCCGCACCTGCCGCGGGAGTTTGAGGTCGCGATAGCATTCCGCCGCATCGGCCGCAAAACGGTCGTACGAGTAGAAACCGAGCCAGGTCGGATCCGGGTCGCCCTCGCGGGACCGCTCCAGCCAGCCCTCCGCGGCCCGCAGCGCCGCGCCGGCGGCCGCCGAATCGCCCGCCTTCGCGTGCGCCCGGGCCTCGACGAGCCGGAAGAAGCTCATCGTGCGCGCCGTGGCGAGGCCGCGGTTGCGCTCGACGGCCGCCTGGGCGAGGTCTACGCCCTCGTCCGGGAAGTCCCGGTAGGTCGCCTGCAGGGACATCGAGGCCAGCACGTAGCCGCCGAGCGGTACGTCCGCGGCCGCGCGGGCGAGGCGCAGCGCCTGGATGTAGTAGCGCTGGGCCGCCTCCTGCTGGCCGGTGTCGAAGGCCATCCACCCGGCCAGCCGGGTCAGTTCGGCCGTCGCGCCGAACAGGGCGCGGCCCACCTCGTCGGTGTACGAGCCGAGCAGCAGCGGCGCCGCGTCGACCCGCAGGCACTCGGGGACCATCGACGAACGCCAGTCGCCGCCGCCGTACTTGGAGTCCCAGCGGCGGGCGTCCTCCGCGGCCTCGCGCAGTTTCGTCACGTCGTTGTGGCCCACGCGCTGGACGTGGTCGCGCGGCGTTTCGGCTCCGTGCTGGGCGGGCACAACGGTGGACGGCGGGCCTGCCGGGCCCGTCGGCGCCGTCATCGGGCCCGTCGCCGGCCCGGTCGTACGGCCTGCCGGTGTCCCGTCCGACATTGTCGGGGGCGCCGGTGTTCCGGGCGTCGGCGACGGCTGCTGTGACGGGAGGTCGCGCGCCGGTGCGTCCTGAGCCGGAGCATCGTGGGCCGAGGAGGCCGTGGACGTGGGCCGGTGGCGTGCCGTGCCCGCCGGTTCCCGCGCCACCGAGCTGTCGGCGGGAGATATCAGCCACCGCGAGGCGGGCGTCGCGTACGCCGCCACGGAGAACGAGCCCGCGAGCGACTGCCAGATCCCGCCACCGCCGCGCCGCCCGGCGAGGTCGAGCCGGTAGAGGTCGGTGGCCGAGCGCACGGCGGCCCCCACGTCCCGCGGGAAGGCCAGCCCCACCTCGGGCGCGGGGTCCGCGTCCGCCAGGCCGATCTCGTGCAGCGGCACCGGCCGGCCCAGCTTCGCGCCGATGGCCGCGGCGATCAGGTGCGGGGCGGCGCCCTGCGGCACCATCCCCTTCGACACCCACCGGGCCACCGACGTCTTGTCGTACCGGAGCGTCAGGCCGCGCTGCGCGCCGAGGTCGTTCACCCGCCGGGCCAGCCCGGCGTTGCTGATGCCCGCGAGGGCGAGGACGGCGCCGAGCTTCTCATTGGGCTCGCGGAGCTCCCTGGACATGCGCCACCCCTCGTCACACGCGGAACGCAGACGCCGCCGGGGCATAGGCGCCCGGCATTTCGTAAACCCAGCGTAGTTCCCCGCCTCCCAAGCGTTAAGGCCCTTACTTCCGTATGGCGGGATTGTTGTCCGTTTGCACAGTCCGCCCCGGAGCCGGTGCCGGGGCGCACGTCCCGTGGCGTGCTCCGCCCGTGTGGCCGTGCGCCCGCCCGTGCGCTCTGGCCGGTCCGCGGACCCGGCGATTCGATGTGCGGTGCGTGGGTCGGCCCACTGCGTGGATCGGGCGGGCCGGGAGATGCCGCTGCCTCAATCCCCGCGGGTGGCGGAACGGTCCGGGAGGCGGATTGCGCCTCCCGGACCGCGCCCGCGCGCCGGGCGCCGGCACCGCGCGACGGCTCTCCAGGCGGCCGAAGAATGGCTGAAAGCGACCTATGGGGCGGTGGGAACGGAACGCCAAATACTGCGTGGCCGGGGCGTGTTCGTTTGCGTGTGCGCCCCCTATAACCCCTCTCGTACGCCTGTCCCGTGGCAGCATGGACCCGAGCCACCGGGGTCCAGACGGCCACGCCCTCAGCGCTGTCCGTGCTGCCCGTGCCCCGGTCATGTGCCCACGGGCTGGGGAGGCGGCGATGCGCTGGTTGGTGGGGTGGAGCAGTATCGCCGCGAGCTTCGGCACGGCCGGCCGCGTCTCCGGCCTCGGAGGACCCGGCCACGGGGGCGGGTACGGCGGTGACGGCGCGCCCGTGCACGGCGGCATCGCGGACGCCGCCCATGCGGCCGACCCCGGCGCGGACGCGGAACGCACCGTCCACCCCGTCGGCGCACAGCTGCTCTGGGGGGATCCCGACCCGCTCTGGGCCGTCGGCGACTGGCGCCCCGACGAGATCCGCACCGTCACCGCCGACCCCGCCGACCCCTTCACCCGGCTCGCCGTGCTCGGCTGCTGCGGCGCCACCGACGCCGAACTGCGCAGGGCCCTCTACGCGGCCCGCGGCGGCGCGCTGCGCCACCTCACCCAGTGGTCCGGCAGCTACACCGCCGTGGTCCAGGCCGGCCGCCGCATCACCGTCGTCGGCGACCTCGCGGGCGCCCGCCCCGTGTTCTACACCCCGTGGGCGAGCGGCACGGCGTACGCCACCGCCGCCCTCCCGCTCGCCGACCTCATCGAGGCGCAGCTCGACATCGGCCATCTCGCCGCCCTGCTGGCCTGCCCGGACAGCCCGGAGGCGCTGGGCGACGGCACCCCGTACGCGGGGGTCCGCCGCATCCCGCCCGGGCACGCCCTCATCCTGCGCGAGGGCTCCCGGGAGATCACCGGCTACGAGCAGGTGGCCTCGCTCGCGGTGGCCGCGCCCGAGGCCGACGCCGACCGCGCGGTGGAGGGCGTGCGGGAAGCATTGGTGGACGCGGTGCGCGCCCGGCTCACGGCTCCGCGGCATGCTCCCGAGACGCTGTCACCGTACGATCCCGGCCCGGTGCCCGGCATGGGCCCGGCCGACCGGCGTGCGGCCCGCGGCGCGCCGGCCCCCGGGGTGGGCGCCGACCTGTCCGGCGGCAGCGCCTCCGCGACACTCGCCCTGCTGGCGGCCGGTCTGCCGGGGGCGCCGGGCAGCCTGACCAGCCCGGCCGGTGCGCGGCTGCTGGCGGTCACCTTCAACGACCTGGCCACCCCGCAGGGGCGCGAGGACGAACTGGAACGGGCCAGGGCCATCGCGGCCGACCCGCGCCTGCACCATGTCGTGGTCGCCGCCGCGGCCGAGGCCCTCCCGTACACCGACCTGGACGGCCCGCTCACCGACGAACCCGGCCCCTCGCTCGTCTCCGCCGCCCGCGAGCGGCGCAGACTCGCCGCCGGAGCGGCCGACCACTTCACGGGCCACGGCGCCCGGCAGGTCCTCGACGCCCACCCGGCCCGCATGGCCGACCTGTTGATGGACCGCCGCCGGCGCCACCTGCTGCGCCCGGTGGCGGCGCTGGCCCGGTCCGCCTCCGCCTCGGGAGCCGGCGGGGAGTCCCTGCTGGTGCCGATCACGGTGTATTCGGCGGCCCGCAAACTTGCCCGTACGACGTACCGCGCGGGCATGGAGGCGGCCGCGGCCAGACTTCGCGAGGGCGGCGTCACCGAGCGCGCCTCCGGTCCGGTGGACGCTTCCCTCGCCGCCCTGACCTGGTCGCGGCCGGGTCCGGCGGCGGGCTGGCTCACGGGTGAGGCGCTGGCGGAAGTATCGATCCGGCTCGCGGCCGCGGCCGGGCGCCCCCCGCTGTCGCTGCGCCCGGGGGAGGCGAGGGCCCGTTCCGTGCTGGCCCGTCACGCCGCCGACCACCGAATCTTCGAACAGGCCGTGGAGGTCCGCAGCCAGCGCCTGCACGCCCCTTTCCTCGACAACCAGGTCGTACGGGCCGCCCGCGCCCTGCCCGAATCCCTGCGCGTGCAGCCCGGCGCCCGGGCCGCAATCCTGCGCAGCGTCCTGTACTCGGCCGGTGTGCGCGAGCTCCCGCCGGGCTGGGGCGCCACCGCCCACACGCCGAACGAGACGGCGACCGGCCTGGGGCTGCGCGCCGCCCTGAGCGACCTGCTGGAGCTCTTCGCCGCCCCACTGCTCGCGGACGCCGGGCTCATCGAGGCCCGGGTCGTGCGGCAGGCGCTGCTCGACGCGGCCGAGGGCCGGCCGGTCCCGCTGGACGGGCTCGCCGAACTCGTCTCGATGGAGCTGTGGCTGCACCGGCTGCTGGCCCGGCGCGGCACCTGCTGGACGGGGACGTCCGCGGCGCGGCGCCGGGCGGTGCCCGAGGGGGTCCCGGTGCACCGCCCGGCGCTGTCCTGACGGTTCGGGCGGCGCCGAGGACCAGGGCGGTCGCGATCGCCGGGCCCGAAGCCGCCGCCCAGCCGGTAGCAGAGGTCGAACAGGCCGATGGCCGTCTCCCTGAGGGGTGCGGGGCGCATCGGTGCCCACCCGCGCTGCTCCGGCACCGCCCCTCGCCGCGCTCCTTCCCCTCGTCGGCCCTGCGGGCCCGGGGAGCCCCCTCATAACGCCAGACCCTGGTCCTTGATCCGGCCCCATCGGCAAGGCACCTCGGAGGCCGCGGCCGCGCAGGCTGCCGGCCCGGCGGCTCCCGGCACTGCGGCTCGGGGCTCTTCGCCGCTCCGGTGCTCGCGGACGCCGGGCTCGTCGAGGCCCGGGGTGTGCGGTAGGGCTGAGGGTCGGCCGGTTCCGCACTGCGGCTCGGGGCTCTTCGCCGTTCCGGTGCTCGCGGACGCCGGGCTCGTCGAGGCCCGGGTTCTGCGGCAGGTGCTGCTCGACGCTGCCGAGGGCCGGCCGGTCCTGGTGGACGGGCTCGCCGAACTCGTCTCTGCGGAGCGCTGCCGGCCCGGCGGGGCCCGGCACCGCGGCTCGTCGCACTGCCACCGGTCGCAGAGGTCCGCGTCGAGGAACTACTCCGCCGGGCGAGCCCCCGCCGGCCGCGTACACGCCCCGCCGGGTCCGCCCTCCGGGCGAGCGGGCGACCGGGCAGAATTGCCCGGTGCGGTATCTCATCCTCGGCGTCACCGAGGCGCGCGACGAGACCGGCGCCCCCCTCCCGATCGGCGGCGCCCGGCTGCGCGCGCTCCTTGCCGCCCTCGCCCTGCGCGCCGGCCACCCGGCCTCCGTCGCCGAACTCGCCGACGGCGTCTGGGGCGACGACCCGCCCCGGGACGCCCCCGCCGCCCTTCAGGCCCTCATCGCCCGCCTGCGGCGCGCCCTCGGCGGCCGCGACACCGTCCACGCCGCCCCCGCGGGCGGTTACCGCCTCGCCGCCACCCGCGACGACGTCGACCTCCACCGCTTCACCCGCCTCGCCGCACAGGGCGACCGGGAACTGGCCGCCGACCCGGAGACCGCCGCCCGCACCCTGCGCACCGCCCTCTCCCTCTGGCGCGGACCCGCCCTCGCCGACCTGGCCGAGCCCGCCCGTACCGCACACGCCGCCGCCCCCGAGGCCCGCCGCGCCGCCGTCCTGCGCCGGCGCATCGAGGCGGACCTGCGCAGCGGCGCCGCCGCCCCGGCCGAACTCCTGCCGGAGATCGAGGCACTGGTCCACGAAAGCCCGTACGACGAACCGCTCCGTGCCCAGCAGCTGCGCGCCCTGCGCGCCGCAGGCCGGCCCGCCGACGCCCTCGCCGCGTACGAGCGCACCCGCCGCGCCCTCGCCGACGGCCTTGGTACCGACCCAGGGCCCGAACTCACCGCCCTGCACGCGGAACTGCTCCGGCCGCGGCCGCCGCAGACCCCGCCGGGCGGGCCCACCGCGGACACCGCCCACCCGCCGGAGGCCTCCCGGGGCAACCTCCGCCCCCGCCTGAACTCCTTCGTCGGCCGCGAACCCGAACTGGCCTCCCTGCACGGCGACCTGACCCGGCTGCGCCTCATCACCCTCACCGGCCCCGGCGGTTCGGGAAAGACCCGTCTCGCCGAACACGCCGCAGCCGCCCACTCCGAGCCCGGCTGGCTGGTCGAACTCGCCCGCCTCGACCACCCCGCCGCCGTCCCCGGGGCCGTCCTCAGCGCTCTCGGTCTGCGTGAGAACTCCCTCGTCTCCCGCGAGACCCCGGCGCCGACGGCCGCCGCCGACCCGACCGCACGCCTCGTCGAGCACTGCGCCCACCGCAGCCTGCTGCTCGTGCTCGACAACTGCGAGCACGTCGTCGAGGCCGCCGCCGAGCTCGCCGAACGCCTCCTCACCCACTGCCCCGGCGTACGGGTCCTGGCCACCAGCCGCGAACCCCTCAACATCCCGGGGGAGACCGTCCGCCCCGTCGAGCCCCTGCCGCCCGACCCCGCCCACCGGCTCTTCGCCGACCGCGGGGCGGCGGCCCGCGCCGGGTTCACCGTGGACGAGGACCCGGCCGCCGTGGCCGAGATCTGCGCCCGTCTCGACGGGCTGCCGCTCGCCATCGAGCTGGCCGCGGCCCGGCTGCGGCTGCTGACCCCGCGGCAGATCGCGGACCGGCTCGACGACCGTTTCCGGCTGCTGACGAGCGGCGCCCGTACGGTCCTGCCGCGCCAGCAGACCCTGCGGGCCGTCGTCGACTGGTCCTGGGACCTCCTCGACGAGGCCGAGCGGACCGTTCTGCGCCGGCTGTCCGTCTTCGCGGGCGGCTGCGACCTCGCCGCCGCCGAAGCCGTCTGCGCCGACGGGGACGGCGACGGGGACGCCGCCTTCGACGCCGCCTTCGACGTCGCCGACACCCTCGGCTCCCTCGTCGACAAGTCGCTCGTCCTGGCAGAGCCGTACGAGGCCCACGGCATGCGCTACCGCATGCTCGAAACCATCCACGAGTACGCCGCCGAACGCGCCGCCGCCCACCCGGCCGACGCCCGGGCCACCGCCCGCCGCCACGTCGCCCACTTCCTCGCCTTCGCCGAGCGGGCCGAACCCCTGATCCGGTCTGCCGCCCAGCTCCCCTGGATCCGGCTCGTCGAGACCGAGCTCGACAACCTCCGCGCGGCCCTCCACACCACGACCGTCGATGAGGTCGACGTCGAATCCGCGCAGCGCCTGGCCTTCGCCCTCGGCTGGTTCTGGTGGCTGCGCAACTACCGCGGCGAGGGCGCCGAATGGACCGCCCGGATCCTCGCCCTCACCCCCGTCCAGCCGCCCGAGGGCTCGCCCGCATACTGGCGCCGCATGCGTCTGCAGGTCTTCGACATGTTCCTGCTCGCCGAGAGCAATTCCGCCGAGAGGTTCCGCACCCCCGAGTACCGGGACCTCGCCGTCCGCATCAAGACGGCCTTCCGCCACGGATCCCCCGAGACCGCGGTCTTCCCCGGCATCCTCTGGCCCGCCACCTCCTTCCTCACCGGCGACGTCCTCGAATTCCACACCGACCTCGACCGGTCCGTCGAGAACTGCCGCCGCCACGCGGGCGACTGGGAACTGGGCATCGTCCTCATGCTGCGCACCCACGTCGCCATTGACGTCACCGGCGGCCTGCCCACCGTCGACGCCGACCTCGCCGAGCTCCACACCATCGCCCAGCGCGTCGGCGACCGCTGGACCCGCGCCCAGGTGGCGAGCGCCGCCGGGGAGATCGCCCTCTCGCGCGGCCGGTACGCCGAGGCCCGCACCGCGTTCCAGGAATGCCTGCGCCTCGCCCGCGAAGTCGGGGCCCACGTCGAGGCGCCCTTCGCCATCGCCCGGATCGCCGAGGCCGCCTACAGCGCGGGCGACCTCGACGACGCCGAGCGGCTCCTGGCCGAGGCCGACGAGGAGTCCGACCAGCACGGCGGCGTGTACGACGTCAGCGCCTACGCCCGGCTCCTCGCGGCCATGCTCGCCCTCCAGCGGGGCGACGCCGTTCGGGCCCGGACCGAGTGCGAGCTGGCGCGCGTCCAGACCGAACGCATCACCGTGCCGGCCCAGCTCACCGCCGGGCTGGACACCGTCGACGCCGTCCTCACCGCACGCGAACGGGGTCCGGAAGCCGCACTGGGCCTGATCGGGCCCGCCCTGAGCACCGCCGTCGCCGCCCGGTGCGCCGAGCGCGTCCTGGCCGGCATGGCCGAGGCGGCGGCCCGGTTCCTAGCGGACGCCGGCCGCTCCGCGGAGGCCGTACGGGCCTTCGCGGCGGCCACCGCCTGGCGCGCGGGCCGGCCCCGCTCGGTACCCGAGAAGGCCGTCGTGGACGGTCTCCCCGAACGCACCCGCGCCCTGCTGGGCCCCGACCGCTGGGCGCGGGAGGAGGCCGCGGGCGTCGTACTCACACCCGCCGGCCTCGCCGCGGCGCTCACCGCCGGCTGACCGCCGCCGACTGATCACGGCCGGCTGGTCAACGGCAGCTAGCAGCTGATCACCGCGTCGGCCCAGCTCGCCAGCGTCGGCAGGCTGCCCGGTCCGGCCTGCTCCACCACCAGCCGCAGCGACTCGCGCCCGGCGAGGGAGACCTGCACGGCCACGGGCGGATCCTCGTACCCGAGGGCGCCGGACCGCCACAGCCGCTGCCCGTCGGCGTACACGGAGAACCGCACCGACCCGTCGGTGAACAGCGACAGGCCGTCCACCCCGGCCCATGCCGAGAAGGTGGTGCACTGCCGGTTGAGGGCGATCTCCACCGACGAACGCGAGTTCACGGTGATCCCCTGCGCGAACCTCCGGTCGCCCACCCGCAGTCCCCAGCGCTGCCACACCCAGCTGCTGCGCCAGGTCTGCAACTCCGGCCCGCCGTGGTCGCCCTGCACCGCATGCGGGAGCACGGCCAGCCGGAACGACTGCGGCGGCTTGGGAACGGGCGGCGTCGTCGTCGGCGAGGGCGCGCTCGGGGACGGCGCGGGCGCGGGCTCCTCCCGGCCGGGGGAGGGCGACGGGGAAGCGGAGGGCGCCGGCGCGGCCGGGGACGGAGAGGCCGCGGCCGACGGCGTCGGCTTCTGCGACGGCGGTACGGTGGCACGCGCGGGCGGCGGCTCCTCCTCGGCCGGGCTCGGCTCCGCCGAAGGCGACGGCGAGGCAGCTGCCTTCGGCGCGGCCGGAGCCGCCGCGCTCGGCGCGGGCTTCGCCCGTGCCTGGGGCTCGGCGTCGTCCCCGGCCAGCGCGAACACCACCCCGGCGGCCGCGGCCACCGCGATGCCGGCGGCGATGGCGGCCTTGGCCGGCAGCCCCAGTCCCTCGGATGCCAGCGCACCCCCGACCGCGGACCCGGACCCGCCGGCCCCTCCGGCCCCGGCGGCGCTCCCTGCGGCCCCGACCCCGGTGGCACCGCTCCCGGCGGCACCTCCCGCGGCTCCGGCCGCGCCGGCCGCAGACCCGCCCCCGGCGGTCGACCCGCCCGCGGCCGCCGCCGCGGCACCGGCCCCGCCTGCGGCGACGGCTCCACCGGCCACCACCCCGGCGGCCTTGGCCGCGTACCCGGCGGCGAACCACCCGATGACCGCCACCGGAAGCAGCGCGGGAATGCCCGCGTTGACGTCCTTGAGCTCCCCGGCGGCCAGCCGGCACTTCGCGCACTCCTCCAGGTGCCCCCGCAGCCCCCGCTCCGCCCGCATTCGCAGCCCGCCGCGAGCATAGGCGCCCAGCCGGTCCGC
The DNA here is from genome assembly GCF_055559995.1 of Streptomyces sp. NPDC023541. NCBI lineage: Bacteria > Bacillati > Actinomycetota > Actinomycetes > Kitasatosporales > Streptomycetaceae > Streptomyces > Streptomyces sp. NPDC023541. The sequence goes on from NZ_JBVHJO010000003.1 coordinate 640,428, forward strand.
GTACCGTGCGCAGTCGCCGCCCTCACTCAGCGCCGAACTCACATGGGCTTGCAGATAAGCCTGCTTGAGCCCCTCGCGGGCTCGACTGGCCAGCACCGCGGTCGCGTTGGCGCTCAGCCCGAACAGCGGCGCGATCGCACTCGGCGAGGCCTCCTCGACCGTGGTGTGCCACAGCACGGCCTGCCACCGCTCGGGCAGGCTACGGAAGGCCTGCATGGCCAGCGACTGCTCGGCCACCCGCATCGCCCGCACGTCCGCGCCCAGTTCAAGGGTGTCGTCCCCCGACAGCCCCGACATCCCGGTGCCGCTCTCCGTGCGCGCGGCCGCCTGCTCCGCGAAGACGGCGAAGTCCTCGACGAGATGCTCCCGCCTGGCCGTCTTGGTCCAGGCAGCGGCGACCCTGCGCACGGTGGTCAGCAGGTAGGCCCGCACCGACTGGTCCGGCCCGGCACCACCCCGTACCGCCTGCAGGGTCCGCGCGAACACCTCGGCGGTCAGGTCGTCGGCCGTGTGCCCGTCCCGGCAGCAGGACCGCGCGTAGCGCCGTACCGACTCGGCGTGACGACGGAACAGCTCCTCGTACGCGCCGTCGTCGCCGCCCCGCATCCGCGCGATCAAGTCGCCGTCGGAAGGCGGCAGATCGCCCCCGGCACCGCCGCCCGGGACGGAGGGCCCCGACGAACGTGCGTGCCGCCCGCCCGCTTCGCGCTGCGCCGGCACCTGTCGGGCGGGCGGGCTGCCCACCCCGGTCTCGCTCCCGGCACCACCGGGTGACTCTTCACGCCCGTCAATGCTCATCGCGGAAGCTCCCGCACGACACGCTCAACCGGTACACCGATCAAGCGTGTCACATGGCGGACACGCGCCGGGCCCCTCTGCGCACCATCCACCCGTCCGGGCAAGTTCCGACGCACCACCGACCAGCCCACCAGCCATGCGGACGGACTGCCGGCACCGCCCCGTCGGCAACACCGGCCCGCCCACAGCCCCGTGCCGACCTGCCGAACCGGCCCGAACCGGTCCGGTACCGACCCGCCGACGGGTCGGCACCGGACCGACGGGATCACACCGTCCGGGAACGCAGCCCCTCGAGCAGGATGTCGAGCAGCCGGGTCGAAGCCGCCGCCTGCTGTGCGGGGTCGGGCAGCGCGGGCGCCGCCGTCGCTATCACCAGCAGCACATCGGCCACCGTGACGTCGGCACGCAGCTCGCCGGCCTCCCGCGCCCGGTGCACCAGCCGGCCGACGACCTCCAGCAGCGCGCCCGCGCCCGCGTCGTCCGACGGCTCGTCCTCCGCCGCGTTCCGCGTCGCCCCCACGACCCGCAGGCCGGGAGCCCCGGCCGCCTCGGCGGCCTGGCGCTGGTACGGAACCCGCGCTTCCTCCGCCTCCTCGGCCGCCTCCTCAGCGGTCGAGCCGACGCGCAGCACCTGCGGCGGCAGCAGCCGCCCGGCGCCCGAGGCCACGGAGGTGCGCAGGAAGCGCGAAAGCGCCTGCCACGGCTCCTCCTCCTGGCCCAGAGCGGTCCTGGCCTGCTCGGTCAGCCGGGCCGTCTCCTCCTCGGCTATGCGCCGCACCAGGACGTCCTTGCTGGGGAACCGCCGGTACACCGTGCCGACACCGACCCGGGCGCGGCGCGCCACGTCCTCCATCGGAGCCCCGTAGCCCAGCTCGCCGAAGACCTCGCGGGCCGCGCGCAGCACGTGCTCCAGGTTGCGCTGGGCGTCGACGCGCAGCGGAGTGGAACGCCCCATACCGTGCGTGGTCGGGCTGGTCATGGCACGACCGGTGCTCTCGACCGAGAGCGCGGTCGCAGAACCATGGAAATCGGAAATGTTCATATGTATCCCCCGGTAATCATTTGTCTCCCCCCGGAGACACTCCCCGCCTTCACGCCGAGGGGGGCCACGGTCTCAGGCCCGGTCCTCGACGAGATACGAACATAGTTGAGCCAGAGTCAATTCAGAAGAGGCAGCCCCGGACGGACCACCGCCCGATCGGAGCATTCACCCCCACTTTTCCCTTCCATGCCCTCGGAACCTCCCTCTCCGCCCGCTCTGACCTGCGAACTTCCACCCCCGCCGGATGCCCTCTCCCGCCCCGCCCCAGAGCCCCCACCGGTCACACAATGTGTCGGGCCTGTGGACAAACTCCCGGCCACGTTGCGTCATGGGATGGTGAAGGCTGCTAACTCCCGGGGCACGGCCCCCGGTACCCCGCCCCGCACGCGCATCCTGATCGTCGGCGGCGGCTACGTCGGCATGTATACGGCGCTCCGGCTCCAGCGAAAGCTGAGAGCGGGAGAGGCCGAGGTCACGGTGGTCACGCCCGAGCCGTACATGACGTACCAGCCCTTCCTCCCGGAGGCGGCCGCGGGCGCGATCTCCCCGCGCCACGTCGTGGTCCCCCTGCGCCGCGTCCTCGGCAAGTGCCGCATCGTCATCGGCCAGGCCACGCACATCGACCACGCCAAGCGGACCGCGACCGTCAACACGCTCGCCACCGCCGACGAGGGCACCGGCCCCATCGAGGTGGAGTACGACGAACTCGTCCTCGCGCCCGGCTCCGTCTCCCGCACCCTCCCCGTGCCCGGCCTCGCCGACTACGGCATCGGCTTCAAGACCGTCGAAGAGGCCATCGGCCTGCGCAACCACGTCATCGAGCAGATGGACATCGCCTCCTCCACCCGCGATCCCGCCCTCCGCGACGCAGCCCTCACCTTCGTCTTCGTCGGCGGCGGCTTCGCGGGCGTCGAGGCCCTCGGCGAGCTGGAGGACATGGCCCGCTACGCGGCGCGGTACTACCACAACATCAAGCCCGAGGACATGAAGTGGGTCCTCGTCGAGGCCAGCGACCGCATCCTCCCCGAGGTCGGCCTGGAGATGGGTGTCTACACGGTCCGCGAACTGCGCAGCCGCAACATCGACGTCCGCCTGGAGACCCGGCTCGAATCCTGCGTGGACCGCGTCGCCGTCCTCAGCGACGGCGCCCGCTTCCCGACCCGCACCATCGTCTGGACGGCCGGCGTCAAACCCCACCCGGTCATCGCCGCGACCGACCTCCCCAAGAACGAGCGCGGCCGCCTCGTCTGCACCTCCTTCCTCACCGTCGAGGGCGTCGAACACGCCTGGGCCGCCGGCGACGCCGCCGCCGTCCCCGACATCACCGCCCCGCCCGGCACCGAAGGCCCCCGCCGCGAGTGCGCCCCCAACGCCCAGCACGCCGTCCGCCAGGCCAAAGTCCTCGCCGACAACCTCCTCGCCGCCCTGCGCGGCGAGGTCCTGACCGAGTACGCCCACAAGTACGCGGGCTCGGTCGCCTCCCTCGGCCTGCACAAGGGCGTCGCCCACGTCTACGGACGCAAGCTGAAGCGCTACCCAGCCTGGTTCATGCACCGCGCATACCACCTCAGCCGCATCCCGAGCTTCAACCGGAAAATGCGCGTACTTGCCGAATGGACCCTCTCCGGCCTCTTCAAGCGTGAGATCGTCTCCCTTGGCTCACTCGAACACCCCAGGGCAGAATTCGAACTGGCTGCAGGCGGCGGACCGAAGGCAACTCCCCCGCCCCTCGCCCCCAACCCCCCGCAGAACGGCCAGGGCTGACGTTGTCAGTGCGGTCGGCCACACTGGACGTGTGACCATAGGTGGGCTCACACCTGCACAGAGTGACATCGTCCAGTCAGCGACCGCCCACGAGCGACACAGCGACCACTCGCGACACCACGAGGCTTGAACGCAGTGAACTTCACGCGCTGGAGCGCCCGGTTTCCCGGAACGCAGCGCCGCGCCGCCGCCCGGACCGAACATGCCGCCTCCCAGGCCAAGCGGGGCGAGGGCGCGGTCCCCGCGGCCCGCGGCGGCCGCGCCGACCCCGGAGCGGAGCGGTCCACGCCCGCCGCCGACGGCCACCCCGCCGACCCCACGGTCTCGGGCACCGGATCCGGATCCGGATCCGGAGTGGGCAGCGGCAGCGGCACCGGACCGGGCACCGGCACCACCCCCGCCCAGCGGACCGGCGTCCTCACTGCCGTGCCCTCCCTCGACGAACTCTCCGTGCGCGAGGTCCTCGGCCGGCTCCCCGCCCTCGTCGCCCTCGTCCACGGCCCCGAGCACCGCGTCGCCTACGTCAACGACGCCTACACCGCCGGCTTCGGCGCCCGCACCCCCGGCGCCCCCGCCCACGAGTCCCTCCCCGAACTCGGCGACCTCGGCCTCCTCCCCCTCCTCGACCAGGTCCAGCGCAGCGGCAAGCCCCGCACCGCGAAGAACCGCACCGCACCGGGCGGTGGCAGCTCCTACACCGTCACCTGCACGCCCGTCGAGTTCCCCAAGCCCGGGACCAGGACCAGGACCGGGACCACGCCCACGGCCGCACCCGCGGCCGAAGCGGACGCCCACCACACCGGCATCCTGATCCACCTCGCCGACGTCACCGACCACGCCGAAGCAGCCGAGCGGCTCCGCGCCAGCGAACGCCGCCAGCGCGAGGCCGCCGTCACCCTCCAGCGCTCCCTCCTCCCGCAGGAGCTGGAACAGCCCGACGACCTGCGCATCGCCGCCACCTACCAGCCCGGCGGCACCGAGGCCGCCGTCGGCGGCGACTGGTACGACGTCATCACCCTCGGCGCCGGCCGCACCGCCCTCGTCATCGGCGACGTCATGGGCCGCGGAGTCCGCGCCGCCGCCGTCATGGGCCAGCTGCGCACCGCCGTCCGCGCCTACGCCCGCCTCGACCTGCCCCCGCACGAGGTGCTCCAGCTCCTCGACGGACTCGCCGCCGAGATCGACGCCAGCCAGATCGCCACCTGCGTGTACGCCGTCCACGACCCCAACGAGGGCCTGCTCGCCTACGCCTCCGCCGGCCACCTCCCGATCCTGGTCCGCGACGAGCACGGCACCGTACGCAGAGCCGCCGACCCCACCGGCCCGCCGCTCGGCACCGGCGGCTGGCTGCACAGCTCCGGCACCATCGCGCTCGGCCCCGGCTCCACCGCCGTCCTCTACACCGACGGCCTCGTCGAGCGCCGCGGCGAGGACATCGACGAGGGCGTCGACGCCCTCGAACGCGCCCTCGCCGGCGCCCAGGGCACGCCGAGCGTCATCTGCGACCGCCTCATGCGCGCCCTCGGGGTGGACGCCGACCACGACGACGACGTCGCCGTGATGGTGCTCCAGCAGCCCGCCCGCGCCGGCGCGGACGCCGAGCTCTTCCACAACGCCGCCCTGGAACTCCTCGGCGGCATCGAGGCGGCCCCGCGCGCCCGGGCCTTCGCCCAGGGCGTCCTCGCCTCCTGGCGCTTCCCCGTCGAGCTGTGCGACCTCGGGGTCCTCGCGGCGAGCGAACTCGTCGCGAACTCCCTCCAGCACGGCACCCCGCCCATGCGCCTCCGGCTGCGCCGCACCGACCGCCGGCTGATCATCGAGGTCACCGACGGCGACGACCACCTGCCGCGCCGCCGCCGTGCCGAACCGGCCGACGAGACCGGCCGCGGCATCTCGATCGTCGCCACCATCGCCTCCTCCTGGGGCTCCCGCCGCACCCCGGGCGGCGGCAAGGCCGTCTGGTGCGAATTCGCGTTGCCGGACAAGTAGCCGGACACGCCAAGGCCCCGGTCCACGAGGACCGGGGCCTTACGCACTCAGCTCTCCGTACGTACGCGGCTACGCGGGCACGGGCTCCTTCACCGCGACGGCCGGGCCGCCCTGCGCCACGACCCTGCTCGCCAGCACCGGGTTGTCCTGCATCGGCGTGAGGCGCCTGCCGAGCCGCAGCGCCAGGCCCGCGATCCCGAGCGACACCAGCACGAAGACCGCGATGTACAGCATCGGAACGCCCGCACCGAGCGGCACCCCGAGCGGCCCCAACGCCAGCGCCATCTGCTTGACCAGCGCGAAGGCCGAGTTGTACTGGCCCACCGAGCCCTCGGGCGCCAGATCGGCGACCAGCGGCGCCAGGGTCGGCGACAGCATGGCCTCGCCGATGCCGAACAGCGCGTACGTGGTGATGAACGCGGCGGCGGCCATCATCGCGCTGCCGTGTCCCAGCCCCGAGAACCCGGCGATCAGCCACGCCCCGGTCCAGATCAGCCCGACGAGAGCGATCACACGCGACCGGCGGCGCTTCTCGACCAGTTTCAGCACGACGAACTGCGCGAGGACGATCGCACCGGTGTTGGCGGCGAGGGCGAAACCGAGCGTGGAGGGAGAGATCCCCGCGGCCTCCGTACCGAAGGCGGCCAGACCCGACTCGAACTGTCCGTAGCAGGCGAAGAACACCACGAAGCCCAGCACGCACAGCTGCACCATGGCCTTGTGCCGCATCAGCCGCTTCCAGCCACTGCCACCCGCCTGCGACGGGTCCTTCGGCACGGCGTCCTTGATGCTCGGCACGTGGGGCAGCCGCACGGTGGCGACGACACCCGCCAGCACCAGGAACATCACGGCCTCGATGCCGAACAACAGGGTGAAGCTCCCGGGCCGGGTCTCGTCGACGATCTGACCGCCGAGGAGACCGCCGATGCCCAGACCCAGGTTTTGCATGAAGAACTGGAGGGCGAAGGCACGGGTCCGGGTGGACGGCGTGGAACACCACACGATCATCGTGGCCAGGGCCGGCTGCATCACGGCCTGACCGGCACCGAGCGCCAGCGCGGACAGCAGGATGGGCACGATCCCGGTGGAGAGCCCGAGCGCGAGCGCGCCGGCCGAGGCGGCGACGGCCGCACCCATGACCACGGGCACCGGACCACGTCGGTCGATGACCCGGCCGGTGAAGGGCAGCGCGACGAGGGCGCCCAGGGCGAACGCCACGAACGCGCTCGTGGCGGCCATGGAGCCCATACCCCGCACCTGCGCCACATAGATGTAGAGGAACGGAACCGTGAAGCCGATGCCGAACGCCGTCAGCGCGTTCCCGGCCTGGATCCGCCGCATCGCAGCGCCCATCACCTTGGTCACTTCTCACCCGCCTTGATAACTGAAGACTGAAGACTTCATACCTAAACTTCGATCCTTAACAGTACACACCGAAGGAGTTAGACGCCAACGCGTTCGTGCGATACTTCGACGCATGGGTGACACCCCCGACGGCACCGCGTCCGTCCCCGAGCCGAGCCTCGATGAGCAGATCGCCGTCTACCAGCGCGAGTTCCAGGACCTCGACCCCCAGGTCGAGAAGGTCGTCTCGGCCCTGAGCCGCCTGAACCGGCGCATGAACGTCGCGTACGGACGCCAGACCGCGGCCCTGGGCATCAGCAACGCGGAGTGGGAGGTCCTGAAGGCCCTGGTCCTCTCCGGCGCTCCCTACCGGATGGGCCCGAGCGAGCTCGCGAAACAGCTGGGCCTCACGCCGGCGGCGATGACCCACCGGATAGACCGCATGACGGCGGAGGGCCTGGTCACCCGCGAGCGGGACGAGTCCAACCGGGTCCGCGTGATCGTGGAGCTCACCGACGAGGGCCGCAGCAAGTGGCTGGACGCGATGCGCGCGGCCACGATCTTCGAGGAGGACCTCCTCCAGGACCTCTCGACGGCGGAGCGCGGGGTGCTTGGCGACATGCTCACGCGCCTGCTCGACCGGGTGGAAGACCTTCAGTCACCCAGCTGACCACCGGGGTTGACACAGACTCCACGGGTCCGTAAGGTTCTTCGAGTTGCCCCGCAGCCGGAAGGTTTCGGCGACAACGAATCGGCCGCCTCGTTGCGGCACCCAACTCAGCACGATCTCCCACTGGGAACGATTTCGGCGTGCCCGAATTCATTTCCGAAGGCCGATTATGGATCGCCGGGGAAATCCACTAGAGTTTGGGGAGTCGGAAGGGCCCAACAGCCCCGAAGACAAAGCCCGCTGACTGGGAGTCAGGCCCGAAAGAGTCTGATAGAGTCGGAAACGCAAGACAGCAGAACGAAAGCCCGGAGGAAAGCCCGCGAGGGTGAGTACGAAGGAAGCGTCCGTTCCTT